>NZ_JACOPC010000007.1:0-322435 GCF_014288035.1 Hungatella sp. L36 | reverse complement strand
AAACGCTGAAGGCATCTAAGCGTGAAGCCCCCCTCAAGATGAGATATCCCATCGCAAGAGTAAGACCCCTTGAAGACGACGAGGTAGATAGGGCAGAGGTGGAAGCATGGCAACATGTGCAGCTGACTGTCACTAATAGGTCGAGGGCTTAACCAAGTTGGTTTAGGTTGTCAGAAATGGCAGAGGAAATAAGAACGGATGAAAGATATGTACAATGTGTGGTTTTGAGGGTATATGTAAAACCTTCAAAACAGGTTTGGCCTGGTGGCTCAGCTGGTTAGAGCGCCGCCCTGTCACGGCGGAGGTCGTGGGTTCGAATCCCATCCGGGTCGTTTTAACAGAATAATTTCGTATGTGGGATCTTAGCTCAGCTGGGAGAGCATCTGCCTTACAAGCAGAGGGTCACAGGTTCGAGCCCTGTAGGTCCCATTCAGTATGTAAAGTCCGAATGAGTAATTCGCCGATGTGGCTCAATTGGCAGAGCAGCTGATTTGTAATCAGCAGGTTATCGGTTCGAGTCCGATCATCGGCTTGCATAAAACAATAAAAACTAAATAGTATATAATATGGATGGTTTCCCGAGTGGCCAAAGGGGACAGACTGTAAATCTGCTGCAAATTGCTTCGGTGGTTCGAATCCACCACCATCCACTTGATACACTTCTAAAAAGAGGGCGTATCGAATATAATTTAATAACGCGGGGTGGAGCAGTCTGGAAGCTCGTCGGGCTCATAACCCGAAGGTCGCAGGTTCAAATCCTGCCCCCGCAATTTTTTGTGAGAACTTTAAGTATGCTTACAGATGTACATGCCCAGATAGCTCAGTTGGTAGAGCAGAGGACTGAAAATCCTCGTGTCGTTGGTTCGATTCCGACTTTGGGCATTATGGGATACTAGCTCAGGTGGTAGAGCACTTGACTTTTAATCAAGTTGTCCGGGGTTCGAGTCCCCGGTGTCTCATCGAAATGAAGCCTTGAAACAATTTCTGTTTCAAGGCTTTTTTTATCTTTGTTTTATTTTTTCGAAAACTCTATTATAATGTATGATGAAGTAATGCGATAGGGGGGACTGCCGATGGAGGAAAAGTACCGGGCTGAAATTGAAAAGAAACGGGCCGAGAGTGTCAATCGCGCCTGGAAGATCATCAGCGTATTCGTTGTGGTATTTCAACTTTTAATGCTGATACTGATGGCTGCGAAACCGGGGGGCCCGTTTAAGACACAGAGGAGAGCTATTTACTGTATCTTGTATCTGACTCTTTTCCTGGTTACGGGAATTGCCATGATCCTGAATCGTAATTTCTGGAGGAGGGAAAAGAAAAATTACCATCTGTATCTTCATGCTGAGCTGGTTTACGCGGCATTTATCTGCTTCTGGGGCTGTTGTATTACTTTGAACGATCAGCTGGGAGGAAATGATTTAAGCGTATTTACATATATGATGCTGTCCGTGGCAGCACTTGGTTTTTTGGAGCCGGTAAAGGCTGGAGTTATTTTTATGGCGGCATTTGTCTTTTTAAATATTTGTCTGCCGGGAATCCAGACGATTGAGAATAATATTTTCAGCAATATTATAAACAGTTTTTCGATCGCGGGTATTTCTACGGCTATCTCGTATTCGCTTTACCGGAATAAAGTGATTGTCACAAAGCAGGAGGTGACGATCCGAAAACAGTATGAGGAGATTACCAGGGTAAATGAGATTCTGAGCCATCAGGCCATGGTTGATGAGCTGACAGATATGAATAACCGGCGGTATATGGAATGGTTTATCGGGGAGAAAATCAAGAAACTGGAAGAGGAATCCGGTACGATCTCGTGTATGATGCTGGATATCGATTATTTTAAGCAGTTTAACGACCGGTATGGTCATATTGCAGGCGATGTCTGTCTGAAGAAGATCGCGGAGATTATCCGGGGATGCTGTCAGGATAATGATGTGGCGGCTATTCGTTTTGGCGGGGAGGAATTTTTTATCTGCCTGTTCCGGTGGGATCGGGATGAAGCGGTGGAAATGGCGGAGACAATACGGGAGAGGATCGCTGAATGCCGCTTTAAAATCAATGGTGAGGAAGAAGGTGCGGTTACCATCAGTATTGGTGTCTATACCTGGCATGGGGAAGGTAAGGTGCAGATGGATGATCTGGTCTGTCTATCGGATAAGGCGTTGTATCAGGCGAAGAAGAATGGAAGAAACAGAGTTGAGGTACTGCCATAAAAAGATCTGCTAGGAAACCGGATTAACGGTTTTCTGGCAGATTTTCTTTTTCTGTGGTCTCTCTTCGGATCAGAATGGGAGTAATAGTTTTATGGACCGGTTCCTTTAAGGGAGCTGGTTTTCTTTTTTTGCGTTCATTCATCTGGCTGACAAGGAGACTTACCGCCTCATTGGCTATGCGGTCTATCTGCTGTCCTATTGTGCTGATTGGAATAACCGCTTCCCTGGCAACCGGGGAGTCGTCAAAGCCTATGATATAATAGTCGTCAGGCAGCCTGCCGTATTTACGGACGATTAAGTTTAACAGGATATTGGCATGGGTGTCGTTGGATACGAAGATGCCTTTTCGCATGCCGGTATAAGAGGTCTCCAGTTCCTCCAGGATATCTCTTAAGTACTGAAGGGAGGAATCGTAGGTGTTCTCTGTTTTGTGGCAGTATATACGGTTTTTTATATTATTTTCTTTGCAGAAATCCATGAAGCCCTGGATTCGTCCGTAGGCAGGGATGTTCTCGGCTGTCGGTGTATTGATATGGATCAGTATGTCACAGTTATGTCTGGCCAGGAGGCTGGTGGCCTGTATGGCGCCTATGTAATTATCGGTGTTGATGCTGGAGACATACTGGTCCTCCCGTTCTATGGTGACAATGGGGATCTGAAGGTCTGCCAGTTCCCTGGAGGAAAGTGTGTGGCTCAGGACAATGAGGCCCTCAATCTTATAGGCCAGAAGCTCCTGAATGTACTGGCGCTCCGTCTCCGCGTTCTCGTGGCCGATGAATACCAGAAACTTGTATCCGTACGTCTCATAGGTGGCAAGGATCTGATTCAGCATTTCTGAATAATAGTGCAGATAAAGGTTTGGAATCAGGATACCGACAAATTCTGTCTTGCCGTTGGCCAGGATGCGGGCTACCTTGTTTTCTTTATAGTTGAGCTTTACCAGAGCGTCGGAAATGATCTGCTGGTTCTCAAGCGTGAGGGAATCCGGATTATTAAAGTATCTGGATATCGTTGTCTTGGAAAAATGAGTGTATTGTGCAATATCGTCAAAGGTTATATTCTTTTTTTGTGTCATCCTTGATGCCTCTTTTCAAAATGTAGGGTGTTTTTATGAAAAGGAGTTTTCTTGCCAGTGAAGATTCCTGTGACTGTCTGGAATTTCGCTCCATCCTCTTTATTCAGTATAACAAAAATAGATGAGTGGTTCAAGAGTAATCGGTTAAGTAACCGGTTTTGTGAAGATCGAACAAATTGTGTACGCCGTATTAGGGCAGTTTTACGAAAAGTAGTTTGCACATTGACAAATTGACCAAAAGGGTGTTATGATAAAAACATAAAGTAACCGGTTACTTTACCGGTTACACAAAATAAGTCCGATAAAAATTGCAGCGTTAAAGGAGGAATGAGGATGATGAAAGGTATTGGTACGAAGGCCATTAAAATCGGAGTTATGATGGTGACGGCGGTCCTGATGCTGACGGGGTGCAGATTTGGATTTGCCAGTGATCCGGATGATCCGAATGAGGTGGTACAGGAAGAGCCGATTGACACGTCGGTGGATACGTTTGAATATGATGCGTCTCTGTCGGGTACGAAAATCACGCTTTTGAATTCCAAGGCGGAGATACAGGTGGCTTTGACGAAGATGGCGGAGGAATATGAGAAGAAATCGGGAGTCCACGTGGAGGTTATGCCGGTTACGGATGGGGATTCTCCTTATACCAAGGTTGTCAGCATGTATAACTCGGGGACGCCGCCTACTATGGCAATTCTGGATACTACCGATGTGATCGCGCTGGCTGAGGAAAAAGCGGTTGATCTGACGGGAGAGCCCTGGACTGCGGAGGCGGAAGGTTATCTGACAGAGGTGAATGGAAAGATATATAGCTTCCCGCTCTGTATTGAAGGCCGCGGGCTGATTTATAATCGGTCGGTGATTGAAGAAACGCTGGGAAGGGAATTCGATCCTCTGTCTGTTACGACCATGGATGAGTTTGCGGCACTTCTGGATCAGCTGACGGAGGCTGGCATGAAGCGGCCTGTTTCTGTGGCAAAGGAAGACTGGTCTCTGGGAGCGCACCAGCTCCAGTATATCTATGAGACGTATGACGGGACTTCTGAGGGCGCCCAGGAGGTTATCGAGGCGATCAAGGAAGGGACACTGGATTTAAATTCTTATGACCGTATGAATCAGTTTTTAAATATGTTTGATATCTTAAGGGAGTATAACGTGGCTAGAAAGGATCCGCTGGGGGCCGATTATGACGAGATGGCCATCGACCTGGTGGATGGAAAGACCGCTTTCTGGTTTAACGGCAACTGGGCATGGCCGAATCTTTCGGAGGCCGGTGCGGAGAATTCGGATGCGTATGGCTTTCTTCCATACTTTTTGAATAACGATCCTGAGGATTTTGCCAATCGGGAGATCCAGGCGTCTCCGTCTAAACAGATTATGATAGATGGGCGCGTCGTATCGGATCAGGAGAGGACGGCGGCCAGGGAGTTCTTGAACTGGATTGTATTCAGTGAAATCGGACAGCAGATGATCGTGAAGACGTGTAATCTGATTCCGCCATTTCAGAATAATCCTTATGAACCGGCTGATCCGCTGAGCCGCGATATTTACAACCGGGTTCATGAAGAGAGGGCGTTTAACGCGTCTGCTATCGTTCCAAATGACCACTGGGCGGTTCTGGGAGCATCCATGCAGAAGTATCTGGCGGGCAGAAGCAGCCGGGAGGAACTGATTCAGTCGATTGAGAACTATTGGGAAGAACAGAGATAGGAGAGAGGTGTCCAGGATGAAATCAAAGAGCAAAGGGAAAGATTTCTGTATTTTTGCATTGCCCGGGTTATTCTGCTTTTTTGCAGTTGTGATTGTTCCGTTTATCTACGGCGTCTATTTGACGATGACGGACTGGAACGGCGTTTCGGATGTGAAGAATTTTATCGGTCTGCAGAATTTTGCCGGGGTTATGAAGGACGGACAGTTCTGGTCGTCTCTGCTTCTGACCTTTAAGTATGTGATCGTGGTGGTGGTATTTGTAAATGTGCTGGCGTTTATGATCGCCTATCTGCTGACAAGAGGGATTAAGGGACAGAACTTTTTCAGGGCCGGATTTTTTACACCGAACCTGATCGGGGGCATCGTTCTCGGGTATATCTGGCAGTTCGTATTTTCAAGAGTATTTGTGGGAATCGGTGATGCTACGGGATGGGGACTGTTTGAGGCATCCTGGCTTTCGGAACCGACAAAGGCGTTTATCGCACTGGTGATTGTTACGGTGTGGCAGCTGTCCGGATATATGATTCTTATCTATGTGGCCGGTTTTATGGGACTGAGTGATGATGTGATGGAAGCAGCTACGATTGACGGTGCTTCGGGATGGACGAAAATGAAGAGCATTATTATGCCTCTTATGATGTCCTCCATTACCATATGCCTGTTCCTGACGCTGTCCAGGGCATTTATGGTATACGATGTGAACCTTTCCTTAACGGCGGGTGCGCCTTACGGGACGACGGAGATGGCGGCCATGCACGTGTATGAAAAGGCATTTACATCGAGACGGTTTGGTGTGGGCCAGGCGGAGGCGCTGATCCTGTTCGTGATCGTGGCCTGCATCAGCGGCATTCAGGTTTATTTGACCAAGAAGAAGGAGGTGGAAGCATAATGGCGGGAGAGAAAGCAGGAAGCGGTAAGAAGAGAAAGAAATCGGAGCTTGTGGCTACAGCAGGGCTGATCGTGATATTTATTCTTTACATGTTCCCATTCTACATGGTGGTGATTAATTCCCTGAAACAGAAACGGGATATTATCAAGAGTCCATTTTCCTGGCTGTATACAATTAAGGGACTGTCGTTTGATAACTTCGTGAAGGCGTTTGTTCAGATGGATTTTTTGAACGCATTTAAGAATTCCCTGATTGTTACGGTGCTTGCAACGGCGCTCGTTACGCTGCTGGCGGCTATGCTGGCCTACTATATCGTGCGGAATAACAATGCGATTTCCAGGATTGCCTTTGTTTTGATGGTGGCTTCCATGATTATTCCGTTCCAGGCGATTATGATTCCGCTGGTGAGTATTTATGGAGGTAAGCTGAATCACAGGAGCACGCTGGTATTTATGCATACGGGATTTTCCATGGCGATGTCCGTGTTTATGTTTCATGGGTTTATTAAGGGAAATGTTCCGGTGGCGCTGGAGGAGGCCGCGAATATCGACGGATGTACCCACGCCCAGACATTTTTCAGAATTGTTTTTCCACTGCTGAAGCCGATTATTTCCACGATGGTAATCCTGAATTCACTGGCGTTCTGGAATGATTTCCTGTTGCCGTCTCTGGTGCTGTCGGATAAGAAGCTGCTGACGCTGCCTCTTTCCACTTACAGCTTCTACGGCACGTATTCGGCGGATTACGGCACGATTATGGCGGGACTGCTGTTGTGCGTAATACCGGTGTTAATTCTGTATATTACGCTTCAGAAGCAGATTATCAGCGGCGTGGTGGCTGGAGCAGTAAAATAGATGGTCCCGGCGGACAGAGGACTGTCACGAAAACAGACAAAAGGAGAGGCTGCATACGATGACGACAAATACAATACATATAAAGGCTCCGGGATGCTGGATGAATGATCCGAATGGATTTATTTATTACAAGGGAAAGTACCATATGTTTTACCAGTGCTTTCCCTATGGACCGAGGTGGGGGAGGATGCACTGGGGGCACGCGGTGAGTGAGGACCTGGTGCACTGGGAACATAAAGGAATTGCCTTATTTCCAAGTAAGCGCGGGGACCGGGATGGGTGTTTTTCCGGAAGTGCGGTGGAACAGGACGGGAAATTATATCTGTACTATACCGGTGTCAGTTATCTTTTAGAGGATCCCGAGGACACGAATCTCTGTCTGGATGATCAGTTTGTCTCGGCACAGATGATGATTACATCGGAGGATGGAATTCATTTTGATAATATAAAGGATAAAAGAGAGATTATTGCGCCGATCGGGGAACGGGAAATGGGCGATGCAGCTCATACGAGGGACCCTAAGGTGTGGCGCGGAGAGGATGCCTGGTATATGGTGCTGGGGACCCATGGAAACGACGGAAATGGCAGACTGCTCTTTTACCGCAGCGCTGATCTGGAAAACTGGTCGTATGTGAATGCCGTGTCGAAAAGCGGTTTTGGATGGATGTGGGAGTGCCCGGATTACTATGAGACGAAGGGGGGAAAGGTTCTGTCATTTTCACCTATGGGATTTTTAAAGGATGGGTATAAAGAAGAGAATCAGAATATCTGCATGGTTGTGGACTTTGAGGAAGAGCGCTGTACCATGACGATGCCGGATCAATACCAGTTTCTCGATTATGGTCTGGATCTCTATGCGGCGCAGAGCACGGTGGATCAGGATGGCCGGAGAGTGATGGCCGCATGGGTCCGTATGCCGGAGACGGTCGGCGGTGAATGGATCGGGATGATGTGCAGTCCCAGAGTGGTGGAAGTGGAGGACGGCCATATTTATTTCCGGATGCATCCGGCGGTCAGGAAGGCCTACAGCAGAGCGATTGATACGCCAAAGGAGGCTGCGGAAGCGGGATATCGGGCAGAGGCAGATTTAGAGGAGGGTGATGGTATCGATGTCGGCGGATACCGGATTTACCGGAAAGGGAATCGAATCTGTACGGACCGGAGCCTGACTGCGGGAAATGACAGGGAGTGCAGAATGCAGTTTGAGACGCCGGAGATGAAGATGGGCGGCCATGTGGAGATTCTGGTGGATTCTAATTTGATTGAGGTTTTTGTGAATGACGGCGAGTACGTTATCTCAAATGCGGTATATGGGATTGGTAATGAGATCGTGTCGGATCGAAAGGTGAAGCTGTTTACGGTAGAATAATACAAATAGTACAGTGATTATGAAAAGTCTGTAAATATTTAGAGATTATAGCGCGTGTTTGGCGAGGAGATATGGTGAGATGGATTACTGTAAGGAATATGAAAAACGGTTTGACAGGTACTATGACGAGCTGAAATGGCTCTACTGCGAACTATATAAGAATCAGGATGAGGCGTTTAAGCAGCTGTGCGGACAGATGTACCAGTTTTATACGGAGAGGAAGGCGGCTCTTAAGACGATGGACCGGGAGCGGGCGAAGGATCCGCAGTGGTATAAAGGAAACCGGATGGTCGGTATGATGATGTATGTGGATGCATTTGCCGGGGATTTAAACGGGGTTTTAAAGCATCTGGACTATATTGAGGAATGCGGGGTCAATTATCTGCATCTGATGCCGCTTCTCAATACGCCGGAGGGCAGGAGCGACGGCGGATACGCGGTATCTGATTTCCGGAAGGTGAGGCCTGATCTGGGTACCATGGAGGACTTAGAGTGTCTGGCAAAGGAGTGCCATAAACGGGGGGTGAGCATCTGCCTGGACTTTGTGATGAACCATACCTCGGAGGACCACGAATGGGCCAGAAAGGCGAAGGCAGGCGATCCGGAGTATCAGAGCCGATACTTCTTCTACGACAATTACGATCTGCCGGCACAGTTTGAACGGACAGTGCCGGAGGTATTTCCAACTACGGCACCGGGGAATTTTACCTGGGTGCAGGAGGCGGGAAAATATGTGATGACCACATTTTATCCCTATCAGTGGGATTTGAATTACTGGAATCCGGTTGTGCTGAACGAGATGGCCCAAAATATGCTGAACCTGGTGAACCAGGGGATTGATGTAATCCGTATTGATGCGGTTCCTTACATATGGAAACAGCTGGGGACGAACTGCAGGAATCTGCCGCAGGTCCACACCATTGTGCGGATTATGAGAATTATCTGTGAGATTGTGTGTCCGGGGGTCCTTCTGCTCGGAGAGGTGGTAATGGAACCGGATAAGGTGGTTCCGTATTTCGGCAGCGTGGAGAAGCCGGAGTGTCACATGCTTTATAATGTGACGACCATGGCGGCTACCTGGAACAGCGTGGCGACAAAGGATATCCGGCTGCTTCGCCAGCAGATGAATGTGGTGAGCAGTCTGCCGAAGGATTACGTTTTCTTAAATTATCTGCGCTGTCACGACGATATCGGATGGGGACTGGATTATCCGTGGCTGAGACAATTCGGGATCGATGAGGTCAGTCATAAAAAGTATTTGAATGATTTTCTGACCGGCCAGTATCCGGGATCGTTTGGACGGGGAGAGTTGTACAATTCAGACCCTGAGTCCGGGGATGCAAGATTATGCGGAACGACGGCATCGTTATGCGGTATTGAAAAGGCCGCGTTTGAGAAGGACGCAGAAGCCCTTGAAAAGGCTGTAAGGCTGGATCTGATGCTTCATGCGTATATGTTGTCGCAGTCAGGGATTCCGGTGATCTACAGCGGCGATGAGATCGGTCAGGAGAATGATTATACCTACCACGAGAATCCCAGAAAATGGGATGACTCCCGTTATCTGCACAGAGGCGATTTCCGTTGGGATCGGGAGAAGAAACGCAGTGTGAAGGGCCAGTCTTCAGGAAAAGATTTTCGACGGCATTAAGAAGCTGGAGACGATCCGGGCACAGTATCCGGTTTTCTGCACGGATGCGCAGGTGTGGACCATTGACACGTGGGATGATTCCATCCTGGGTCTGGTGAGAGAGTACGGGGAGGAGAAGGTGATTGCCCTCTTTAATTTCAGTGAATTCGATAAAGTCGCGTGGATCAACGAGGAGGATGGGATGTATACGGATCTGATCTCGGGGAGAGCGATGGAGGCGAAAGGGGTGGAGATACCTGCTTATGGAGTTTACTGGCTTATGAGGGAAAACGGGATTGAGGAGAATAAATAATTGATAAAGTAAAAAGGATCTGGAGACGCTGCGTCCCGGATCCTTTTCTTTATTCGTCAAATTCTACAATCACATAGTAGCCTCTGTCGTTGTGCTTGACTTCTTTTACGATTCCGTGGTCGGATTTGATGCGGTCACGGCCGGTATAGCAGCCGGACATGGCAACGGCCGGATCGATGATATAGCTGTAGCTGCTGGTTCCTTCCCTCTCGATAATGGATACTTCATCACCCGCCTTGACGAGTCCGGGGCGCTCCATCTTAAATTCGATTGTTCTCACAATGAATCACCTCCTGGTTAATCCGCTTAGCAAGGTACTTCACGGGCTTCGTGGATTAGCTTATTTTATTTCTGCGGGTGAAGTTCTGGGTATTATGTATGGCTGGCTATCTGGCGACGGCCGCGAGAGCCAAATATCCCGCAGTTTGATACAAAGGCTCTGACTTCGATATCTATTATAAGACTGATATGAAAAAACGTAAAGAAAGGAAAAACGAAAGAAAATCTTACGTTTTATTATAATACAATATTAAAATATTGAATATCAATAAATAAATATTGAAATTTAATATATACTATGGTATGTTACAGGAAAGAGAAGTAATGGATGAAGAATTGCGATAATAAGAAGGAGGAAGTTTGATGAGTGGGAAGATTCTGGAGGAAGAGAGTAAAATGGTGATAATTGAAAATCAGGAGGGAGCTGGTAATCAGAAGATACCTGAACACCAGGCAAAACCTGAGAAGCAAAACGGAGATAGCAGCCAGATAATACAGGAAAAAGAAAATATAAAAAAAGATATGAAAAAGGAGATAAAAGAAGCGCCTGTTCCGGCTTGGCGTAGGGGAAAGCAGGAGGTTATCACACAGAACTTTCCAATATTTATGGGTGTGGCTCTGGCTTTTGGAATACTGTATACATTTTGTATGTATAAGAATCCCAGTGGAATTACGTATCCAATTATGGTTGGGGGGATTTACGGTGTGCTGGCCTGGATGCTCAGGAGGCTTTCGGTAGAGTGGAAACGGGGATCATGGTTTTTGATTGTTACTGCTGTTTTGCTGGGTATCGCGGTCTGCAGGACTGCGGATCCGCTGCTCATTCTGCTGATCAAGACGGCTGAATTTTTGCTGGTGGTTATTTTTGTGATTCACCAGTTTTATGAAGACAGGGAGTGGAGTATCGGTAAGTATTTATCTTCTATGGCAGTCTATCTCTGTTGTGTGATTGCGGCAGTTGTCTATCCGTTTTTTCAGGGGAACGAATTTTTTAAGAAGGTAAATTTGAAAAAGTACAGAACGGCATCACGGGTGCTTATGGGGCTGGCGGCAGCACTGCCGATCCTGCTGGTGGCCGGATTTCTTCTGGGGCGGGCGGATGTAGTGTTTGGCTCCATGGTGGTTCACTGGATGGAGACGGTTCTGAATGTATGGACTATTCTCATTATGGTCTCCATGACTGCTTTTGGGGCATTTGGAGTCTATTGCCTGATCTGCGGAGCCTGTATGGACCAGATTTCCGGGGAAGAAAAGACGATGAGAACCCACGAACCGGTTACCGCTATTACGTGCATGAGCGCCGTTGCTCTGCTGTATCTGTTTTTTAGCGGGATACAGGTCATTTACCTTTTTCTCGGAAAAGGCAGTCTGCCGGAGGGGGTGACGTACTCCTCCTACGCGCGGCAGGGATTCTTTCAGCTTCTGTTTGTGGCTGTGATGAATCTGGTTATGGTGCTTATGAACCTGAAGTTTTTTAAGAGAAGCCGTTTCTTAAATGGCGTTCTGACTGTCATCTGCGGATGTACGTATGTGATGATTGCATCCGCGGCATACCGGATGGCTTTGTATGTCGGAGAGTATCACCTGACGTATCTGCGGGTTCTGGTGCTGTGGTTCCTGCTGTTGCTGGCGTGTATGATGGCTGGTGTGGTTATTCTGATCTATAGGAACCGATTTCCGCTGTTTGGATGGTGCCTTGTGATGGTATCTGTATTTTTTGTGGGATTTTCGTATATGAGACCGAACCGGGTGATTGCGGACTATAATGCAGCTCATGTGGGTGAATGGTCTGACAGCGATTTTACGTATATGACGCAGGCGCTTTCGGCGGACGCAGTCCCTGTAGTGCTTGAGGCGCTTGAAGATAATGCGGTTCTCGGACGGTTTTATTCCGGCGGGAGAACGGAATTTTTAACGGAGTATTACAGGTGGGTTATTTCTAAGAACTATCAGGTGGGGGCTGCGGATTTCAGGACATGGAATCTTTCGTTTGAAAAGGCAAAACAATCGTTCAGAAATGGGGGGATAGAATAATGGCTGATTTGGCAGGGCAACTTTTTGGAAGTATCATACTGTTGGGG
This sequence comes from Hungatella sp. L36, assembly GCF_014288035.1. NCBI lineage: Bacteria > Bacillati > Bacillota > Clostridia > Lachnospirales > Lachnospiraceae > Hungatella > Hungatella sp. L36. Next base: position 310,022 of record NZ_JACOPC010000007.1, on the reverse strand, counting down.
CTGCTGTTTCTGTTTTTTATAGTTCCAATTATTTTGACTTTCATGAATTTATATTTTATTCTTGCAGAACCGGGGAAATTTAAAAATGCGGCGGAGGTGCTTACATGGATTCTGGGACCGCTGTTTTCCGCTATACTGTATGATTATATGGGAATCGGAGGCGAGTGGCAGGAGCAGCTGTTTGCCAGTGACTCTGCAATCCATACTCCTGTGTCGGAGCACTATGTGGTTACAGTTCTTGTTCTGGTTTCGCTGGGGCTTCTGGGATATTTTCTGCTAAAGCTGGCGTCTAAAAGGCTGCCGCCGCTGGTTAAGATTCTGAGTATATCATTTTTGTATATTGGATGCGCGGTCTGTGTGATGTGGATTATCCAGGTGCTGGGGCGGGCGGATGAATTATCTGTTTATCTCGCTGTATTTCCTCTGAATGTGATTCTGTTGTCAGCTTCTGTGGTGAAGACCCTGTTAAAGGAACAGAAGGAAGAGGATGAGGGAAAAGATTTCGAAAAGTTTACGGGATTGCGGCGCCTGTTGGTAAAGAGCAGCTGCTGGCCGGCGCTGGCGTTTCTTATGGTATGGCCGGTGCTGGGAATCTGTATTGCGGTTCTCGTGCTGTTTGGGCAGGAACCATCCGCCGCGGTGAAGGCATTTACAGAGACAAGCGACTGGATGCTGTCACAGCGGATATCACCGCCGACAGTTTACAGCGATGGCCATTATCTCTGTACGGTGGCGGCCGGGGGACATGAGAAACTGGTGAAACCTAAACGGATGGGAGTCCGGCACGGGCATCGGATCGTGGTGAACCGGCAGCTGTGTGTGGCAAATGCATTTGAGCAGGTGCTTGAGGAGCGTACACCGCGTTTTCACCGCTTCGTGCGCCATGTGTATGATACGTATGGGTATCCGGTGGCAAAGCATATCAGGACGCCTCTGGCGGCGGATATTACATATCTGGTGATGAAGCCCCTGGAATGGATCTTTCTTCTGGTTCTCTATCTGACGGACAGAAAGCCGGAGGACCGGATTGCAAAGCAATACCTGTAACAGAGTGAGGATTTGACATTTCACCATTGATCTGCTAATCTGAAAGAAAACTGTAACAGTTCAGGCGGCTCATCTTCTTGACTGAAAAATCCGGTCAAGAAGCATCAGATATTCATCCGATGTGAAAATTGGTGCATAAAGCCGCTTACAAGCAAGCTTGACGCTGCTTCCTGCGCCAATTTTCCCGCCGTCTGAACTGTTACAGAAAACTATCTGGAGGATGGAGATGGAGAAGTATCTGCTGGACCGATTAATGGAATATGGGGAATCTGACGCCTATCCGTTTCATATGCCGGGGCATAAGAGGCAGGCGGGGGCCGGATTTGCAGGGGATTTTCCAAATCCGTTTTCTGTGGATATTACCGAGATTGAGGGATTTGATAATCTCCACCACCCGGAAGGGATTCTGAAGGAATCTATGGAGTGGGCAGGAAATGTATATGGGGCGGACCGGACGTATTATCTTGTGAATGGAAGCAGCTGCGGTATTTTGAGCGCGGTATGCGGCTCTGTCTCCCATGGAGGCACTATTCTCATGAGCCGGAACTGCCATAAATCGGCGTATCATGGCGTGTATTTGGGCCATTTGAGGGCGGAATATATTTATCCACAGACGATCCCGGAATTTGGGATTCAGGGTGGATTATCACCGGAGGATGTGCGGCGGCTGTTGATAACCCATCCGGAGACGGAGGCTGTGCTGGTGGTATCTCCCACGTATGACGGTATTGTCTCGGATATCGGTGCAATTGCGAAAATCGTCCATGAGTGGGGGATTCCACTGATTGTGGATGAGGCTCACGGGGCGCATTTCCCCTTTGGAGGGGAGGCGGGATTCCCGGTTTCTGCGCTGGAACTGGGAGCGGATGTGGTGATACAGAGTCTCCATAAGACGCTGCCTTCTCTGACTCAGACCGCGGTCATGCATGTGAAAGCGGGATTTTCGGATGTCAGCAGGATTGACCGGTATGTACACATGTTCCAGAGCAGCAGCCCGTCGTATGTGTTGATGGCCGCTATTGAAAATTGTATCCGATGGATGGATGAAGCGGGAAGAGATGAGATGAAGGCTTTTAGCGGCAGGCTGGACCGTATCCGGCGGCGGATGGGGGAGATGGAGTGTCTGGCTCTTCTTGGCGGAGTGAAAGGGCGGTGCCAGGTCTTTGATGTGGATAAGTCTAAAATTGTGGTTTCAGTGGGAAGCAGCGGTCTGACCGGGCCGGCGCTTACGGAGCTGCTTCGAAACAGATACCATCTGGAAATGGAAATGTGCGGACCGGATTATGTGACGGCGATTACTACGGTGGCTGATACGGATGAAGGTCTGGACCGGTTATGCCGGGCTTTCCTGGAGATCGATCATGAGCGGAGGAGGGATGCGGGAGACTGCGGAACTGCCGCATCAGGCTTTTCGGGGATAAACGGGGATAACACAGGGGAAAGAGACCGTGGAATTGTGGATAACGGGATGGAAAAGGAACGCGGTTGTGGATGGCCGGAGATTGCTATGACGATCGCACAGGCGATGGACTCTCCGGGGCGGTCTGTTCCTCTCGATGCGTGTGAGGGAATGGTATCTGGGGAGTTTATCTACATCTATCCGCCGGGAATTCCGATTGTGGCGCCGGGAGAAGTATTAAAACCGGAATTGGTGGAGATGATCCGGCAGTATAAGAGCAAGGGCCTTCCGGTCCAGGGAACAGCGGATCCGGAGGTGGAGGAGGTTTTGACGGCAGCAGGAGCGGACTGAAAGCACGGATAAAAGGGAGCGGAGAATTAGATACTATTATTATTAGAAAAAACTGAGGAATGAAACATGGGAAAGATTTTTTATGTGATGGGAAAAAGCGCATCCGGGAAGGATACGATTTATAAAGAACTGCGGGAACGGATACCGGAATTAAAGACGGTGGTCCTTTATACGACGAGGCCGATCCGGGATGGGGAGACGGAAGGGGTGGAATACCATTTTACGACGGTGGAACGGCTGGATGACTTCCGCAGGGAGAAAAGGCTGATCGAGGAACGGACGTATCAGACAGTGTATGGACCGTGGAGTTATTTTACCGTGGATGACGGGCAGATCTGTCTGGATGACAGGGATTCTTATCTGATGATCGGAACGCTGGAGTCTTATGAGAAGATGAGAGAGTATTTCGGTGAAAATGGGCTGGTTCCTGTCTACATCGAGGTGGATGACGGCGTGAGGCTGGAGCGTGCGCTGGAGCGGGAAAAGGGACAGAAGGAACCGAAGTATAAGGAACTCTGCCGGAGATTTCTGGCGGATGAAGAGGATTTTAAGGAAGAAAACCTGGTAAGATGCGGAATTGACAGGAGATACAGGAATGATGATCTGAGAGTATGCCTGGAGGAGATCTGCAGGGATCTGAAGGCGGTTATGGAACAGGGGGCGGGCAGCAGGGAGTAAGCTGCCCGCATTTGCTGATGTTTGCCGATATTTACTGATGTTTGCCGATGTTCGGATGTTTGTTTGGATATTGGAGTTTGGAGTTTGGAGATTGGAGAGAGGGAAAACGGATGGGTTTTTCTTCTCTTTTTTTCGGATAAATTATGGAGATGCAGCGGCGCTTGAGCCGGCGTTTACATTTTGATAAAGTTTTTTGCAGTGCGATATGGTAGAATGGTGAATAAAAGAAAAAAGGGATGAGACGGCAGATGAAGAACAGGATTTTAGTGGTGGAAGATGAACGGGCAATTTCGGATTTGATCTGCATGAATTTACAGGCAGCAGGATATCTGACCGGAGCGGTCTACAATGGGGACTCCGTGGAGAGATACGTAAATGAGGAGCCGCCGTTTGATCTTGCGCTGGTGGATGTTATGCTGCCTGGAAAGGACGGATTTACGCTGATGGATTTCATGAAACGGAGGGAAATCCCGGTGATTTATCTGACAGCCAGGTCGGATATCACCTCAAAGGTCTATGGACTCCGGATGGGGGCCGAGGATTATATGGTAAAACCGTTTGAGATTATGGAACTTCTGGTGCGCGTGGAGAAGGTTCTGGAGCGCAGCGGAAAGCGCTGTAAGGAAATCACAATTGGTGATGTGACGATCGATCTGGCGGGGCATAAAGTGTATGCCGGGGAAACAATTGTGGGATTAAAGCCTATGGAGTATGATCTGCTGCTGTTCCTGGCACAGAATAAAAATGTGGCGTTCAGCAGGGATCAGCTGCTGGACAGAATATGGGGAAGTGATTTCTTCGGGGAGACGAGGACGGTGGATGTCCATATTGCTCAGCTGAGGAAGAAACTGAACCTGGAACAGACGATCAGGACAATACCGAAACTGGGATACCGGCTGGAGGACAATACATGAAACTGTGGAAAAAACTCACGGTCCTGTTTCTTTTATTTCTCATTTCTTCTCTGGCCGTATGCGGCACCATTACCCTTTACCATACCAGAAAAATTAATATCGACAGGACGGTTTCCAATTATAAACGGCAGCTGGAGGCGGTCTCCTATACGTTTGACCAGTTTGGAGCCAGACAGGAGTTTGAGGAAATGAGTGAAACTGTCCGGAATGCCTATCTTCAGTTTGAGTTTAAGAAGTGCTGCGGTGCGGGATATGCGCTTTTGAAGGATGGCGGCACGGTTATTAATCTAACGGATTATGACATTGTGAATCCGGATGAACTGGATGAGAACGGCATGGTTCAAAGCGTTGAGAAAAAGAAAATCCTGATTCTCAAAAAGGTTCTGCAGGAGATCGAAGGATATGAGATTGTCTCGATTCAGGATATTACGGACACGTACAGGGAGACTGAGAGGCAGCTTGGATTGTATCTGCTCATCTATTTGGCTGTTTCGGCGGCGGCAGCGGTCTGTGTCGCAATGATGGTGAAGCGGCTTCTTAAGCCCCTTAAGGAGCTGGAACAGGCGGCAGGACAGCTCAGCGGCGGAAATTTAAAGGAACGTGTGGAGGTCAGGAGCGGTGATGAGGTAGGGGAGCTGGGGGCTGCATTTAACCGGATGGCTTCTGAAATTGAACATCAGGTGGATGATTTAAAGCTTCTTCTGGGCGCGCTGAACCATGAAATTAAGACACCGATGACCTCTATTATCGGATATTCGGAGAGTCTGATTCATGTAAAGCTTCCGGAGGAACAGCGCCGGACCGCGCTTAACTACATTTATCAGGAGGGGAAGCGGCTGGAGAGTCTCTCTGGAAAGATGATGAGCCTTCTGGGGCTGTATGAGGAGGGGGCGTATGAATTTACATGGATTCCGGCCGAAGCGCTGTTCCAGTGTGTTGAAGAGATGGAAAAAACGTGTGCTAAGGCGCACGGCGTCACTCTTAAGACGGAGTGCCGGGGAAAATGGAACTACCTCGTGGATCCGGTTCTGATGGAGAGTCTGATCGGGAATCTGGTTCAGAATGGGATTCGGGCCTCCGAGCCTGGTGACACGGTTATTATGCGGGATACGGAAGACGGGATGGAGGTTCAGGATTTTGGAAGAGGAATCCCGGAGAGCGAAATCGCCAATATTACGAAGGCATTTTACATGGTGGATAAATCGAGAAGCAGAAAGGAAGGCGGCGCGGGACTGGGGCTTGCCATCTGCGGACAGATTGCTAAGCTGCATCATGCCAGGCTTGAGATTAGGAGCCGCGAGGGGGAGGGGACTGTCGTCCGGATCCATTTTGAGGATGATTACAAAACGTTTACAGGCCGATGAATACTTTGAATTGAGAATTGTTTATGATAGGAGAAGAGGAGGAAACGGTGCGAAGCATCAGATAAAAAAGGAGGATTCGGATGAAACGACAGATCATACTGGTAATGACAGCGGCGCTTTTTCTTGCCGGATGCGGCAGGGCGGCAGAGCCGGTGGTGATTGTTCCAAAGGATGAGGCGGAGAGCCAGTCTGCTCTCTCTGCGGGACAGGAAAATCAGGAGAACACAACAATGAGGGAACAGCTTCATTTGCCGGAACGGTATCAGGCGTCTTTTGAAGAGGGCGGTTTAAGCTTTTTTGCGGATGCGGAAATATCAATTCCTGATGTGACTTCAATCTCGGTGAAGAAGACGGAAGCGGATTATTACTCGATGGAGGAGTATGAGCGGATCAAGGAGTATTTTCGGGACAAGGAAAAAATCGCATGGGGGGAAGAGACGGACCATTCTGCGGTCAAAGGGCTGAAGGCTTCAGGCAGCAGGGCTCTCGTTGAGGGCAAGGAGTATTTCATCTCCTATTATTGGAACGGTGATGGAAAAAATGAGGACTATGCCTACAGCAACAGTATATCAGAGGGGGTAGGCGCTGCATTCAGAGAAGTCTACGACTATGAGACCATTCCGGAGGAACTTCAGTCTGAGGAGGAGTGGGCGAAGATGCGGAATGAGGCGGAAACTCTGATGGGGAATCTGGGATATGGAAAGATGAAGCTGGTTTCTGAGAAATGGATCGAAGGGACGCGGTCAAAACCGGATGACTCCTGGGAAGAACCGACGTATATGCGTGTGTTTGGTTTCTCCCTGGCGCCGGATGGAATCGGCGCACCGGCCTACCATCAGGTAAAAAGGCAGGACGGCTACGCTGGGTATCAGCAGTATGCGACACTTGCCTATACCCAGGATGGAAGCTTAAACGGAATTGGTCTGGAGAACAAGGAGCGGATCATCGGCGATTCGAAGGAGCGCGTATTTTTGCTGCCGTTCTCTGAGGTGGCGTCGATCTTTGAATCGGTGGAAAAGAGCAGCTATGAGGACTATTTTCTGTACGGCGGCACGTTTGCCGATGAGCGGAAGGTGACGCTTCGGGTGAAAGAGGCACGACTTGGATATATGGGGATTCACGACGTGAGAAACGGGGAACGGGAGAAGGAAGGGAAGATGATACCCGTGTGGGATTTCCTGGGAAGTGTGTCTGTTGAGTATCTAAAGGAGGGGAAATCGGTAGGGAAGGAGACTTACAGTCAGCCGGATCTTTCACTTATGACAATCAATGCAATGGACGGAAGCGTCATGGAGCGGAGAGATATGGGGAAGTAAACGTAACAGTTCAGGCGGGGATGTCTGACTGTTAAAAAACAGACGGAAATGGGAATGTGGTTCTGGACAGATCAGGGGATTGCGTGTAGTATTAAGGTAATTATTATACGGATCAGGAGGTAAGGGACGAAAATCATGGGAAGTATCTTTATTCAGTTTCCAAAGGGAAAAAAGAAGGCGCTGACGTTAAGCTATGACGACGGAGTGGAACAGGATATCCGTCTGATCGAAATCATGAAGCAGCATGGATTAAAGGGCACATTTAACTTAAACAGCGGGCTTTATGCGGAAGAGGGTACGGTATACCCGCCGGGTACGGTGCACAGAAGGATGACGGAAAAGGCGGTGACGGAGGTCTACGGCGGCAGCGGTATGGAGGTGGCGGTTCACGGGCTGACACATCCGTTTCTGGAGCAGCTTCCGGTGAATCTCTGTACGGCGGAGGTGATGAAGGACCGGGAGAATCTGGAGCGGCAGTTTCATACAATTGTCAGGGGTATGGCTTATCCCTTCGGTACTACCAGTGACAGGGTGGTCGATACGCTTGTGCAGGCGGGAATCGCCTATGCGAGAACAACGGTTTCGACATGGGATTTCCGGCTTCCGTCCGACTGGCTCCGTCTGACGGCCACGTGCCATCACCGGGATGAGCGTCTGATGGAGCTGGCGGGAAAATTTGTGGAGGAGACGCCAAAGTACGGCTCCTGGCTGTTCTATCTCTGGGGACACAGCTATGAGTTTGAGGCTGATGGGAACTGGGATGTGATTGAGAGATTTGCTGCGTATACCGGAAACCGGGATGAGATCTGGTATGCGACAAACCTGGAGCTGTATGATTACATGACGGCGTACGACCGGCTGCTGTTCAGCGCGGATGGGTCTATGGTGTGGAATCCTGCCGCAGTGGACGTATATTTTGAGAAGGACGGGATTTCTTACCGGGTGAAGGCTGGTGAGAGGATGGAACTGAATTAAATGCTTAAGACGGCTGCCGTATGGGGCCGTCTGTTTCTTTTTGTGCGGGAAATGACAGGAGACGCCCTCTTATGGGAATTACCAGCACTTATTTCTTGTGAGTATGAATTTTATATGCTATAATAAATCCGTATATTTTGAGACGGAGGTGCCCCAATGCCAGGATTTAACGATATAATCGGTCATGAGATGATAAAGGAACATTTTAAGAAGGCTATAGAGACAAATCATGTATCTCATGCGTATATTCTGACAGGTGAGGCAGGAATGGGACGTAAGTCGCTGGCGAATGCATTTGCCATGACGCTTCTCTGTGAAAAGGGGAAGAAGGAACCGTGTATGCAGTGCCACGCCTGCAAGCAGGTGATGAGCGGCAACCATCCGGACTTGATTTTTGTAAATCATGAAAAGCCGAACAGCATCGGCGTTGACGATATCAGGGAACAAATTAATGATACAATCATGGTACGGCCCTACAGCAGCTATTATAAGATCTACATCGTAGATGAAGCGGAAAAGATGACGGCACAGGCGCAGAATGCCCTGCTTAAGACCATCGAGGAACCGCCGTCCTATGCGATTATCATGCTGCTGACTACGAATCAGGAGGCATTTCTGCCGACGATTCTTTCCAGATGCGTGCAGTTAAAGCTGAAGCCGCTTCAGGACAGCGTAGTCAGGACGTATCTGATGGAATCTCTGGGGATTCCCGAGGTGAAGGCGGAGATTTACGCCGCGTTTGCGAGAGGAAATCTGGGAAAGGCGATCCATCTGGCCTCTTCGGAGGATTTTCAGCTGATGTATACCGAGCTTCTGCATATGCTGAAGCATTTGAAGGATATGGATATTACGGAGCTTCTGGACTATATCAAGAAGCTGAAGGATGAGAGTCTGGACATCTATGACTGCCTCGATTTTATGCAGCTATGGTACCGGGATGTGCTGATGTATAAGGTGACACAGGATATTAATCTTCTGGTGTTTAAGGAAGAGTATAATACAATTAAGGAAATGAGCGCCTCCAGCGCCTACGATGGGATTGAAAAGATTCTCCAGTCCATTGATAAGGCGGGGATCAGGCTGAATGCCAATGTGAATATGGAACTGGCCATGGAGCTCATGTTACTGGTAATGAAGGAGAACTGATTGATGATAAAAGTGATTGGTGTAAGATTCCGCAATGCGGGGAAGATCTATTATTTCGATCCGGCCGGCAGGGAGATTCATACGGGTGACCACGTGATTGTGGAGACGGCGAGAGGGATTGAATACGGTTATGTAGTGCTGGGAAGCAGAGAGGTGCCGGATGACAAGGTCGTCCAGCCGCTTAAGTCTGTGATCCGGATGGCGACGAGAGAAGACGAGGATGTGGAGTTAAAAAACCACGACAAGGAAAGGGAAGCGTTCCGGATCTGTAAGGAAAAGATCAGGAAACACGGGCTTCAGATGAAGCTGATCGATGCGGAATATACCTTCGACAACAACAAGGTGCTGTTTTACTTTACCGCGGATGGAAGAATCGATTTCCGCGAACTGGTGAAGGATCTGGCATCGGTATTTAAAACGAGAATCGAGCTTCGTCAGGTCGGCGTCAGAGACGAGACGAAGATTGTGGGAGGAATCGGTATCTGCGGCAGACCGCTGTGCTGCCACTCTTACTTATCGGAGTTTATCCCTGTTTCAATCAAGATGGCGAAGGAGCAGAACCTGTCGCTGAATCCGACGAAGATCTCCGGTGTCTGCGGAAGGCTCATGTGCTGTCTGAAGAATGAGGAAGAGACGTACGAGGACTTAAACAGCAAGCTTCCGAATGTGGGGGATTATGTGACCACGGACGACGGACTGAAGGGTGAGGTTCACTCGGTCAGCGTGCTTCGTCAGCTGGTGAAGGTCATCGTCATCACGAAGGATGAGAAGGAAATCAGAGAATACCGTGTGGATCAGCTGAAGTTTAAACCGAGGCGGCGCAAGGATAAAGGCTCTGTAGCGGATGCAGAGCTGAAGGCTCTGGAAGCCCTTGAGAAGAAGGAAGGGAAATCCAAGTTAGATGATAATTGAGCTTAAGGATGAGGAACGGCTTGATGATTTACAGAGAAACGGCTATCAGATCATACAGAAGAAGGACGGGTTCTGCTTCGGTATGGACGCGGTGCTTTTATCCGGTTTCGCGGCGGTGAAGCCGGGGGAAAAGGCCATCGATCTGGGAACCGGGACGGGAATTATCCCGATTCTTCTGGAAGCGAAATATGAAGGCGAACATTATACGGGGCTGGAGATTCAGGATGAGGTGGCGGAGATGGCCGCGCGCAGCGTGGCGCTCAATCACCTGGAAGAGAAGGTCTCGATCGTAAAGGGCGATATCAAGGAAGCCAGCCGGCTGTTTGGCGCGGCTTCCTTTGACGTGGTGACCTCGAATCCGCCCTATATGAACGATGCCCATGGACTTAAAAATCCCGATCTGCCCAAGGCGATCGCCCGCCATGAGGTGCTCTGTACGCTGGACGATGTGGCGAGGGAGGCGGCTAAGCTTCTGCGGCCGGGCGGGCGCTTCTACATGGTGCACCGGCCTCACCGTCTGATAGAAATTATTACGGCGCTGACGAAGTATAAGCTGGAGCCGAAGCGGATGAAGATGGTCCATCCATTTGTGGACAAAGAGGCCAATATGGTCCTGATAGAAGCCGTGCGCGGCGGTAAATCCATGATTAAGGTGGAGGCGCCGATTGTGGTATATCGGGAGCCGGGGGTGTATACGCAGGAGATTTATGATATTTACGGGTATTGAGAAAATGCTCATTATGGTATCTGATTATGGTTGTTAGACGGACAGGACTGATTCCTACAAAGGCAGTCCTGTTTATTTTTTTGCCGTTATTATCTGTAAATAGTATTTTTAGTTTCCAATTTTGGATAAAGATTATGAATTTTGGGATTGGAGTAAGAATAATGAATGCTTATAATTAAGCCATAACAATTCAGGAGGTTGATAGGATTATGAAATTAAAAAAGTGTGCATCTCTGGTAATGGCAGCGGCAATGGTATTGGGGACATTAAGTGGGTGTGGAAGTACAGGGGGTACGGCAAAGAGCAGCGAGGCAGGTTCCGCGGATACGACGGCAGAAAACTCACAGGAGAGTAAGGAAAGCAAGGAGAAGCAGTCAGGCGGTAATTTAGTGGTCTATTCTGCTTGTAATGATCAGATCCTTAACACGCTGATCCCGTTATTTGAAGAGGAGACAGGCATCAAAGTAGAGCTTCTGGCTGGCGGTACCAGCGAAATGTTAAAGAGAATCCAGTCAGAATCGGTTAATCCATACTGCGACGTGATGCTCGGCGGAACAGAATCCATGTTCTATGATTTTATGGATTATTTTGAGGATTACACCTCGGTAAACGATGAGTTCATGCTGGATGGGCACCACTGTGTACAGGGAAAACTGACTCCTATCAATATGGATTCTGCGGTAATTATGTGGAATAAGAATCTGATCGGAGATATCCAGGTAAACAGCTACAAGGATTTTTTAAATCCGGAGCTTAAAGGGAAAATCGCTCTTCCGGATCCGGCCAGCTCCGGAAATGGAGTCAGCACGATTGCAGACATGGCATGGATCTACAATGACCATGAATGGGAAGGCGAGGCAGGCTGGAACTTTGTGACAGATTTCATTAAGCAGCTGGATGGCAAGGTGGCAGCCAGCTCGGGCAATGCTCACAAGAGTGTGGCAGACGGAGAGAATACGGTGACGGTTACTTATGAAGGCGCTGCTTTTGCTTATTTGAAGGATGGCGCCGATGTAGCAATCTCCTATCCTTCGGAGGGAGTGATTCCGGGGCAGGCGGTTTCTGCAATCATAAAGGACTGCAAAAATCAGGAGAATGCCAAGATATTTATTGATTTTGTGACGAGCGCGGAGGTTCAGGATTTATTTGGTACGGAGTTTATGAGCCGTCCTGTAAGAGAGGGCGCAAAAGTGGCTGATTTTATTCCTGACGCTGACAGCATTACCTATATTGAGCGTGATCCAAACGAGATTGCGGAACATAAGGCTAATGTTATTGATACGTTTAATGAGATTTTCGCAGAGGTGCAGTAATAGATGAGCGTAGAGATTACATTTCATGAATTAGTAAAAAAGTATGGGCAGAATACCGTGATTCCCAAACTGGATCTGAAAATCAGAAAGGGTGAATTTTTCACCCTTCTGGGCCCATCAGGATGCGGAAAAACAACGCTTCTGCGTATGGTAGCCGGATTTAACAGTATTGAAGGCGGCACAATTTCCTTTAATGACCGGGTAATTAATGATCTAGACGCCGGCAAGCGTAATATAGGCATGGTATTTCAGAATTATGCGGTCTTTCCCCATCTGACGGTAGCTGGAAATGTCCGGTTTGGCCTGGATAATCGTAAAGTTTCAAAGGCGGAGGCACAGAAGCGGGTAGAGGAAGTACTTAAGGTTGTAAAAATTGATAATTTGAAAGACCGGCTTCCACAGAATATGTCCGGTGGCCAGCAGCAGAGAATTGCACTGGCACGCGCAATTGTAATCGAGCCGGATGTTCTGTTAATGGATGAGCCCCTTTCCAATCTGGATGCAAAGCTGCGGGTGGAGATGCGGGATGTCATTAAGGAACTGCAGCATAAGGTAGGTATAACAACAATCTATGTAACCCATGACCAGGAAGAAGCCATGGCTGTCTCTGACAGGATCGCCGTTATGAAGGACGGGGTGATCCAGCAGGTAGGCAGACCGCGCAGCATCTATCACCGGCCAGCCAACATTTTTGTTGCGACCTTTATTGGAAGCTCCAATATAATTCATGGCCGTCTTTTGCGGGGGGATTTTGGATATCGGATACAAATTGGAGAATATGTAAATCCTATAGAGGGAATCGAGGAGCAGAAGGTTAAGGACGAGGCGGTTTTAGTTTCCATCAGACCGGAAGATTTCGTAATCAGCAAAGATCAGAGCGGGCTGAAAGGGCGTGTGATATCCAGCGTATTTTTAGGGAACTCCACAAGGTATGATATTGAACTGGAAACAGGGGATGTCGTGATGCTGATGGAGGAGTCCACGGAGACGGATCATCTGATTCCTGACAGCAAAGTGTACTTAAAGGTAAAAACTGAAAAAATCAATGTCTATGACAGGGAAGGAAATGTCAATTATTCGAAAGGAGTCGTGAGCGATCTTGAGTAGAAGAAAAAATCTGGATATTTGGACCGTAGTCACGCTTCTGGTATGGTGTCTCTATATTCTGTTCATGTTCTTTCCTCTGTTTAATCTGTTTAAATCCAGTGTGGTAGATCCTCAGACGGGGACATTTACCATGGCCTACTTTCAACGGTTCTTCAGTAAAAAGTATTATATGAATACGATTGGAAACAGCTTTAAGGTAACCTTATGTGTGACGGTTCTGGCTGTGGTCATAGCCACGCCTCTTGCTTATGTTATAACGACGATAAAAATTAAGGGGGCCGAGTGGATCCGGGTTCTGATTCTTATTTCTTCGATGTCTGCGCCCTTTATCGGTGCTTATTCCTGGATTTTAATGTTCGGAAGAAACGGAAGCTTCACCAATCTGTTTAAACATGTATTTGGGATTCAGGTGCCGGATATTTATGGGTTTAAGGGAATTGTGGTGGTGCTGACCTTACAATTGATACCGCTGGTCTTTACTTACGTGTCCGGAGCGCTTAAGAACATGGATAACTCCCTTTTGGAGGCGGCCGAGAGCATGAATTGTACCGGCATAAGAAAGATGTGCAAAGTTACGATTCCGCTGATTCTTCCGACTATACTGGCAGCAGCAATTCTGGTATTCATGCGGGCGCTTGCGGACTTTGGTACGCCTATGCTGATTGGCGAGGGGTATAAGACGATTCCTGTATTAGTCTACAATGAGTTTATGGGGGAAAATGGCGGCGATGTCGGCTTCGCATCCGCAATCAGCATTATGACAATCCTTTTTACCACAGCGGCATTTCTGCTTCAGAAGGTGGTTTCCAAGAAACTGTCATACAGCCAGGGCGCATTAAATCCGATTCAGGCAGAAAAAGCGGCAGGAATTAAAAATGCAGCAGCTCACATATTTGTGTATGCGTATCTGCTGATCGCCCTTCTTCCGCAATTCTGCATCATAGAGACATCTTTCCGCAATACGGAAGGCATCGTCTTTAAAGCAGGCCATTCGCTGGGAAGCTATGTCTCGGCTTTTTCGAAAATGGGGCTTGCCATACGGAATTCTCTGACGCTGGGACTGATTGCTCTGGTATTTATTGTTTTTCTTTCCGTTCTGATCGCATATGTGACGGTCAGAAGGCCGGGGATTCTGACCGGGGGGCTGGATATAGCAACCATGTTTCCGTACATTGTTCCGGGTTCTGTACTCGGTATTTCCCTGATTACCGCGTTTAATCAAAAGCCTCTGATGATCGCAGGAACGGCGGCCATTATAGTGGTGGCGTTTACAATTAAGCGAATGCCATATACCATCCGTTCCAGCGCTGCAATCCTGAGGCAGACGGGAATCAGCGTGGAAGAGGCGTCGCTCAGTCTGGGCGCTTCCAAAATAAAAACATTTTTCCGGGTAACGCTGCCGATGATGGGAGCCGGTGTCATATCGGGAGCCATTATGAGCTGGATAACGATTATCACAGAATTAAGTTCTTCTATCCTGCTGTATACAGGCAAGACAAAGACGATGACGATTGCCATATATTCGGAGGTTATTCGCGGAAATTACGGTATTGCGGCGGCGTTGTCCACCATCTTGACAGTAATTACAATATGTTCTATCTTTATATTATTTAAGGTAACCGGCACAAGAGAGATATCGATGTAACAGGAATACAACAACGGGAGAACGCAGATGACTGGATCAGGAGCTGGTAAAGGGTTTGAGTATAATATACGAAAGAATTTTCTGATAACGGCTATTATACCACTTGCCGTTTTACTGGCTCTTTTTATTCTGTTTATTGGATTTTTCAATGAGATCTCTATCCGTGGAAGGACGGAAAGGGCGGCGGAGAATGTCCGGCAGAAAATTCAGCAGATGGATCACTTTTACCGCTCTGTGTGTGAGAATCAGGCGCAGGATGAGGGATTAAAAGGTTTTTTGCGGTCAGGAGCGGGAAGCAACCGCGTATTTGAGGACTACTACAGGATTATCAACCAGTCGGAAAGTAAGTTCCAGATCTGCGTTCTTGATTCTGAACAGAATGTAATATTAAAATCCGGAAGTAAGGATAATTTTGAAGTGAATTATTCCTTTCTTCCTCTCTTTCGTATTGCATCGGAAGAAGATAACAAGGTGGTGAGGATTTATTATCAGGAGAACCATGATACCGTCGCACAGACGGGGTATTATGGGTATGGGACCGTAATCTATGAAGAGGGAGAACTTCTGGGATATCTGGTCTATTATGCGGATAATAAAGAACTGCGGGAACTGCTGCTGAAGCAGGGGGCAGAGGAAGTAGTCGTGACTAATCAGTTCGACACGGTACTCGTAACTACCAGTGAGAATGCCAGGACCAGTTTAAATAAGCTGGCGTATAAAGCAAATTCCCATGGACAGGTATCAATACAGGGCGATTTATTTCAGATGGGCTGCAAATCGATGGAGCAGGAGGGGCTTAACATCTATGCTTTAAATCAAAAGGGATATGAGGGCTATATTGGCACCCTTATATGCTTCAGCCTTCTCGTCCTGATCTTAATCACTGTCCTGCTTCTGAAGCTGTCAAGGACCATGAGCAGGAAGGTGACAGAACCGATTGGCGCCATGCTGGATGCCATCAGGGAGACGAGTGACGGAAAGTTTGATATCAGCCTGGAGCTGGGAACCGGGGATGAATTCGATACTCTGGCAAAGGAATACAGCTCTATGGTAAAAAAGGTGGATGCGCTGATAGAATCCAACAAGAGTATGGCGGAGCTGCAGCGTCAGGCAGAGTTTAAAATGATAAGAAACCAGTTTAATCCCCACTTTATATTTAATGTTCTTGAAACCTTGAGGTATACCGTCTTTGTCAGCCCTGCCGAGGCGGAAAAAATGATACTGAGCCTGTCAAAATTTCTGCGCTATAATTTATATAATCAGGATAAATTCGTGCCTCTCAAAGAAGATATCGAGCATTTAGAGGATTATCTGATGCTTCATAAAGCCAGGTTCCAGGAGCGCCTGACCTATGAAATCTCTGTGGAAGAGGAAGCCGGACAGATATTTGTACCGAAGTTCTTTTCACAGCCGCTGGCAGAGAATTCCGTAAAATATGGCTTTCAACACCGCGATCAGTTTCATATTGCGGTCCATGCGGCAATCGTGGAGGACAGGCTGATTATGAAAATTGAAGATAATGGAGGAGGAATGACGGAGGAACGTTATCTTCAGGTTATGGAACATCTGGCCAGCAGGGAATATCCCGATGACCATGTGGGACTGTATAATGTAAACCGGACGTTACAGCTGACCTATGGGGAGAAGTATGGAATCAGGCTGGAAAACCGGAGTGGTGACGGCTTAACTGTTTTTATTGAGATACCGGCGCAGAAATCCTGAATGGGGGGACGGACATGTACAAGGTATTGTTGGTTGAAGATGAGAAAATGATTCGAAAGGGCCTTGCCTATAATTTTGACTGGATTGGCTGTGACTGCACAATCGTAGGGGAAGCGGGCAATGGCGAGGAGGGCGTGGAGATGATTCGCAGCCTTAACCCGGATATTGTTGTGACCGATGTGGGGATGCCTATTAAAAATGGAATCCAGATGCTGGAAGAGACCATGGAAGCTTACGGGTATGAGGCAATTATTCTGTCTGTTTATGATGAGTTTCATTACGCCAAGGCGGCTATGCATTTAGGGGTGGCGGAATATTTAATTAAACCGCTGGAGTATGAGCAGCTAAAAAAAGCGCTGGAGAAAGCCAAGGCACAATGCCGGATGAAACAGCATTTCAGCGATGCGGAGACTAAGACCAGGGAAGCGCTGGAGCGCGATGTGTTTGATTTTAAAATTGTATTGCCGGAGCAGTCTTATTCTCCCAGAACAAGGGTGATGGTTACCTATATCAGGGATAACTACCAGAAGAAAATCAGTATCAATGATTTGATTGAGCCGCTTCAGACCAGCGCCACCTATTTAAACCAGCTTTTTAAGAAGGAAACGGGATTCCCGTTTAATGATTTTTTAAACCGTTACCGAATTCAGATGGCGATTCAAAAACTGAAGGAGGATGACTGTAAGATTTATAATGTAGCTGTGGAGTGTGGATTTAAGGAGTATAAGTACTTTATCAATGTATTTAAAAAGTATACGGGAATCCTGCCGAGTGCATTTGTAGCGTATTATCAGAAAAAAGGAGATTCATAATGGATGAGATGACAGAGAAAAAAAAGGGAGTCTTCGCAGAAGATTTCCTGTGGGGCGGCGCGGTGGCTGCGCATCAGCTGGAAGGCGGTTACCTGGAGGGAGGAAAAGGGTTAAGTATTATGGATGTGACCACTGGCGGAGATGTGCACACCTTAAGACGCTTTACCCATAAGGTCCTTCCGGGCGAAAATTATCCAAACCATGAGGCAATAGATTTTTACCACAGGTATCGGGAGGACATCCGCCTGTTTGCAGAGATGGGATTTAAGTGTTTTCGGACCAGCATTGCGTGGACCAGGATTTTCCCTCTGGGCGATGAGGAAGAGCCGAATGAGGATGGACTGCGTTTCTATGATGACCTCTTTGACGAATGTCTGAAATATGGAATACAGCCGGTGATTACACTGAGCCATTTTGAGATGCCGCTCCATCTGGCAGAGCATTACGGGGGATGGCGGAACCGGAAGCTGATTGACTTTTTTGTACATTTTGCAGTTGTATGTTTTGAACGATATAAAAATAAAGTAAAATACTGGATGACATTTAATGAAATTAATAACCAGGCAAACTACTGGAGTGATTTTCTGGTGTATTCGGATTCCGGAATACAGTACAGCGAGGGTGAAGAACGGGAAGAGGTCATGTACCAGGCGGCACACTATGAACTGGTAGCCAGTGCGCTTGCAGTTTTAAAGGGACATGAGATAAACCCGGATTTTCTGATCGGCTGTATGCTGAGTGTGACTCCGGTTTATCCTAAGACGTGCCGGCCTGAAGATATCATGATGGCCGAGAAAGCCATGCAGAGAAAGTACTACTTTGGAGATGTGCATGTAAAGGGAGCGTACCCTCCGGGAATACCGGCGTATTGGAAACAGAAGGGATTTTCCATTGATTGCACTGAAGAGGATCTGGAGATTTTGCGCGGCGGCTGTGTGGATTATGTGGGGTTCAGCTATTATATGTCCTATACCACAGAATATCGGGAGCATTCGCCGGAATATGCATTTTGCGAACGGGATGATCTGATAACGAACCCATATGTAGAACAGTCGGACTGGGGCTGGCAGATCGATCCTGTGGGGCTTCGGTATGCACTTAACTGGCTTACGGACCGTTATGATGTCCCTTTATTTATCGTTGAAAACGGGCTGGGGGCATACGACCAGGAGGATGCAGACGGGAAGATTTGCGATGACTACAGAATTGACTATTTAAAACGCCATATTGAAGAGATGAGGAAGGCGATAGATCAGGACGGTGTACGGCTGATGGGCTATACTCCATGGGGCTGTATCGATCTGGTAAGCGCAGGAACCGGGGAAATGGATAAACGCTACGGATTCATATATGTAGATAAACACAATGACGGAAGCGGAGATTTGAGCAGGAAGCCGAAGAAGTCATTTTACTGGTATAAGAAAGTTATTGCCAGCAATGGGGAGGATTTGGAGAATTAGGTGAATATGGCAGGGCGGAGAACCAGGGGATTGGTGTTTTCCGCCCTGCCATATTTTCGCCTTTCCTTGAAAAGTCCCGCCCTCTGTGTTAAAGTATATCTACTAATGATAGAAGAAACAGGCCGGTCAAACGGCCCGAAAAATAGCAGAAAAGTTGGAAAAGAAGATGGAAGAACAGGTAAAGGATCAGAAAACAGGAAAGCTGTATCTATGTGCGACGCCTATTGGGAATCTGGATGATATTACCCTGCGGGTTTTGAATACATTAAAGGAAGTGGACTTGATTGCGGCGGAGGACACCCGGCACAGCATTAAGCTGTTAAACCACTTTAATATTAAGACGCCCATGACCAGCTATCATGAATACAACAAGGTGGACAAGGCCAGATATCTGGTGGAGCAGATGAAAAATGGAGTTTCCATCGCATTAATTACAGATGCGGGAACACCGGGAATCTCTGATCCGGGCGAAGAATTGGTGAGGCAGTGCCATAAGGCGGGAGTACCGCTTACATCTCTGCCCGGGCCTGCGGCATGCATTACGGCTCTGACCATATCGGGACTGGCAACGAGGCGTTTCTGCTTTGAGGCATTTCTCCCTTCTGATAAGAAGGAAAAACAGTGGATTTTAGAGGAGCTGAAGCGGGAGACGAGAACGATCATTATATATGAAGCGCCCCACCGGCTTGTCAGGACGCTGGAGGAACTGAGAGTGGCCCTGGGAAACCGGAGAATCACCATATGCAGGGAACTGACGAAACGGTATGAGACGGCGTTTCAGACTACGTTTGAAGATGCGCTGGCGGCCTATGAGACGGAGGATCCGAGAGGCGAGTGCGTCATTGTTATCGAAGGGAAGAGTATCGGTGAAATAAAGGAAGAACGGATGAAATCGTTTGAGGAGATGTCTCTGGAAGAGCATATGGATCTGTATGAGAAGCAGGGAATTGAACGAAAAGAGGCCATGCGTATGGTGGCGAAGGACCGGGGAATCAGTAAACGGGATGTCTACCAGCAGCTGATGAAGTAAGAGGATCCGGATATGGTGTGTAACATGATATGCCTCGATATTGACGGCACGATATTAAACAGCAGACATGAGATTACCTCTCATACCGTCTGTACGGGATATCGGAAGAGATACGAATTAACAGTTAAAGATGCAAAGAGGCTGGATTCCAAAGATCCGGCCTCTTTGCATCCTGGTGTTGGGGTAATACCTGGAATACATGTTCATTTATCGAAGCAATGGGAGATTCCCTGTCAGCTTATTCACCGCTTTTTTAGGTCCGCAGATGGCAATACCGAGATAGGAGAAGGTATCTTCCTCGGTGGCGGCAGCCTTATCGATAAATTCATCGTAGGTCTTGCAGCTCTGTGCCGTGTCGGAGAAATCCACCACAGTCAGTTCCGCATATTCTGGCCGGTAAAGCTGTTTCCGGAGCTCCCGTATTTTGGCTCCGTCAGCCTTTAGTATGGGGACAGGGAACTGGATGATGCCCCGGTGGGAGCAGCCTGTCTTGTCCGTGACGTCAGGCCCCACGGTATCCGGCATCTCTTTGCCAAGCGTGATTCCCATAATTCCGGCGGTGTTGGCAATCAGGCCGGTGGGGAGTGTCTCGTCGATGACCATGACACATTTTTCGTTCTGTAAATCCATTTGTCTTACTTCCTTTTCTGTTTGTTGTTCTATTTTACCATTTGTCCGAAAAAATTTCTTGAACGATGTGGCATATCACAGGCGGCTGTTATTTTAAAAATTTTTCTTGACAAACGAATCGGGATTGTATAGAATTGGTTTGAATATCAAAATATTTGAAACGAAAAATATCAGAGACAGGTGAAAACCACGGGTTTTCCCATTTACCTGGATGTGTGAATCACAGCACGAATGGGGGAAATTATGACGACTAGAATTATAGGAACAGGTTCGGCTGTACCGAAACAGGTGGTAACCAATGATGATCTGGCAAAGATCGTGGATACCAGCGACGAATGGATCAGACCGAGAACCGGAATCCGGGAAAGAAGGATTGCGGCAGCAGAATCAGGAACCTCCGATCTGGCGGCGGAGGCGGCGAAGCTGGCGATTGAACAATCCGGAATAAAACCGGAAGAACTGGACATTATCGTCCTTGCCACTTCCTCGGGAGACTGCTGTTTTCCAAATGGTGCCTGCGAGGTACAGGCCGCGGTCGGCGCGGTCAATGCGGTGGCGTTTGACTTAAGCGCCGCGTGTTCGGGATTTGTCTTCGCTTTAAACACGGTACATAGCTTTTTGACGGCGGGAATCTACCGGACGGGGCTTGTGATCGGAGCGGATACACTCAGCAAGCTGGTGGACTGGAACGACCGGGGCACCTGCGTTCTCTTCGGAGACGGTGCGGGAGCGGCTGTCGTGAGGGCAGAGGACACCGGAATCATGGGGCTGACCATGGGTGCGGACGGAACGAAAGGCGACGTTCTGAAATGCGGCGGACGCACTACGGGAAATTTCCTGACAGGAAAGAAACCGGAATTAGGCTATATGACCATGGATGGCCAGGAAGTTTTTAAATTTGCGGTTAAGACCGTGCCGGAGGCAATTAAGAAGACGATTGCCGGGAGCGGAACCGAATTAGAAGAAATTAAATATTTTATTCTGCATCAGTCCAATTACCGGATTTCCGAATCCATAGCGAAAAGACTTAAATTACCGATGGAAAAGTTTCCAGCGAATTTAGAGCGGTATGGTAATACTTCCGGAGCGTCGGTGCCCATCCTTTTAGATGAGCTGAACCGCGAAGGAAAATTGAAACCGGGCGACAAATTGCTTTTAGCCGGTTTTGGTGCAGGGTTGACCTGGGGAACCACTCTTCTGGAGTGGTAATTAAAAAGACTAATACTTTGAAAATCAAAGTAATTAGATAAATATTAAAAAATCAATGGAATAAAAGATGGAAAATGAAGAGGAGAATGAAACCATGTTAGAGAAGATGAAAGAAATTATCGCAGAGCAGTTAAATGTAGACGCAGAGGCCGTATTGGCAGAGTCTTCCTTTAAAGAGGATTTAGGAGCGGATTCCCTGGATTTATTCGAACTTGTTATGGCTCTGGAGGATGAGTATTCAGTCGAGATTCCTTCTGAGGATTTAGAGAAGCTGACGACCGTAAACGCGGTTATGGACTACTTAAAAGCAAAGGGCGTGGAAGGCTGATGAATACCAGAATAACGGAACTTTTAGGAATTAAACACCCGATTATTCAGGGTGGAATGGCCTGGGTTGCGGAACATCATCTGGCGGCGGCTGTATCGGAAGCTGGCGGGCTGGGACTGATCGGCGGTGCAAACGCACCGGCCGAGGTGGTCAGAGAGGAGATCCGCAAGGCAAAAGCGCTGACAAAGAAACCAATCGGAGTCAATGTCATGCTGCTGAGCCCTCATGCCGATGAGATAGCAAAGGTAGTCGTGGAGGAAGGAATCGGTGTGGTAACCACCGGAGCCGGAAACCCGGAGAAATATATTGAGATGTGGAAGGCCGCCGGGGTCAAAATTATACCGGTTGTGGCTTCTGTAGCACTGGCTAAGAGAATGGAGCGCTACGGCGCGGATGCGGTTGTGGCGGAAGGATG
Organism: Hungatella sp. L36; assembly: GCF_014288035.1. Taxonomy (NCBI): domain Bacteria; kingdom Bacillati; phylum Bacillota; class Clostridia; order Lachnospirales; family Lachnospiraceae; genus Hungatella; species Hungatella sp. L36. The sequence goes on along the minus strand of NZ_JACOPC010000007.1, from coordinate 287,522 downwards.
CGAATCCGGCGGCCATATCGGCGAGCAGACAACGATGACACTGGTTCCTCAGGTCGTGGACGCTGTATCCATACCGGTTATTGCGGCCGGCGGTATCGGTGACGGACGCGGAATCGCCGCGGCATTTATGCTCGGAGCAGAGGCGGTACAGATCGGTACGAGATTTGTGGTTTCGGATGAATCCATTGTGCACGAGAACTACAAGCAGCGCATTATCAAGGCAAAGGACATCGATTCGGCGGTTACGGGACGTTCCCACGGCCATCCGGTCAGATGCTTAAGGAATCAGATGACCAGGGAATACGTAAAGCTGGAGCAGGAAGGCAAGAGCTTCGAGGAACTGGAATACTTAACTCTCGGAAAGCTGAGAGAGGCCGTACAGGAAGGCGATATCACGAACGGTACCGTCATGGCAGGCCAGATCGCAGGTATGATTTATAAGACACAGACCTGTAAGGAAATGATTGATGAGATGATGGAACAGGCGGAGAAACTGCTGAACCGATAATTGAAAAAGGAGTTACGGATTATGAGCAAGACTGCATTTATTTTCCCGGGACAGGGCGCACAGTACTGTGGAATGGGCCAGGATTTTTATGAGAATACAAAGACCGGAAAAGAGCTCTTTGACATGGCGTCAGAGCTGCTTGGCTTTTCCGTGCCGGAGCTGTGTTTTGAGAAGAACGACAGACTGGATATCACGGAATACACACAGGCTGCCATGGTAACCACCAGCATCGCCATGATGCGTGTCCTGGAAGAGGCAAAAGGCGTGAAGCCCGATGTGGCTGCCGGACTGAGCCTGGGAGAATACCCTGCACTTGCCGCCGCGGGCGTGATGAGCGACGCGGATGCGATCCGTACCGTAAGACAGAGGGGAATCCTCATGCAGGAGGCGGTTCCGGTTGGACTCGGAGCCATGGCCGCCATCCTGGCCCTCGACGCGTCTAAGATTGAAGAAGTGATAAGCGCGATCGACGGCGTTTCCATCGCCAACTACAACTGCCCGGGCCAGATCGTGATCTCCGGACGGAAGGAAGCCGTGGAAGCGGCCAATGAGAAGCTCCTGGAAGCTGGTGCAAAGCGTGCCGTTCTGTTAAATGTCAGCGGACCGTTCCATTCTGCCATGCTTGCGGAAGCCGGACGGAAGCTGGGCGAGGTTCTGGCCGATGCCCGCATCAACACCCCGGTTATCCCGTATGTGGCTAATGTCACGGCTCAGTATGTGACGAAAGCAGAGGATGTGAGACCGCTTTTAGAGAGACAGGTGTCTTCTTCCGTCAGATGGCAGCAGAGTGTGGAAACCATGCTGCAGGATGGAGTGGATACATTTATAGAAATCGGGCCGGGAAAGACTCTGGCCGGATTCATGAGAAAGATAACAAGAGATGTAAAAGTCATTAATATAGAAAAACTGGAAGATATTGAAAAGCTATAGCGAGGAGGATGCCGGAATGTTAGAAGGAAAAACAGCTGTTGTGACCGGAGCCGGAAGAGGAATCGGGCGGGCGATCGCGCTCCGTCTGGCCGCGGAAGGCGCGACCGTCATTGTCAATTATAATGGTTCCGCGAAACGTGCGGAAGAAGTGGTAAATGAGATTACGGCAGGCGGAGGCCATGCGGAGGCCATCCAGTGCAGCGTGTCTGATTTTGAGAGCGTTGCGGCTATGATGGACGGCGTCATAAAGAAGTATGGCTCTATCGATATTCTGGTAAATAACGCCGGAATCACGAAGGATAATCTGCTGATGAAGATGTCCGAGGGCGATTTCGACGCAGTTATCGATACCAACTTAAAGGGCGTATTTAACTGCATGAAGCATGTAGCCCGCCAGATGATCAAACAGAGAGGCGGCAGAATCATCAATATTTCTTCCGTTTCCGGTGTGCTCGGCAATGCGGGGCAGGCCAATTACTGCGCGGCCAAGGCTGGTGTGATCGGACTGACAAAATCCTTTGCCAGAGAAGTGGCCAGCAGGGGAGTCACCGTGAACGCGGTAGCGCCTGGATTTATTGAGACGGAGATGACGGAGGTGCTGTCCGATGCCGTAAAGGCGGGAGCGACAGAACAGATCCCGATGAAACATTTTGGAACCACCGAAGATATTGCTGGTGCAGTGACATTTCTGGCCTCCGGCGCGGCAGGCTACATAACTGGCCAGGTGATCTGCGTGGACGGCGGAATGGCGATGTAACGTAACTATTCAGCAGATGCACGGTTGGGCAAGAGTTATAATGTAATAAGGAGAGAGCGACATGAAGACAAGAGTTGTAGTAACAGGTATGGGAGCAATTACACCGATCGGAAATGACGTAGAGAGTTTCTGGAACGGACTGAAAGAGAAAAAGGTGGGAATCGGACCGATTACCCAGTTTGATACAACCGAATATAAGGCAAAGCTTGCGGCCGAGGTAAAGGATTTTGATCCTAAGAATTATATGGATCCGAAGGCTGCTAAGCGTATGGAGCGTTTCTCCCAGTTCGCCGTAGCCGCTTCGAAGGAAGCACTGGAGAATTCCGGCATTGATATGGAACAGGAGGACCCGTACCGTGTAGGCGTATGTCTGGGATCCGGAATCGGAAGCCTTCAGGCTATGGAGCGGGAACACAGTAAGCTCCTGGAAAAGGGACCGGGCCGCGTAAATCCGCTGCTGGTACCGATGATGATCTGCAACATGGCTGCCGGAAATGTGGCGATCCAGTTCGGATTAAAGGGAAAATGCTTTAACGTGGTAACTGCCTGTGCGACAGGTACTCATTCGATCGGTGAAGCGTTCCGTTCCATCCAGTACGGTGAGGCGGACGTAATGGTTGCCGGTGGAACGGAAGCCAGCATAGCGCCGATCGGTGTGGCCGGATTTACATCCCTGACAGCGCTTACCACTGTGACGGATCCGATGCGCGCGTCTATCCCGTTCGATCAGGACAGAAGCGGTTTCGTGATGGGCGAAGGCGCCGGTGTTGTGGTTCTGGAGTCCCTGGAGCATGCAGTCGCAAGAAATGCGACGATATACGCCGAGGTGATCGGATACGGCTCAACCTGTGACGCGTACCATATCACATCTCCGGCCGAGGACGGAAGCGGTGCGGCCAGAGCGATGACGAATGCCATCCAGGACGGCGGTATCAGACCGAAAGACGTGGATTACGTCAACGCACACGGAACCAGCACGCATCACAACGATTTATTCGAGACCATGGCGATCAAATCAGCGCTCGGCGACCATGCGGGGGAGGTTAAGATCAATTCTACCAAGTCCATGATCGGCCATCTTCTGGGGGCCGCAGGCGGCGTGGAATTCATCACCTGTGTGAAATCAATCCAGGAAGGATTTGTGCATGCGACAGCGGGTCTTGAGACTGAGGGAGAAGGATGCGATTTAGACTACACGAAGGGTGAGGGCGTTTCCTGTGATGTCAATGTGGCAATCAGCAACTCTCTTGGCTTCGGCGGTCATAATGCCAGTATTTTAGTGAAAAAGTTCGAACAGTAGGAGGCCGGATATGGAGATCAATGATATCATCAGACTGATGCAGGCGGTTTCAGAGAATGGCCTGACCAGCTTTAAGATAGAGGAAGGCAACTTGAAGCTTTCCATCAAAAAGGAAAAAGAACAGATTATAACCGTAGCGGGAAACAGCGCGGTGCAGCAGATGATACCGGCGGCAGGCGTGGCGGCAGAGATGGCAGCGCTTCCGGCAGCGGAATATACCGCGCCGGCCGGCAGCGGCGAAGGCGCGCAGACCGCGGAAAACACGGCCGCAGCCATTGACTCCGATAAGATCGTGGCGTCACCGTTAGTGGGAACCTTCTATAATTCCTCTTCACCGGATGCCGAACCGTTCGTCAAGGTGGGGGATGCGGTAAAGAAGGGCCAGACCCTTGGAATCATCGAAGCCATGAAGCTGATGAATGAGATTGAGAGCGAGTTTGACGGCATCGTGGAAGCCGTTCTCGTCGGCAACGAAAACGTGGTGGAGTATGGCCAGCCCCTGTTCAGAATCCGGTAAGAAGCGATACAGGGCTGTGATTGACAGGAAAGAAAAAGTTGAAAAGAGGTTCAGCCGATTTTTAAGGAATGACAGGGTTTTAAATTGGTTGAGGCTCTTTTTTCATAAAGAGGAGATAGAGTCATGTTAGGTATTAAGGAAATTGAAGAAATTATTCCGCACAGGCATCCGTTTCTGCTGGTAGACTGCATTGAAGAGCTGGAACCGGGCGTCCGCGCCGTAGGATATAAATGCGTTACGTTTAATGAGCCGTATTTCCAGGGACATTTCCCGCAGGAACCGGTTATGCCGGGCGTGCTGAGAATTGAGGCGCTGGCACAGGTCGGAGCCGTTGCGATCTTAAGCGAAGAGGCCAATAAGGGAAAGCTGGTATTCTTTGGCGGAATCGACAAGGCAAAGTTCAAATATAAGGTAGTTCCCGGCGACCGTATGCGTCTGGAATGTGAAATCATCAAGCGCAAGGGTCCGGTAGGCATCGGCAGGGCTGTAGCAACGGTTGACGGAAAAATCGCCGCTTCCGCGGAACTGACATTTATGATTGGATAGGTGGTCGTCATATGTTTGATAAAATATTGATTGCAAACCGCGGCGAGATCGCGGTGCGTATAATCCGGGCGTGCCGGGAAATGGGAATCAAGACCGTGGCGGTCTATTCTGAGGCGGATCGCGACTGTCTGCATACACTTCTGGCAGACGAGGCCATCTGCATCGGACCGGCTCCTTCCACCCAGAGTTACTTAAACATGGAACGGATCCTGACGGCCACAGTGGCCATGAAGGCGGATGCGATCCATCCGGGCTTTGGTTTTCTCTCGGAGAACGCCAGATTTGCAGAATTATGTGAGAAATGCAACATCACATTTATCGGCCCATCCGCGGATATTATCAACCGGATGGGGAATAAATCCGAAGCCAGAAAGACCATGATGGACGCCGGCGTGCCGGTGGTACCGGGCGGCAAGGAGGCAGTCCACGAAGTGGAAGAAGCTCGCCTCGTAGCGGAAAAGATCGGATATCCGGTGATGATTAAGGCATCGTCGGGCGGCGGCGGAAAGGGCATGCGTATCTCCCGTGGATCGGAAGATTTCAATGCTAATTTCCAGAATGCACAGATGGAGTCCATCAAGGGATTTTCCGATGACACCATGTATATTGAGAAATACATTGAGAAGCCGAGGCACATCGAGTTCCAGATCATGGCGGATAAGTTTGGCAATGTGGTGCATTTAGGTGAGCGTGACTGTTCTATTCAGAGGCGCCACCAGAAGGTACTGGAGGAATCCCCCTCTGCGGCTATATCAGAAGAGCTTCGGAGGAAGATGGGGGAGACCGCGGTACTGGCGGCGAAATCCGTCGGCTACGAAAACGCCGGAACCATAGAATTCCTTTTAGATAAGCATAAAAATTTCTATTTCATGGAGATGAACACCAGAATTCAGGTAGAGCATCCGGTAACAGAGCTGGTATCCGGGCTGGATTTAATCAAGGAACAGATTCGTGTGGCCGCGGGAGAACCCTTAAGCGTAACCCAGAAAGACGTAAAGATCACGGGCCACGCCATTGAGTGCAGAATCAACGCGGAAAATCCGGAAAAGAATTTCATGCCATGTCCAGGACTGATCACCAATGTCCACGTCCCAGGCGGCAACGGCGTCCGTGTGGACACACATATTTACAACGACTACAAAGTACCGGCAAACTACGATTCCATGCTGATGAAACTGATCGTCCATGGAAAAGACCGCACCGAGGCGATTGCCAAGATGCGGAGTGCGCTGGGCGAATTGATTATAGAGGGAATCGAGACAAACGTGGACTTCCAGTTTGATATTTTAAGTCATGAAGCGTATCAGTCCGGAGACATTGACACAGATTTCATACCAAAGTACTTTGCGTAAGCAATGAGCAGTGCACCCAGATGAAATTTCGTGTTTTCAGATGCAAGCTCGCTTGTATCTGGAAATGCGGAGTTTCATCTGGGTATGGGGCGAATGCCCGACAGACATGGGACGCCAAAGGTGTTCCATGTCTGTCCACTGCGGCTGAAGCAGCTGAATCATCCCACCAGTCCTCATTTTATTTTCATAAGGAGCAAAACCCATGTTAAGAGACATGTTTAAAAAAACATACACACTGATCGACAGCAAATACAAGACGCCAGACAAAGCAGACGAACCGAATATCCCGGCTGGTCTGTGGAGAAAGTGCAACAAATGCGGTCAGCCCATTTACGCGGAAGATGTGAGAAGTAATTTCTATATCTGTCCCAAATGCAAAGGCTATTTCCGGGTCCACGCTTATCGCAGAATCGAGATGACTGCGGATGCAGGAAGCTTTGAGGAATGGGATAAGGAGATGGAATTTGCGAACCCGCTGGATTTTCCGGGATATGAAAAGAAAATCGAGGCGGCCAGGGAGAAGACAAAGTTAAACGAAGCGATCGTAACCGGAAAATGCACCATAGGCGGAGAGCCTGCGGTAATCGGTGTCTGTGACGCCAGATTTATCATGAGCAGCATGGGCCATGTGGTGGGTGAAAAGATAGCGAGAGCAGTGGAGAGAGCCACTAAGGAGCAGCTCCCTGTTGTCATTTTCGCCTGTTCCGGAGGCGCCAGAATGCAGGAGGGAATCGTATCCCTGATGCAGATGGCAAAGACCTCCGCGGCTTTAAAGCGCCATCACAAGGCAGGACAGCTGTTTGTCAGCGTTCTGACCGATCCGACTACCGGAGGCGTGACGGCCAGCTTTGCCATGCTGGGAGATATCATTCTGGCAGAACCGGGCGCATTAATCGGCTTCGCAGGCCCCAGAGTCATCGAGCAGACCATCGGACAGAAGCTGCCGGAGGGATTCCAGCGTTCTGAATTTTTGCAGGATCACGGCTTTGTGGATAAGATCGTGAAGCGGGAAGAGATGAAAGATGCCATTTCTGCGATCTTAAAGCTTCACCGCTCACAGAATCAGGAGCAGAACGGTGAAAACTCATTTTTCCATGTGGATAACTGCGGAAAATCCGAAGCAGCCAGTGGAAAAGAGAAAAAGACGAAGTTTCGCAGAAATAAAAAGAGCCCATGGGATACCGTTCAGCTTTCCAGAAGCTCCGAACGTCCCGTGGCCAGCGATTATATAAACGCGGTATTTGACGATTTCATGGAACTCCATGGGGACCGTTACTTTGGCGACGACGGCGCAATTGTGGGCGGTATCGCCTCTTTCCACGGTATGCCAGTGACAGTGATCGGCCAGGAAAAGGGAAAGAATACGAAGGACAATATCAAACGCAACTTTGGCATGCCTTCTCCGGAGGGCTATAGGAAGGCGCTTCGTCTGATGAAGCAGGCGGAAACCTTCGGCCGTCCCATTATCTGTTTCGTGGATACGCCGGGCGCGTTCTGCGGGCTGGAAGCGGAAGAGCGGGGACAGGGCGAGGCGATTGCCAGAAACTTATTTGAAATGGCAGACATAACCGTTCCGATTCTCTCCATCGTCATTGGAGAAGGCGGAAGCGGCGGCGCGCTGGCGATGGCAGTCGCCAATGAGGTCTGGATGCTGGAAAATGCAATCTATTCGATTCTGTCGCCGGAGGGCTTTGCCTCAATCCTTTACAAGGACAGCAAGAAGGCCAGCGACGCGGCACGAGTCATGAAGATCACCGCCAGGGATCTGATGGAACTGGGCCTGATCGAAAGAATCATAGCTGAGGAAGAACCGGCTGCAGCGGAGAATTTAGCGGAACTGGCGAAGGAAATGGACAGCGCCATGGAGGCATTTTTCATAAAATATGCCGCTGTGCCGAAAGAAGAAATTGCCTCCGGGCGATATGACAGATTTAGGAGAATGTGATGGGAAATTTAAGACCATTGGTAATAGGAGAACTCGTGGTTCCGAAGCCGGTTATACAGGGCGGAATGGGAGTTGGAATCAGCCTTTCTTCCCTGGCGGGCGCTGTGGCCAGGGCTGGCGGTATGGGGATCATTTCTACCGCGCAGATCGGTTTCCGGGAACCGGATTTTGCAGACCATCCGCTGGAGGCGAATCTCCGGGCGATCGGAAAAGAATTTAAGAAGGCCAGGGAGATATCCCCGGAAGGCGTGATTGGATTTAATATTATGGTGGCGACGAAAAGCTACGCACTGTATGTGAAGGAAGCGGTTAAGGCAGGAGCGGACATTATTATCTCCGGAGCCGGTCTTCCCGCCAGCCTTCCGGCATATCTGGCCGAGGCTGCGGCAGAGATGGGCGCGGCCGGGGAAAAGGTAAAGACGAAGATCGCCCCGATCGTATCCTCTGTCAAGTCTGCCATGGTAATCCTAAAGATGTGGGACCGCAAGTTTCACCGCGTTCCCGATCTGGTCGTGGTAGAGGGGCCGCTTGCGGGAGGACACCTGGGCTTTTCACGTGAATCCCTGGAGACACTGGGCGTGGATACTGCGGATGTGGAACACACGTATGATCAGGCTGCCTACGACGAAGAGGTCAGAGGAATTATCCGCCTGGTAGGAGAGTATGCCGAGAAGTACCAGACAGAGATTCCTGTCGTGACGGCGGGAGGAATCTACAGCCATGAGGATGTGATGCATCAGATGGAGCTGGGGGCCGACGGCGTCCAGGTGGCGACGCGTTTTGTGACCACAGAGGAATGTGACGCTCCGGACGAATTTAAGCAGGCGTATCTTCACGCGTCAAAGGAAAATATCGTAATCACAAAGAGTCCCGTAGGCATGCCCGGACGGGCGATCAATAACGCATTCTTAAGCGGTGTCGGGCAGACTCCGTTTAAGCTGGAACATTGCTACCAGTGTCTCGAGAAATGCGATAAGAAGACGATTCCCTACTGTATCACCAAGGCACTAGTGAATTCCGCGGAAGGGAATACGGATGAAGGGCTTGTGTTCTGCGGAAGCAATGCATTCCGAGCGGAGCGGATTGAAACGGTGGATGAGGTAATGAGGGATTTGATGGGGGAATAAAAGCGAAGAGTTTGTAAAAAGACATGTAACCTGACTTGGGTTGCATGTCTTTTTTACATTTCGGATAAAAAAATGCATAATATGCTAAATTTTATATTGACTTTGCCTAATTAAAATGATATGTTATTATACATAGGTCGATATATCGACATAATAATATACTAAGATAACTGAGAAACTGGTAAGTTACAAAAAAGGAGAATGGGTATGAGAAGAAGAGTTTTAGCAGTATTATTAACCGTTGCATTAGCTGCAGGTAATCTTATGGGCTGTTCCGGCAATCATACAGCGCCTGAGAAAGAGACGGGTTCAACAGAAAAAGCAGTTACACAGGCAGTAAAAGACGATGAGACAGAAGGAGAGGGAGATCCGGCCAGTACTGGTAAAGTAGAATTTTGGAATGATAAGCTTTCCGGAACGGAGCAGACTGATTTGGATAAACTGGCGCAGAGTGCTTCCGCAGCCAGTGGAATTGACATTGAATTTATTTCGTATACGGACGTTGCATCCATGAGGACGGCGGTGGAACAGTCGATTAATTCAGAGGATGCACCAGGGCTTTTTACATGGTGGAGCGGAGTTGATTTAAAAACTCTTGCAGAGGCTGGAGTAATTGAAGATCTGACTGATGTGTGGAATCAATATATTATACCAAACGGTGTTCCGGAAAATGTAACGGATTCCCTTACATTCAACGGAAAAATCTATGCTGCTCCATACAGCATTATCTATAGTGCACTTGTGTACAATAAAGATGTTTTTGACAAGTATAACTTGAAGGAACCGGAGACTTTTGAGGAGTTTGAAAAGGTGTGTCAGACATTGGTGGACAATGGGGTTACACCAATGGGGGTGGACGCAGGCAATGGTTTATGGGGCTTTAAGTGGTTCGAATGCCTTCTGGCCGCATATGATCCGCAGCTTTATCTGGATATTTGTGAAAATAAGATAAAATATACAGATGAACGCGTTGTCGAGGTAATGAATAAGTGGAAAGAAATGTACGATAAAGGATTCTTTTCTATTCCAATGGACCCAACGGATCTTCATAAGGCAGAGGCGACAGGTGAGATTGCCATGCAGGAGGCAGCTGATTATGAAGCAGTTAATCTCAATGATAATTTTGGAGCAGGTAACTATGGTACATTTGTGATGCCGACGGTCAGTTCAGATATTAAGAGAACGGTCTTTTTTGAAATAGCTCCTGTTTGTGTAGCAAAGAACAGTGCTGATAAAGGATCCGCTATGGAAGTTCTCAAGGCGTGGTATGAAAAAGACAACCAGACAGTTTTCAATGAAGTCACAAAATTTAACTGCTCTTCTAATGTAGAAATCAGTAATAACTGTGCTAAGGAAATGACAGATTTCGCTATGGATGCGGATAACTATAATTTGATGCTCAGATATTATGAGAACGTAGCAAATACGGAAATACGTGATGTGGCTATTGATCAGCTTCTGAAATTTGAGCTGGGTGATGCTACTGTTGAGGAAGCTCTTAATACGATTCAGGCAAAAGCGGATGAGGTATTAGGAGAGGGATATGCCGATTGACATAAGACAACCGGGAGAGTGTTTTACACTCTTCCGGTAAAAATAAATGAGGGATAAAATGAGCAAAACCGGTAAAGTAAAAATAAGAATTAAAAGTAATTGGTTGGATTATCTTTATATATTACCTGCTGTAATTTTAGTAGTAACTTTTTTTATTTCATCCATCATCTATACAACTTATATAAGCTTCTTTGACTGGAATGGAATTGGAAGTAAAATATTTGTTGGATTTCAAAACTATATCTCTTTATTTAAAGATAGTAATTTTCTTATTTCATTACTTAATACAGTAATCTGGGTAGCGGCTTCTATGGTTACCTCTTTGATCATACCGTTTACGTTAGCCGCTCTAATTACCAGGAGTTCGGGAACAAAGCTGTTTCGCAGCGTATTCTATTTCCCGGCTACACTTTCCGGTACGGTAGGAGGCCTTATCATATCCTCGCTGCTTTCAACCTATGGCCTTCCTGCTCTTTTGGGAGAGTTAACAGGAAACACTGCAAGGTCTAACTGGCTTAATACTCCATACTTTAATACGTTTCTAATGATTTGTGCAGGAGTATGGCAGGGAGTTGGACTGAACATGCTGCTTTTTATAGCCGGAATCAGAAATATGGATGCATCACCTATAGAATCGGCAATGATTGATGGAGCCAAAGGATTAAAACTCTATACGAACGTTGTGATTCCAATCATTAAACCTACGATTCTTGTGGTCATGCTTATGACAATTGTAAACAGTTTTAAAGTATTTGATATTATATGGGTTACGACAAAGGGAGGCCCCTACCGTACGTCTGAAACACTGGCGTTTACCATGTATCAGGAGTCCTTTGGCCATGGCAAATATGGAAGAGGATCTGCAGTTGCCGTTGTATTATCGCTTATAATTCTTGTAATATCTTACTTTAATATAAAAAATTCCTACAAAGATATTTGAGGGCGCGTATGATTAAGACAAGTAAAAAAATACAAACGGTTATAAATATCATTCTTACAGTGTTTGGAATATTATGGGTTATGCCGCTGCTATTTGTGATTTTAAACCTTTTTAAAACAAAGCAGGAATACAATCTGGGTTCATTATGGGAGCTGCCTGTAAGCTTTAATGCTGGAATCATTTTCAGCAATTTTAAAAGTCTAATAGCGAATAAACTGTTTTTATCTTTTGGATCTACTTTTTTATATTGTGGCGTTGGAGCAGCAGCGGGTGTCTTTATAGCTCTGCTGGCAGGATATGGATTGACACATACAAGTGTAAAACATAAAAATTTCTGGTTTATGCTTATTTACAGTGGAACAGTATTTCCGTTTGAATCATATTTAATACCTGTTTATAAGGCTTACTATAATACAGGACTTTATAATACCAGAACAGGTATGACTTTATTCTTTATGGCTTTGTGTATCCCGTTCGCGATGTTTGTTTTTCGTAATTTTTTTCTTGGAGTGGATAATGAAATATGTGAAGCTGCAAAAATAGATGGAGCGAACAGCTGGCAGACCTTAATGAAAATTATGCTGCCTATGGCGAAAGCCCCGCTGGCAATTGTTCTGCTTCAGCAATTTACGGCATGTTGGAATAATTTGCTGTTTGGCCTGACCTTTGTAAAATCGGCAAATATCAGACCGGTTATGGCGAGTTTGTCACTTCTTGGAAATGCAAATGTTCCGCTTATGTTTCTTGCATGCATTTTTGTATCTTTACCAGCGATTATATTATTTTTCCTGTTAAGAGATCAGCTTGTTGTCGGGTATGCATATACTACTAAATAGAATTTATGGAGCAGGTCTATGAAAATAAGCAGTTTAATAAATGATTTGAAGACATGGAATGATATACCTGTGGATGAGGACAATACTTGTGATACTGTAAAATCTGGAAGTGTTGACAAAGAGGTTCATAAGGTAGCAATTGCAATGTTTGGCACTATTGAGGTGATAAAACAGGTGGTTGACTGGGGGGCGGATTTTCTGATCGTCCATGAACCACTTTTTTATGACCATATGGATGATATACATGATTTAGCTATTGTTAAAGAAAAACAGCGAATTATTTATGACAGTGGTTTAACAATTTTTCGATTCCATGATTACGCACATGCAATGAATCCTGATATGATTTGTGCAGGAGAGATAAAATATGCGTGTCTGGAAGGAGTTATAAAAGAAAGAAAAAAATTCGGCGTAACCACTTTTATATTGAAAGAACCGCTGACGGCAGAAGAACTGGCGGAAAAACTAATTAGAAATTTGAACTTAGATCAAATTCGTGTGTCGGGCAGTATAAATAAAAAAGGAAACAGTATTGCCTGTTGCTTTGGCTCTCCGGGTGATCTGTTTGAATTATACGAAGACCATGATTTTATTATTGCGGGAGAAGTCAGTGAATGGCGGGATGCTGAAATGGCCAGAGACGCTGCTGCAATTGGTTTACATAAGGCTATTCTTGCGTTGGGACACGAGACCTCTGAACGGGCAGGAATGATGTATATGAAAGATCTCTGTGAGGATAAGTATCCAGGTCTTGAGTTTAAATACTTTGAGAGCGGATCAGTTATAACAAAAATGTATCATCGTTAAAGTACCAAAAGTAACGATAATTTTTCGCCCTGCTTTTGGAAAAATGTAGTAAAATATAGTATAGGAGACTGAAAGGAAAGCAGGGACAGAAGATTATGGCTAGTGAACCAATGTATAAAAAAATATACGATGATTTGTTGAATGGTATTAAGGAAGGAAAGTACCCGCCAGGGTGCAGATTGCCTTCTGAAAAAGAACTGATTGATATCTATAACGTCAGCCGGATAACCGTAAAAAAGGCATTGGAAATTCTGGCATATCGGGGGTGTATCCTGCGTAAACCGGGAAAAGGCTCATTTGTAGTATTTGAAAGTAATCTTGAAAAGGCTTTGCAAAGTGAGGATGTATTGAAGGATGAGGAGATAGCCGAAGATGGAGAAGCAGGTAATTCTACGGACAGGATTATTGGCGTAATATTAGATTCTTTCAGTGTATCTTTTGGCTGTGAATTAATCAGAGGAGTAGAATATGAATGCAGAAAAAGAGGTCTTTTGATGCTTTTCCGCTGTACATACGGTTCTAAAGAAGCTGAAAACTGTGCGATACGGGACATGATTCAAAATGGCGCCAAAGGACTTATATTAATGTGTTCCCAAGGTGAAGTTTATAATGAGACTGTTCTTGAACTCTATATGAACAAATATCCGTTAATTTTATTAGACAGGGGGATGGCTGGCATATCACTGCCGGTAGTGACAACAGATAATTATAAAGCAAGTTGTGAACTGGTAACAAAGCTTATTGAATCAGGCCACAAAAAAATATGCTTTGTTTCACATTCATCACTAAGCACAACTACGGTAAAGGAACGCTTTAATGGATATCGTGATACCATGTTAAGTAATCAACTGCCTGCAGATGAGAGTGCGTGTATTACGGATATTGATATATATCTTCCAAATGGAGAAGAAGACGATCGGGAAGACGGCAGAAACAATTTTAAACTTATGGAATACATACAAAAGAATACGGATATAACGGCTTATTATGCCGTTGATCATGAACTTGGCATGCTTATTTACCAGATTACGAAAAACCTCGGTGTAGATAAGGAAAAAACCATCGCTTATTTTGACGGATTCGAAGAAAATATCGATCCGCTGCCAATCTTCCCTCATGTGATGCAGGATCAGTATCAGATGGGCGTCGAGGCGGTCCGGCTTCTGACACACAGACTCAGGGGAGACGCCGTTACAGGCCGGGAAAATATTCCTTATACGATTGAAATGCCAAAATAATATTTTTCTGTTAGAGAAGGGAGAACATGCAATGGGCGTCATGCATTCGGAATGGAGAGACAGACTGCAGCATTGGATGCGCACACTGAAGGCTGATTTTTATCAGCCGCTGGGAGAGATCCGGTGGACCGCGTATCGTACCATGGAGCAGATGGACAGGAAAGAGGTGCTGCGGGAAGCGTTCGTTCCGGTAGAACCCGGATTTATCTGGGGGAAGGAGTACGAGTACTGCTGGTTTTCGGGAGATTTTACATTGCCTGAAGAGGCAAAAGGGGAACGGATTGTGCTTAATCTGGCTCCTGGCGGGGAATCCTGTCTGTTTGTAAATGGCGAGGCCTTCGGCACGTACCGTGCAGACTGGGTGAAGCAGCCTCACCATTATTTTGAAGATAATACACTGGTAAGGGAAGCAAAGGGGAATGAGCACTTTGACATACTTATGGAGACGTATGCGGGCCATTTTTTCCCGGATATAGGCGGATGCGCAACCGGACCGGTACTGCCGGGGACGTATGAAGACCCGGCAGCAGAGGGAGAGCGGCGCAGGCTTGGCAGCTGCACCTATGGCATCTGGAATGAGGCGGCATATCAGCTGTTTATGGATGTAAATACTTTATCCGGACTTCTGGAGGTTCTGGATGAGTCCTCTCTCCGGGCCGCACATATTGCCGACATACTGGAACAGTTTACCCTGACTGTGGATTTTGAACAGGATAGAAGAGAACGGACTGCGGACTATAAAAGAGCGAGAGAAGTGGTGAAACCGGCGCTGACTGCGGTAAATGGAAGTACAGCACCGACGTTCTATGCGGTCGGTAATTCACATCTGGACCTGGCATGGCTGTGGCCGATGGCGGAAACCCGGAGGAAGACGGAGAGAACCTTTGCAGCGCAGCTCAGGCTGATTGAAGAATACCCGGAATACAAATACATACAGAGCCAGCCTGCGGCCTATGAGATGTGCCGTGAGCATTATCCGGATTTGTTTAAAAGGATTCAGGAAGCGGTGAAAGAGGGACAGTGGATCGCGGACGGCGCCATGTGGGTGGAGCCGGATACGAATATGGCCGGCGGTGAAGCGCTGATCCGGCAGCTTCTCTACGGAAAACGCTACTACAAGGAATATTTTGACGTGGACAGCCAGACGCTGTGGCTGCCGGATACCTTTGGATATTCCGCTGCGCTGCCTCAGATCTTAAAGGGCTGTAATGTCAAATATCTGGTGACCCAGAAAATATTCTGGAGCTATAATGAGGGAGAGCAGTTCCCCTACCATTATTTTAACTGGGAAGGAATGGACGGAACGAGAATCGTCTCATTTCTGCCTACAAGCTATACCTACGACACAGACCCGGTGACGATCAACAATACCTGGAAGAACAGAACACAGACCAGGGATCTGGAGGCATTTCTGCTTCCCTACGGTTATGGGGATGGCGGCGGCGGTCCCACGAGAGATCATGTGGAGTACGCACTGCGTCAAAAGGATCTGGAGGGCGGCGCCAAGGTGAAGATGGCGGGGCCGGCGGAGTTTTTTGAAGATATGGAGGCGCTCGGGGGACCGAAGCACACCTACGTGGGAGAACTTTACTTTTCGGCTCACAGAGGCACCTACACCTCACAGGCCATGGTGAAGAAAAACAATAGAAGATGTGAGCTGGCACTGCGGGAAGCTGAGATGTGGAGTGCACTGGCCGTCGAAAAGGGCGCGGCATATCCGAAGGAAGAGCTGGAGGAGCTGTGGAAGAAGCTCTTGCTGCTTCAGTTCCATGATATTCTACCAGGCTCCTGCATTGGAAGAGTTTATAAGGAGGCGGAACCTGTTTTTGAGGAGACGCTGGCAGGCTGTGAGAAGTACGTTGAACGGGCGCAGAAGGCGCTGGCAAAAGAAGGGGACGGCATATCTGTGTTCAACTCCCTGGGATTTGAAAGAAAAGCGCTGATTACACTGCCGGAAAGCTTTAAAGGCGGCGCCGTCACGGCGGACGGAAAAGAAGTATCTACAGCGGTAAGCGGGGATGAGGTACAGGCGCTCGTAACGCTGCCGGCGTATGGTGCGGTTACGGTTCTGCACGCTGGCGCGAATCTTGCTGGAAAGGATTTGACCCATGCGGCCGCAGCCCGCATTACAAAGACAGCCGGCGGATACTGTCTGGAGAACGGTCAGGTGCAGGCCTTCATAAGTGAAAATGGTGAAATACCGTCATTCCTGTTAAAATCCTCCGGGCGGGAGTTTGCGGCAGGCCCTATGAACCATTTACAGATGTATAAAGATGTTGCAAGGTTGTTTGATGCCTGGGATATTGACTCCAATTATATCAAACAGGAGACAGATGGGGCATTTGACGTGTCGATAGAGGTGCTCTGTGAAAGCGGTCTGAAAGCCGCGCTGAAGGTAACTGGAAAAATCGGCAGCTCATCCTACAGCCAGGTGATCAGCATGACTGCGGAAAGCAGGAGAGTGGAGATTTCCATGACGATTGACTGGAAAGAGCAGCACCGTCTTTTAAAAACAGCATTTCCTGTGTCCGTGTATGCGGAAGAGGGAATCAATGAAATACAGTTTGGTTATGTGAAGCGTCCGACCCATCGTTCAAAGGCTTATGATAAGGACCGGTTTGAAGTCTGCAATCACCGTTACAGTGCACTGTGCGATGGTGCTCATGGCGCCGCCGTGCTCAACGATTCCAAATATGGTATCAGCATGAATGAAAACAGGCTGGAGCTCTCTCTCCTGAAAGCGGCATGTTCTCCGGAAATGCGTGCAGACAATGGCATACACCAGTTTACCTATGCATTCACTGCCTGGGAAGGCGATTTTATGGACTGTGATGTGGTAAAACAGGCCTATGAACTGAATGTGGAGCCGGTTCTGTGTGACGGTTTGTCGGAAATGGCCGGAAATTTCAGAACAGATCAGGATAATATCATGCTGGAGACGGTCAAACTTGCCGAGGATGGCAGCGGCGACTGGATCTTACGTCTGTATGAGTCCAAAAAGGCAGCAGTCAAGGCAGCCATAGCAATGCCTTTACTGGAAGGGCGCAGGGCCTACCTGTGTAATATGCTGGAGAATGAAGAAGAGGAAATCATGGTAAACGGCAATGAAATAATACTGGATTTCAAAGCCTTTGAAGTGAAAACCGTGAGAATTAGTTATAAATCGTCTGAGAGATCATAAAATAGTAATAAAATCATCACGGCGGTTGAATTAGTATGTTAAATTATCTCTGGGCGTTTATGATGGTGGTAGGCGTTTTATGGGCGGCGTTCCATGGAAATTTAAGCGCGGTTACCGACGGGGCGCTCTCGTCGGCAAAGGAAGCCGTCATGCTGTGTATCACAATGTTGGGAGTGATGTCCTTCTGGACCGGGATCATGGAGATCGGGCAGAAGTCCGGCCTGATAGAACGGTTGTCCCGGAGGATGGGGCCGGTGCTTCGTTTCCTTTTTCCCAGAATACCGAAGGATCATCCCGCCATGGATCACATCGCCACGAATATCATTGCCAACATCCTGGGCCTGGGCTGGGCCGCTACGCCGGCCGGGTTAAAGGCCATGGAATCCCTCCAGGAGCTGGAGGAGGAGCGGCGGGAGGAAGAGCAGACAGAATCAGGGAAAAATAGCCTGGATAGCTCTAAGAAGCGCCAGATGCAGAAGTCACCGCGCGCCGTACCACTGGGAACAGCCAGCAATGAAATGTGTACGTTTTTAATTATTAATATCTCATCCCTTCAGCTGATTCCGGTCAACATGATTGCGTACCGGAGTCAGTATGGGAGCACGAATCCGGCGGCAGTGGTAGGACCGGCAATTGTGGCTACGCTGGCCAGTACGATCGTGGCAGTTGTATATTGTAAAGTAATGGACAGAAAACGGGGAGCATAAGGCTCTCCGTTTTTTTAGGCCCGGCTGATGGCCCGCTGTCCTCAGGCATTACAGCAGCGACAGCGTAGACTGCCGCTCCACCAGCTCCACATCCAGCTGAATGTGCGGCTGTTCCACATGTCCGGTGCGGAGTTTCTCCAGCAGCAGTTCCATGGCTGTTTCTGCCTTCTTGATGACATTCTGTGAGATTGTCGTCAGCTTCGGCGTCGTGTAGGTGGAGACTGCCAGGTTATCGTAGCCGATGACGGAGAGATCCGTGGGAATCCGTAAGCCCCCCAGTCTGGCGCCCTCCATGATGCCGATGGCGCAGATATCGGCCGTGGTGACAAGCCCGGTGATCTTAAGGGCGCTGGCGGCGATGGCCTTGCCGGCGGCGATCCCTTCCTCGTATGAGGGGGAATAGGAAAAGATGCAGTCGGGATCACATCCGAGTCCGCTTTCTTCCATGGCGGCCCGGTAGCCCTCAAATCGGTCTGTTAAAAGAGGATTGCCTTCGTAATTTGCCACGAAGGCAATTTTTTTATGTCCGCGGTTAATGAGATAGCGAGTCGAGAGGTAACAGCCCTTTCGGTCGTCGGAACAGACATTGATGACCTCCGGATTGTCTGTTCTCGCGTCGAAAAGGACTACGGGAAGATGAGTCTCTGCAACAATCGCGTTAATGGAATCCTCAAAACGGTCTCCCAGGCGGGGATAGAGAAAGATTGCGCCGTCAACGTTCCAGTTGCGCATCAATATAGATAAATCATCCTGAGACCGGACTGCGCGTATCATGACGAAGTATCCGTTGTCACGCAGCTCTCTTTCAATCACGCCGATCATGGAACTGACGTACGGATTGTCAAAGTAGCTAACCGAAGTTCCGTTGTTCTCCTTGTCATCCAGGGGGACGATAACTCCTATAATATGAGAGGATTTGACCGTCAGGCTCCTTGCAGACAGGTTCGGAACGTAATTGTACTCTTTTATAATGGAATTTACTTTTTCTATGGTTGCGGCAGAAACGCGGCTGTGCTTTCCATTGATTACGTTGGACACGGTCATCATGCTGACGCCGGCTTTTTCTGCAATATCTTTTAATGTCATGTTTTTATCCCCCTTTTCTTAAATCATATTTAGCGCTAAATATATTATACACTATGAAGTTGAAAAACGCAATTGCATTTTAATAAGCTTTGGTATAAGTGCATAGTTTAAATGGGTTTAAACTATTTAAAAATGACAAAATATAAAAATGATATTGACAGTGTCTCGTTCGAGTGGTATTCTCATGTTAGATTTAACGCTAAACCTTAACGAAACCAATTGCAGCGATTACCGTTTTCAGAAAACAGAGACTGTAACGGTGACCACGCGAAAAGAACAAGGAGGAGTTTAAAATGAAGAAATGCTGGATAGCAGCCGGCCTGGCTGCGGCGATGATGGTGACAAGTCTTACGGGATGCGGCAGCTCGGACGGGAAAAAGGCTGTGGAGAGCGCAGCGGTAAACGTGCCGACAGAACCGTTTGGCGATACGGTAAAGTATGATCCGTCGCAGCCAATTAACGATGGAAAAGACATTTCCGTTGAATTCTGGGAATGGGGCAGTGACAATCTGTTTCAGGAGCTGATCGACGGTTATACAGCGATTCACCCCAATGTTTCCATCAAACTGGTCAACAATCCATGGGACGACTACTGGACTAAACTTCCTCTTTCGCTTGGCGGTGCAAACGGACCTGCAATTTTTAACGTACATAACAGCCAGCATGAAAACCTGATTAACTATATGGCCCCGTATGAGGTATCATCAGACGATTTGGATGCGGATTTTAACGGCGTAAGCGCCCATGTCATTGACGGCAAGGTTTACTATATTGACTACGGCATTATGACGGGCTCTGTTTACTATAACAAGGACATGTGGGAGGCCGCGGGGCTCACAGACGCGGATTATCCAAAGACCTGGGATGAGATGCGGGAAGTGGCGAGGAAGCTGACAATCAAAGAGGGAAACAGCTTTGTACAGGCCGGGTTAAACTTTAATGGAACCTTCCATCAGAATTACCTACTGGGCTTGAATTACCAGCTGGGCCAGGATTTATTCGAAGATGACAAAAAGACAGCTACTGTCAATAATGACGCCATGAAGGCGGTTATGCAGCTTCTGGTGGATTTATATGAGGTTGACGGAGTCGGTTCCAAGGATTTCGGAGCAGAGGGCGCGGACAGCTTTGGACAGGGACAGTCAGCCATGACAATCCAGTGGGGCCATTTTAACAATACGTTAAAGACAAACTTCCCGGATATCAACTTTGGCGTCTTTGAGATCCCGGTATTTGAGGAAAATCCATATGCTTATAACCGGTATAACGGCGAGTCTACATTTGGTATCAATAAGAATGCTCCGGCGGATCAGCAGGCCGTTGCACAGGATATTGTGAAGTATTTCCTGGCAAACAATGACATTCAGAAGAAATTCAACATTGCCATGAGCACCTTCCCGGCGAAGAAATCACTGGCTGAGGATGCGGAGATTCTGGCCAATCCGTCCATGGCGGTTCTGGCGGATCATATCGACCGTTACATCTGGCCGGGCCCGATGCCGGCGACCATGGAGACATCTTTAAAGACCGCCGGTGAAAATGTATTCTTTAACGGAATGTCCATTGACGATGCGCTGGCCGAGGCTGAAGAGACCATACATAACGATATGAAGAACAGCAGTTTTGAATCAGTAGAAAGCCTTTATAAATACGCGGAGTAGAGGAGGAAAAATCATGTTCCGAAAAACAAGTCCCCTGCAGAGCAAAAGTGAGATCCTGCTCCGCAATATCACAGTAACCGGAATGATTCTGTTCTACACGGTATTTTTGCTGGTGCCGATTGGGATCGCATTTGCAGGCAGCTTTCACGAATGGAATCCGCTGAGCGGCATTTACCGGTTCAATGGTATTGAAAATTATGTTAGTGTATTTACCAGCGCGCTTTTTGGCAAATCCATGCTCAATACCCTGATATTTTCAGTTGTAGTTATCTTCTTCCGGGTAGGGCTGGGCCTTGCTATTGCTATAGCGATCTACTCAAACCTGATTAAGCATAAAAGCTTTTTCCGCGCAATTTATTACATGCCGGTGGTTACGCCGATGGTGGCGGTGGCATTTGTGTGGAAATTCCTGTATAATCCGCAGATTGGTGCGATCAATCAGATCCTGGGACTTGATATCAACTGGCTGATGAATCCGAAGACGGCGCTGCTTGCCATTATGATTATGACGATCTGGAAGGATTTCGGCTATGCGGTCGTTATGTTTATGGCAGGCCTCTACTCCCTTCCCAGCGATGCCATGGAGGCGGCGAGAGTGGATGGCGCGTCTTCCTGGCAGACCTTCAAGTATTTAACACTTCCGCTGCTGAAGCCCATGACGCTGTTTGTGGTGATTACGTCCATCATTTCCTATATCCAGGCGTATGTACAGGTGCTGATCCTGACGGAAGGCGGTCCGGGAACAGCCACCTACCTCTCCTCTTATATTATTTATAATGAGGCATTCGTGAAATACAATTTCGGATATGCGTCCGCGATGTCCTTTGTACTGTTTGTCATCACCGCGGTATTTACCTGGCTGTCATTCCGGGTATCCGGGGATTCGGAATAAGGAGGAAATGTCATGAAAAAGAAGGTAAGCAGTATCGTACTGAATCTTGTTTTACTGGTACTGGGAGTCGTGACCGTGTATCCATTTTTATGGATGCTGGCCTCCTCTTTTAAGAAAAACAGTGAAATTGTGGCCCTGCATCAGACCTTCCTGCCAAAGCTGTTTACGGCGGGAAATTACGTGTCCATGAATGCTCATTTTAACTTCATGAGATTTTTTGCAAACAGTATTTTTATTACGCTGGCTATCACGGTGATCGTGATCTATACCAGCACCCTGTGCGGATTCGTACTCAGCAAATATAAATTTAAAGGAAGAGACGCGCTCTTCGGCCTTGTGCTGGCGACCATGATGATTCCATGGTGTGTTACCATCATTCCAAGATACTCCATGATTAAGGCCTTTGGCTGGATGAACTCCTATGCCGCGCTGATCGTGCCTGCGTCATTTTCCGGCTTCGGTATCTTTATGATGAAACAGCATATTGCATCCGTGCCCAATGAAATACTGGAGGCCGCCAGAATTGACGGGGCAAATGAGTTTTATATTTTCCATAAGATTGTGATCCCCATGTCAAAGAACGGGATTTCCAGTATTGCGATATTCCAGTTTTTATGGGCGTGGGAAGATTTCCTCTGGCCTTATCTGGTTATTGATGACAGCAGGAAACAGCTTCTGTCCGTGGGTCTTAAGATGTTTAACGGGCAGTATTCCACAGATTACGGCGCACTGTTTGCAGCTACTACGATTTCGATCATACCGGTTCTGGCGGTTTATCTATTCTTCCAGAAACAGTTTATCGCAGGAATCGCCGCATCGGCAGTGAAGGGTTAAAGACAGAAGGAGAATACGGTGATGAGAGAGATATTTAAGGTAAGGACAAACCCTGCAGCCTGCGGGGAAAATATAGTGCTGGGCGATTGCTACCGCATCAGCGTGCTGACGGACGGACTGATCCGGCTGGAATATCAGGAAAACGGCCATTTTGAAGACCGTCCCTCACAGATGGCGTGGAACCGTGATTTTAAACCAACCCAGTACCGGGTCATTAAGACGGAAGACGGGATTGAGATTCTGACAAAACGGATTCATCTGATCTATGATGAGAAGAAATTCTCTAAAAACGGATTGAGCATCCAGGTGATCGGGAACTTAAGCGCATACCACAGCATCTGGCATTACTCTGAGGAAATTCATGATCTGAAGGGAACCGCAAGAACGCTTGACGAGGTGGATGGCTCTACGGAGCTGGAGCACGGAGTCCTTTCCCGGTTTGGATATTCTGTTCTTGATGATGGAAAAAGCATGCTACTGACAGAGGAAGGCTGGGTTGAGCCGAGATGCGGCGGGGGCGAGGACATCTATTTCTTCGGTTACGGCCATGACTATCTGGAATGCCTGAAGGACTTTTACTATCTCAGCGGCCGATCCCCCATGCTTCCTCGTTTTGCCCTCGGGAACTGGTGGAGCAGGTACTACAAGTATACGGAGGAATCGTATCTGGCTTTAATGGACCGGTTCGAGCGTGAAGATATCCCATTTACGGTGGCTGTCATCGATATGGACTGGCATCTGGTGGATATCGATCCGAAATACGGCAGCGGATGGACCGGGTATACGTGGAATCGCAGCTTGTTTCCCGATCCGAAGCGTTTTCTTCAGACGCTTCATAAACGCGGGATGCGGACGACTCTGAATGTCCATCCGGCGGAAGGCGTCCGGGGCTTTGAGGAAATGTATCCGGATATGGCAAGAGCGCTGGGCGTTGACTGGGAGAAGGAAGATCCGATTAACTTTGATATTGCGGATCCGGCTTTTCTGGAGGCTTATCTTGAGTATGCGCACCATCCTTATGAGGAAATGGGCGTGGATTTCTGGTGGGTGGACTGGCAGCAGGGGAATAACAGCAAAATTCCGGGACTGGATCCGCTTTGGATGCTGAATCACTACCATTTTCTGGACAGTAAGAGGGATGGAAAACGCCCGATGACATTTTCCCGGTATGCGGGTCCGGGAAGCCACAGGTATCCGGTAGGATTTTCCGGCGATACCATCACCACATGGGAATCCCTCGATTTCCAGCCGTATTTTACGGCGAACGCTTCCAATATCGGCTATGGCTGGTGGAGTCATGATATCGGAGGCCACATGAGGGGCTATAAGGACGACGAGATGGAGGCGCGGTGGGCGCAGTTCGGCGTATTTTCTCCGATTATGCGGCTTCACAGTTCCTGCAGCGAGTTTAATGGAAAAGAACCGTGGCGCTTTAAGAAGGAGTCGGAGGCTGTGATGGGTGAGTTCCTGCGCCTGCGCCACCGTCTGATGCCTTACCTTTATACCATGAACTACCGGGCGAGTGAGTCGGCTGAGCCGATGATCATGCCGATGTATTATAAGCATCCGGAATCGGCGGAGGCCTACGAGGCGGCCAATCAGTATTATTTCGGAAGCGAGATGATCGTGGCTCCCATCTCTGCGCCGAGGATTCGGAAGATCAACGAGGCAAAGGTGTGCGCATGGATTCCGGAAGGGACTTATATCGATTTCTTCAGCCATATGGTGTATGAAGGCGGAAGAGTCATGGAACTCTACCGGCCTCTGGAGACGATTCCGGTACTGGTGAAGGCCGGAGGTGTGATTCCCATGACGGACAGCACCGGGGCCGCCGATGTGACGAAAAACCCGGAGACTCTGCGAATCCGGATCTTCGGAGGCGCGGATGGCGCATTTACGCTGTATGAGGATGACAATGAGACGTGTGATTACGAACAGGGCGTATGCGTGACGACGGAGATGAAGCTTGACTGGGAGGGGGAGAAACAGACCTTTACCATTGATTCGGCCAGGGGAGCGCTGGAACTGATACCTGAGAAGAGAAATTACGTTCTGGAGTTTGCCGCGGTGACGGATGCGGAGTGCCGTGTGAGACTGAATGGCGGGGAAACCGCATGCAGAAAGTCTTATGATGAGGACCGCAGAACACTGACCCTGGAGATGGATCAGGTTAGTACTGCAGAAACGCTGGTTGTAAGCTTTGAGACAAACATGAAGCTTTCTGAAAACCCGGTGGAGAAACTTGCCTTTGAGTTTCTGAATCAGGCGGAGACCACGTTTGAGACAAAGGAAATGTTGTTTAGGCGGATCCGGGAAGGGAAGAGTTTGAAGGTCTTTCTTTCGGAGCTGCAGGCGATGGAGATTGATGGGGAGATTAAGGGGGCGCTGGTGGAGATTTTGACGGCATAAGACGCTTTAGGCTGTGTCGGGAAATGAATAAATAAGACACCCGAAAACACTTGAAAAACAGCCCCAATCCACCTATACTAATCATAGAAGCATCATGGCAGGTCAGCGGAGAAGGAGGCTTTAATATGAACATTTTAGTAGTAACGGGAAGCCCGAGAAAAGGCGGTAACACAGAGATACTGGCGGATGCATTTGCTCAGGCCGCGAAGGAGAGCGGCCACGAGGTGACCGTGCGGAAGTTAAGCCGGCTGAAGGTAGGCCCCTGTCTGGCCTGCGAGTACTGTTTTACCCATGACGGCGTCTGTGTGCAGAATGATGATATGAACGAGATTTTGCTGGATGTACATAAGGCGGATATGCTTGTGCTGGCATCGCCCATCTACTGGTTCGATATTTCGGCGCAGATCAAGTGTTTTATCGACCGGATGTATGCGTGCGCCAAAACGGGATTTCACATCACTTCGGCGGCCATGCTGCTGGATTCCGGCTCGCCGGGAGTCTATAACGCGGCCCAGGCCCAGTTAAAGGACATCTGCGATTACTTAAAGTGGGAGAATAAAGGAGCTTTTACGGCGCCTGGTATGGTGGAGAAGGGAAGTATCTATCAGTCCGCGGCGCTTGCACAGGTCAGGACGTTTGCGGAGAATCTGTAGGCATGGGGCCGGTATCCATATGGGTACCGGCCTTTTTTTATTTTATACTTGCCATCACCGAATCAACTGAATCCTGCCAATAACAGGCAGCTTTTTCTTCTGTCCCTGAATGGCGGATACGATCCCCATAACAGCCAGAATCAGCACGATACAGTTTAAAAGATCGCCGGCCAAAGTCATGTGCGGAATAAAAGAGATGCATCCGAACAGAATGTTGGCAATCAGGAGAAGCAGCCCCTGGTTTAAATGGAAGCGCACGAATGAGTCTTTCCCGGGGACAAGCGCGGGGATGATGATTAAAATACTTAAGTAAGAGAGACAGGCATAGAGTTTTGAATGTTTCATGGTAAGACCTTCCTTTCATGGCTGAGTGATTCAATTAGTAGTTTTTATACGATCCCGAATACAATGCACTCCTTTATGGGCCTGCATACCTCCCAGGCATTCCCGGTTGCATCCTGTGCAGGTGAAAATCTGGGAACCGGCGCCGGAGGCGGTTTTTTTAACCCATACGGGATCTGCGATCAGCTGACGGCTCATGGCGGCCAGTTGGATTCGTCCTGATTTCAACTGTTCTTCCACGAAATCAGGAGAACAGAGCCGTCCTACTCCGCAGACCGGTAAATCGGTCAGACGGCTGACCTCATCACAGAAGGGTAAAAAGCAGCCCTGCCCGTGAAAATAGGGATGTGAGGCCGGCGGTATGGTATCGCTTAAGTCGGAATGGTTGGCCAGGGTGACGTGAAAGCTGTTCACGCCAGCCTGCTCTAAGAGCGGAACAAAGACCGGAAGCTCTTCCTTCAGCACCCCGGCATTCCCATAATGGGGATCTTCCTGACGGACTGCCAGCTTATAATCGATGGTCATATCGGGAAGTGATTTCCGGACGGCGGCGACTGCTTCACAGGCAAAACGAGCCCGGTTCTCCGCACTCCCTCCATACCGGTCTGTGCGCTGATTGTAAATGGAGGAAGAAAAACTTCCGCACATCCGGTCGCCATGGATTTGAATGACATCAAATCCGGCTTCCTTTGCTAAAACGGCCGCTTTGCCGAAGCCCTGTGTGATCTCTGTGATTCTCTTGTCGGTCAGGCCGGTTATATAGCCGGATACCGTATCGTTTAAAAGGACTCTCATCTCATCCGGTTTGATCTTTCCGGTGATCATGCCCGGAAGATATTTAATCAGACTACGGAACTGCGAGTCTGACATGTGCAGCTGGGCGGCCGCCAGGGCGCCGTTTTCGTGAATCGTTTCCGTGATCCGGCGGTAACGGAGAAATCCTTTCCTGCTGTACAGGGACAGAAATGGACTCTTCAGTACAGGAACATCCCCGATGATGATCATGGCTGTTCCGCCCCGGGCGATGGCGCCCAGTTTTTCCAAGTACTCCTCTTCCTTAAGGCCCATGGAGGTAGGGGCAAAGATAATTCTATTTTTCAGGGTTACATGACCCAGCTTGAATGGGCTGTTAATAGTCTCATACATGGCTCTGCCCCCCTTTACCGCCTTCCCGGGTGCAGACGCGCCGGAGCAATTCCAAAAGCTGTTCTCTCTGCCCGTCGTTCAAGTTCCGGCAGACGATCTCATCCCAGTCATGAAGAAGAGTATGAAGTTCCTTGAAAATGGCTTCCCCCTGCGCTGTAAGCGTTAAATGGTAATGCCGGTGATCTACGGTATCGCGGGTGCGGACCGCGTAGCCTAACTGTTCCAGTTTGCCAATGCACCGGGTCACATGCCCGTTGTCTGCCCTGAGAAAATGGGCGGCATCACTGAGTGAACAACCGGGATTTTTACCAATGTAAATAATATAATAAAACAGGCCATCCGTAAGACCGTACTGCTTGAGTCTGGCATCGGAATAGGCATTCAGATCTTTTCTTAGGGCAGTAATATAATAAGCGAGAGAATCTGGCATGGGAAGCGCTCCTTTCAATTTTAATTTAAAAATAAGCAAATAAAAAGTATTTGACTAAGTCAAATTATATTCTTAATAGTTGACTTAGTCAAATACTTTTTTGATTTATTGTGAAATCAAGCCTTCTCTCTGCGGATAACTCCGGTGAGCCGCCCGCACCAGCGCCCGGCATTCCGAGATTTTGTCATGCAGCAGCTCCCGTTCCTCGCCGGAGGTATTCTGGTACAGTTTTTCCTCGATCAGCTGGGACTGGATAACCAGATGGTAGTAAAACTGCGTGTCGGTTACGCCCTGGCGGCAGATCTTTGACAGCAGCTTGGAGGCGAAATCGTATTTTTTCAGCAGTGTCTCAGTGGCCGTGCTGCGGTGGTAGGGGAAGACGAGGCAGTTAGCGGCGTAGGCGATCACGATTCCGGCCAGTACGTAGGCCAGACGGATGAGCAGCATCTGCCCCACAGGCGCCCAGCCAAATGCGTTCATAAACACCGCGCCGCCCAGCGCTCCGATGGTGGAACAGGTAAATGTTCCCGTGTAATCTGAGAAATAAAAA
This sequence comes from Hungatella sp. L36, assembly GCF_014288035.1. Classification (NCBI taxonomy): domain Bacteria; kingdom Bacillati; phylum Bacillota; class Clostridia; order Lachnospirales; family Lachnospiraceae; genus Hungatella; species Hungatella sp. L36. Next base: position 259,274 of record NZ_JACOPC010000007.1, on the reverse strand, counting down.
CTTAAATAGCCGGACAGCATCATAATAACAGTCCTGCCGGCTGGAGACGGAACCAGGGAATAGAGAATCACACTGAATACGCCTCCTGCCACAGTAGCGAAGAAACGTTTCCCGGCCTTCTGCCCCACATCATCGGCATAAGGGAGAGAGACTGAGGCAAGGGTAAACAGAAGCCATTTTCCGTGAGGAAGATTCAGGCTTTCAACCAGCAGTGTTGCGAGTGACAGCAGAAGAGCAACCCGCAGGGCGTAGACGACGCGCACTTTACTGATTTTTAATGCGGCCTGAATCCGGATGGAAAGGGAGAGCAGGGTCGGACGGAAATTGGATTTCTTTTCGGGATCCGCCATATGGACCAGGTGATTTCTGATGTACTCCAGGCTGTTGTAAAATTCTGTCTGATGCAGGTCTTTCACATCCGTAATAAAATCATCCCGCGCAATGAGGTGAGGAGCCGTGGTCTTCATATTTACATAGGCCTCAAAGTGGTCCAGCTGGACCAGCGTCTTTTCCAGCATATCCTGGTATTTTTCCGGATGTTCGGTCTGAGACAGCAGAATAAGCAGGTGTTCCAGGCCGCGCCCGGAATCGACCACGGCGAAGTTGGCATCGGATATACACAGCTCCTTACGCCTCCTGTCATAGACCATGCGGCTGAGACGGCGGATATTCTTTCGGACATCTTCCAGACTTTCCGGTGTTCCGCTGCCGGATAAGAGACAGAATATGTACTGCTTTGCCTCCCCGATCAGCGTAAGAAGTACGTCGGAAACCGTCTCCGCGGCCCGGTTCCGTCCCATGACCAGCTGATAGAGGATGATGCAGACGGCTCCCGTCACCATGGCCATAATCCGCCTTGGAAGCTGTTCCGGGCTGGAGGGGGATATGAAAATCAGGAACAGGTAGGACAGAATATAAGGAAAATACAGATGTCCGGAGTATTCATAGGTATAGAGATACAGGATTAAAAAAATCATGATAAAGTTGATCGGAAGAGCGATCCATGGATTTAAAGTGACAACCAGACAGGCGGCAGCTGCCATCAGCACCAGGACCGCGGACTGCGCAAGCAGATGCTTAAATGGTGTGGAGGTTAAGTCGCGGGCCATAGAGGCCGACATCATAATGGTGAAGATAACTCCGACAATGGAATTTTCTGCTCCGAATACTTTCTGGAACACGTTGACGTAAGCAATAATAAACAGAAATGACAGAGTGGCGAATTTCAGATTTTTGCGTATACTCTCCTGAGCCGCCGGCAGGATGGAACTTTTTTGGGGTATTGCCATAGATAAAACTCCTTTCTTTCGAAAGTATATCGTAGCACAGAAAAAACGGCAGTGCAAGAACGTCCCATTTCTTAAATATTTATGAAGATCTGGATAATGATGGAAAAGAAGCAGGCCGCGGCGGTCATCCATTATACGGATGACGGAAGCCGCGGCCTGCTGCATACAGTGCTGATTCTCTGTGTGATTTCTCTGTTTTTTTGGTATTTCTGGTTGCGTATGTAAAACTGTATACGGCGTCAGATCCGGATTCGCATCAGGAAAGGGATTCCTTATACTGCTTCAGTGCTTTTGCCAGCTGGTCCGGGCAGGAGGTAGGTCTGGGACCGCAGTGAATTCCGTCGAGACGTTTGATCGCTTCGTCTACGTCCATCCCCTCGATCAGACGGCCAAGGCCCTGTGTATTACCGGAACATCCGCCGATGAAGCGGACATTGGTGAGTTTGTTGTCCTGTACGTCAAAATTAATTTCCTGTGAACATACGCCGTGTGTTTTATAAATCATGAATCATTCCTCCATATTTCTTCTATGCTTTATTTGTTTTCTGCCTTATTTTTGACCCTGCATTTTTACAATTATACCGAACAAGGGAAGGAATTGTCAATAGCGGCGGTTACTGAAACCCTCTTGCAAACAGGACGAAAACAGTTATAATAATCAATATATGCAAATTAACCCGGAAGGGAACCCGAAAAGGAGGCGCTGTATGTTAGGAATTATCGGAGCCATGGATGTGGAAGTGGCGGAAGTAAAAGAGGCAATGCAGGATGTGGAAGTAAAGACCATGGCCGGCATGGATTTTTATAAAGGAACGCTGAGGGGAAAAGAGGCAGTGGTGGTCCGTTCCGGAATCGGCAAGGTGAACGCGGCGGTGTGCACACAGATTCTGGTGGACCATTACGGAGTGGATGCGGTCATCAACACGGGAATCGCCGGTTCTTTGAGAAATGAGATCGAGATCGGAGACGTGGTGCTTTCCACCGATACGGCGCAGCATGATATGGATGCGACGGGGTTTGGATACCCGGTGGGGCAGATTCCGCAGATGGAGGAATTCTCATTTCCGGCCGATGAAACGCTTCGGAATCTGGCTCTGAAGTGCTGTAAGGAAGTGAATCCTGACATTGGAGTTTTTACCGGAAGGATCGTTTCTGGGGATCAGTTTATTTCCGACCGGGTTAAAAAAGACTGGATTGCGAAAAATTTTGGAGGCTTCTGCACGGAAATGGAGGGGGCGGCGATCGCTCAGGCGGCATACTTAAACCACGTCCCATTTTTGATTATCAGGGCGATCTCAGATAAGGCTGATAACAGCGCAACCATGGACTACAGCGAGTTTGAGGTAAAGGCGGTGCGCCATTCCGTAAACCTGATTTTAGCCATTGCAGAAAGGTATTCATGTTAAGTTAAGAATCGAATCCTGACGGGATTTGACGAACGATTCTAGGCTCTCTCATCTTCCCAAAGGAAGTTTCGGTGGTTATAATAATCCTATCACCGGAACAACCGGGAAGAAAGGGGAGCTATTATTATGCTGGAATTTTTACAGACAGGCAAAGCGCTGTACGTGCTTGCAGCCGTATGCGGCCTTGGGGTCGTGACCAGATGGCTGACACGTAACCTCTACAAAAGATTAATTAAAGAAACGGACAACATGTCACTGACGAAGAACAAGAATCTTCGCACATTTAAGCAGAAGACAGAAAACAACTATCAGATGAATCAGGGGATTCCGAAAATAAAGCCTTATTTAGAGAGGCAAATGTATGATTTCAGATTTATGGGCATGACGCTTAACGGGTGGAACACATTTTCCAATCAGATGACGCTTCTTTGTTTCCTCGCAGGAGGTGCGGCGGCGTTTGGCGCATACTGGTATCGTACCGATCCTTATTACATAGTGCTGTACGGCTCCATGGGAATTCTGGCAGGGCTCTTTACGATCCTTGTAGACCACGGAGCAGGCGTCGGGGATAAGAAACAACAGCTGTTCACCGCGCTCGATAATTATCTGGAAAATACGCTGATCTACCGATTGGATCAGGAACGAGATGAAACACAGGCAATATCGGGGCCTCATATGGAAACCCGTGAAAATATCCGGTCGATCTATCCCGCGGCAGCAGGTACTGCGGCAGGACAGGCAGAAGAGCCGGAGAAACAGGAAAACGTGCGGGGAAAGCAGAGAAACAGGACGGAGCGCATGAAAAATCAGCTGAAGGCGGAATCGCAGGCTCGCAGACAGAACAGCGGCCGGTCCGACGGAAGACAGAGAGATGGAAGGCAGGGCGGTATTATACAGGAAAATATTATGGCAGAAACCGGTATGGGAATGGCATCTGACGAGGCGTCAGGAATTGCCGGTAATCAGAATATGGCGCAGGAAATGGCGCGAAGCGGCAGCGGGCCGTCAGAAATGGAAGGATCCATCCGGGATGTGGACTATTTAAAGAAGAGTCTGGAACAGATAGCGGCGAGCCGCGAACGAGGAAGAACCGTAAAACAGCAGGAGGACTGGCTGAAGGATTTGAACCCCGATGAATTGAAGCTTATTGGGGAAATTCTGCATGAATATCTGACTTGAACATTTGGGAGAGAAAGGAAAATTGTATCGCAATTGGAGGGGATTTATGATATACTGTTCCTGAACAGGCATTCTATAACCTGAAACAAAAGGAAAAGGAGAATGATAGAAATGGGAAAAGAAGTAGTATTTGATTATTCCAGAGCAGCAGGCTTCGTCTCAGCAGAAGAGATGGAAAATATGAAAGCCACAACGTTGTGTGCAAGAGATGTGCTGATGGACAAGTCCGGCGCAGGGAATGATTTTTTAGGTTGGATTGATCTTCCGGTAGACTATGATAAGGAAGAATTTGAGAGAATAAAAAAAGCGGCGGCCAAGATTCAGAACGATTCTGATGTACTTCTTGTAGTTGGTATTGGCGGTTCCTATTTAGGCGCCAGAGCGGCCATTGAGTTCTTATCCCACAGTTTCTATAATGTATTGCCGAAGGGAAAACGCAAAACTCCGGAGATTTATTTCTTAGGCAACAGCATCAGCAGCAAATACATCCATGACTTAAAGGATGTGCTGGAAGGAAAGGATTTCTCCGTTAATATCATATCCAAGTCCGGTACAACGACAGAACCGGCGATTGCATTCCGTGTCTTCAAGGAGATGCTGATCCAAAAGTATGGCCGTGAAGAGGCGAACAAGAGAATTTACGCTACGACGGACAAGTCAAGGGGTGCACTTAAGAATCTGGCGACGGAAGAGGGTTATGAGTCCTTTGTCGTGCCGGATGACGTAGGTGGACGTTTCTCAGTCCTGACAGCGGTCGGCCTGCTTCCGATTGCAGTATCAGGCGCTGATATCGATAAATTAATGGAAGGTGCTGCGGCAGGAAGAAAGGCGGCTCTTGAGACTCCATATGAGTCCAACTCCGCATTACAGTATGCAGCCGTGCGCAACATCTTACATAGAAAAGGCAAGGCCGTTGAGATTGTGGCCAACTATGAGCCAAGCCTTCATTACGTTTCCGAGTGGTGGAAACAGTTATTTGGTGAGAGCGAAGGAAAAGACCGCAGAGGTATTTTCCCGGCAGCTGTGGATTTAACCACGGATTTACATTCCATGGGCCAGTTCATCCAGGACGGTTCCCGTGTGATGTTTGAGACCGTGCTGAATGTCGAAGAATCCCCGGCCGAGATCCTGCTTCAGAAGGAAGAAGTGGATACGGACGGTATGAACTACTTAGCAGGCAAAAATGTGGATTTCGTCAACAAGAGTGCCATGAACGGCACGATCTTAGCCCATACAGACGGCGATGTACCGAACCTGATGGTAAAGATCCCGGAACAGGACGAATACTGCTTAGGACAGTTATTCTATTTCTTCGAGTATGCATGCGGTGTCAGCGGTTATATTCTGGGTGTCAATCCGTTCAACCAGCCAGGTGTGGAGAGCTATAAGAAGAATATGTTTGCGCTTCTGGGTAAGCCTGGATATGAGAAAGAAAGAGAAGAGCTGTTAAAGAGATTGTAAAATAGAATAAAAGGCCCGTATTCCATGACTGGGTGAGCAGTTGTGGGGTGCGGGCTGTTTTTTTATCCATTTTCGCAATATCCCGTTTGATTGTTAAGGTGGTAATAGGTTCCAATCCATAAATTTCCCAGACTATACAAAAAAATTAATATGTTCAATAAATAAGTGTATGATATAATATAAACATACATCAAAACCGTTAGGGTAACTGCAGACCATCGAACCCTATGAATCCGGTGCAGCCTGCTGAATCGATGGATTCACAGGGGTTGGCTGGCGTTTCCGGGCATAAGTGAATAGAAATGGAGAGACGGACACTATGAAAGGGAAAAGAACATGGAAGATAGCGGTGCTGTCCCTGTCGCTGGTTTGCGCAGTATCTGGCTGCGCCCGGGAAAGCAGGCGTGTGCTGGATCCGAAAAAACCGACTGTTATTACGGTCTGGCATGCATATAATGCTTTTGCAAAGACGATATTTGATGAAAAGGTGACAGAATTTAATGAGACGAAAGGGCTGGAGCTGGGAATCGTCGTGGATGCCTACGGCTTTGGTTCGAGCGGGGAACTGGATGACGCTTTGTTTAACTCCGCCAATGAGATTATCGGATCTGACCCGCTTCCCAATGTGTTTACGGCGTATCCGGACAGCGCATACCGCCTGGATCAACTGGCGCCCCTGGTGGAAATGGAAGAGTATTACAGTGCTGAGGAGCTGGGGCGGTACCGCGCAGAGTTTCTCAGCGAGGGTGTCTGGGGAAAAGATGGCCGTCATAAACTGATTCCTGTGGCGAAATCGACAGAGCTTTTATTTGTGAACGAGACGGGCTGGAAGCAGTTTCGCTCGGCTACAGGTCTTTCTGATGATGTACTTAACACATGGGAAGGACTTGTCTCGGCGGCAGAGGAATATTATAGATGGTCCGGCGGGCAGCCATTACTGGGAATGAACAGCTTTAACGACTTTGCGGTGCTGACAGCGGTCCAGGATGGAGCGGATCCATTTCCCGCCGATGGGGAAAATCACTCATTTGTCTATTCCAGGGAGACCGCGAGAAAGGCGTGGAATGCCTATTACGTCCCTCATATAAACGGCTGGTATAAGAGCAGTGTGTATAATCAGGATGGGCTGAAGAGCGGCAGTCTGCTGGCCTACATCGGTTCGTCGGCCGGCGCCGGATACTTTCCTAAAGAGGTGATCGTGGATGGGAAGAACCAGTATCCCATCGAATGCAGGGTGAGGCCCTATCCGACCTTTGAGGGAGGGCGCGGCTATATGGCTCAGAGAGGAGCGGACATGGGAATATTCCGTTCCAGCGAAACTTCCGAGTACGCCGCCGCGGAATTTCTGAAATGGTTTACGGATCCTGAGCGGAACATTGAATTTACTGCGTCGATCGGATATATACCGGTGGAAAATGAGGCGCTGTCGTCTATCGAGGCGCTGGAAAATTTCATACAGATGAGCGATAATACGGATGCGGTAAAAAAGAGCGTGACAGCGGCCCTTGAGGCGATGCAGGAAGGGAAGTTCTTCGTCAGAAGGCCGTTTGAGAATTCGTATGAAGCAAATGAACGGTTTTCCCGTTCCCTGGAGCGGAAGGTGGAGCTTGATCTGAATGAGCTTCATAACAGGGTGGAGAACGGCGAAGACAGGCAGACAGTGATTTCCGGTTTTATGGAAGATGAGAACTTTGATAAATGGTATCAGGATTTAATGGGAGAAATGGTTGGAGAGGTAAATGAATAAAAAGGTGAGAAGTGATTCGATCGCCTTTAAACTGGCGCTTACGTTTGTGGTGTCGGTTGTGATTCAGAGTCTGTTGATGACGGCCCTTCTGAGTCTGGGCGGTGTGATCGGGCAGTCCCGGGAGAATGCGTACCAGATTTTTTCAGAGAAAGTGAAGAACCGCGCGGTGACAATCGAAGGGGAGATGAAGAATGTCTGGACGAATTTTGAACTCTATACCGATGAGCTGAGCCGGTATTTCGCGGATGCAGAGAGAGATGAGAACGGGGAACTGCTGGAAAAGGAAGAGCTGCTTAAGGCGGCCGCCCCGACTGTGCTGAATGCGCTGTACTACACGAAAACCACGGGGGCATTTTTAATATTAGACAGGGGAGACGATGGAAACGGCAGCTACCCGGCGCTTTATTTCAGGAATGCCAATCCGAACCGGGTCGATGAGCGCAATTCCAATACCTATCTTCTGGCCGGCCCCTGGGATGTGGCACAGGAGACGCAGGTGGTGACAGATGCCGCATGGAAGTACCAGCTGGAGCTGACAGATGCGAACCGTGCGTTTTATGAAAAACCATTCAGCAGTATAGGGCTGGCAGGCGATGAGAAACTGCTGGGCTATTGGTGTCCGCCGTTCCGGCTCTATGACGGAGGGGAAGAGGTGGTAACGTATTCGATTCCTCTGGTGGACCAGCGGGGAAGGACAGTCGGTGTATTTGGTGTTGAGATCTCGCTGAATTACCTGTATAAATATCTGCCGCCATCCGATCTGATGGCTGTGGACTCCTACGGCTATGTGGTCGGAATACATACCGGAGAGAACGGTGAGATCCGCCCTCTCGTCACCCACGGAGCTCTCCAGAAGCGTATTCTGCAGAGCGCCAGTCCTATGGAGTTTAAGGCAAAAGATGCAGAGAACGGTATTTTCCAATTGGAAAACCACAATGGAAATGAGGTAATCTATGCGTGTCTGAAACAGATGGGCATGTATTATAACAATACTCCTTTTTCGGGAGAAGAGTGGTATCTGATCGGCCTGATGGATGAAGATGTACTGCTGCGGTATCCGCACCGAATCCAGGAGATTCTGGTCTATTCATTTCTCATTTCACTCTGCGCAGGCGCAGGGATTGCGGTGCTGATCAGCCGGTGGTTTACCCGTTATTCAAGGCTTCTGGAGCTCTCGGAGGTTCCGGTGGGAGTCTATGAGATGGGCTCTAAGGGGAATAAGGTCTACATGACGAACCAGGTTCCCCGGCTGCTGGGATTATCGAAAGAGCAGGAACGGGCTTTTTGCAGGAGCCAGGATGAATTTCAGGCATTCTTAAAGAAGATCTGCGAGAAGCCGACAGAGGATGAAAATGTATTCTGTCTGGAACGGCCGGAGGGAAAACGCTGGATCCGTCTGACCTTTCGTGAGGACGACGGGAAGAAGAGCGGAGTCGTGGAAGATGTGACAGAGGAGACGCTCAAGACGCAGTCACTCAGAGCGGAAAATGATCTGGACGGCCTCACCCGGGTGCTGAACAGAAAGGCCTTCGAGCGCCGGCAGCAGAAATGGGATGGAATGCTGCGGCTCGGAAAGCCGCTGGCGGTCCTGATGTTCGATTTGAACTGTCTCAAGGGGGTAAATGACCAGTTTGGACACGAGACGGGCGATAAGTACATACGCTTTGCTGCCAGAGCGATCTCCGGAGCCTTAAAGGATGCGTGGATCTACCGCATCGGCGGGGATGAATTCGCAGCAGTGCTTGAGGGAATGCCTGAGAACTCGATTGAGGAATGCTGCCGCCTGTCAGCCGGCCGGGTAAAGGCGTATGGTAAAGAGAATGGGTTTGAAGCGGGGATCGCCTGGGGATATGCGATATCCGCTCCGGACAGTGCGGAGGCATTCGGTGATCTGTTGTCCCGCGCGGATCATAATATGTATGAGATGAAGAAACAGATGAAGAACATAGATAAATCTTGAAGTAAGAGGCCCATGGCTGTAATCGGATGAGGATTGCAGGCATGGGCTTTTTTCAAGATTTAGCTTAGGTTTTCTGAGATTAGTCTTGCTGTGTTTCCATCTATTGATGCACCGCATTCTGCTTCCTGTACTGATTCGGACTTATCCCCGTAAACTTCTTAAATATCTGCGAAAAATACGACTGCGAGGCAAATCCCGTACTGGCTGCAATCTCGGCAATCGAATAATCCGTCTGCGTGAGCAGATCCTTACTTATCTGAAGACGGCGCTGGATCAGATAGGTGATGGGCGACATTCCCAGATACTTGGAAAAGGTGTGCGATAAGTAAAACTTGTTGATATGGGTGGCATCCGCCAGAGAATCCAGGGTGATCGGCTGTGCGTAGTTTGCATCCAGATACCGTTTGGCGCTGGCGCACTCCTTTGGCATCCGGGAGGCATCCGTGGAGATGATGCCGAACTGGTCATTTCTCGTAATATAGATGAGAATAACTTCCAGAAGGTCGTGACATACCTGCTCGTAACCGTTCTTTTTTTCCTTGATCTCACGAAGCATCAGCTGGGAGAAGTTCAGCAGGTTCTTTTTTTCGGCGGAATAGTTATAGTAACCATAGTTTTCCGGGACATCCGGAGTGCCGAAAGAGAAGGTCAGGCCCTCAACACCGAATACAATATACTCTAATGGTTTGGAATCCATAGACTTCTCCGTGTGTTCCACATTGGGATTGACGATGACCATATCATTTTCCTTAACCGTGATCAGCCGGTCTTCCACCAGGAATTTTCCCAGGCCGCTGATGACATAGAACAGCTCGGTAAAATGATGGGTATGGGGAAGACTCTGCCAGTCGCCTTCGTATTTGGAGGTGGAGGCGTACAGGAGCTGGAAATTCAGTTTTTGGAGTGTTTCAAGATTTTTATCAAAATTTAATCGTTCGTTACTCATAGGGCTACCTCTTTAAATTTTACAGGCTTTTTAATTATCTTGCTATGAAATCGCAAAATGATAATAAATAAGCTGTTACTCATACGTAAAAACACCAAATAAAGTCCTTTTATACTGTCTATTATAGGTGATTTGGCCATGAAAAGAAAGCTTTTTATTATTACAGGAGCAAGATATATAAAAAGTAAGAATCCTATGGGGACCATGCCGGTGAAAGCCCTTTCTTCCACTTATTGTCAGCTTTATTTAAGAATATAGTTCTGGTATTGGTAAGGTGTATATAGTATACTGTATTGTATTACATTTCTTATTACAAGGAGGAAACTATGAAAAAATATTTAGCACTTCTTTTGAGCGCGGCCATGGTATTATCCCTGGCAGGATGCGGCGGCGGAAAAGACGCCAGGACGATTTATGATGAAGCTTCCAAGAAGACTTCTGAACTGCAGGAAATGGATATCGAGACGACGGCTGCCATGACGATGACTCAGGGGGATCAGACCATCGACTTATCGACAACCATGGATATTCAGATGACCGGCGCGAATACGGATGATATGAAGTATCTGGCAGCCGGAAAGACCACGATGGCGGGTCAGGACATCGATGTGACGATGTACTATGAGGGCGGCTATTACTACATGGAGACCATGGGACAGAAGATCAAGTACGCCATGGATTTAAACCAGCTCATGGAGCAGGTTAAGCAGAGCACGGAAGGCGCCAACATGGAATCTTCTTATATGAAGGAAATCAAGGCGAAGAAGGACGGAGATAACCAGATCCTCACATTTACGGCTGACGCGGAAAAGATGGATTCCTATGTACAGGATATCATGGGCAGTATGAGCGGAGCGATCGCCGGAGCGGAAGACGTTGCTTATAAGATCAAATCGGCCAGCGGAGAAGCGGTTGTGAATAAAGACGGCTATTTCTCAAGCATGAATATCAAGATGAGCATGGATATGACGGTCCAGGGAGAAACAGTTGGAGTGGAGATGGATACCGACGCCATTTATCATAATCCGGGCCAGGCGGTCACATTGACTGCGCCAGACCTGGAGGGCTATCAGGAAATCGATCCTGCGGCTCTGGGAACCCAGCAGTAAGCAGACAGCGCTGCACATTCTTATGAGGAGAATGTGCAGCGCTGTTTTATCTAGTCATGCTTTATTCTGGAAGAACGATGGAATCGTCATTGGAGCGTTCGAGTGTCGCATTGCTGTACTGCGTGATGGTCTTGACTGTCTCGCCGTCGATTTCCTGTCCATAATCGTAAGAGAGGCGGTATTCGATCGTCAGCAGGCGTCCCGATGAATCGATGACGGCTTTCAGTGTCTCGGCGGTATAATTCCGGTCGATGGCCTCGGCGCCGGTCTCCTCCAGTTCCTTCTGCTTTGCCTCCAGAGAGCTTCTTTCATACTGCTTCAGATCACCTTTTGCCAGTTCCCGCTGATACCAGTCCATCGCTTCGTCGTACATGACCTTAGAGGGAAGGGAAGATTCCTTAAGCTGTTCGGGGCTGCGGCTGAGCGAAATCGTGGTCCAGTCGCCATCCTTATCGATGGAAGCTTCTGCAAAGTCTTCCGGAGCGATGCGGTGCCCGTAGATCCACAGGCGCTTTTTATAGTCTTCGTTTCCGGAGGGGCTGTCGGTGGTGTCGTAAACCCAGCCTTTCTCCAGCAGCCCGGGATGACTGCCCGTATCACTGCCGGCATCGGAGGGGATATGGTACTCGTCTTTCTCCTTGTCAAATATCCGGTAATAATGATCATTGCCAAGAAGCTCATGCTCTACGGTCAGAGTGGAGCTTTTGTCACTGGAGGTGGTGGTAATATAGTAGTCACGGCCTCCGTCCCCGGAGACGCAGATATACGTGGTCTTCTGGCCTTCATAGCTTTTCTCATCGAAAAATGCACCTCTGGAGACCGTAAATTCATAGCGGTCCAGGGCCAGATCGTGTTCAATCGCGGCATTGATGGCGTCTGCCGCTTCCTGCAGTTCGTGTTCCCCGGTTTTCCCGAAACAGCCGGAGACCATCAGGGAAGCGGCGGCCAGAGCGGCGGCCGGAACCAAAAGCCATTTACTTTTCCGTAACATCGTAATCCCTCTTTATTCTTCGATGACCTGGATTTCCAGAAAATCGAAATCAATGTGTTCGATAAAGTTGTCCTGATAAAAACGCGCCTTGTCATGAACCTTAAACTCGTGAATGGTGGCGTCCAGCCAGATCGGCTTACCCAAATCAAATTCATAGCAGATATCATCAAGAGCCTGGAATACCATGGCGGTTCTGGACATCGAGTAATCGGAGATGCAGATAACGGTATCCCGGACGAGTCTCGTGTCTTTTATAATCTTTCCCCACATGCGAAACATAGAATCTTCCTCCTCCCGTATATCTGTGGTTTTTATAAAAAGTGTATGCAGTTGATTATATCATCCTGGCGGGAAGCAGTGCAAGGGAAAAAACTTGAGATTAAAAATTTGTAAAAATGAATAGAATATGATAGAATCAAGTTAGCGTTTTTTGTGGAATAAAATCGGATAAAACCGAAGGAGGACGACGACGAATGGCACAACCGATAACAGACCAGGTCGGATTCCTGTCAGAGGCATGCAGAGCCGTACAGGAGCTGTCTGCGAGCAAAAATTCACTGGATAAAATACGCCTGGATGAGAAGCGTCTGGAGAAAGAACTGGAGGCGGAAAAGAAGGCAGTGACGGATGCGATCAGTCTGACTGTGAAGAAGCGTATGGAAGAAATTAACGGTTCCTACGACAAGGAGATAGCAAAAGGACAGGACCGGTTAAAGCGGGTTCGGAGCAAACGGGAGAAGGCGAAGAGCCAGGGCGTGAAGGAACGGATTGAGGAAGAGACGAAGGAACTGCGGGATGACAACCGGGAACTGAAGCTGCAGATGAAGACGGCGTTCCAGCAGGACCGTGTGCCGCGTTTCTGTAAATCCACATGGTACTACTCCCTGTATTTTACCAGAGGATTCTCAGAATTTCTGATTTTACTGGTGACGATTCTGATTTGCTTTCTTGCGGTTCCGTGGGGAATCTACATGCTGCTTCCGCAGAAGTCCAACTACTATCTGGCGGGGATCTATTTCGTGGCTGTCGTTGTCTTCGGAGGACTCTATATTCTGATTAATAATAAGACAAAGGTGCGTCATCAGGAGACGCTAAAGCAGGGACGGAAAATCCGCGATTTAATGAGGACGAACGATAAGAAGATCCGTGTCATTACCAGCGCGATCCGGCGCGACCGGGACGAGGCTGTGTATGATCTGGAAAAGTATGACGATGAGATCGCTCAGATCGAGCAGGACCTGGCGGATATCACCAGCAAGAAGAAAGAGGCGTTAAATACATTTGAGAAGGTGACGAAGACCATCATTTCTGATGAGATTGCCGGTGGAAGCAGGGAGAAGATCGAACGGCTGGAGGCTGATCTGCGCCGTGCCTCGGATGAGGCCAAGGAAGCCGAGGTGAAAGTGAAGGAGCAGACGCTCTTTATCACGGATAATTATGAATCCTATCTCGGAACGGAATTCATGGTGCCTGAGAAGCTGGATGAGCTGGCTGATTTTATACGGCTGGGGAAAGCTGCTACGATCAGTGAGGCGGAAGCACTTTATAAGAGTGTAAAGGGATAACGAATATATAATAAGAGAAAGACGCAGTGCAGAACTTCTATTGCAGCAGATAGAAGTTCTGCACTGCGTCTTTCTTATTGCTGTTTTTTCACTTCCGGCTACGGCAGACGCCTCTGAAGCAGATCCCAGTCCGAGTTTACGATCAGTTTCTCCGGAAAGGAGATGCTTTTTAACATCTTTAAGGCCGCGTCGTGGCTGCCGACCGCGTACTTGGAGTGGGCGTCGGAGCTGACCAGTACGGAGACACCATATTCCATGCAGAGCCGGGCGACGGTTTTGCAGTTCTTATCGCTTCCGGGGCGGACTATAAAGGAGTTGGAGTTGATCTCGATTAACTTTTCCTCCTGGGCGCATGCCTTGATGACGGCCTCATAGTCGCATTGAAAAACCGGATTCCCAATGTGCCCCAGACAGTCCACATCGGGATTTTTCAAGACCTCGATAAGCCCCCGCGTGTGATCCGCCGGTGAGGCCGGGGCAATGGCCTCCGCGTGATAGGAAGCAATGACAATATCCAGGTTTTTTAAAATGGATTCAGGCAGATCCAGCTGACCGTCATACGACTTAATATTCACTTCGGCGCCCTTGTAAAAACGAATACCGTAGAGCTCGTCCGGAAGGTTTCGTAAACACAGGAAGTGAAGCTCCATGGCGCCGTCCAACATCCCGGGACCGTGATTGGTAATGCCAAAGGCTTTAAAACCTTTAAACTTTGCGGCCATTGCCATCTCATCCAGAGTGCTGTAAGCGTGCTGGCTGACGCTGGTATGCATATGTAAATCCGCGATTGTTTTCAAACACACCCCTCTTTTCTTCTTATATAATTTTGTAGTAAGATAAACTTATTATAATGTTTAGTAAACAAAAAATCAATACAATCTGAAAAAAATACGAAAAAACTAAAAAATAATATAAACTTTACAAAACATTTACTTATAATTTTATTGACAAAATTAGTCAACATGCTATAATCTAACTATAAAACATCAATAAATACGATGAAAAAAGTGATTTAGCACAAACTGGGACTAGGAAACTAATAGAAACGGGAAGAGGAAAAGTTTACTAAACGGAAGCGAAAGGTAAAAGGCAAAAGGCAAAAGGCAAAAGGTAAAAGGCAAAAGGCAAAAGGCAAAAGGCAAAAGGCAAAAGGCAAAAGGCAAAAGGCAAAAGGCAAAAGGCAAAAGGCAAAAGGCAAAAGACAAAAGACAAAAGCAAAAGACAAAAGCAAAAGCAAAGACAAAGGTAAAAGACAAAAGGAGGAAACAATGGGAAGCGTATATGCAGAAGGGCAGGAGTATCACCTGCAGATTAAGGAGGGAGATGTCGGCCGGTATGTAATTCTGACCGGTGATCCGGGAAGATGTGAGACCATTGCAGGGCTGCTTGACCGTCCGGAGAAAAGGGCGGCAAACCGGGAGTATGTTACCTGTACCGGATATTTAAATGGGGAGAAGGTCAGCGTGGTGTCCACCGGAATCGGCGGGCCGTCGGCGGCCATAGCCCTGGAGGAGCTGGCGCACTGCGGGGCCAGTACCTTTATCCGCGTTGGAACCTCGGGAGGTATGCAGCCGGAAGTACTGGGGGGAGATGCGGTAATCGCCACAGGAGCTGTGCGCATGGAAGGCACGAGCAGGGAGTACGCCCCCATCGAATATCCGGCAGTTGCGGATTATCAGGTGGTTATGGCTCTCAAGGAAGCGGCAGACGCGGCCGGACAGCGCTGCCATCTGGGCGTCGTGCAGTGTAAGGATTCCTTTTACGGTCAGCATGATCCGGATACCATGCCGGTAGCAGATGCATTAAATTCAAAATGGAAGGCCTGGGTCCGGTGCGGCGCGCTGGCAAGCGAGATGGAGTCCGCGGCGCTGTTTACGGTCGGACAGGTCCGCAGGCTTCGCATGGGTACGGTGCTCCTTGTCATAGGAAACCAGACGAGGCGGGAGATGGGACTTGAGGATATCCAGTGCCATGACACCGGAAAAGTGGCAGAACTGGCCGTGGAGGCCATGAAGCGGTTAATAGAGCACGATAAAACCAATCAGAAAAATTATGGAGGGAAGACATTATGAAGAAAAAAGGCAGAGCATTGACGGCAGTATTACTGGGACTGACCATGGTTATGAGCCTGGCTGGATGCGGTCAGAAGAAGGAGAGCACAGCCGATACGGCAGCGGCGGGCAGCGAGGCGGCTAAGACGGAGGAAAGTACGGGAGAAAAGAGCACGTCTGCGGAGATGGAGACAATTACCTTAAAGCTGGGCTTTAACGGAGATTTCCTCACAATGCCGGAAGCGGTACTGGGAGCCGCGGAGAATTTAAATAAGAAGTACGAGCAGGAAGGAAAGAATATCCGGATCGAGTTTGAGACGGATTATCAGACCATCGACAACAGTGAATACCATAACAACATCGTGTTTGCACATAAGAGTGGGGACGCACCGGATATCTTCATCTGTGACGCCGATGTGGCCGGATTCGTAAAGGCCGGATGTGTTCTGGATATCACGGATGTGATGAGTGATGCATTCGTAGACGGCGTATTCACACCGACTATGGTGGATGGAAAAGCCTACGCCATGCCTTTCGACCTGCCGCTTCGTGTAATCTATTACTCCAACAAGGACCTGGCGGATATCGGATGGAGCCAGGACGAGATCGACGCGTTGCCGGAAAAGATCCGGGACGGGGAATTTACTCTGGAACAGTTTATGGATCTCTGCAGTGAAGTGGTAGAAAAAGGCGGAGCGAAGTACGGTCTGGTTCACAGACCAGGAGCCGGCAATGACTTTTTCGATATGTTAAACGCGTTTGGCGGTCAGTATTACGATGAAAACGGCAGCCTGGTGTTTGACGAGGCCGGAATAACGAGATTTTTTGAGAGCATCTACGAAAATGCCAACACGACGAAGATCACACCTCCTAACTTAAACCAGCTGGGTTGGGATACAATCAATAAGATGGTAGGTACGGGAGAAGCCTTCGCCTACTACGGTCCGATGTTCTCCGCGACGTATGTGGCGCAGGCGGCAGGACTGGAGACAGAAGAGTTTGCGAAGAATGAGACGTTTGTGTTATTCCCGAAATCCGAATATACGGATGCCCCATTTGCAACGGTAGCGCCTCAGATGATGGCGATCAGCGCCGATACAAAGTATCCGGATGTCTGTAAGGATATTTTCCGCGAACTGGCCGGCGATTCCAACTCTCTGTTAGCAAAACATGCAGGCACCATCTACACGCTGTCCTGTATCAAAGAAGCCAATAAGAACCCGGAAGTGACGGAGAATCCGATCCTTAAGAATGTAACTTACATGGCAGATTACGCAAGGTCCGTTCCGGCAATCAACAATTTATCTTCCTTAAAGAGCGAGATGTTCACACAGATTGTCTCCCTCGAACTGGGACAGACGACTCCGGAACAGGCGGTTGCCGACTTGAAGACTCAGATCGAACTGAATGTTGACAATGTAATTTTCAAATAAAAACAGTAAGGTTTGCCGCTGCTGCGCCAGGGGGTGTGAAAGATCCCGGCGCAGCAGCATTTAGGAAGGCGGTTCCTCATGAAAAATAAAAATGGACAGGCATATATGTTTTTAACGCCTTTTTTGATTTTGGTGACGATTTTCTATGTAATCCCGGCCGTACTGACTGTGGTGATGTCATTTACGAATCTCGATTCCTCGTTTGTGTGGGAATTTAACCATTTCAAAAATTTTATTAAGATATTTAAAGATCCCAATACGCTGGTCATTGTAAGAAATACCCTGATCTTTGTCGGGGTGGCGATTGTGACGACGGTTTTCTTAAATCTCCTGTTTGCCGTGCTCACTACATATTTCGTTAAGACAGAGCGGTACTCCAGCATATTTAAGGCGATTCTGATGATCCCCATGATCACACCGGCGGTTGTGTATTCCGTACTCTGGATCTGGCTGTTGGAAGCCGGCGAGGGAGGAATGGTCAACCGGGTCTATTTATCCTTTGTGGACTCCCAGCCGATTAACTGGATTGCTAAGTACCCGATGCAGATCGTCCTCTGCGCGACGATTCTCGTCAATATTGCGTATGGAACCATTATATTTTCCAGCGCGATCAAGAGCATTCCGGAAAACCAGTTTAAGGCGGCCCATGTGGATGGGGCGGGAGAATGGGAGATTATCAAAAGCATTATCATCCCCAATATCCGCTACCACATCCAGTTTATCGCCCTGTGGGAGGCGCTGGGGCTTCTCACGAACTACGTGACGATTCTCCTCATCACCAACGGCGGACCGGGAATACAGACCGAGGTCTGGTCGCTGTCAGCCTACCATAAGGCATTTAACGACCAGCAGTACGGATACGGCGCGGCTATTTCCCTGATGCTGATCCTGGTGGTACTGGTTCTTATGATCCTGATGAACAAAGTCATGCAGAAGCAGAATGAAAGATAGGGGGGAGAACAAATGGCAAAGGTTACGTTAAGCAAGACGGAGAAAAAGAAACAGAATATCGCGATCGCGGTACTGGTTCTGCTCTGCGCACCGATCCTGTATCTGTATATCAGCTTTTTCAGCCTTGCTTTTTTTGGCGCGGATGGCGCGTTTACATTAAGCAATTTCGATTTCCTGTATAAGCCCATGAAGCTGAAGCAGACAACGATTCAGCCCATTGGAAAATCATTTGTAAATACGGTTTATTTTACAATCATAGTCACTCTGAGTGAAGTGGTCATCAGCTGTCTGGCCGGGTATGCGCTGTCGAGACTTCAGTTCCGGGGAAGGAAGACGATTCAGTATTCACTTCTGATTCTGAGGATGTTCCCAAACCTGCTCTTACTCATTGCCGTGCTCTATGTTCTGATTGCACTGAATATCGTCAATACCATGGTGGGCGTCATTCTGGTCGCCATCGCATTCCGGATTCCGGGGTCCACCTTTATTATTAAAAACTTTTTTGATGGGATACCGAGGGATATCGAGAATTCCACGCTGGTGGACGGATGCAGCAGGCTGAGCGGTTTCTTCCAGGTTATTATCTATCTGGTTAAGCCAGGCATCGCCTCGATCTCGATTTTCTCATTCCTCAGCGCATGGTCCAACTATATCTTGTTTAACACGCTGATTTTCAATTCCAAGACGCCGGTTATCGCCACGTACCTCCATTCCCTGTCGCGGAGTGAGCAGATGATCGCGGATTACGGTGTATTTGCGGCAATGGCAATCGTATACATGCTGCCGGTATTCGTATTTTTCGTTATATCTCAGAAACAGTTGATGGAAGGCAATATCGGAGGCGGAAAGGGAGTATAATTATGATTTCAATCAATAAACTGCGTAAGGAATTTGACCAGGGCGTCGTGGCGCTGGACAGTATCGATCTGGAGATCCGGGACACGGAATTTGTCGCACTGCTGGGGCCGTCGGGCTGCGGGAAATCCACAACCTTAAACTGCATCGCCGGCCTTTTGGATGTGACCAGCGGACAGGTGATGTTTGATGATGCGGATGTGACGAACAAGGCGCCAAAGGACCGGAATATCGGTATGGTATTCCAGTCTTACGCCCTGTATCCCCATTTAAAGGTAATTGATAACATTGCGTTCCCCTTAAAGCAAAAGGGTGTATCGAAGGAAGAACGCCATAAAAAGGCGAGGGAAATGGCGGTAAAGCTTCAGATTGAGCATCTTCTGGACCGGAAGCCGACCCAGCTCTCCGGCGGCCAGCAGCAGAGAGTGGCCATGTGCCGCGCCCTCGTGAAGGAACCGAAGATCCTGCTCCTGGACGAGCCGATGTCTAACCTGGATGCCCGATTAAAGATCGAGATCCGCGAAGTAATTAAGAAGATTCAGCAGGAGTTAAAGGTTACATCAATCATCGTGACCCATGATCAGGAAGAGGCCATGGCGATTGCGGACAAGATTGCCATTCTTGACAACGGAAGAATCCAGCAGTACGATACTCCTGAGATGCTTTATCAGTATCCCGCCAACTTATTTGTGGCTAATTTTATGGGGAATCCGCCCATGAATTTTATCGATGCCAAGCTGGAGATGGCCGGGGAGAAGCTTATGTTTACCATTGGGGAGTCTTCCGTGGAGGTATCCGGGCAGCTTCTCGAAAAGCTGAGACCCCACACCGGCAGGCCGGTTAAGCTGGGAGTTCGCTCCCATCAGATCAG
Source organism: Hungatella sp. L36 (assembly GCF_014288035.1). Classification (NCBI taxonomy): domain Bacteria; kingdom Bacillati; phylum Bacillota; class Clostridia; order Lachnospirales; family Lachnospiraceae; genus Hungatella; species Hungatella sp. L36. Next base: position 239,460 of record NZ_JACOPC010000007.1, on the reverse strand, counting down.
GGTAGGGGCGGAGCCGGCAGCCAATACCTTGCCGATGGAGGTCCAGATGGTGGAGAACTTAGGCAAGGAACTGCTCTTAAGCGGGGATGTCCACGGCTGTCACGTGCGGGTATCCGTGGATGATACGTCTGCCTTCGGGCGAATGAAGGCGCTGGTGGGCGACGGTGAAAAATGTGTATATCTGCGGTTTGCGGATTTTATAAATGTGTTTGACTCTGAGACGAAGGTGAACCTTGTATTATGAGAGAATTATTAGAACATGCGGACCGGGTGCTGATTGGCGGGCACAGAGGCAGTGCCTGCCGTTACCCGGAAAATTCCATAGAAGCCATGGAGCACGGCCTGCTGTCGGGCGCGGATTACCTGGAAATTGATATTCAGCTGACGAGGGACGGTGTGCCCGTGGTCTATCACGATACCGCTCTGGAGAAACGGACCGCTTTGCACGGATACGTTCACGAGCATACGCTGGACAGGCTGCGGGAGAACTGTCCGGGCCTCTGCACCTTTGAGGAGGCCATGAGATGGGGCAGCGAAAGAGAAGCGTGGTTCGCGCTGGAGATTAAGACAGTTCCCCTGGATATGCAGGAAGTAAACTTCCGTCTGCTGGAGGCCATGGTTCCTGTTCTGGAGAAAACAGGCATGAAGAAGCGTGTATTCGTATTCGGTCCGGATTATCAGGTCCTTAAACGGATGAAGCAGCTGGATCCGGAGGTGGAGATCGGCCTGATCGTTCCCTTTATCCCGGAGGACCCTGTGGAGCTTATGAAGTCCATGGATGCGATGGTCTATTTAACGTATATCTATAATATAACACCGGACATGATAGACGGACTCAAGGCACACGGATATTATGTGAGCGGCGCTATATTAAGGGAAGAAAAATGGATGGAACGGGCATACGCATGCGGCGTAACCATGTTTGAAGCCGATTATCCGGAAATGGCGCGCAGACTGGGAAGTGCAGGACGACAGAGCGGACGGAACAGCGAAGGCTGTGAGCTGTAACAAAAATACGCATAAAACAGCAAACCACAGGAGACCGCGTGATTGACGTATAGTGATGATTCTGATATGATAAAAAATAGTAAAAACAGGTGAAGGAAGGGGTGATGTGTGTGGCAACATTATTGGATATTGCGGAGAAGGCCGGCGTGGCCAAGTCTACGGTTTCCAGAGCGCTGAGGGAAGATCCGACGCTTTCTATTACAGAGGAGACGAAGGAAAAGATCTTTTCCGTAGCGGAAGAACTCCAGTATAAGATGAAACAGGAGAAGAAATTAAAACGATGCCGGAACATTGCGATCGTTCATAAGGACACACATTTCATGAACCAGATTGATAACGCGTTCTATTTCTCGATCAGGAGTGCCGTCGAGGAAACGTGCTATCAGAAGAATATCGGGTTCACATTTGTCCCTTATTCCTTCCTGGATTCGTTTGACCGACAGATCGACGGAGCGCTGGTCGTGGGGAATTTCGACCGGAAAGAGGTGGATACAATCTGTACCGCGGTGAGGACCGGCTGTATGGTGTTTGTGGGCAAGGTGAATTACTACCCGGACCGCATGGACTGGATCTCTTACAGCATTAAGGACTGTGTTTATAAGGCCATGGGGCATCTGGCTGCCATGGGACTTAAGGATATTGCCTATCTCGGCGGGTATGACAGCGAGGATACACCGGAGGAGTTCAGCAAGTTTTCTTATTTTAAGAAGTTCATGGCCGAGCAGAAGCAGCTTCATTTTGCCGGTTCCATGGTCGGGGAACACGGCGTGGAGAGCGGTTACCAGATGATGAAACGCTGGCTCCGCGAGAAGAAGGCGGTTCCGGATGCATTTTTCGTATCCAATGATCCGATTGCCATCGGAGTGATCAAGGCGCTGAATGAGGAAGGAATCTCCGTGCCGGACAGCGTATCGGTGATTTCCATAAACGGGGACAGCTCCGGCGAATTTTCGTTCCCGGCCCTGACCACGGTCGATGTCCATACGGATGCCATGGGGCGGGAAGCGGTGGAGATTCTGGAGGAACGGATCGAAGGAAAGCGGAAGCTGATTAAAAAGGTGGAATACCAGGTGACGCTGGTGACGCGTGGAAGCGTGGGGAAAATAGAATAAGAGAGTATGGGAGTCCGGTTTCTGCCGGGCTCTTTCTTTTTTGATAAGATTTAGAAATGTAAGAATTGTTAAGAAGTATCCTCTTGACGTATGGCGCCCTTCCAGTATACAATAAAGGTATACAAATGTATACCAATACATGGCAACGGAAAGAAGGAACGGATATGGGAAGAATCGCTCTGTCAGACGGAGAATGGAAGGTCATGAATGCGCTGTGGAAGCAGCCGCCCAAGACCATCATGCAGCTTACAAAGGAACTGAAGGAGGAAACGGACTGGGGAAAAAACGTAATTATCACCATGTTGAACCGATTGGAGGCAAAGGGAGCCGTGATCCATGAGGCTGGAGGACGTGCGAAGCAGTTTTATCCGGCAGTCGACCGGGAAGATACGGTGCTGGAGGAGACGAAAGGGTTTCTGGAACGCGTTTACGAGGGGAGTGTGACCATGATGGTGGACGCCATGGTGAATTCCGGTTCCCTCTCGAAGTCGGATATTGAGGAGCTCTATGATATATTACAGAAGGCGGAGGAGGAGACGAATGGCTGAGACTCTGATTACCTCATCTGTCATCATCCTCATGCTGTGCGCGATCCGCATCCTGTTCAAAGGGAGAATCAGGCCGACCGTGCAGTACGGCCTTTGGGGAATCGCAGCGGCGCGTCTGGCTCTGCCGTGTTTCTACCCGGTGATCCGGTGGTTTGGAAGCCTGCAGAGTCCGTGGAGTATCATGAATGCGGCGGCGCCGCTGGCCGACCGTCTGGCGGTCCGGGCTCACGCTGTCACAGTGCCTTCCGGCGCGGTTCCGGTTAATCCCGGTCAGTTAGGCGCCGTGCACGCCGGACTGGAGAATGCCGCGGCCAATCCCGGTACATCTCTCATATCCGGGGCGGAGCAGGCGGGGCTGTCCGGATGGATTGTTCTCTTTCTCGGTATCTGGATTGCAGGAAGCATCCTGCTGTTTCTATGGCTTTCCGTCGTACATATCCATATGGGGAAGCGTCTCATGAAGCAGAGGACGCCGTACGAAGGCCCGGTTCCGGCGTGGTCGGCCGTGCCGGTATACTGGGCTGGGGACATTCCGACACCCTGTTATTTTGTGTATTTTGGGAAGAAGGGGATCTATCTGCCGGAACGGCTTCAGAATGATCCGGAGGCCGCCCGTCATGTGGTGGTTCATGAGGCGTGTCATGCCGGCCACCGCGACCATATTTGGGGGTGGCTCCGCTGTGTCCTGCTGTGCTGTTACTGGATCAATCCCTTCGTCTGGCTGGCAGGCTATTTATCGAAGCGGGACTGTGAGCTTTCCTGCGACGAGGCGGCTGTCCGGCGGCTGGGAGAGGCAGAGCGGTTCGCCTATGGGAGGACGCTGATCGCCATGGCAGCAGGCAGAAGGACGCCGTGGAATTTTCTGAGCACAGCCTCCGATATCGGAAATGGCAAGAAGTCCATGAAGGAGCGGATCTGGACGCTGGCTCACCATCCGAAGACGGGGCCGGTCACCGCTTTGGTGATCGCGGCGGCGGCCATAGTTCTGATCGTCTGTACTTTTACCGGGAAAATGGGGAATGGCGGCGGTGCGAAGGGCGCTGAGAACCCTGAGATTCGGGAACAGACGGTTCTGTGGGCGGAAGCATTTTGCGGACGGAACGGAAAAGAGCTGTATGCCATGTACAATCCAGACCACCGTGACGATTTCTACGACATGGAGATGGTGCAGTCAGAGAAAGACGATGCTGTTATCAGCTTTGGTATGTCCAGCCCCTGGCCTATGGACAGCGTCTACGATATAGAGGTGGACGGCAGAAATGCGGAAGTCACCTATTACGCCATGACCTCCGATCCCCACCGCTGGGTCTGGAAAGAGAAGCTTACATGGGTGAAGAATGGCGATAGCTGGTACGCAGACCAGCAGGAATTCCACACGTACGATCAGGTTACTACGGCTCAGGAATTCCGTGAGGCATACGGGGAGGCATTGACCGGCGGAGGCATGGACTACAGGACTAATGGCCTGGGGGAAGGCCTGAACAGAAACGCGCAGGGCGATCCATTTTATGAGGGCTTATTGAAACCGGAGACGGCGGCGGAAATACTCCTGAATCTGCATTCCGGCATGGGAACGGCGGCTGCAGCTGATGGAGAGACGGTAGTGACCTATACCTTCGAAAAGGGAGACAGCGTGGAACTCACCATGGTTCAGCCGTATGGCGCGGACGGAATCTGGGTTCCGGATGAGGTTCGAAAGGATGGGATCCGGGAAGAACGTACAGAGGCGACCGTGGACTCTGTTCCGGGTATGGCCGAAATTGTGGCGCTGTCTGAGCTGCCAAAGGATCAGAATCTGTTGGAGGCGATCCGCAAATGGTGGCCGGAAATCCCTTCTGAGGATAAGGAGAATGAAACTGAGGCGGAATTGAATTATGTCAACCAATATACATTTTCGTATCGTGGTGAGACGTACCGGCTTCTGGTGAGTGTCTTAAAGGAGGATGGCAGCCTGGATTACGCCTCTGTCATACGGGAACCTACCGGGGAATGGCTGAACATTTATCAGACGCCGGAGGCGGTGGAGCACTATGGCATGGTTCTTGCCGGGGGAGAAGAAACGAAAGTATTTTTCGAAACACATGCCTCCATGGCCGATTATGTGACGTACCGGCTCCAGGAGGGACTGACGGACAGCGGCTACCAAGCGGATCTGGGAGATGGGGGCGGCGGCAGCCTGTTCCTGACGGAGGACGAGGACCAGAAGGCGCGTCTGGAAGAACTGGGACGGTACGTGGACCGGGATTCGGTGCCCGATGCGTGGCTGGCTGCCGGCGGAATAATCCGGTGGAATGCCGATTACCTGTATAGGCGCTTCGATACCGGAAGCCTGATGGAGACGGCAATTCCGTGGAATCACACAACCTACTGGGGAGAGCTGGTTTCCGTGGAAGACTGTGAGGTGCCAGCGCTGCTGGAACCCCTGTGTCATGATCTTTATACGCCCTCATCCCTTGAAGAAGCAGAAAAACGGTATGGACCGATTCCGGAGGAAAATCAGACCTCCCGCATGTGGTATGTATTTTTTGCCCGCCCGGACAGCGATGTAATGTACGCCATTTATTTAAATGGAGACCTGTATAAAAAAGAAGATGCGCTGAAACTGGCGCGCAGTGTGCATTTCAAGGAGGAAGCGTTCACGCCCTGAATAAAAAGGGTGTGAACGCTTCTTTCGTATCGTGAATAATTCCTGAAATCGCGGCTTATAATAGAACAGAGAACAAGAAGGACAGCAAGGCAGGATATTATGAGATTATGGGAACGCATCGCAATCCGCGGCAATCGGGAAGTTTATTATTATGATACAAAACAGTCCTTCGAGGCGGAAGAGTTTGCTTCGAGGCTTTATGATTTGATATGTACGGAACAGGAAAACGGAAAGACGGCGGGGGTTGTGTTCCTTTGTATCGGCACCGACCGCTCCACGGGAGACAGTCTGGGACCGTTAATTGGGTACAAGCTGAAGGAAAAGCGACTTGAGCGGGTGGAGATTCTGGGAACGCTGGAACGCCCCGTCCATGCCATGAATTTAGAGACCTACCAGGCTATTTTGAAATTTCAGTATCCGGATCATGTGGTAGTGGCGGTGGATGCCTCGGTGGGGAACATCGAGCACATCGGTTATGTGACCCTTGGGAAGGGATCGCTGAAGCCCGGGCTTGGAGTCAGCAAGGAGCTGAAGGCGGTAGGCGACATTTTTATTACGGGTATTGTCGGAAGCTGCGGCAGCTTCGATCCTTTAATGCTTCAGAGCATCCGGCTGTCTGTCGTCATGCGGATGGCGGACTGTATCAGCAGAAGCATTTATCTTGTCGAAAAGTTATGGGAAAACGCTTCCCTCCTTTGACAGGTTTTGCGCTCATCCTGTGCTATGATTCATTGGATTAAAATGAATAGCGGGGTGAGCCTATGGGAGAATTGTACAATCCGTTCCCGAAGCTGCCGAAGAATATACGGCAGATCGGGGAGCGTGACCAGATCGTAAAATTGTATGTGGAAGACTACGTGAATACGTATTTGAGACGTCTGTATCCGGCGGGTGGACAGGACCTACGGGTCGGCCTACTGCTCGGAAGCGTGGAAATGAATGATGGGACGCCGTATATCTTTATCGACGGCGCCATGGAAATGGAAGATGTGACGGAACAGGGCCAGAAAGTGGTCTTTTCAGAGCTCGCGTGGAAAAAGGCGTATCAGAGTGTGGAGCAGCTGTTTCCGAAACGGTCCATCCAGGGCTGGTTTCTGTGCGGAGCGCCCGGAAATGATTTAAGTCCTCTCAATTACTGGAAGCAGCATGTCCAGTATTTTCAGGGACCCAATAAGCTGATGTATTTGAGCAGTGGTGCGGAAGGAGATGAATCGGTTTACATAACGTCAGAGGACGGATTCTATAAGCTTTGCGGCTACAGTATTTACTATGAAAGAAACCAGATGATGCAGGACTATATGGTTCTCCGGAAGGATGTAAAGAGAATTGAGTCCGGATCGGATGAGAAGGTTATTCAGGAATTCAGAAAGCGGATGGATGAGCACAAGGACGAGGTGACGGACAGGCACCAGACTCTTGGGCTTTTACGTGGTATGTGCATGGCAATGTCCATCGTGATTCTGGCAGGCGGAATCGTCATGTTTAATAATTATGAGCGGATGCAGGAGATGGAGAGCGTCATTGCGTCGGCCATACCGGAACGGGTGGAGTCTGCCCTGATGGGGAAGGATAATGCGGCGGGGAAGGATAAGCCAGAGTCCCATGTGGTGGTGGAAGAAGCGGAGGGCGGAGTCTATCCGACGACGGCTGCCGTGACAAAGGAAACCATGTCGGAGACGCAGCCGGTCAGCCAGAACGGCGGCGATGGCCAGGCGGCCGGAAATGGACAGAACGGCGGCGATAATCAAGCGGGCGGAAGCGGCCAAAATGCTGGCGACAGCCAGAACGGCGCCGCAGAAAATGCATCCGGAAACGCGGCTGGCAACGGCGGCCAGGAGAATGCACAGACGCCGGGTGGAAATAAGGGCGCGTCTCAGGAGAACAGTTCTGACGGCCAGAGTTCAGCCGGAAACACGGCAAGCGGGCAGACCGGGGACGGCCAAAAGAGCGGAAGCGATACGGGAAGCAAGCCGGCGGAGAATGGCGGCACCTCCCAGGCGGCGGCCGGAGGTACCCAGAGAGTGCACGTAGTTCAGGATGGAGAGACACTGTATGGGATCTGTATTTCAGAATATCACGATGTAAATAAATTAAAGGAAATCTGCGAGTTAAACGGACTGGAGGACGAAAATAAGATCGTATCCGGCCAGCAGCTTCTGCTTCCTTAAAATTTGCGGTCTCGCGGAAAGAAAAAAATAATGCGTTTCTCCTGGAAATGATGTATACTACAATCAAACCACTTACGGCATTTTTTAGGAGAAAACATAATGAGTGATTTAGACTCTATGAACAGAGAAATTAAAAAAAGACAGCTGAGACGGCAGATCGTTCCATCACCTGCCCCTCAGGAAGAAGACAGTGAGGAAATCGTCCGGAAGGCCCGAAAACGTGTCAAACTGAAACGGCTCAGGATTTTCCTGATTATTGGTGTGATCTTAATTGCGGCCGGTATTGGCCTGTTTCAGTATTTCCGGTATTACCAGTATACGAGCTATGACGTCGTGTGGGAAAAAGAGATGAAGGAAGGCAGCTTCGTCGGCTATATGGATTTTGGCGGAAACGTCTTGAAATACAGCAAGGATGGCGCTTCCTACATCGATAATCAGGGAAAAGAAATCTGGGTGCAGAGCTTTGAGATGAAGTCCCCCACGGCCTGTGTGAACGGCAATTACGCGGCAGTGGCGGACCAGCAGGGCAACAGCATCTATATATTTGACAAGTCGGGTCCTACAGGGACGGCAACCACACTGCTTCCGATCATCAAAGCCACAATCTCGGCCCACGGCGTTGTCGCCGCGGTTCTGGAAGATTCCACCTCGAACTATATCTATTTTTATAAGAACGACGGCAATGTCCTGGACGTAAAGATTAAGGCGCTGTTAAACGGCGAAACCGGATACCCGGTGGATATCAGCCTTTCCCCTGACGGAACACAGCTGATAGGCGCGTATGCTTACTTGAAGAACGGGGCGCTTAATGGCCGTGTCGCATTCCACAATTTTGCGGAAATCGGAAAGAGCGTACCAGACCGGGTGGTGGGCGGATTTGACGAGCCCTATGAGTCGTCCCTTGTGGCGCGGGTACATTTCCTCGACGACACGTATTCCTGTGCATTTGCAGATAACAGCGTATCCTTCTATTCGACAAAGAACGCGCTGTCGCCGGAGCTGCTTAAGCAGGTTGTGGTGGAGGAGGAGATCAGATCCGTCTTTTACTCGGACAAGTATGTGGGGATCATTGTAAATAACACGGATGGCGAGAACCCGGACCGGATGAACGTCTACAATCCCGACGGGACCCTCGTATTTTCGGAGGCGTTTCATTATCAGTACACCCAGGCCGATATTGACGGAGAGCATGTAATTTTGTATAATGAAGATTCTTGCAGGGTTTATAATATGTCCGGAAGACTGAAGTTTGAAGGAACATTTGATTTTCCCGTATCCAAGATCCGGAACGGCAGATATCCAAACACACTGCTGGTTACCGGGCCTCAGAACATGAAAGAGATAAGATTACAATAGACCAGGAGGATTAATACCAATGAGTAAGATCGAAACCATGTCAGTCAATGCAATTCGCGTCCTTTCCGCCGATGCCATACAGAAAGCGAAATCCGGTCATCCCGGTCTTCCGCTGGGCTGCGCTTCGGCCGCCTATGAGTTATGGGCAAATCACATGAACCACAATCCGGCAGACCCGAACTGGGCCAACCGGGACCGCTTTATCTTATCCGGCGGCCACGGCTCCATGCTTCTGTATTCCCTGCTCCATTTATTCGGTTATGGAGATTTATCAAAAGAAGATATCATGAATTTCAGACAGCTGGGTTCCCTGACACCGGGACATCCGGAGTATGGCCATACGGTCGGCATCGAAGCAACCACAGGACCGCTGGGAGCCGGTATGGCTATGGCTGTTGGTATGGCGGCTGCAGAGACTCATCTGGCAGAGGTCTTTAATAAGGAGGAGTATCCGGTAGTCGATCACTATACATTCGTGCTGGGCGGCGACGGCTGCATGATGGAGGGGATTTCCTCCGAGGCGTTCTCACTGGCAGGAACACTGGGACTGTCCAAACTGATCGTCCTCTATGATTCCAATAAAATTTCTATCGAGGGAAGTACGGATATCGCATTTACCGAGAATGTCCAGAAACGCATGGAAGCGTTCGGTTTCCAGACGATCACCGTGGAAGACGGCAATGATCTGGAAGCAATCGGACAAGCCATCGAGGAGGCAAAAGAAGACACCGAGCATCCGTCTTTCATCACCATTAAGACGCAGATCGGCTTCGGATGCCCGGCCAAGCAGGGCAAGGCAAGCGCTCACGGCGAGCCTCTGGGAGAAGAGAATGTGCTGGCGATGAAGGAGAACTTAGGCTGGCCATCTATGGAACCGTTCTACGTACCGGACGAGGTATATGAGCACTACGCTCACCTTGCGGAAGAGAAGGCCGAGACGGAAGCCGCATGGAACGTAATGTTTGCAGCATACTGCGAAGAATATCCGGAGATGGAGGCGCTGTGGAATGCTTATCACGATGAGAACGCAGGCGAAAAAGCCATTGAGGCGTGTGCTGATTTCTGGAGCAAACCGGAGAAAGCCGATGCCACAAGAAATATTTCCGGAAAGATTTTAAATAAGATTAAGACCTGTATGCCGAATCTGATCGGTGGATCCGCCGACTTAGCGCCTTCCAACAAGACGAATATGTCGGATATGGGAGACTACTCCAGGGAGAACCGCGGCGGACGCAACCTGCACTTCGGTGTCCGTGAGCTGGCGATGACCGCGATCGGCAACGGAATGATGCTTCATGGAGGACTGCGCGTCTTTATCGCTACCTTCTTCGTATTCAGTGATTATACAAAGCCCATGGCGCGTCTTTCCTCGCTGATGGGAGTACCGCTGACCTATATATTTACGCATGACAGCATTGGCGTCGGCGAGGATGGGCCGACCCATGAGCCGATCGAGCAGATGGCCATGCTTCGCGCCATGCCGAATTTCCATGTGTTCCGTCCCTGTGATGAGACCGAGACCGAGTGCGCATGGTATTCCGCGCTGACCTCCAAAAAGACACCTACGGCGCTGGTTCTGACGAGACAGAATTTAACACCGATGGAAGGCAGCAGCAGAGAGGCGTTAAAGGGCGGCTATGTGATCGACGACTGTGAAGGAACGCCGGATCTGATTTTCATTGCCAGCGGTTCCGAGGTAGAGCTGGCTGTCAATGCGAAGAAGCTTCTTGCAGACAGAAAGGTCCGTGTCGTTTCCATGCCGTGTATGGACTTGTTCGAGGAGCAGTCCTCGGAATATAAAGAATCCGTACTTCCGAAGTCTGTTCGGAAACGTGTAGCCGTAGAAGCCTTAAGCGACTTCGGATGGGGCAGATACGTTGGACTGGACGGAGCCTGTGTGACCATGACCGGATTCGGGGCCAGCGGCCCGGCAAACCAGTTGTTTGAGCATTTCGGCTTCACCGCCGATCATGTGGCCGAGGTTGCCAGATCCTTATAAAGGTGACAGCGCCGTCGGATAATACGAAAGGGAAAAAGGAGTATAGTTCAAAATGGGAAAGAAATGTATTGGCATTGATGTAGGCGGAACCAGTGTAAAGATCGGATTATTTGAGACTACAGGCGATCTTCTGCTGAAGTGGGAAGTCCCCACCAGAAAAGAAGAGGGCGGAAAGTATATCATCGGTGATGTGGCGGCCTCCATTTTAAAGACCCTGGAAGAGAAGCAGATTCCAATGGAAGAGGTAGTCGGCGCAGGACTGGGCGTACCGGGACCGGTTATGCCGGACGGCTCTGTCGAGGTATGCGTAAACTTAGGCTGGCACAACGTGAATCCGGGAAAAGAGCTTAGCGCACTCCTGGGCGGTCTGCCGGTAAAGAGCGGCAATGACGCCAACGTGGCGGCCCTCGGCGAGATGTGGCAGGGCGGCGGAAAAGGATTCGATGATATCGTAATGGTAACGCTGGGAACCGGCGTTGGCGGAGGCGTTATCATCGGCCAGAAGATTATTGCAGGCAAGCATGGACTGGCTGGAGAGATCGGCCACATCCATATCCGTGACGAAGAGACAGAGAGCTGCAACTGCGGCGGCGTAGGCTGTGTAGAGCAGATTTCCAGCGCCACAGGCATCGCGCGGGAGGCCAGAAGAAAGATGGCCGCATCGGATGCCCCGTCTGCCATGAGGGAGTTCGGCGACGATATCACGGCGAAGGATGTGCTGGATGCCGCAAAAGCCGGCGATGCGCTGGCACTGGAGACGATGGAAGTGGTAGGCCACTATCTGGGCCTCGCACTGGCACAGATCTCCATGGTAGTGGACCCGGAGGTGTTTGTACTGGGCGGTGGTGTGTCAAAGGCAGGACAATTCCTGATCGATACCATTTATAAGCATTACGATAAGTATACTCCGATCTCCAAGAATAAGAGTGGAATCGTACTGGCGACCCTGGGCAATGATGCCGGAATTTATGGGGCGGCCAGACAGATATTGGATTAATTTGCTAATTTTTCGTTAATATGGCCGTTTGGACTTTAAAATCAGGAATAAACGTGGTAAACTCAAACTATAGATAGTACATAAAGAAAGGGGTATTGTTATGAAATTTTATGTTTGTAACCACTGCGGCAATATTATCGCATATGTAAAGAGCAGCGGCGTTCCCGTAGTCTGTTGCGGAGATGTCATGAAGGAGCTGGTTCCTAATACCACGGATGCTGCGGTTGAGAAGCATGTCCCTGTGATACATACAGACGGTCAGAAGGTGACCGTAACGGTAGGTTCTGCCAAGCACCCGATGCTTGAAGAGCACTATATCGAATGGATCGCGCTGGCGACAAAGCAGGGCAACCAGAGAAAAGAACTGAAACCGGGCCAGGAGCCTCAGGCAGAGTTTATGATCAGCGAGGACGACGAGGTCTTAGAAGTATATGCATACTGCAATCTTCATGGATTGTGGAAGGCATAAGAAACTATAATGAATATTCAACAGCGCCCGAAGCAAGTAACTTCGGGCGCTGTTTTTTACTGCACTTCCTCAGGATAGCAGCAATTCTTTGGCTTTCATTCGGTTAGATCCCCATAACTCCATTCCAAAAACTCCATCCCAAAAAGTCCATCCCCAAAACTTCTTCAGTCATAATAGGATTTCGCAACGTCTAGGTCAACCGGCACTCCCTGATACGTGGTATACCAGTTTTCATACTCCGGATTATTCCATACGGTTCCATCTTCAAAGGTAATCTGTTTCACACAGGCAAGGAGATAACTAACTTTGTGTATATGGCCGGGCTGATCCCACCAGCCGTCAAATAAGTGCAGTCCATCCGTTTCACTCGATTTACCGGGGGCAATGCTTTCGTAGCATCCCGAAGTCAGCCATTGATAAGATTTGGGGGAATTTGGCTCGATACCCGTAACGATTCCGTAATCTGTACCGTCTGTACTAAAACCAATACTGCCAACCTCGCCGTTTTTCGCCACATTTCGGGCATCCCAGTAAAGCTCTAATGGCTGGCCGTCCTTATCATAAGCCAGGAGACCAACGTCACAGCGGCTGATGGTGCGGTCGGAATTGTTTGTTACGATCAGCCTGACAAACGGCCATCTGTAAGGAGCATCCTCATACTGAATACTACATGAATCTACGGTAAGATAGGGGCCGCCGGTAATAGCTGAGTCAGAACCGTCAACAAACTGCTTTGTCTTTTCCGTATAGCTGACCTCCCTGGAGTTATAGAAAATGGTTAATTTTACGTTGCGCGGAACTGCAATAAGCACATAATCTACGTTTCCCTTACCCATATCAAACACACTGACGCTTAGGCCATTTGCATCTGACTGGGGCTGATAGGCGTAATTATGCGGTAAACCGCTGTAATAAATATACTGATACTCTGTTCCTTCTATTACATACCAGATTCCGGGATTACAGGTGGTTATCATGCTTAAAATGTCGTCGGAAACGAGTTCCTTTGTCAGGCGGCTCACATCTTCTGCCGAATCAGTGATCGGTACATCGGGGGCCGCAGTGCCCTGTGTGTTGAGCTGCGCAGGCGAAGCGCCATGGAGATCGGCGGCATACGCTCCTGTAAAAGATGCGCCATAGAGTAATGCCAGCGTCAGTATGCCGGTGATCACAGCCGTGGCTTTTGATTTTTTTCTATAATGCATAATTGCGTCAAGCCTTTCTTTTAATAGTTCTGCGCTCCTGTTGAGTGTCACAGAAGCCAGAGAATCCTTGTAGGTACCGCCCAGATTTACAGCGTTTAGCAGGGTATCCCCATAAGCCCGCCGTCCGTCCTTATCCAGTGATTTTATGACTGCTTCATCACAGGAAAATTCACAGGCGCGGTTAATCTCCCGGCCCATCAGATAGACCAGAGGATTAAACCAGTGGAGGCAGATTGAAATCTGCACCAGCCATTTGTAGAACATATCCCTCCGCTTGTAATGGGTCAATTCATGCAGGATGGTATACTGAAAATCGGAATCCGGAAGTTCTGCAGACGGCAGCATGATACATGGCCGGAAGAAACCGATTAAGAGCGGGGACGAGATCAGGCTGTTTGTGTATAGCCCGACAGCACCTCTTACGCCTGTTTGCTCGATCAGACTTCCTATCTGCTCCCAGAGCGCCATATCGGAAATCTCAACCCGTCCGGCATTGATATACTTTACAAAACTCTGATAGATGGTTACTTTCCGGATCAATAGTCCGACAGCAACAATCAGCCAGATTGATAAACACAGGGCTGCTGCATTTTGGGCCGCCATGTGGAATATGCCCGGCCGTGTCTCCTGTTTTAGCCCCGCATAATTCCCACCGCCTGCACCAGGCTGTTCCGCGGCGGGGCGGTCATGATCGTCAGACTCAGCTTTGTCCAGTTTCATATCATTCGGTTCCGCATACGAGTCCGCATCCGTCAAAACCGCCGCAGCACCAACATGCTGAAACAGATTTCCCACAAGACTGGCTTCCGGCGTAAAGGGAAGCAGCAGACGGAAAATGACAACCAGCCAGATATAATACTGCCATTGTTTGCTTAACCGGTCTCGGACAATGGGCCTGCAAAGCAGAAAAATAAGAATCAGCAATGACCCGGAGAGAGACAGGGAAAGGATTGTTTTTAGCAGCTCGTTCATTCCTTATTATCACCGCCTTTCCAGTGATTTTTTAATTCCTCATAGTCATCGGCGGAAATCAGTTCCTTCTGGATCAGCGTGGAGATCAGCCCTTTTGCGTCTCCCTCATAGATCTTATCGAGAAATGTTTCTGTCTGGGCTGCCTGGTACTCCGCCTCGGAAACAAGGGCGGTGTATCTGTTCCGGCGTCCGATCTTATTCGTTTTTAAAAAGCCCTTTTCAATCAGGCGCAGAAGCAGGGAGATGATGGTGTTCTTGGTGGTTGACATTCCTTTGCTGTCCAGCTTTTCGACAATTTCCGCGTAGAGGGCGGTTCCTCCATTCTCCCAAATAATTTTCATCAGTTCCAATTCGAAATCAGATACCTGCTGCAGCATGTTGCTCCTCCTCTTTTGATTGCATAATGCACTCTAATATTAGGATAGCATCCTGCAATCTAAAAGTCAACACCATAAAATCTTTTAGATAATTAATGGACGATCTTGTTTTATTGTTAACGGACAGAAAGGAAAAGCCGGAAAAAATTACATAAGTATGGACATAGAAGATCTTTTTAAGTAAAATGATATGTATAAAAAGTGGAAAAACACTTACAAAGTGGAAAACTCCAGTCTGGAATGACGATAAAGTGGAAAAGAGGAGGCCCGGTATGGATTATGGATTTAAACCTGAAAAACGAGTGGTCACAGAGAAGACCCCGGCCGTTTTTGCGTGTGGGGCGCTGCTCTTTTATGTGGCCTCCGGCAGCGGAACCCTCCACGTAAATGGCGTGAAGCTGGAGCTTGGAAAAGGGAGCTTCGGCTGGCTTCACACATACCATATCTACCAGTTTGAACCGGAGTGGGGGAAGGCGCTGGAGCTGCTCTGCTGTCCGTTTGACTATGCTTCGGCTTCCTACGTCACCTATCGGAACAGCTTGAAGATCACGATGACTGTCCTGACGGAAAACTCTCCGGTGGTGAGACTGTATGGGGAAGATGCAGACGATGTCAGGTCGCTGATGGAAGAGTTGATGGAAGAAGGCTCCGGGAGTGGGGCCGCGGATATTGTGCAGGGATACTCCCTGTTTCTGGAGATCGTCACGCTGTTTCTCCGCTATTCAGCGAGGGAGTCTGAGCAGCAGGAGGGACAGGGGAAGCCGTTTGAGCGAAGTCTGGCCTGGAAGCTGCTCCAGCATATTTTCACCTACAGCAACGAGAATCTGACGAGGGAAAAGCTGGCAGCCGTCTATGGAGTAACGGTGCGGCAGGTCAGCTGTCAGCTAAGCCTTGTGGCAGGTCTGAACTTCGCAGGCCTTCTAAACCGGGCAAGGGTGGACCGGGCCTGCGATATGATGCATTTCGGCGGACTGACGATGCAGTACA
Source organism: Hungatella sp. L36 (assembly GCF_014288035.1). NCBI lineage: Bacteria > Bacillati > Bacillota > Clostridia > Lachnospirales > Lachnospiraceae > Hungatella > Hungatella sp. L36. Next base: position 223,615 of record NZ_JACOPC010000007.1, on the reverse strand, counting down.
TCGCACGTTACGTCGGATACCATTCGGAGACCTCCTTTTACCGGTCCTTTAAGCAGGTGATGGGGATGACGCCCCAGGAGTACCAGAAGGCCGTCCTGCCGGAGGCGGGGAAAGAGGCGGCCCATATCGATACGCGCGCGCTGCTGATCCTGAATTATCTGTTTGGCCATTACCGTGAACCACTGACCACACAGGACACGGCAAAGGCCCTGTATCTGGAGAAAAGCTCTGTAAATCCCCTGTTAAAGGAGAACTTTGGTCTGGATCACAGCGGTATTCTGACAGAGCTGCGAATGACGTATTCGGAATCGCTGCTGGAAAACAGCCGGATGCCGGTGGTGGATATCGCGTTTGCGTGCGGCTATAACAGTTCCCATACGTTCATCCGGATTTTTTCGGAGCGCCATGGCATGACGCCCGGAGAGTACCGGCGCTTTTCCATACATGACGGGTTTAACCGCAGATAATGCAACGGGAGGGAAATAACATGGAATGTTCACTGGAGACGAGAGAAGACTCCGGATTTCGGGGAAAACAGTATTTTTCGCCGGAATTGCTGCCGGAGAGACTGAAGGCGCGCGCCTTTCGTTTAAACGGGGAGGGGGCCTTCGAGAACAGGGAGGACGTGACCGTACTTTCCATACGGAGAGGAAAAGGGCGCATGGTTTTGAACAACCGGGTTTATCCGCTGGAGCCGGGGATGGTGTTTATTCTCTATCCATATCACGTCTGGAAGGCCCAGGCAGATGAGGGATGTGTGCTGGAGGGGGAAGAGTGTGTGATGAACATGGGTGCCATGCTGTTTCTGTTTGCAATCCCGCCCTACCACCGTCCAGTGCCGGTATTTGAAGAGAATCCATCTGTTTACCGCCTGGATCAGGAGTATAAATGCCGTGTGGAACGGCTGTGGGACCGGCTTCTGAAGGAAAATGAATCTACGGACTGCTACGGCGGAAGAATGCAGTTTTCTCTTATTATGCGGATTATGGTCCTCTGCCGAAAACATGGAAAAGTCATCGACTGCTCCGCCTTTTAAATGGATTTGTCAAAAAATAGACGAAAAATCAGGCCATATTGACACTCTTCTAAAATTATTTTATACTGAGTCAAAATTCTGACAGGGTCAGATCAGTTTAGAGGAGGTAGTTCAGTATGACGAGATGTATGATCGGGGCATTAAAGGGGAAAGCAGCTATAATCACTGGCGGAGGTTCCGGAATTGGAAAATCTATGGTGGAACGTTACCTGGCGGAGGGCGCTTCCGTAGTGGCTGCGGACATCAATGAAGCGAGCCTGAAGGCGCTTTTAGAAGAGCTGGAACCGGAGTACGGCGATAAGCTTAAGATTCTTAAGGTGAACGTATCCAGCAAAGAGGAAGTGGAGGCGATGATTGATTATACCGTCGAAGCCTTTGGAAAAGTGGACGTGGTCATCAACAACGCCGGAATTTTGGATAACCTTCTTCCCATTGCGGAAATGCCGGACGATGTATGGGAAAGGATTATGAATATCAACTTAAACAGCGTCATGTATGCATGCAGGAAGGCGGTCCAGTATTTCCTTAAGGAGAAACGTGAGGGAACGATCATCAATACGGCTTCCTTAAGCGGTCTCTGCGCCGGCCGCGGCGGTCTGGCGTACACCACCTCCAAGTTTGCCGTCGTAGGTCTGACGAAGAACGTGGCCTTCATGTATTCCGACGCAGGAATCCGATGCAACGCGCTGTGTCCGGGTGCCATTGAGAGCAACATCGGAAGCGGTATGAGAGAGCCCAGCAAGCTCGGCTTGACAAAGGCCGTAACCGGTAATTCCGGACGCCACCGCAACGGATCTGCGGACGAGGTTGCCACTGCGGCAGTATTCCTCGCGTCAGACGCCGCTTCCTTCATCAACGGTGAGACGCTGACGATTGACGGGGGGTGGAGCGCCTATTAAACACGTGTGACAATAACTGCATAGAACTGTGCTGACAACCCGGCAGATATTACCTTCCCCCAAGCCGGTTTGTCAGCTGTCTGCAGGAAGCCGGCCAGGAAGCTGACCGCGATACTGACCGCGAAACTGTCTGGGCGTACATCCGTAATGGCGTGTAAACAGCTCAGAATAGTAGCTTAAGTGGTTAAATCCGCACTCTGTTGCAATCTGTGTAATGCTCTTATCCGTCTTCTTAAGGAGATGAGAACTTACCTCCAGCCGGTAGGAATTCAGAAAATCGATCGGCGACTGGCATAAGTATTTTTTGAATATCTGGCAGCATTTGCTGCGGCACACTCCGCCGGAAGCCGCTATGGACGACAGCGTCAGCCGCTCCGTATAATGCTGGTAAATAAAAGAAACCATATCTTTCTGAACCTTCGTATCCATGTCTTCACTGCCCGGTGCGGCAGGATTACCGGCCTGAAACTGCCGGGCAAGATTCTTCCATACCCTATAAAACAGTCCGATAATCTCCAGCTCGTACCCATACTCCCCCTGCCGTTTTAGTTCCGTCATGTCCGTTAGACTGTCCAGAATAAACGCATGGCCGGGGCAGCTGGAATCCAGATATACATATTCTGTTTCCCGGTCCTCCAGAATCGGCAGCAGGTATTTGCGGAAAATCAGCTTGTTTGACGAGAACAGCGCGGGATGGACGAGAATGCAGAGAAAGGAACAGTCCTTCTGGTCGATGGAGGAGCCGTAATGCATCTGCCTCGTGTTGACCATGATCCCGTCATGTTCTTTCAATACCAGATTCTTTCCATTGATATAATAGTTCATCTCACCATCGATAATCTTGATAAACTCCAGGTCATCGTGCCAGTGGCACAGTGCCTTCCTGTCCGGATACCGGGACAATTCTCCTGTCTGTATGTAGAGCGGTATGCCTGTTTCGTCGTAGCGGACGATCTCAGAGGCGTCCTGCATAACATCAACATTTATCTTTCCATCATTATTCAGCATTGTTCTCACCATAAAATACGATTGTTATAATATATAACGATTATACCGATATTGAACCCGTATATCAAGTAATATAATTATAAAATATAAATCAAAGCCAGACCACAGCCTAGTACTGCATTGCGTAATTAATTGTGAATAAAATGCCTGATATCTGCGTCAGAGGCGTGTCTGCAAAGCGACGGCGTAGTGGACCCTACGGCTAGCTTTGCAGGCGCGGCTCTGGCGTAGATAGCGGGTGTTTTATCACAGTTAATTACGCAATGCAGTACTAGCGGCACACACGGTGGATGGCGGCTTACGGGGAGTTCTGATGAGAGAGAATGACAAACACTTTTACAAAAATTTATTCGTTCTGGTTCTGCCGATCGCGTTTCAGAATCTGATGTCGGCGCTGGTCAGCGCTTCGGACGCCATGATGCTCGGTATGGTGAACCAGGATTCTTTATCGGCGGTATCGCTGGCGGCGCAGGTGCAGTTTGTCCTGAGCCTGTTCTGGGCGGCCCTGACCATCGGGACGACGATTCTGGCTGCGCAGTACTGGGGAAAGAATGACCGGCTGTCTGTTGAAAAGATTCTGGCGATCGTCCTCAAGTACTCCTTCGTGATTTCGTTCCTGTTTTTCGCGGCGGCGGCCCTCTGCCCGCAGGCGCTGATGCGCATCTTTACGAACGATGTAACGCTGATCGCGCTGGGCGCCGTATACTTAAGGATTGTCAGCTGGTCTTACCTGCTGGCGGGAATCTCCCAGATCTATCTCTGTATCATGAGAAACAGCGGCAGGACGCTTAAGAGCACGGTGTTTGGCTCGGTCTCCATGGTTTTAAATATTCTGCTGAATGGTATTTTGATATTTGGACTGTTTGGGTTTCCGAAGCTTGGAATCAGCGGCGCGGCCATTGCGACCGTGATTGCCAGGGCGGCAGAGTTAGGTCTGGCGATGTGGGAAAACTGTAAGAAAGATGTGGTACGGATTCACTGGAGCCTTCTGAAAGAGTCTCACGCCGTGCTGCGGAAAGATTTTGTCAAATACACCTCCCCTGTTATGGCCAATGAACTGGTGTGGGGCTGCGGCTTTACCATGTTTACCGTGATTATGGGCCATCTGGGGAGTGATGCCGTGGCGGCCAACTCCATCGCCGGAATCGTGAAGAACCTGATCTCCTGCCTTTGCATCGGCATCGGCTCCGGAAGCGGAATCATCGTGGGAAATGAGCTGGGAAGCGGAAACCTTGTCCGGGCCAGGGAGTACGGCGGACGGCTCGGCCGCCTGTCACTGGTAATGGGAGCCGTGTCCGGCGTCATCCTGCTGGCGTTCAGTCCCTGGATCATGCGGTATGCCGCCAATTTAAGCCCACAGGCACAGGCGTATCTGCATGGAATGCTGTTTATGTGTGCGTATTATCTGATTGCGAAGTCGGCCAATATGACGGTGGTGGCGGGAATCTTCTGCGCGGGAGGCGACACGAAATTCGGCTTCCTGTGCGACACGGTCACGATGTGGATGATTATCGTTCCAATCGGCCTGTTGGCGGCCTTTGTCTTTAAGCTTCCGGTGCTGGCGGTTTATTTTCTGCTGAACCTGGATGAATTTGTGAAGCTTCCGGCGGTCTACCGCCATTATAAAAAATATCAGTGGGTCAGAAACCTGACCAGGGAGGAGCTTGTATGACGATGAGAGAACGTATTGCAGATGGAAAACTGTTTACGGATGACTGCGAGGGAATGCCTGAGGAGCGGAGACGGTGTAAAGTGCAGATGGCGGCATTTAACGCGTCGTCACCGGACGATCCGCAGGAGAGGGCGCGGATTATGACAGAGCTTTTCGGCAGGGAGACGAAGGCATGGATTGAGCCGCCGTTTTACTGCTGCTATGGCACTCATATCACCATCGGAGATGGTACTTATGTAAACTTTAACTGCAGCTTTGTGGATGACGGGAAGATCACGATTGGCAGCCAGGTGCTGTTTGGGCCGGCGGTGACCATCGCTACCGTGGGCCATCCGGTTAATCCGGAGATGCGCCGCTATATGTACGCGGATCCGGTGACGATCGGGGATAACTGCTGGATCGGAGCCGGAGCTGTCATCTGTCCGGGCGTGACCATCGGGAAGAACAGTGTAATCGGAGCGGGCAGCGTCGTTACCGCGGACATCCCCGCGGATTCGGTGGCCGTCGGCAGCCCCTGCCGCGTGATTCGTGCCATCAATGAAAATGACAGGAAATACTACTATAAGGATCGTGAGATTACAGAGGAAGATCTGGCGGAAGAGGCGGCTCTCAGCAGCCGTACTGAATAAAAGGAGAAGGACATGCTGGCGGATTACCATACACATACGTATTACAGCGATGATTCGGAATGTCCCATGGAGGACATGGTGAAAAAAGCCGTGGCCATTGGGCTCGACGAGATTGCATTTACAGAACACGTGGATTACGGCGTGAAGACGGATTTAAACTGCGGCTATGAGGCGTATTTCGAGGAAGTGGAGAGACTTAAGGAGAGGTACCGGGACCGGATCGCCATAAAGGCGGGGATCGAATTCGGGGTGCAGAGCCACACCATTCCTCTGTTTCGCCGTGACTTTGAACGGTATCCCTTCGAGTTTGTCATCCTGAGCAATCATCAGGTGGGAGACCGGGAGTTCTGGAATTATGAATTCCAGGAAGGAAAGAGCCAGGAAGAGTATCAGACGGCCTATTACGAGGCGATCTACGATGTGGTCCGGCAGTACAGTGGATATTCCGTATTGGGGCATTTAGACATGATTAAGAGGTACGACCGCTTCGGAGACTATCCGGATGACCGGATCATGGAAATGGTGGACCGGATTCTGCGTCAGGTGATCGCAGACGGAAAGGGCATTGAAGTCAATACGTCAAGCTTCAAATACGGCCTGAAGGATCTGATGCCGAGCCGCGCCATATTGAGACGTTACCGGGAACTGGGAGGAACCATTCTGACGATTGGCTCCGATACCCATGAGACGGTGCATCTCGGTGACCACATCGCTGAGGTAAAACAGGTGCTGAAGGACATGGGATATCGGACGTTTAACACCTTTTCCAGGATGGAGCCGGTTTACCACGATCTGTAATATAGAATACATTCCATTAACGCGTCAGAAAAGCCGCTGCAAATGAGGAAGCCCAGAGCTTCCGTCTCCGTTTGCAGCGGCCTTTTTTGTATTTGTACAGTTACCGGATGTTTACAATTTTTACGGATATGGTATACTATATTGCAATCCATCATCCATCCGAAGAAGATGGCGGAATTCCTGTGATTTTCATGAAATTCTATGCTATAATGAACACGCGGGCAGTAAAAGTACCTTCCCAGGGGCGCTTTCCTGTTACGCAAAAAATCCCCATAAAAATGAGGAGACCCCGGTCGACGAGCAACCGGGGCAATTATGAAAAATCTATGTGCAATTTGACGATATAATCAATTCGCATAAATGATTTCCTATGCATTTAGTATAAAAAATACATGTGAATAAAATATGAACTTCATGTAAACAGATTATGAAAAATAGAAGGAGGCTTCATGGGAGAGAAAATAAGCAGAAAAACCATTGTTATCGGCCACAAGAATCCGGACACGGATTCCATCTGTTCGGCCATCTGTTATGCCAACTTAAAACGGTGCGTTACGGGGGAGAACTACCAGCCGGGACGGGCCGGGGCAGTTAATGAAGAGACACAGTTTGTTTTAAAGCATTTCAATGTGGAGGCCCCGGAAATTATCGAGAACGTCAAAACGCAGGTCCGTGATATCGAGATCAGGGAGACGGCGGGCGTGAAGAAGAACCTTTCCTTAAAGAAAGCATGGAATATCATGCAGGAGGCGAACGTCGTCACCATTCCGGCTGTCACGGAGGAAGGGCTGCTGGAGGGGCTTATCACAGTCGGTGATATTGCAAAATCCTATATGAACGTCTATGACAGCAGCATTTTATCCAAGGCCAATACGCAGTACGCCAATATCGTGGAGACCCTGGAAGGGGCCATGATCGTGGGGGATGAGACATCGTATTTCAGCGAGGGCAAGGTTCTCATCGCGGCGGCTAATCCGGATATGATGGAGTATTATATATCCAGGGGCGATTTGGTCATTCTTGGGAACCGGTACGAATCCCAGCTCTGCGCGATCGAGATGGACGCTGCCTGCATCATCGTGTGCGAGGGCGCGGCTGTCTCCATGACGATTAAGAAGCTGGCGCAGGAGCACGGATGTACGGTTATGACGACACCGTATGATACCTTTACGGCTGCCCGCCTTGTCAATCAGAGCATGCCGATCAGCTATTTTATGAAGACAGAGGCATTGATTACGTTCGAAATGGACGATTATATCGATGATATCAAGGACGTGATGGCGAGCAAACGCCACCGCGATTTCCCTATTCTCGATAAGAACGGCAGATACCGCGGCATGATTTCACGCCGGAACCTGTTAGGTGCCAAGGGCAAACGCATCATCCTGGTGGATCACAACGAGAAGAGCCAGGCGGTGGAAGGCATGGAGAGTGCCGAGATTCTGGAAATCATCGATCACCACAGACTGGGAACGGTGGAAACCATTGCGCCTGTATTTTTCCGCAATCAGCCGGTAGGCTGTACCGCCACCATCGTCTATCAGATGTATCAGGAAAACCGTGTGGAGATCGAACCGTGGATCGCCGGTCTTCTGTGCAGCGCCATCATTTCCGATACGCTGCTGTTCCGGTCACCGACCTGTACCGACGTGGATAAGAGGGCGGCGCTCCATCTGGCTGAAATCGCCGGGGTGGAAGTGGAATCGTACGCTGCTTCCATGTTTGCTGCGGGAAGCAATCTGAAGGGAAAGACCGATGTGGAGATCTTTTATCAGGACTTCAAGAAGTTCTCGGTCGGAAAGGTTTCCTTTGGCGTGGGACAGATCAGCTCCTTAAACGCGGGTGAGCTGGAAGAGTTAAAGGACCGCATGCTGCCGTACATGGCGAAGGCCAGAGAGGAGCACGGCATGGATATGATGTTCTTCATGCTGACCAATATATTGACCGAGTCCACGGAGCTTCTCTGTGAGGGGCAGGGGGCCGAGCAGCTGATCGCAGGTGCATTCCGGACGTATTCGGAAGAGGGCGCAGGCGTTAAGGATCACGTGGTCAGCCTTCCGGGCGTGGTATCCAGGAAGAAACAGCTGATTCCGGGAATCATGCTGGCAGTTCAGGCCTAATACAGAAAGGAATTATGATGGCGAGACAATACTTTAAACCGGGCAATATGCTGTATCCGGTTCCCGCGGTTATGGTAAGCTGCGGGCGGGAAGGCGAAAAGCCCAATATTATTACGGTCGCGTGGGCGGGAACGATCTGTTCTTCTCCGGCCATGCTGTCCATATCCGTCCGGCCGGAACGGTATTCCCATGCAATTCTGACGGAGACGAAGGAATTTGTGGTGAATCTGGTTACGAAGGATCTGGTATACGCCGCGGACTACTGCGGTGTGAAATCCGGACGGGACACAGATAAATATAAAGAGATGAAGCTGACACCGTCGCCCTCAAAATTTGTGAAGGCGCCGGGGATCGGGGAGAGTCCTGTGAATCTGGAGTGCCGCGTGACGGAAGTGAAGAAGCTGGGGACTCATGATTTGTTCCTGGCGGAGGTGGTGGGCGTCTCCGTAAACGAGAAGTTCATGGATGAGAACGGGAAATTCCACTTAAACAGTACCGGGCTGGTGGCTTACTCTCATGGCGAGTACTTTGAACTGGGGAAAAAGCTGGGGAGCTTCGGGTATTCGGTGAAGAAGAAAGGAAGGAAGCACAAATAATGCAGAAACTGGACAATATCACGCTGATCGGTATGCCGGCTTCGGGAAAGAGCACGGTGGGTGTTCTTCTTGCCAAACGTCTCGGCTACTCCTTCGTGGACGTGGACATCGTGATACAGGAAAAGGAAGGCCGCCTGTTAAAGGAGATCATAGCCGAAGAGGGGCTTGGCGGCTTCATGGAGGTGGAAAACCGGATAAATGCCGGCCTTTCTGTACATAAAAGCATCATAGCGCCGGGCGGCAGCGTGATCTATGGGAAAGAAGCCATGGAACATTTAAAAGAGATCAGCACGGTGGTCTATTTAAAGCTCAGCTATGAGGCGGTGGAAGCCAGGCTGGGCAATCTGGTGGATCGCGGCGTCGTGCTGAAGGATGGGATGACGCTTCGGGATCTCTACGAGGAGCGTGTGCCGTACTATGAGAGATACGCGGATATTACCGTGGATGAAACGGGCAGGGATGCGGGGCAGACGGTCGATCTGTTAAGGGAAATGCTGGAGGACATCTACGGACTCAGAACGTGACAACGGAACGGGGCGGTTTATGGAAAATGAGAATTTGTCCGGCATGCACGGACTGGAGCTTACGAGGCACAGCGCGCAGGCCATAGTAAATGATATCGGCGGCATCGTCCATCAGAACATCAATATGATGGACAAAAACGGGGTAATCATCGCGAGTACGGATAAGTCGCGGATCGGCCATCTGCACGACGGCGCTGTGAGAGTGATCGGGGAGAAACTTCCTGAACTTTACATAACTCCGGAATGCGCGACCAACTCCACCCGTGTTGGGTTAAATCTTCCGATTATCCATATGGGAGAGTGTGTCGGGGTCATCGGTATTACCGGCGGCTATGAGCAGGTAAAGGATTACGGAAGAATTGTTAAAAAGATGGTGGAGATCCTGATTCGTGAGAATTCGGAACAGGATGAGAAACGTCTGAAGACCAGAGTTGTCAGTCGTTTTCTGGAGGACTGGATTCTGGGAAACGGCCTGTTAAAATCCCAGGCGCTGGCGGAGCGGGGGTACACCCTGGGAATCGATATCAGCCTGCCGCGGCGTGTGATGGTCGTCAGCGTCAGAAAGCTGGAGAAATATATATCCACGGCGGACGGACAGAAGCTGATCGAGCAGATTGAGAATGATATCTCCAGTGTGGTGGAGTACATTCCCACCAACATGATCCTGAGAAATACAGGCCGCCAGATCATACTGGTCAAACAGTGCGCGGACACTCAGATTCGGGAGCTGGCGGAAAGACTGTCCGGTATGGTTCTGGAGCGGTATCATATCAAACTGGCCATCGGCATAGACGGAAAGTCTGAGGATATACCGACGGCATACAGCCAGGCAAACCGCGCGTGGAGATCGGCGAGAATCTCCTCCTCCAATATCCGGTCGTATGACCAGGTGACACTGGAGCTGTTTGCCGGTGATATTTCCAAGCAGATGAAGATCGCCTACATTCATAAGCTGTTTCAGAACTGCGCGTATGAGGAGCTGTCCGGATGGATTGATATCCTGGAGGCGTACTTCGCCGCGGAAGGATCGCTGACGGCCGCCGCGGACGCGCTGTATATTCACAAAAATACGCTGACGTACAAGCTGAAAAAGCTGGCGGAGCTTACTGGCTACGACGTGAGACTGATCAGCAACGCTCCGGTTTTTTATATGGCAATGCTGTTTTTCCAGGATGTAAAGGTTGAGATAGAATGGTAAGCGGATGTGCTGGAAAACAAAAATTGTGATGATTTTATGTTCTGAGGAACATTGACTGTGCCTTCTTAAGTATTGTATAGTATATACATACTAAAACGTGTTTTGTGCATTTTAGAGGACAAAGTGCACAAAGATTAAGGAGGGCATGGTATGACTGGTTTTCCACTTATTATCGCTTTTGTAATCGCAATCATTGTTATGATTGTGGCAATCTCCAAGTTTAAGATTCATCCGTTTCTCTCGATTATGACGGTGTCTCTGATCCTGGGACTGATTGCAGGTATTCCGCTCGTGAATGTGACGGCGGAGGATGGCAGTGTGACACAGGGCATTGCCAATGTTATCGGAGCCGGATTCTCCGGCACATTTACCAGTATTGGTATCGTCATTATCCTGGGCGCTTTGATCGGAAGCATCCTGGAAGCGACCGGAGCAGCATTTAAGCTGGCAGACATGGTAATCCGCCTGGTTGGCAAGAAACGGCCGGAACTGGCTATGCTTCTGATGGGCTGGGTCGTGTCGATCCCTGTATTCTGTGATTCCGGATTCGTAATTTTGAACCCGATCCGTAAGGCGCTGGTGAAGAGAACCATGACTTCCAGCGTGGCGATGACGGTTTCCTTATCCGCAGGTCTCTACATTTCCCACGTATTTATTCCGCCGACACCGGGACCGATCGCGGCGGCCAACACGCTGGGAATCGGAAACAACCTTCTCCTTGTTATGGGAATGGGCGTTCTCGTATCGATCGCTCCGCTGATCGCCGGCTATTTCTATGCGAAATACATCGGCAAGAAGGTTCGGGCAAAAGACGAGGCGGACAGCAGTGAAGTAACGAAGACCTACGAGCAGCTGGTTGCGGAATACGGCAAGCTTCCGGGCGGATTTATCGCTCTGGCTCCGATCGTTGTGCCGATCGTTCTTATGGCACTCGGCTCAATCGCTTCCATGGCTCACTGGACCGGATTTTTATTCGATATCTCAACCTTCCTTGGAACACCGATTATCGCTCTGGCTGTAGGTACCGTATTTGGCGTCATTCAGATGGCACAGGCCGGTAAGATGGATAAATTCTACGGAGTAACCAATGATACCTTAAAGACAGTAGGACCGATCCTGTTTGTAACAGCGGCCGGCGGTGTACTTGGAAAAGTGATTTCCTCTACCAGCATGGTTGATTACATTACCTCCAACGCGGCTGTTCTGGAAAGCATCGGTATCTTCTTCCCATTCATCCTTGCGGCTATCTTAAAATCCGCACAGGGTTCCTCGACCGTGGCCATCACGACTACGGCTGGTATCCTTGCACCGCTCATGGGCGTTCTGGGACTCGCGTCACCGGTACGTGCGGCACTGGCGGTAATGGCAATCGGCGCGGGCGCAATGACGGTTTCCCACGCGAATGACTCGTACTTCTGGGTGGTTACCAACTTTGGTGAGATGGAGCCGGAACAGGGATATAAGACACAGACGTTATGTACACTCGTACTTGGTATCGCATCCATGGTTTGGATCTTCTTATTATCCGTAGTATTCAGATAATGGAGACAGGTTGAAGTATTTTACTAATTACAATGACAGGAGAGGTGACAATGAAATTTTTATTTGCATCGGACTCATTTAAAGGGACACTGTCTTCTGAACAGATTATAACGCTTCTGGACGCGGCTGCGAAGAATGTGTTCCCGGACTGCGAGACCATGGGGATTCCTGTGGCCGACGGCGGGGAAGGTACGATCGACGCTGTCATATCCGTGCTTCACGGATCGATCCACGAGGTAGACGTACACGGTCCTCTGATGGAAGAGGTGGTCAGCCGTTACGGCGAGACGGGGAACGGTGCGGCTGTCATCGAGATGGCGGCGGCATCCGGACTGCCGATGGTGCCTGTCGATAAAAGAGATCCAAGGGTTACAACGACTTACGGAACGGGTGAACTGATTAAAACTGCTCTTGACCGCGGATGCCGGGATATTACGATTGCGATCGGCGGCAGTGCGACCAACGACGGAGGCATGGGAGCCATGCGTGCGCTGGGAATTCGTTTCCTGGACGAGAACGGAGAGGCGCTTTCCGGATGCGGAAACGATCTGGCACGGGTGGCGGACATTGATATCAGCGGACTTCACAGTGCAGTGAAGGATGCGAGGTTCACCATAATGTGTGACGTAAATAATCCCTTAACGGGTCCTGACGGAGCGACCTATACGTTTGGAAAGCAAAAAGGCGGCTCTCCGGAGATCTTAGATGAACTGGAGCAGGGAATGATTCACTACGCGGCCCTGATCCGGGAGAAAATGGGTACCGATGTGGACCAGATTCCGGGTTCCGGCGCTGCCGGCGGTCTGGGAGCGGCATTCTGTGTATTCCTTAAGGCGGAGATGAAGTCGGGAATCGAGACTGTGCTGGATCTGATTCATTTTGATGAACTTCTGGAAGGTGTGGATCTGGTCATAACCGGTGAGGGAAGAATCGACTGGCAGTCTGCCTTTGGAAAGGTTCCCAGCGGAATCGGCAATCGCTGCCGGAAGAAGGGAATCCCGGCGATCGCCATCGTCGGCGGTATGGGCGATAAGGCGGAGATGATATTCGATCACGGGATTGACAGCATTATTACCACCATCAACGGGGCCATGGGGCTCGATGAGGCGCTGGAACGGGCGGAAGAGCTGTACGCCGGAGCGGCGGAGCGGGCATTCCGTATGGTAAAGGCGGGAATGAGACTTCAGGACAGATCATAATAGGGTGAAATAAAAGGAATTGCGGCCGGGGCCAGGATGTGCTCCGGCCGTTTTTGTTACGAAAAGTTTAGCGGGCTGGACTCTTTGTTGTGAAATTTACGCCTATACAAACAATTTACAAACCATTTACAACAATAAGGTATTTGCTCAGTTAATTTCCTGCTAACATAAGTATGAAAAAAACTTTTAAGGAGGAAATGATGAGTGTGAAACTAAAAAGGTTGACAGCTCTTTTACTGAGCGCCTGTCTGGCAGCGGGCAATATAACGGCTGCATTTGGCGCGCCTGTACAGCCGGATCGTGATCCAGGGGCGAAGGTACGGACGAGCAGGCTGATATCGACAGAAGAAACCGTATGGAGGTATCTGGACGATAATACGGATCCGGCAGCAGCGGATGACACGGATGAGGAAATGCCGGGTACCCCCAGCAACGCGTCACCTTCTGACGCATCGCCGTCCAATGCGTCGGGAAAATATGGATTTTATCGTTTTGCGGCGGGCAAAAACAAAGCATCGTCGAAGGCCGGCAGACTGGTCTGGACCCATGCGGATTACGATGATTCCGGCTGGAAAGAGGCGAGAGGAAGCTTTGGGGCGAAGAAAGGTGAGATTGCGGATCTGGGAGACGGCCTGGTTCCCTATACTCTGTTGACCCAGTATATAGAAGGGCCGGATATGGCGGAAGATACGGATATTCCGGCCTATTTCTTCCGTACGACAATTGAACTGGAAGATATCGGCAGCATCACTGCCTTAAACGGCGAGATATTCTATGATGACGCGGCCATCATCTATATCAATGGCGAGGAAGTTCACAGGGCCGGTGTTCCGGAGGGCGGCTATTCACAGAATCTGGAGTATGGAGGAACAAACGCGGGTACTCCGATTAACGATAAGTTCCAGATCACGGACTTGACCATGCTGAAAGAGGGAAGCAACACTGTATCGGTAGAGCTTCATCAGGGCAGGGCCAACAGCTCGGATATTTACTTTGATTTCTGCTCTCTGGAAATAGGGACACCCGCCTCGAAATCGGATGAATTCATTACGACAGAGGGCACGGTTTGGAACTACCTGGAGAACAACACCGATCCGGCGGAAGGCAGTGAGGACCGGACCGTATGGACGCATACGGAGTTTGCGGATGAACAGTGGAAGTCCGGAAAGGGAAGCTTCGGAGCCAAGAAAGGCGCGATTGCAGACCTGGGAGGCGGATATATCCCGGATACGCTGTTAAAGCATTACATTGACGATACGAAAACGGCAGTGCCCGCGTATTTCTTCCGCACGGATGTCTATCTGAACGATGTCTCCGATCTGGAAGCGCTGGAGGCGGAAATCGCCTACGATGACGCGGTGATCGTGTACATCAATGGAAAGAATGTGTATGAGGGGCAGGTACCGGAGGGCGGCTATGACAAGAACCTGGCATACGGTTCGGCCAATGGGCTGTCAGCTCCAAGCCATGATATTGTCACAATTAATGACGTTTCCATGCTGAGAGACGGTGTAAATACAATTGCAGTAGAGCTTCATCAGGACAGGGCCAGCAGCTCCGACATCTATTTTGATTTTATTTCCCTGAAGGCTGCACAGCCGAAGCCATTTAAGGCGATTTCTCTGGGGGTATGGAATGATGAGACTCAGTCGGCTGTTACCTGGTATTCCTCAATAGGGGAAGACGGCAAAGTGAGAATCGGAGAGAAGGCGGATATGGACGGAGATTCGTTCCCGGAGCAGGCTTCCGAGTTTGCTGCGGAAAGAACGGAGGCAAACGACGCCGGGTTCTACAGCTTCCAGGCAGTCATGACAGGACTAAAGCCGGATACCGCTTATGTTTATCAGGTCGGCGCCGGGGAAACCTGGTCCGATATTTATGAATTTACAACCCGGGATTATGAGAATGGATTTAACTTCCTGCTTGCAGGTGATCCGCAGATTGGCGCGGGAAGCACGGATACGGATACAGAGGGATGGCAGAATACCCTGAAAATGGCCATGAAGGCATTTCCGGAGACCAGCTTCTTAATCAGTGCGGGAGATCAGGTCAACACGGCCAGCAATGAGGCGCAGTATGCGGGATACTTAAGCCCGAAGGAGCTGCTGTCCCTGCCAACAGCGGTAAACGTGGGAAATCATGACGCGGGAAGCAGCGCCTACAGCCAGCATTTCCAGGTGCCGAATGTCAGCAGTCTGGGAATGACTGAGAAGACCGGAAAATTCGGAGGAGACTACTGGTATACGTATAACAATGTGCTCTTTATGTCTCTCAACTCCAACAATATGAGTACGGCGGAGCACCGGGAGTTTATGAAAAAAGTTCTGGAAGAAAATGGTGCCGATGCGGACTGGACGGTGGTAACTTTCCATCATTCGATCTACAGCACGGCCAGCCACGAGTCGGACAATGATATTATCCAGAGGCGGGCGGAGCTCGCTCCGGTATTTACGGAGCTGGGAATCGACGTAGTGCTGATGGGCCATGACCATGTTTATACCAGAAGCTATATGATGAACGGAACGGATCCGGTGGTTCCTGCTGATGGAACGGTGCCGGAGAGTGTGACAGACCCGGCGGAAGGCGAAGTGCTTTATGTGACAGCTAACTCCGCCAGCGGCAGCAAGTATTATTCGATACATAATAAAGATTTTCCTTACGCGGCGGTGATGAATCAGGAGAGCACTCCGAATATCACTAACGTGGAGGTGACAGATAAGTCATTTGCAATTACAACTTACCGTACTACCGATATGTCTGTAGTGGATACCTTTGCAATTTATAAGGATGGCTATCAGCCCCCGCAAGCTGTTATTAAATCCGTTTCTCTCGGAGTAGGTGCGGACGAGTCAGAGACCATGGTTACCTGGTATTCTGATTCAAAGCTGCCGGGAAAGGTACAGCTTGTAAAGAAGAGTGATCTGGCCGACCGCGTATTTCCTGAGACAGCGGCAGAGTTTGCAGCAGAGAAGGAGAGCGCCAATGAGGAAGGCTTTTTCACGAATCAGGCAGTGATTCGCGGTCTGGAATCCGGGGCAGAGTACGCATACCGGGTCGGAGACGGAACTACCTGGTCAGATGTGTATGACTTGACGGTCCAGGATTCTCAGAATGGATTTAATTTCCTGCTTGCAGGCGATCCGCAGATCGGGGCGGGAAGCACGGATACGGATATTAAAGGATGGCAGAGAACTATGGAGACGGCCATAAAGGCGTTTCCGAGGACCAGCTTCTTAATCAGCGCGGGAGATCAGGTCAACACGGCCAGCAATGAGGCGCAGTATGCGGGATACTTAAGCCCGAAGGAGCTGCTGTCCCTGCCAACAGCGGTAAACGTGGGAAATCATGACGCGGGAAGCAGCGCCTACAGCCAGCATTTCCAGGTGCCGAATGTCAGCAGTCTGGGAATGACTGAGAAGACCGGAAAATTCGGAGGAGACTACTGGTATACGTATAACAATGTGCTCTTTATGTCTCTCAACTCCAACAATATGAGTACGGCGGAGCACCGGGAGTTTATGAAAAAAGTTCTGGAAGAAAATGGTGCCGATGCGGACTGGACGGTGGTAACTTTCCATCATTCGATCTACAGCACGGCCAGCCACGAGTCGGACAATGATATTATCCAGAGGCGGGCGGAGCTCGCTCCGGTATTTACGGAGCTGGGAATCGACGTAGTGCTGATGGGCCATGACCATGTTTATACCAGAAGCTATATGATGAACGGAACGGATCCGGTGGTTCCTGCTGATGGAACGGTGCCGGAGAGTGTGACAGACCCGGCGGAAGGCGAAGTGCTTTATGTGACAGCCAACTCCGCCAGCGGCAGCAAGTATTATTCAATACATAATAAAGATTTTCCTTACGCGGCGGTGATGAATCAGGAGAGTACCCCGAATATCACTAACGTGGAGGTAACGGACAGCTCCTTTGCAATTACAACCTATCGTACGACGGATATGTCGGAAGTAGACCATTTTACAATTTACAGGACAGAAGCTTCGAAGCCGCAGCCTGATGTGACGGGCGATACGGTAGCAGAGATTCTGGAGAGTCTGGATAAGGCTCTCGAACAGGCGGAGACAGAGGGAGAGAAGCAGGAAATTCTGAAGAAGGCGGCTGAGGCGGCCGGAGCGCTCTCGTATGATCCTAATACAATGGATGAATCCGAAATGGAGGAAATCAAAAAGCTGGAAGACAGGATCCTGGCAGGCTACGGCGATTTGTCGACTGAAACCGACTTGAAAACTGAGAAGGTGACCGGTGTGAGGGCAGAAGGCGCAGCGCTCAGTATTCCGTTAAAGGCTGGTGTCAGGGCAGCGGCTGTTCTGAAGGTAAGCGATATGGAACTGCCGGAGTCTGTGGGATTTGAGACGGAAGATGTTATCGCACTGGATATTCGACTGGATATCATAAGTGATGATCCGGAGGTGTCAGGCGGGAATATCCAGCCGAAGGTTCCGATGAAGATAACCATCGACGCGCCGGAGGGCATTGATTTAAACCGGCTGGTACTGCTGCATTACACCAATGGGGCATATGAAAACGTAAAATTTACAGAAAAAGATGGAGCAATCAGTTTTGTTGTTAATGCGCTGAGCCCGTTTGTACTTGCAGAAAAAGCGGCGGATAAGCCTGATGATGGTGGAAATGATTCTGATGACGGGTCTTCTGACAATGGGTCTTCCAATCATGGTTCTTCCGGCAGTGTGCAGGGATCATGGATACAGGACCAGACGGGCTGGTGGTATCAGTATCAGAATAAGACGTATCCGGTCAATACATGGGTGTCCATACAGGGAAGCTGGTATCATTTTGACCAGGCCGGTTATATGCAGACTGGCTGGATTCAGGTGAAGGGCGTATGGTACTATTTACAGCCGTCAGGAGCTATGGTGGCATCAGACTGGGTATTGTATCAGGATAAATGGTATTATTTGAACCAGGATGGGGCGATGGCTACTGCACCGGTTCACTATAATGGAACGGAGTACCGGTTCGACGAATCAGGTGCGTGTATAAATCCGTAATAAGAATAAAAAGGAGACTTCCGGATCGGCCAGCCGGTCCGGGAGTTTTATGATTGTTCCGGCTAACGCGGAAACAGGGAGGAAATCAATTATGGACTGGATTAAGAGGAAGCGCGGGGAGATCGTCCTGGCTGCTGTGGTAGTATTGATGATTGCAGCCATCTGCATTTATAACAGGGCTAACCCAATTACCTATACCATGTATGAAAATGGGACCATCAATTACGTAAAGGCAAGGGTGCTGGAGGTGACGGATCAGCAGCTGGAGCCGGTGGAGGAAGCGGAGGGGCGCTGGCTGGGAACCCAGGAACTGAAGGTGGAGCTTCTTAACAAGGGCCATTCAGGGGATATCATTACGGTAGTCAATTATCTCAGCACGACCCATAATGTTTATGCCAAAAAAGGGCAGCCGTTAATTATCAAGGCGGATTGCCCTGAGGGGGTGGAGCCGTTTTATTCGGTCTATAATTACGACAGAACCTCAGGACTTATAATGACTGGCATTGTCTTTATGGTGTGTATGGTGCTGGTGGGCCGGGGAAAAGGAGTAAAAAGTATTCTCAGCCTGGCGTTTACCATGTTTTTTATCATAGCGTTTCTGCTTCCCATGATATACAGGGGCCATTCCCCCGTACTTTTGAGCATTCTTACAATTCTTGTCTCCACAGCTGTCTCCATGCTGCTTCTGAACGGGTACAGCGCGAAGACACTGACGGCTATCGCCTCTACCATGGCGGGAGTGCTGGTGGCAGCAGGGGCGTTTGCGGTCATAACTGCGGTCCTGCACCTCGACGGCTATAATGAAAGTCAGGCGGAGGAGCTTTTACTGATCTCGGAAAACACGGGGCTGAAAATCAGGTATATTCTTTTCGCAGGCATTCTGATCGCTTCTCTGGGTGCAGTTATGGATATGTGTATGTCCATCGCGGCCTCTCTTTTTGAGATGAAACATCAGAATCCATCCATGGATTTTAAAGCGATTGTCAAAGCCGGGTACGCCATTGGAAGAGATATGATCGGTACTATGTGCGCGACCCTAGTTCTCGCATTTACCGGGACGGCCCTTACCATGATGCTGGTGCTGATCTCATACGGTGTTCAGCCGGAGCAGCTGATGAATTCGGATTATATTGCTATTGAGGCGGCTCACAGCCTGTCCGGCAGTCTGGCAGTTATCCTGTGCGTTCCGGTGACCTCATTCTTGTCCGCGTATGTGCTGGAACGAAATAATAAGACTAAATAAAAATAATTATCATTATCACTATTGCAAAGAGAGAAAGAGTCTGCTATACTGTAACCAGATGGAAATGGCTGGAAATATTATGGCCGGTACCATTGAGTAAATCATGCAAAGGCAGATTGTCATTGAACTATAAAACAGGATATCGTATTTTCCCATATGACAGGGTGCCTTTGCGGCACTCTGTTTTCCGGTTCATGAGGCGGTGCAGTCATGCCGTGCCGGACAGCAGCATAAAATAAACCTGGTTGAAGGAGGAGTTCATCATGATAAATATTCAGAAGGCGGCCATTATCGGCTGTGGATTTGTAGGAACATCTATTGCATTTTCCCTTGTACAGAAGGGGATTTTTTCGGAACTGGTTCTGATTGATGCCAATGAAAAGAAGGCGGAAGGGGAGGCGATGGATTTAAGCCATGGTCTGCCGTTTACGAAGCCTATGGAAATCAAGGCCGGAGGCTATGAGGATATCGCGGATTGTGCCATGATCATTATCACAGCGGGAGCAAATCAGAAGCCTGGAGAGACACGGCTCGATCTGGTCCATAAAAATGTGGAGATTTACAAGAGTATTATACCAAAGATCGTGGAGAAGAATCAGGAGGCGACGCTGCTCATCGTGTCCAATCCGGTAGATATCATGACGTATGTGGCGCTTAAGCTTTCCGGTTATCCCAGTCACAAAGTCATCGGTTCCGGGACTGTTCTGGATACGGCCAGGCTGAAATACTTATTGAGCCGCCATCTCGATGTGGACAGCAGAAGCATTCATGCATTTATCATCGGGGAGCACGGCGACAGTGAGCTGGCTGTGTGGAGCGCGGCAAACGTATCGGGGATCCCGTTAAATCATTTTTGTGAACTGAGGGGATATTTCGATCATATGGAGTCCATGGACCGCATTTACCAGAGCGTCCGGGACAGCGCGTACGAGATTATAGAGAAAAAGGGGGCCACCTACTACGGTGTGGCCATGGCGGTCTGCAGAATCGCTGAGTCTGTGATCCGGAATGAACATTCCATCATGCCGATATCGGTTTACTTAGACGGGCTCTATGGACTTCACGATATCTGCTTAAGCATCCCGACGGTAGTCGGCCAGGAAGGCGCGGAAAAGGTGCTGGATATCCCCCTGGACTTAATGGAGATGGGAAAACTGGTATATTCGGCCGAGGAGCTGAAGAAAATTATTGGAGAGCTGAAGCTTT
This sequence comes from Hungatella sp. L36, assembly GCF_014288035.1. Lineage (NCBI taxonomy): Bacteria > Bacillati > Bacillota > Clostridia > Lachnospirales > Lachnospiraceae > Hungatella > Hungatella sp. L36. The sequence continues at coordinate 202,915 of NZ_JACOPC010000007.1, read as the reverse complement.
AAAGCTGGCCTGTGATGAATTTTCAAACACACCCTGGTTCATAAATATGAAAAAATATGGAAAACCGCTTTTCATTTTTAAAATGATGTAGTAAGATAAAGTTCAGACAGATAGTTTACAGGAAATGTGATGTAAAAGGAGCTTTATGAACTACATTAATCTCGATGGAATAGGCGAAAAAATCAGCAAGTTAAGAAAAGAACAGGGCGTTACCATCCGGGAGCTCTCCGAGTATACCGGCTATTCGGTCGGCTTTTTAAGCAATCTGGAGACCGGGAAAAACAGTCCCACGGTGGAAAGCCTTCAGAAGGTGGCCGAGGCGCTGCGGACCGATATCATCGAGATTTTGACGAAGGAGAAGCAGCACCATACGGTCATCCGGAAGCATGAGAGGTCGGTGTTTGATCATCCCCGCTATAAGATGACGATTGAAACACTGGATTTCGGGTATGACAAGCAGATCTATGAGTTCATAACGATTGACCCGGGAGCGGAGGAGAAGGGAATCGTCTCCAGACACCTGTTCCCGGAAGTGTGCACCGTGATCGAGGGCGTCCTGACCATCGAGGTGGAGGACAGTGTCTATACCCTGGAAGAGGGAGATTCGATCTATATTCCGGAGAAATCGGCACACAGAATCTATAATCTGGGGGATAAACGGGTGGTTACCTACTGGGTTTTTCAGAAAACGAAATAGTGGAAGATTCCGTGAATCTTGACGTAGCATCTATAGTAATTCATCCCGATTTGTCTGGGAGAATGAATTCTTTGAAAAATTTTATCTAATCTCTGCATTTATGAAACCGGTATTGTATACTATAAATACTAATTGGGGTATGTATTTGCGGATGCATACTTGGGAGAGCCGGAGAAATTCGGCTCTTTTGCATTATAAATACGAGGCTGTGAAATCCATTATGGATTTCACAGCCTTTTTGTGATTATTCCTAAATAAAAAGTTGCAGAATTAGCACTATTGCTCAAAAATAAAATATTTCAGCGCCATGCATTGACAAAAGTATGAGGTAAGATTACAATGTGTTCATAATAATGAAATTAAGTTCATAATTATAGTTGGAGGAAGCAAGATGAATTATGGTTTAAGAGTACAGAAAATCCTCGGCAGCATGCGGCAGGATGGGATAGACAGCCTGCTTGTGACCCAGGGAACGGATATCCGATATGTGAGCGGGTTCAGCGGCGAAGCCGGAGTGGCGGTAATTATTCTCAGTGAAAGCAGAAATTATCTGATCACAGATGGACGGTTTACCAGTCAGGCGGAACAGGAGACAGAAGGATTTGAGATTGTCTTAATCAAGTCAGGGCAGAAGCTTTACGAAACCGCAGGCAGACTGCTCGATGAGATTGGAGCCAGGGAAATCCGAATTGATATCGGACAGATCTCGCACGCAGACTACCTGGAGCTGGAAAGCCATTGTCATGGAACTATCCAGAACATGAAACCGTATATTTCAGATGCCAGGATGGTGAAGGACGAGGAAGAGCTTGTTCTGATCCGCAGAGCCTGCGATATTACGGAACAGTCATTCCTGTCTCTGCTGAATCAGATCCGGCCCGGACAGAGCGAGAAGGAGATCCGCAACATTCTGGAAAATGAATTCCGCAGACGGGGAAGCCTGGATGTGGCGTTTGAAACGATTGTAGCTTCCGGCCCGGTGAACGGAGCTAATCCACACGCCAGCTTAACGGACAGAACGATCCAGCAGGGAGACATGGTTACGATTGATTTTGGATGTAAATATGAGGCGTACTGTTCCGATATCACGAGAACCTTTTCGCTGGGGAAACCGTCAGACGAGATGATGAAGATTTATAACACGGTGAAGGCAGCCAAGGAGGCGGCGGAAAGTACTCTGAGGGAGGGAGTCAGCGCACGGGACGTGGATCTTGCCGTGGAAGCGGTTATAGGTGGCGCGGGGTATCACCTGCCTCATGGACCGGGACACGGCTTCGGTCTGGATATTCATGAGAACCCGTTCCTGTCTTCGAGAAATGAGTATCGGATGGAACGTAATGTGGTACATACGCTGGAGCCGGGAATCTACGTACAGGGCATCTGCGGTGTGCGGATTGAAGATGATTACCTGATCACGGGTGACGGAGCGGAGTGTCTGACACCTAATATTACACGGGATTTGATTATACTCTGATGTTCCGGGAAGGTATGGAGGGGAACGGCAATGAGAGAAGAATGTGTGCTTCCCATTGAACGTGTGCGGCGGATTGACAGCAGGCATATTGAATTTTACTGGGGGAGAGAGCCGGTATCCGGCAAAGAAAAAAACATGGTTTTCCATGTGTACAGAGATGGAACAGAACTGGAGCTTTATGAACGGAAAGACGATGACGAATGGGATGTCGGTACCGTGCATGAAACGGCGAAGAGACGAACTACGGTAACGCTGGCAAGAGAAATCGGGGGAGAGGAACGCCTGAAAAAGGAATTCCTGAAAGAAGAATCCCATATCAAATCCTCAGACACTCTTACCGCCTGGGTGGAATATAAGGCAGATCACCGGATTGTATGTTCCAAAAGTCTGATAGAAGCAGCCGGCATAAATACCGTAGTCCACCAGGTTTCCTACGAGCCGTATTATCGGAAGTTTACAACCTCGAAGATGGGAATCCGTATTAAGTCAGGAGAAAAGGTGAGCGACAGGGCTCATGAGGCTGCGGCTCAGATGATTGATATTCTGCTGGAGAAGCTGCCTGAGACAGCGGACCGAATGAGGGAGCTTCATGCGGAGCTGGCGATCTACGCACTGGATGAAGATGCATACGATATACCGGAGCACCGCGCGGGCTGTCTGTATATGAACCGGCCGGTCGAGGGCTACGGTGGTATCGATGAAAATCCGGTCACGTCCATCTCTGAGGCCAACATCTTAAGAGTGCTCGAAGGACCGCATCAGACCCGTTATAAACAGGAATTGATTCTGGCTCATGAATTCGCCCACGCCATTCATCTGATCGGTATCAAAAATCTGGCCGATCAGACGCTGTACTGTCGTTCCATTGAGGTATATGAGGCGGCAAAAGCGGCTGGAAAATGGCCGGGAAGCTATGCAATCAGCAATTTTGAAGAGTATTTCGCCACACTGACCACAATCTGGTTTAACGTCATGGAAGAGGGAAAAGACGGAGCGTGGGACGGTGTGCGGGGGCCAGTCAATACGAGAGAAGAGCTGAAGCGTTACGACACCGGGGCATACGAATATTTCTCACAGCTCTATACGACGAGGCAGCTTCCGTATCCATGGGATACGGTGCGAAATGAATACGATATCGACGGAACGAAATATCAGGAGGTAAAGGAATCATGACGGCAGAAGAAATCGTGGAGAAAGACAGAGAGGCTCTGTATATCGGCAATACCAGGACCGTAGAGTTCGATTTGCCGCTTCCGAAAAAGGGAGTGTACGGTTCCGATATCCGGTGGATCAGCGGCCACGACAGGATTATCACTCCGGAAGGAAAGGTTACCCGCCCCAAATTCGGCATGGGCACCAGGACGATCAAACTTACGGCAGTGATCACGTGCGGAGACGCGGAGGCGGAGCGCTGCTTTGACGTGCGCGTGCTGGAGGAGGAAAACCGGATCAGGATTGCGAAGGTATATCCAATCCAGGAAAAGGCTCCAAAGGGACAGACTTACTATCTGCCGTCTGTGGCGGTGGTGGTGACGGAAGACGGCAAGACCATTTCCCACGCGGTAGAGTGGAACAATCATGGAGAAGCTGTCTATGAGAAAACCGGATTCGTGGAGGAACACGGCTTTATATCAGGAACCACGGTTCCTGTGACTGCCGGAATAGAGGTTGTGGAAACGCTGGAGGCGGAGACAGTAAATCCTGTACCAATTGTCAGAGACTGTTCGGACGGCCGGGTTTACTTAATCGAAGGAAGCCCGTTTTATCAGGCGCAGGAGTGGTTTTTAGAGTTTCTGCTTCAGGTCAATGACGACCAGATGCTTTATAATTTCCGGGATGCTGCGGGACTGAATAAGAAGGGGGCGCCGGAGATGATCGGATGGGATGCTCCTGACAGCAACTTAAGGGGACATACCACGGGCCACTATTTATCGGGGCTGGCCCTGTGTTACCGGGCGACCGGCAGCCCGGTGATCCGGGAAAAAGCAGAGTATATGGTGCACGCGCTTCGGGAATGTCAGACTGCCCTGCACGAGAAAAAGGGTTGCCATAAAGGCTTTTTAAGCGGTTATGGAGAAGAACAGTTTGACCGTCTGGAACAGCTGGTGCGCTATCCGGAGATCTGGGCTCCCTATTATACACTCCATAAGATTCTCGCCGGACTTCTGGACTGCTACGAATTTGCGGGCTGTGACGAGGCACTCACTATTGCCGGAGATCTGGGAGACTGGGTGTACGAGAGGCTGTCAAAGGTACCCCACGCCCAGCTGAACCGTATGTGGAGTCTCTATATTGCAGGTGAGTTCGGCGGCATGAACGACGCCATGGCCCGATTATACATACACACAGCAAAGCCGGAGCATTTGGAGGCTGCGAAGCTGTTTAACAACGACAGGCTGTTTTACCCCATGGCAAAGAACGTAGACGCGCTGGATGGACTTCATGCGAACCAGCACATTCCCCAGATGGTAGGCTGCATGAAGATATTTGAGGCAGGCGGAGAGACGTATTACCGGGATATCGCCCGTTTCTTCTGGGAAGCGGTGACCGGCGCTCATATCTATACCATCGGCGGTACCGGTGAGGGGGAGATGTTCCATGAGGCCGGAACGGTTGCCGGTCTTCTGACCAAGAATACGGCGGAGAGCTGCGCTTCCTATAATATGCTGAAGCTGACGAAGGAACTATACCAGTACCAGCCCTCGGCCCTCTATATGGATTATTATGAGAGAACGGTCTTCAACCATATCGCCGCTTCCTGTGAACACGGAGCGACGGGGGCCAGCACCTACTTTATGCCGCTGGCACCTGGATTTCATAAGGATTTTGAGGATGAGAATTCCTGCTGTCACGGAACCGGGCTGGAGAGCCATTTCAAATATATTGACAGTATTTATTACCACGATGCAGACTCGATTTATGTTAATCTGTTTATTCCGTCGGTTCTGGAAGCCGCAGGTATTACGATCAGGCAGACGACGAATTCGGCGGACCCGGGCCATATCTCTGTGGAGGTACAGGGAAATAAAAGCACAGTGCTGAAAATAAGAGTTCCGTACTGGTGCGGCGGATCGTATCAGCTGGAGATTGACGGGGCAGCCGTGAAGGCCCCGTCTGATGAGGCCGGATATATTCAGATTGGATACGATGGAAGCGACAGCATGAGGGCAGAGATCCGGTTTGCGTGTCGGGTGAATCTGGAGCGGACGCCGGATGATCACCATACCGCCAGCCTCACGTATGGACCTTATGTACTGGCGGCATTGACCGATTCGGTGAATTTTCTGGAATTACCATTCGATAGAGAAGGAGCCTTAGAGCAGCTTGTGAAGGCGGAGGGAGAGATCTCGCTGCAGTACCAGGAGATTAAATTTGTTCCGCTCAGCAGTATCTGCCACGAGCCGTATCAGGTCTACTTTAAGACGATTTAAATAAAAAAAGGGAGAAATACTCATGAAAACAGCAAGTCAGGCGATTTCAAATGAAGAGTTACGTAAACAGAGATCATTTTTAGGCCATCCCAAGGGAGTGGGAACCTTAAGCTTTATGCAGTTATGCAATTCTTATGCCAGCTATGGCATGAGCGCCATTTTAATTTATTATCTGTATGCTGTAAAACCGGAGGGGCTGGGACTGAGCCAGGCCAACGCGGCGCAGCTGATATCCCTTTACTCGGCGTGTTCCCTCATGTTCGGTATTGTCGGCAGCTATGTGGCCGACCGTATCCTGGGAACGAGGCGCGCGCTGTGTTTTTCCAGAGCCGTCACGGTACTGGCGTACGTCTGTCTCGCCCTGCCATTCGGCGGAATCGTGGGATACGTGGGAGCCATGTGTCTGCTCCTTGTATCCGCCATGCTCTGCGGCAGAAGCGCGGACGCTCTGATGGGAAAATTTTACGACAAGTCCGACAGCCGAAGAGACGGAGCCTATACGATTGGTTATGTGATATCCAACATCGGCGCGGCAGCGCCTGTTATCTCCGGTGCCATTGCACTGGCTACCGGATACCATGCAGCATTTCTGGTCTGTGCCGTATTTGCCGCTTTGGGGGTTGCAGCCTATCTGATCACAGAGAAGAAGTTTTTCGGAACGATTGGTTACGAGCCGGATGATCCCCTTCCTGCGGACAAGAAGAAAAGCTTTATTGTAAAAATGATTGTTGCCATTGTAGTCGCCATTGCTGTATTTGCTGTGTTGTTTATCAGCGGGATCCTGACGATCGGGGTATTCTCCAACGTAATCAGTACAGCCGCCATTTTTATCCCGATCATTTACTTTGTGATTATTATTACAAGCCCGAAGACGCAGAAAGAGGAGAAGACGAGAGTCGCCAACCTAATCCCCGCCTTCATCTGCAACTGCTTTGCCATGCTGGTATGGACCCAGTCCACTTCCATTCTTGCCATTTTTACGGAACAGAGAGTGGACCGTGTGATATTTGGAATGGAGATATCGGCGGCGTCCTTCCAGACACTTCCGGCCGTATTTGCCATTTTCTTAGGGGCCGTGGTCGGTTCCTTGTGGAGTGTGCTCGGAAAGAGACAGCCTCTGGCACCGGCAAAGATTGGTATTGGAACGATTCTGTGGGGCTGCGGACCGCTCTTCATGACGCTTCCTTTCATGCTCTACGGAGCTGCGGATAAGGTAAGCCCGCTCTGGATCGTAGTGTTCTATCTGCTTATTATCCTTGGTGAGGCATTTACCAGCCCGGTTGGATATTCCTGTGCGTCCATCGTGGCCCCGCAGGCGTTTGCAACCCAGATGATTACGGTGTGGTCCATGTCTCAGTCCACGGGTGCGGCGCTTAACACCCTGGCAGTGAATTTCTATAAGGAGGGTTCTGAGGTTCCGTTCTTCCTGGTGATTGGCCTGATTACCTGCGCGGCAGGACTGATCGTCCTGATCTTTGGAAAGAAGATTGCTGCGGGAATGGGAATGCTGGAGAAAACGGAGTAACTGACAGTTTAATTAAAAAAACAGAGGCGGCACCCCAGATTATATTCGGGTGCCGCCTCTGTTTTTGGTGTGCCAGATGGAGGGGGGCCATTTTAGCATGGTGGTCTTTCCGACCTGTCTTTTACAAACACCTTTCGGTATTCGCTGGGGGTAATCCCCTGGTTTAATTTAAAACGCCTTGTAAAGCTGGAGATATTGTAGTAGCCTACGGCTTCGGAAATCTCTTTCAGCGGAAGCGCGGTGGTACGTAAAAGTTCTTTTGCCCGTTCCATCCGCAGGTGAATGGTGTAATCCATCACATTCTGACCGGTATGATCTTTAAAGTATTTGCTGAAGGCCGGAAGCGTCATCTCGAAGTGGCCGGCTGCCTCATAAGCGGAAAAATCGCAGCGGAGGCAGTTGGCCTCCAAGTATTTCATAACCTCATCCAGAACGACCCGTTTGGCCGCAGAGGTGGTGAGCCCACTCAAATGCTCACTCCAGGCCCGGAGCATCTGTATAATCTCCTGCGCGGTCTCCATACCCGACAGTTCGATCGGAGAGTTGGAGGCCGCATTTTTCTGACCGCGGCAGTGTTCATTTACGAGATGGATTAAGTCAAAACAGATACTTCTGGCCAGATAGAGAGGAAGCTGGCTCTGCTCCATAAAATGAATGATATTCTGAATGGCATCCCTGATGTTCTGCTCATTTTTGGAAAAAAGTGCATTTCTAAGACTCTCAAATTCCTTGTGAGGGTAAACGACCGTTGCGTGCGCCGGCCCCAGGACCTCCCGAAACTCAATGACGGTGCCGTTGCCCTTTACGAAACGGTAGTCCAGGGCGCTGACGGCCTCCATGTAGGACTGGGCGATGCGCTCCGTACTGTTCACGCAGGTGCCGATTCCGACGGTGGTCATCAGCCCGTACTGCCTGGTTAAATATTTCTGCACATCCCCGAAAAATCTTGCCGAGACCGGCATGTGATCCGGCTGGTTCATGAGCAGCACGATCTGGTTGGGATGGAAATTATGCAGGTAATAGTAAATATAAGGAACGGAAAACTGCTTCTTAATCTCCTGCGCCAGCCCGTCCAAGTTGTCAAACTGTTTATGCAGCATCACGATACTGACGGTAAAGTACTCATTTGGCAGGGAGAGGTCCAGCTCCGAACAATCCAGATTGAAGTCTTCTCTGGAAGCGTAGGCGCCGTTTAAGAGGCGGTATAAGCGTTCATTTTTAACGGCTGTGAGGCTGTTGGCCAGCTGAGTGGACAGTGAACTGTTCTGAGTAGATAAGTAATCCAGTGCTCCGGCAATGGTTTCCAGTTCGTTGTAGGAAGCAGCGTCCGGGGAGATCAGCTTTGCCCTGTCCCGCAGACGGCGGACGGGTGCGTAATTCACCTTCTGCAAAAAGAAGATGGTGAAGCTGGCGATAAGCAGAATAATCACGATAGCCAGCAGGAATTCCTTCATAATAGAAGAAACCTGGGAAAATGTGGTCTGCCTGTCCGGAATAAAAGCCAGATACGTCCACCCATTTTTCTCGGACCTGTGTGTGCGGACGACGTATTCTTCCCCATCTATACTGGTCGTGGACGACAGTTCTATGGAATCTCCCAGATAAGTGCTTAAAATGCCGCGCATCCGATCGTGTTCCCCTGAGGTGGTTACGACGGCCCCGTTCTGGTCCAGGATATAGGTCTGCGCCTGATAGCTCTGAAGCTTTTGGCTTAAAAGTGCCTCAATGGAGCTGTTGTTTACATAAAAGAGAGCTGTGCCCTCGTGTTTCTGATAATCGGTAAAGACCGGGTAGGAAAAAAGCACGACGTTTGCCTCGGCAGGGCCTAAGTCCAGGTTAAGAAGCTTCTGCCTGGGAAGACAGAAGGAGGCCTTGCTGTTCAGAAGCAGATCCTGGAATTCCCTGGAGCTCATGCCGGGAACGCGGAAAATGCGGCTGAAGTAATAGTCCTTCCGGCAGGTCGTGGAACTGGTGGCCACGTATTCTTTCCCATCCAGAATCAGAACGATATCCTGGATAAAAGGGTTCGCAGAGGTTAAGGCCGACAGATAGGTGATGGTCGGGCTCAGGGCCAGTGGAGTTTCCGCCTCGGAGGCATCGTGTATCGTTCCGGTCAGCGTCAGCTGCCCTACGATGTTTAACATGGACTCCAGCTCATTGTCGAGCTGAGTGCTGATCTGCAGCAGCTCTAAGTCTACGGTTTCGTAGATCTCATCATAAAATTTCTTCATAAATCGGGAGGAATAGAAGAAGGTCAGGATGACGAGAGGGATTAAGAGCACGGTCATATAGGAGATCAGATAGCGGATATAGTGCCTCCCGAATTTTCGCTTTTTCCCTGTTTTCAGCATAAGATCTCACCGCCCCCGTTTCTGATATTTAACAATATTTATTATATGGTAAATGCACAACACTTTCAAGCAAAGTACCGCGAAAGAAAATAAGGACAAGGAAAAGATAAATAAAAAATGGCGGAAAGCCCCATGGAATCTAGTGCAAATTCTGCAAAGAAGCAAAAAATGGCAAATGTAGAAAGCAAAAACAGTATGCGGTTATGACCGCTGGAAAAATGGCTGGAAGGTCTGCAAAAAATGTGAATTGAAACGAGGCGGGAACTGCCGCTATACTGGTGTCAGACAAATAAATATGGAGGAGGTTTCAGGGAATGAGGGGGAGTACTGACACGAAACACGCGGTCGGGCCTGCACCCGGAAAGCCGGGGATTTACAGAGTGAAAAGGGCGCTGAGGCGCGACTGGCAGCTTCTGTTATTATGTGCAGTTCCTATTTTGTATTTTATTCTGTTCCATTATGTACCCATGTATGGAGTGCAGATCGCCTTTAAGGATTTTCGGGCGGTGGACGGAATCTGGGGGAGCCAGTGGTGCGGCTTCAAACATTTTGATCGCTTTTTTTCATCTTCCCAGTTTTGGCCATTAATTAAGAACACGCTGGGACTCAGCTTTCTACAGATTCTGCTGGGGTTCCCGATTCCGGTTCTTCTGGCAATTATGCTGAATCAGGTGAAGCACCAGAGGTTCCGGAAATTTGTGCAGTCGATCGTGTACTGTCCGCACTTTATATCGATCGTCGTCCTGACCGGTATGCTGTACATATTCTTATCACCGAGAAATGGTCTGATCAACCAGGTGATTCAGCTGTTCGGAGGTGAGCCCATCTTCTTTCTGGGAGATGCGAAGTATTTTAAGCTGACATTTGTACTCTCGGGAATCTGGCAGAACGCGGGGTGGAGCGCAATCATCTATATCGCGGCGCTGGCGGGAATCAGCCCCGACTTATATGAAGCGGCACAGGTGGATGGAGCCAATAAGTGGCAGAGGATCTGGCACATCGATATTCCGGGTATCCTGCCTACGGTTGTGATGATGCTGATTCTGGAGGTGGGAAAGGTGATGAATCTGGGATTCCAGAAGGCATATTTAATGCAGAATGCCCAGAATCTGGCAGCCAGTGAAATTATATCGACCTATATCTATAAAGTTGGTATGATAGATGCACAGTACAGCTATTCAGCGGCCATCAACCTGTTTAACAATCTGGTCAATATCATACTTCTGGTCACTGTCAATCACATTGCGAAGAAGACGACTGACAACAGTTTGTGGTAACGAGCCGCCAAGTGCTCGTAACAAGGAGGACAAAATGGCACAGAAAAAAACGAAGCTGCACAGAAGCTTTGGGACGCAGGCGCCGGCCGACCGCCTGTTTGATATCTTTAATTATCTCGTACTCGGCCTAGTGGCAGTCTGTGTACTGTATCCACTATATTTTATCGTAATCGCGTCGGTTTCCGATCCGGTGGCGATCAACAATGGCCAGGTGGCATTTTGGCCCGTCGGGTTTAACACGACCGGCTATGAAAAAATATTTGAAAATACGAAGATCTGGCGATCCTATAGCAATACCATTTTTTACACCGTGGTGGGAACCACCATCAACGTGATTCTTACCATGATGCTGGCGTATCCGTTAAGCAGAAAGAACTTTTTTGCCAGGAAGCCGCTCACGCTGTTCGTCATGTTTACCATGTACTTTCAGGGGGGACTGATTCCTACTTACTTATGGATGAACGACCTTCATCTGTACAATACGCCGTGGGTTATGGTTCTGCTTCCGGCTATCAACGTGTTTAACCTGATTATCGCCATCAATTATATCAGCAACAGCATACCGGAGGAACTGTACGAGGCGGCTTCCATCGATGGCTGCAGTCATATCCGGTACTTTTTCAGCATTGTGCTTCCGCTGTCGAAGACGATTGTGGTGGTGCTCGTCCTCTATTACGGCGTCGCGCACTGGAATGAATTCATGAACGGCCTGATCTATTTAAGGGATGAGGGGCTGTATCCGCTGCAGCTGACACTGAGAAATATTCTGCTTCAGAATCAGGCTTCCGGCCTGGGCGATGTGGACAGCATCATTGAACAGCAGAAGGCTGCCGAGCTGATCAAGTACGGCGTTATTATCGTATCGACTCTGCCGGTTCTGGTGATCTATCCGTTCCTGCAGAAGCATTTCGCAAAGGGTGTTATGGTTGGCTCCGTCAAGGGCTGACCTGGAAGGAAAATTACATAAAACTATATTTTTTCAGGAGGGAAACAATGAAAAAGAGATTTATGAGTACACTGCTTACAGTTACGGTTATGGCATCGGCCCTGACGGCCTGTGTGCCCAAGGCGGCCAACGAGACGGCAGCGCCGGCAGCCACCAAAGCCGCGGAAGCCGGAGAGACGCAGGCTGCGTTTGAAGTAAATAAGGAAGGCCTGCCCATCGTCAACCAGCCGATTACGTATGAGATCGCGGCCAGCACACAGAAAAATAAAAATTTTAAGGAGCTGGAATTCTTTCAGAAGCTGGAGACGGATACGAATGTAATCGTCAACTGGAATATGTCCTCTGATGACGGATGGAATGAGAAAAAGAGCCTGCTGTTTGCAAGTAATACGCTGCCGGATGCATTTTACGGACAGGATATCTTAAAAGATGTGGATATCATCAAGTATGCGTCCCAGGGAATGCTGATCCCGTTAAATGATATGATAGACGAGTATGCGCCCAACTTAAAGGCGATTCTTGACGCGAACCCGCAGTACAGGAAGCAGATTACGGCGCCGGATGGCAATATCTACTCGCTGCCGACCATCAATGAGTTAAATCCGACCACCCATGACAAGCTGTTCATCAACAAGACCTGGCTCGATAATCTGGGACTTAAGGTGCCGGAGACCAGGGAAGAGCTGGAAACCGTTCTTCAGGCCTTCAAGGACGGAGATCCCAATGGAAACGGCAATACAAACGATGAAATCCCATTTTCGTTCCGTATGAGCTCCAGCGACCCTTACAACAGGCAGCAGGGAATCCAGTCTTTATTCGGAACCTTCGGACAGCTGGATGATATCTATCATTTCGTGATCAACGACGGAGATGTTGTATATACGCCGATGACAGAACCGTATAAAGAGGCCATTTCCTGGTTCCATTCCCTGTACGAAAAGGGGCTGGTGGACAAGGAAGCATTTACACATGATTTTAACGTCTATGTGGCCAAAATTCAGGATCCCAACAAGATTGTCGGCATGTTTTTAGGCTGGAGCGGCAATGCCACAGCGGCGGCCAACAAGGATGACTACGTAGCCATGGCGCCGCTTATCAATACCAACGGCGAGCGGATCTGGAGAACCGTGGATGCAAAGATCATCTCCAAGGGTTCCTTCGCAATTACCAGCAAAGCGGAGCATCCGGAAGTTCTGATGCGCTGGATCGATCAGTCCTACGATCCGGAAAGTTCCCTGGAGATCTGCCAGGGCCTGCTGGGCCACGTTCTGGAGAAGACCGGAGAAGGCCGTTACCACCAGATGCAGCTGCCGGAAGGCGTCACTCTCGATACGGCAATTCATGATTACAGCCCGGGAAATGACGGAACCTTCGCAGTGATGCAGCCGATCATTGACAAGCTGGACTTAAACGCTAACTTAACAGAGCGTAAGGAACTGGATGCTTTCTATGCTCCGTACAATGTACCGGCCGACGAGATGTATCCCAATGTGTTCTTCACTGGGGACGAGATTGAAGAAATCGGCGTGCTGCAGACAGATATTGACTCTTACGTAGCCCAGAAGTATGCAGGCTGGATCGTGGAAGGCGGCGTGGAGGACGAGTGGGATTCGTTCCAGAAGAAGCTTCAGGATATGAATGTGGAACGCTATATCCAGATTTATAAGGACGCTTACGCCCGCTACAGCGCAGAATAAGGAGCGCCTGTTACCCCATATTTTGCGGAAATGTAACTGTTTAGGACGGCTTATCTTCTTGACCGAAAAAACCGGTCAAGAAGCATCGTATGTCCATCCGATGTGAAAAATAGTGCAAAAACAGTCTTATAAGCGAGCTTAACGCCTGCTTTCGCACTATTTTTCCCGCCGTCCTGAACTGTTACGCGGAAATAATGAATCAGGAGAGCCGTATATCAGAGCTGTTGCCAAATATGCTCTGGTGCGGCTCTTTGTAAAAAGGAAAGGAGACGGAAATTGAAGCCACACGTTATTATAATTATGGCGGACCAGCTGCGGTATGATGTGCTGGGAAAGGGATTTACCCCCAATATTGACTCAATTGCAGCGGACGGGACTGCGTTTGGCCGGGCCTACTGTGCCTGCCCTCTCTGCGTGCCTGCCAGAGGTTCGTTTTTTACCGGAACTTATCCCAACAGAAACGGTTCTCTGATCAACCCGTGGGAGCCGGCCGACGCCGTTTATGGAGATGTCAGGCCGGAATTTGGCAGCTTATACACAATGATGGAGCGGGATTGGGACAGTATCCACAGTGGGAAGCAGCATTTGTTTACAACCGGAGGAAAATTGGAAGATCGTGTGGATTCCGGTACGCGCTGGTTTTCTACGGAGAAGAGTTATAAAGAATTTTTGAAGGAACACGGCGTTGCCATGCCGGGAGGCGGGAAATTCCGCACAAAGGTACCGGAAATGGTGGACGGAAAGGCTACGAGGGTGAGCAGCTATTCCAACGCGGAGACCGGGAGGTATGAACCGGGAGAACAGTATTATTTTGATTCTTATTTTACGGAAATGGCGCTGGAAGGCCTGCGGCGGCGGGATACCACGAAGCCTCTTCTGTTAAACGCCATGTTTTTAGCACCTCATCCACCGCTTCAGATACCGGATCCATGGTATAGGGCAGTGGGCGCGGAGGACTTTGCGCTTCCGGATAATATCGGCGTGTACTATCCCAGGCAGTCCCCGCTTCAGATGTATAATCTGACGGGAATCGTGGGGACCCGTTATGGGCGGGAGCACTGGAAGGAGGCATGGAGAGTCTATTTGGGGCTGGTGAGAATGCTGGATCACTGCGTGGGCCGGGTTCTGGAGGAGCTGAAGCGGCAGGGAATCTATGATGACAGCCTGATTCTCTTTACCAGTGACCACGGAGAGATGCTGGGCTCCCACGGCCTGTTTCAGAAGATGTGTATGTACGAGGAATCGGCCCGCGTGCCGCTGTTTATGAAGTTCCCGAAGAAGTTCACACCTTCTGAGAAATTGTATGACCAGGTAGTGAGCCACATCGACGTACTGCCCACACTGTGTGATTACCTCCAGGTGGATAGCGGAAATGAAATGGACGGCACATCGCTGATGCCGCTGCTTCGTGGAGAGAGCAGGGCGGAGGACAGAAATTCTGCTTATATCCAGTATGACGGAAATGGCTCCCGGTCTAATTTTCAGCGCTGTATGATATGGGGGAGATGGAAGCTGATCGTGGATTTATTTAAGGATGAAACCTTCTATGAGCTGTACGATCTGGAGGCGGATGTGCAGGAAACTTCCAATCTGATGTTTGACGGAAAATACGACGAGATAGCGGAAGAGATGGCGAACCGCTTAGCCGCGCACAGCCGGGAAACAGGGGATTTACTCACAATGGCTCCCTTTGATGCGGCCGGATTCCGGCGTAAATATGAGGCTTTTCCTGTGTTATAATAAAAACAGGAAGAACAGGAGAAGAGAATGAAAAAAGAAGAGTTACAGAACTATCCGAAGCTGGCTCCGGCGGAACTGGAGGAGGCCCTCGAAACAGCCGTGTCCCAGACCCGTTTTTCCATGTCCAGATTCGGAACCGGGTTCAAACATATTTTCAGTACCAATCACTTTTACACGGAAGCACCAAATAACCAGTGGACCAACGGCTTCTGGACGGGACAGCTGTGGCTGGCATATGAGTGTTCCGGTGATCCCGAGATGAAACGGACGGCGCTTGCGCAGACCCAATCCTTTCGGTACCGCATCGATCATCAGATTGAGACGGATACCCATGATCTCGGATTTCTGTATACGCCATCCTGTGTGGCGGCCTGGAAGCTGACCGGCAGCGAGGAGGCGAAGGAAACCGCAATTAAGGCGGCCCGCAGGCTTCTGGAGCGTTTTCATGAGAAGGGGCAGTTCCTGCAGGCATGGGGAAAGCCAGATGAGCCTGGAAATTACCGGCTGATTATCGACTGCCTTTTGAATCTGCCGCTGCTGTATTGGGCCGGCGAGGTAACCGGAGACAGTAGTTACAGGGAAAAAGCGGAGGCCCATGTACATACGGCACTGAGCGTGCTGATCCGTCCTGACAGTTCCGCTTACCATACCTATTATTTTGACCCGGAGACAGGGGAACCGCTGAAGGGAGTCACACATCAGGGGTATTCCGCCGACTCCGCATGGGCCAGAGGGCAGGCCTGGGGCGTGTACGGCATCGCATTGAGCTATCGCTATACGGGAAATCCGGAGTATGTCAGGCTGTTTGAGGAGGTAACCGGGTATTTCCTGGATCATCTTCCCCACAGTCTCGTTCCATACTGGGATTTTATCTTCCAGGATGGCAGTATGGAACCCCGGGATTCCTCTGCGGCGGCGGTCGCGGCCTGCGGTATGCTGGAGATGGCGAAATATCTGCCGGAGGAGAAGGCCTCGTACTATACCGGAATTGCCAGCCGGTTGATGAAAGCGCTTTATGACACCTGCGCGGCGAAATCTGATTCAGAGTCGGATGGACTTCTTCTGCACGGAGTATATGGGAGAAAGACACCTTACAACGACTGTATTGACCATGGGATCGATGAGTGCAATCTCTGGGGGGATTATTATTATCTGGAAGGTCTGGTGAGATTAAAATATGACTGGAATCCATATTGGTAATGGGGGAAATAATATGGCAGAAGTATGCAGAGATCTCCTGAAGGAATGGTGCGAAGCCATGCATCGCCTTCAGATCAGGAATACGAATAACCCAAGGCTCGACGGCGGCCTTCTCTGCCCCGCGTGCGGGAAGATTCACGGGCGCTGCTTTGAGGCGATGTATCCCTTTTTATGTATGGCTGCGCTTGAGAGAGATGAAAAATGGGTGAAAGCCGCTGAGAGGCTTTTTATTTGGGCGGAAAATACGGTGTCACAGGAGGATGGCTCCTTTTTAAATGATATTGACTCCGGTTGGAAGGGCACGACGGTTTTTAATGTGATCCAGCTGGCGGACTGCCTGTTGTTTCATGAAGCGCTGCTGTCAGACGAAACGAGATCAGCCTGGAGACAGCGCCTGAAGCTGGCGGCAGAATTCCTGTACCGGTTTGATGAATTAAAGGATAATAATATTAATTATCCCATATCCAATGCGTTGGCCTTATATGAGTGCTGGCTGGTGCTGCACGAGGAACGCTATAAACGAAAAGCGGAAGAACTGGCTGAGCCGTCCGGGCTTCCATTTACCGAACATGATCTGCTGTATGGAGAGGGGGTGCCTCGTGAAAAGAGGAGTCCAAGAGGCTGCCGCCCCATCGATATCGGGTACAATGTTGAGGAGACGCTGCCGTCTCTGGCTCTGTACGGCCATCTGAGCGGAGACCGGAGAGCTCTGGAGGCTGCAGAAAGGGGACTGGCTGCGCATCTGCCGTTTTTGCTTGAAAATGGTGCCTGGGACAACAGTTTTGGGACAAGAAATTATAAATGGAGCTACTGGGGGAGCCGCACTTCAGATGGCTGTGCGCTGGGATACCTGCTTCTGGCAGATGACAACCCGGATTTTGTATTGGCGGCTATAAGAAATCTAAAGCTGCTGAAGGAATGTACCGTGGATGGATTGCTGGCGGGAGGTCCGCATTATAGGCTGGCCGGTCAGGCGCCGTGCGTTCATCATACGTTTACCCATGCAAATGTATTGGCTGGAATTCTGGATAGAAATTTAGTGCGGAAGGGAGCAGACGACCGGACAGAGCGGCGCCTGCCAAGACAGCGGACCGAGGGAATCCGGTATTACCCGGAGACGGAAAGCTGGACTGCAACAAAGGGATCCATGACAGCCACGGTGACAGCCTGTGACTGGGAGTATTTACCCGGAGGTCATGTCGGGGGCGGAACACTGTCTCTTCTTCACCATGAGAGACTGGGAACTCTGCTGTGTGCCGGGATGAGCCGGTATACTTTAAAGGAACCAAACAATATGCAGGTTCCCTGCCGGGTCAGACAGGAGTGTCTGGCAGTGAGAATTGAAGCCGAAAAGGACGGTATTGTGTACAGCAGTCTCTATGATGACGATGTCCGGGTATCGGTAGAAGGCGGACTGGTTACTGCCAGCGGAAAGCTGAGAGACGAAAAACACAGAACGTTGTCTGGCAGAGAACAGAGCTATTGTTTTACTTACCAGGTTTCAGGGAAAGAACTGCGCATTCGGGCGGAGTTTAATGACGGAACGCTGATCTGTCCATTGGTGAGCGGCGCCGATGAAGCGGTGTCAGTGGAAGAGAATGGAAAACGGGTAATAATATGTAAGAAGAACGGGCAGGTGCTGATGGAGTCAAACCGGGAGATGCGTTTACCGTACAATACAGAGCGTATCTTTAATCTTATACCCGGGCTGCAGGCGCTTCGGGTACAGATCAATCCGCAGGCAGGCTGGGCTGAGGTAGGAATAAGAGTTGAGAGTGGGGAAGAGGATGGATTATGATTTTGTTTTACTTCATATGGTTGTAAATCGGAATTGATTTATAAATGGAAATATTATCGTTAATTATAGTGATATTTACGGTACTTACATATCTGGATAATCACCAGAATAGAAAATGAGCTATCCTCTCAGCCCAGAGGATAGCCCGGTAACTTAAAATTACTGTTTGCTTGATCGGCAATCATCGGTTTTTTGTTAGCCTTTGATTACTTCTAGTTATATTATACACTGGGTACTTGTATTTTTCAAGTACCCTTAAAAAATAAATTACACATTTTAACAAAATAAGCGAGAATTCCCCCACTGACATGAAGTCAAGCCTCGCATCTATAAGATGCAGTCGCACTCTGTGAAATTATCGAGCGTGGATTGAAACACCCCCATCCCCTCCCAGGAATACCACAGCCTCAAACGCCCGAAGCTTCATATGCACCTCGCAGGCCGGAGCGTCTTCATAATTCCCAATCAGCCGGACCCCGTTTTCCGGAAGGCACGCTTTGGGAAGGTCAATGACAGCCGGATCTGAGAAAAAGTTAAGAATCACCAGGAGCATCTGCCCCTGATAGCGCCGTGTATAGGCATAAATGGACGGATGTTCTTCGCATACCGGATTGTAGTCGCCATAGACAACAACTTTATGATTTCTGCGGATACGGATCAGATCCTGATAGTAATGATAGATACTTTCATTGTCACGGATGGCCGCTTCCGCGTTTATCTCTGTGTAGTTTGGATTGACGGGGATCCATGGGACCGCGTCGGTGAATCCGGCATTCGGGGAGGCATCCCACTGCATTGGTGTCCGGGCGTTGTCGCGCCCTTTGGCGTAGATCGCTTCCATAACGTGTTCCGGATCCTCGTGAAATACCGTGACAGCCTCGGCATAATGGTTGAGCGTGTCGATGTCCTTGTACTGGCCGATAGAGCTGAACCGGATGTTGGTCATACCCAGCTCCTCGCCCTGGTAGATATAAGGAGTTCCCTGGAGCGTATGAAGGAAGGTAGCCAGCATCTTGGCGCTTTCCACGCGGTATTTTCCGTCGTCCCCAAAGCGGCTTACCATTCGTGCCTGATCATGGTTATTTAAGTACAGACTGTTCCAGCAGCCGTCCGCAAGGCTGGTCTGCCATTTCCCGAATACGGCCTTTAGTTCGGACAGCTTCCATTGACGGATCTGCCACTTGTCTTCACCGACCGCATCGAGATACATGTGCTCGAAGGTGAAGACCATGTTTAACTCATGGCGATCTTTGTGAGTATAGAGGCGCGCCTGGTCCGTGGTGACCGAGACCATCTCGCCGACGGTGATGAAATCCCGCTGGCTCAGGATGCGCCGGTTCATTTCCTGAAGGTATTCGTGGACGTGCGGGCCGTTGGCAAAGTAAGGTGTGGCCAGATAGGGGCCATCCTCAGGCATATCAGGAAGCTCCGCGGCCTTGGAGATGTAGTTGATTACATCCATGCGGAAGCCGTCAATTCCTTTATCCGTCCAGAACTGCATGATGCGGTACACCTCTTCCCGCACAGACGGATTATCCCAGTTCAGATCAGGCTGTTTCTTTGTGTACAGATGCAGGAAATACTGATCACCCTCCGGTTCCTTTTCCCATGCAGAAAATCCGAAATGACTGCACCAGTTGTTAGGCGGCAGACCGCCCGGTTTCCCATCCCGGAAGAAGTAATAATCCCGGTAGGGGCTGTTTTTGTCCTTTAACGCAGCCTGGAACCAGGGATGCTCGTCAGAGGTATGGTTGACGACCAGATCCATCATCAGCTTTAATCCTCTCTCGTGCATCGCCTTAAGCAGCCGGTCAAATTCCTCCATGGTGCCAAATTCTTCCATGATTTCGCAGTAGTCACTGATGTCATATCCGTTATCATCATTGGGAGAACGGTAGATTGGGGAAAGCCAGATCACGTTCACGCCCAGCTCTTTCAAATAATCCAGTTTCCGGATAATTCCTCCCAGGTCTCCGATTCCATCTCCATTGGAATCCATAAAGCTTCTCGGATAAATCTGATAGACAACCGCCTCTTTCCAACAAGTTTCTTTCATTGAAATCCCCTCCTTTTAACGCTATTGTAGCATGAGATAACCGATCCCACAAACGTTTTCATTCATATTTGGAAAAGAAGTAAATATTCTATATAAAATATTTGACTTTTACGTGTAATATTGCAATAATAGAATCATATTTGTACCACAAACGTTTTGGAAAAGTGAGGTATTTTATGGGAAAAATAGAATTGGGGGAATGGAGCGTGTCGGTATCCCGGTGGGATCGGTCGTGGCAGCCCCAGATGGAATCGCTGTTCTGCCAGGGAAACGGGTATCTGGGGGTACGCTGCGCGGTGGATGAGCCGGTTCCCGGGCAGAAACGCGATACGTTTATTGCAGGGACGTATGATTCCTGTTTTGGCGAGGTCTCTGAGCTTCCGAATCTTCCGGATGTGATGGGAAAGGAGATTACCATCGACGGGGAGCTGCTCCAGCTGAGCGGAAGAAATCATGAGGATTACTGTGCCGTGCTTCATCTGGATAACGGGCTGGCTGAGAGGCACTTTACATACAGAACGGAACAGGGAAAACAGGTGAAGGTAAAGATGGAGCGGTTTGTGTCGCTAAAGAACCGCCACCTGCTGATGCAGAGACTGTCTCTGATTTTGGAGGAACCGGCAAAGCTGGAGATCAGGACCGGAATCAACGGACAGGTGAGTAACAGCGGGGCCCAGCATTTTACGGAAGGTACGAGGCACTGCGTTCCGGGAGAGCGGGAGGAACTGTCGTTTCAGGCGTGGGATTCAGGGGTGCGCTTTGCCGCTGCCTGCGCTCCGAGGCTGACTGCAGGATCATACCGCGCTTCCATTGACATGGACCGGCGCAGGATTGGAACGCTCTACCATATTTCCGCGGAAAAAGGGGAGGAGATCGTGCTTGAAAATGCGGCCGCTTTTTATACCTCCAGAGATGCAGAGTATTGGGACGGCGAAAGCCCTTTTGCAGATACACCTTTCAAAGAGTCAGTGTGTGGGAAAAACAAGAGCCTTTCCATAGTGGATGATGCCAATGCACTGGCGGCCGAAGCCGCCAAAGCAGGATTCGAGCATTCGCTTAAAGAGAGCGGCGAGGCGTGGCAAAGGTACTGGGACTTACATGATATCCGGATTGACAGCGACGAGGTGTTTGATTCCTGTGCGGCCAGATTTGCCCTTTACCACCTGCGAATCATGACGCCAGTGCATGACGAGCGGATGAATATCGGTGCGAAGGGGCTGTCTGGGGAGGCCTATAAGTGCCATACGTTCTGGGATACGGAGATGTTCCTTTTCTCCTCCTGGCTGTACACAGAGCCGGAGGTGGCCAGACGGCTGCTGCGCTACCGCTATCTCACGCTGCCGAAGGCGAAGGAAAAGGCGGCGCAGTACGGATGTGAGGGGGCGCTGTTCCCATGGGAGAGCGCCTGGATTACAGACGGAGAGGTCACACCGTCAGAGGGAGCGCCCGACGTGGTGACGGGTAAGCCGATTCCCATCTATACCGGTACCCAGGAGATTCATGTCAATGCGGATATTGCGTATGCAGTCCATCGATATTTTGAAGCCACGGACGATACCGCATTTATGGAAGAATGCGGCTATGAGATGATACTGGAGACGGCGCTGTACTGGGCTTCCCGCGCGGAGTGGAACGAAGAGAGGAAACAGTACGAGATACACGGCGTGATCGGACCCGATGAATACAGTGAACACGTATCCAACAATGCCTATACGAATTATATGGCTTCATGGAATATCAATGAGGCGCTCCGCATCCTGGAAAGGCTCCTGCAGGCAGGTAAGACGGATCTTCTGGAAGCACTGGAGGAGAAGACGGGCGCTGTCTCCAGAGAAGTATGGATGAAGGACCGGGCGGAGAAGCTGGCGCTTCCAAAGCCGGATGGCAGGGGAATCATTCCGCAGGATGAGGCATTTTTAAATCTGCCGGAACTGGACCTGACGCCGTTTAAAAAGGGTGGGAGGAAGATTCTGGAAAGCTTTAATGTAGAACAGCTCTGCGGATATCAGGTCTTAAAGCAGGCAGATGTGGTAATGCTGCTGTCCTCGATGCCGGACCTGTTTCCGGAGGATATTATTCTTAAAAATTATCAATATTATGAAGCGCGTTGTGTTCACGATTCATCCTTAAGCTTTAATGTGCACAGCATGACGGCGGCCCGCCTCGGTATGACAGAGGAAAGCTTCCGGCTGTTCCGGAAGGCCGCCGGAGTGGATTTAAACGGCGGGCTGTCCTCCGCAGAGGGGATTCATGCGGCGGCAATGGGCGGAATCTGGCAGTGTATCGTTCTGGGGTTCGCCGGATTATCGGTAAAGGATGGGTGTCTTGCGATGGAACCCCATCTGCCGGAATCCTGGCGAAGTGTTTCATTTTCATTCGTCTGGAAAGGCGAAAGGTTTGAGATCACAGTGGATCATGAGGAGGTGCGGTATGGTAAAACTGGTGGATGTAGCAAAGGCCTGCGGCCTGTCGGTGTCACAGACGAGCCGGGCGCTTAACGGCAGACAGGACGTCAGCGAGGAGACGAAACGGCGCGTGAGCCAGACGGCGGCGGCCATGGGATATGTGAAAAATCTGACGGCACAGACGTTATCTGCTAAGAAGCCGATGCAGCTGGCTGTTGTCGTGACAGGGGTCAGCGAGCAGACGGAAAACTCTTCCTTTTTCTTTGGTATTATGCAGGGAGTGAATTCGTTTGCCAATCAGAACGGTTACGAGACCGTGGTATATATGATGGAGAACAGCCCGGAATGCTTCGAGACGTACTGCAGGCAGCGGGGGGCGGGAGGAATGATCCTGATGAATGCGGATTACGATGAACCGGCGGTTAAGAAGCTGGCTGAAGGGGATTTCCCCTGTGTCTTCATCGATATTCCGTATACAGGGGAGAGAAAGGGATGTGTCATCGTCAACAATGCCTATTATTCAAGACTTGCCGTGGAACACATGGTGAAACGCGGCCGGAAACGCATTGCCATGATAACCGGAAGCGGCCATTCCATCGTGGAAAAGGAGCGGGAAGAGGGATATAGGCAGGCACTTTGTCAGGCGGGGCTTACGGTCAGGCCGGAATGGATTGTGAAGGGCGATTTCCGCTACGACATGGCTCATGAACAGGCGATCCGGCTTATGGAGAAGGAGCCGAGGATCGACGGATTCTTCTGCGCCAGCGATTTGATGGCCCTGGGAGTCATCAACGCACTGCGGGGGCAGCACATAAAGATTCCGAAACAGATCTCCGTATTTGGATTTGATGGACTCTTAAGCAGCGAATACGCCAGACCAAAGCTGTCAACCATCCGCCAGAACCAGAAATACAAGGGATTTCTGGCGGCCAGGATGCTGACAGATATTCTGGGGAATGAAGCGTATGAGCCGACCGTGATCGTGCCCTGCGAGGTATGCCTCCGGGAATCCGTATAGAGAGGTGGGGGGATGAACTGGTATAAACATATTCCGCTTCAAAGAAAGATTCTGGCGGCCTGTCTCGTCGTAATTCTGGTTCCATTAACAATCCTGGTCAGTCTTGTGCTGAGAAGAAGCATGGAGGAGGAGATTGACAGAAGCATCGTGAACATGACGCAGGCAAATGAGATGATTGATGACCGGCTGGAGACCATTGTGAACCATTTGAAGACCACTTCAGCCATGTATCTGGTCTATCCGGACATTATCCAGTATGTGAAAAATGATTTCAACATGGACCGGCCGGAATACATCACCACTCTGCGGGAGCTGAGAAAAAATGTGATGTCGGCGAAAATCAATCCCTACGTCTCCAGCATTACTTATCTGTCCAACAAGAATAACGCCTACAGCGGCGCCGGATATAATGAGAATTACATGAGCCGGATCGAAGGCTTTGCCGAGACCATGAAGGCGGAAAAGATTAAAAATATGCTGTCATCGGTCTACGAGACCGTGATCAACCAGCAGAGTGTCAGGACGATTACCTACGGGTTCTCCCTGGTGGATACCTATACGTTTGAACAGGTGGGGTACGCCTTTATCAACCTGGATTTAAAGCAGTTCGGGCAGAGCTTTATGGTCTTTACCGAGGATGGAAGCATGGATAGCCTGGCGGTACAGGGAGATTACGTAATCTATCAGGGACAGCGGGTGACGGATGCCATGGCTTCCCATGTGAAGCAGGCGCTTCTTGAGAGGAAGGAGAGCTTTGCCGCCAATAAAAATCAGGTGATGAATTTGAGCTTTTCCGGGGAAGACTGGCGTATGGTGGCGACTTATAATGAAGCGCTGGACTTAACCATCGTCAGCATGGCTGCGGGGCGGGTGCTGAAGCTTCATATGATGCAGGGAATGGCCTCCTATGTGATCATTGTTGTGATTATGACCGCGGTATTCATCGGCGTCAGCATCCTGCTGAGTGTGAAGCTGACACGGCCGATCCGCGTACTGGAGGAAGGCATGCATCAGGTGGAAAATGGGAAACTGGTTCCCATCACACAGGAGCTGAACCGCCAGGATGATTTAGGCCGGCTGATTCTTGGGTTTAATAACATGACTGCCAGGCTGAAGGAGAGCATTTTAAGGGAGTATGAATCGAAGAATCTACAGAAAAAGGCGCAGATCATGATGCTGGAGAGCCAGATCAATCCCCATTTTCTGTATAATACGTTAAATGTCATCAATTCTATCGCCATCCTGGAGGACGTGCCGGAGATATCGGAGCTGGCGACCGGGCTGGGAGATATGTTCCGTTATAACATCAGCGGAGGAAGTCTGGTCACGGTGATGGATGAGATCACGCAGATCGAGCGGTATGCCAATATTCAGAAGCTGTGCATGGCGGGGCGGATCGAGACCGTATTTGATGTTCCCGAGGAGGTCAGAGGGAAAAAGATTCTCAAATTTTTGCTTCAGCCGCTGGTTGAGAACTGTTTTGAACACGGATTTTCTCAGGATAAGAGAGATGGACGGATCGGGATCAGGGCTTCCTCGGAGGAAGGCGTCGTAACGCTGACTGTGGAGGACAACGGCGCCGGGATGTCGGAAGCTCGTCTTAAACAGCTGACGGAAAAATGCCGGGAGCAGGGATCGCTGTGTCTGGAAAAAGAGGAGACGGATTCCATCGGTCTGCTGAATGTGAATTTCCGTCTGAAGAATTATTATGGAGAAGAGTACGGTTTGATCCTGGAGAGTGAGGTAGGCAGGGGAACAAAGATCACCATCAGGATCCCTGAGAGTGAGAAAAAGTCATAGGAAGCGGGGGAAGTCATGAAGTTTGCAGTTGCGGATAATGTTCTTTTGGCCAGAAAGGCTGTAGAAAAATTAATACTGGAATGGGACAGGGACAGCACCATATGCTGCTCCTGTGACAATGGCGATGAGGTTTTGAAGGTGCTGGAGGAGCAAAACATGGATGTGCTGGTGGCGGATATCCGGATGCCAGGACTGAACGGAATCGCCTTATCCGAGGTGGTGCGCCAGCGTTTTCCTTCGGTGGATGTGGTTTTGGTGAGCGGATACGCCACGTTTGATTACGCCAGAGCCGCCCTTCATAACGGGGTGCGGGATTATCTGCTGAAACCGCTCAAGAGAGAGGATCTGTTTCACACCCTGGATACTATAAAGAAGGCGCGCACAGAGGAGAAGCGGCAGGAGGATCTGCTCCGTGACGTACAGAAACGCGCAGGAAGTTTTCTCCTGCTCCGGTATTTATCGGGGGAGGAGCGTCCCGAGGATGTACTGCCCGAGGAGATGACAGGACTGAAAAACGGGTGTTTCTTTGCGGCTCAGATCATGGTGGATGGAATGGGATTTGAGGAACTGTCGATACGGCTGCGGGATCTGTCCTTTGGCCGGGACCTGATATTTGAGGATATCCTGCATTCCGGAGCGGGAGTCATCGTCTCCTGCGGGGAAGAACGTGCTATGGCAGTGTTTGATAAGAAGCTCCGGGCATTAAATACGCTGGCGGAACAGGGAAAGAAGGATGGCCGTCAGGCCGCAGTCGGAGTCAGCCTGCTTCTCACGGGACCGGATTCCATAAGGGAGGCATACTCCCAGGCGAGAAGGGCCTGCTGTCTGCGGCTCCAGGATCCGGAACGGGGATTATACCTTTTCGATCATGACAGGGGAAAGGAGCTGCTCTCAAAGGAAGACTTACATTTAATTCGAAACCATTTGAATGCCAGGCGGGTGAAGGAGGCAAAAGAGTTCTGCTTCAAGAAACTGGTACAGCAGGAGAAGACGACGGTCCTGCAGCTGGAGCAGGCATACCAGGCGCTGCTGGGCATCTGTTTTACCATGGATACGGAAACGATTTACCGGCCTCTCTGGGATTTTGAGGACATGGGCGGGCTTCTGGACTATATCTGCAGCATGGCGTGCTGCATCGAAGAGGCGGACCGGTCCATAAATGAAGGAGACATTATTGACGAAATCCAGGCATTCCTGGAAGAAAATTATTACTGTGAGATCTCTTTAAATGAGCTGGCGGCGACGAAGTATTTCATGAATCCCAACTATCTGAGCCGTCTCTTCAAGGCGCGGACCGGAATGGGATTTTCCAAGTACCTGCTTGGCCTGCGTATGAAAAAGGCGGAAGAACTCCTGGAAAGCGGGGATATGAATATCAATGAGGTGGCGCTTATGGTGGGATACACCAGCCCTTCCTATTTCATTCAGAATTTTAAGAAATATTTCGGCCGGACTCCGGGAACACAGAGAAACAGGCCTGAATCACGCTAATGTAAAAATACAATAAAAGACGTGTAATATAAATGTAAAATTAATGCATAATAACGGAAAAGTAACATAATTGATATCTGCTGATGTCAGTTTTGCAATATGATTGAAAAAAATAAACGCTATAATATGGGTATAAGATACAAGTGACTTATACCCATATTTTTCGCATTGTAAGGAGGATATCTATGAAAAAAGTATTGAGTGTAGCAATGGCGGCAGTAATGGTAGTGTCTATGGCCGGATGCGGTTCGTCCAACAAACCGGCAGAGACCACGGCGGCGCCGGCCGCGTCCACGGAGAAGGCGGAGGAGACGACGGCAGCCGAGACGAAGGAGGCCGCATCAACAGGAGAAGTGACAACCATTGAGTTCTTCCAGATGAAGGACGAGGGAACCGATTATTACACGGCGCTGATCAAGGAATTCGAGGCTCAGAACCCGGATATCAAGATCGAGTACACCAACGTTCCGGATGCGGAGACCGTCCTGATGACGAGAATGGCTTCCGACCAGGTTCCGGACGTATTTACCCATTTCCCGCTGGACGCTTCCTTCCGGGAGCAGGTAAAGGCCGGATATATGATGGATTTAACCGGAGAAAAGATGCTTGATAATGTGGCGGATGATATTCTGGATATCAGCCTCATCGACAGCAAATCGTATTCGATCCCGGTATCCTTAAACATGCTGGGCGTTTACTACAACAAAGATTTATTTGATAAAGCCGGTGTTGAGATTCCGGCAACCATTGAAGACTTATACAAGGTCTGCGATACGTTAAAAGCAGCCGATATCACACCGTTTACATTCCCGGATAAGGATGTATGGACGGTTCGCCAGTTCTGTGACCGCGCCAGCGTAACCATGCTGGAAGATCCGGTAGGACTGTTTGAAGACATTGCAGCAGGAGGGACGACAGCTGCCGACTCCAAGGAGCTCCGCCAGATGGGCGAGACCATTGTGAAGCTTCGCTAGTATGGCCAGGAAGATAACCTGGGAACCGGCCAGGAGCAGGCCATCGCAGATTTTGCAAACGGTAAGGCAGCCATGTTCTTCTCCGGAACCTTCGCATACCCGGAGATCGTAAAGAGCAACCCGGATCTTCAGTTTGCCATGTTCCGTTACCCATCCTTCAATGGAAGCAGCATTGACCGTCTGGGCGTCAACATTGATACGGCATTCAGTATTTCCGCAGCAACAAAGTATCCGGAAGCGGCAAAACGTTTCGTAGAGTACTGCACCAGCCCTGAAAATGCACAGCAGTTCTCCGATTACGATGGAACTCCGTCGGCAATCAAGGGCGTCAACTTTAATAAGACCGAGTTTGAATCCATGTTTAAGGATTATGTCCAGACTGGTAAGACCATGAGCGTTCCGTCCAACAGCTGGCCGCCGTCATTCGGTGGAGAGTACGGCAATATCTGCCAGGAACTGATCGATACCAAGGATGTAGACCAGTGGCTTGACAACTTAAATCAGTTAATTATGGATACCTATAACAACTAAGGTTTTACGAGAGGGTGAGATTCTTGCCAGGACGCATTTAAGTCCGGCGGCGCTAGTGCCTCCCGGCGTAAATACGCCGGTAGGCACTAGTTTCACCCTCTTTCTAATTAGAAGAGAATCGTTCAGAAAGGGTGATGGACCGTGAAAAACAAACCAAAACGGCCGAAGGCGGGACGCGCCGCTTATATGGCATTTACACTGCCGGCAATTATTCTATATACGGTCTTTTTCGTATTTTCCGTAATCTACGGAATTTACTACAGTTTTACGAACTGGAACGGATATGCAAAGGAGTATAAATTTGTCGGTGTCAACAACTATGCAAGGCTGTTTTCAGACCGTGTCTTCAAACGTGCGCTGGTCTTCACCGTAGAATACAGTGCAATTCTTGTGGTGGGAGTCATCACCATCGCGCTGATTCTGGCGGTTATCCTGTGTTCGAAGATTAAACAGCAGACTTTTTTCCGGGCCGCTTTCTTTTTCCCGGCAACGCTGAGCCTCGTTACCATAGGCCTTGTTTTCAATGAAATCTATTACCGGGTGATCCCGCTGATCGGAAAGAGTTTAAATATTGATTTTCTGAGTAAAAATATTTTGTCCAGTTCATCTACTGCCATGTGGGGCATCCTGATCGTCCATATCTGGAGGAGTGTGTCGATCCCCATGGTGCTGCTGATCGCCGGGATGCAGAATATCTCCGGAGACTTATACGAAGCGGCCGCCATCGATGGGGCCAATGGAGTGCAGCGTTTCTTCCGCATCACGCTTCCGCTTCTGATGCCGGTCTTAAGCGTCTGTATCATCCTGGTGACAAAAGAAGGACTGACGGTCTTCGACTATATTACGGTCATGACCAGCGGCGGACCTGCGGGTTCTACCCAGTCCATTGCGTTCTTAATCTATGAAAATGCCTTTATGAACCAGAAATTCAGCTATGCGATCACCCAGTCTGTCGTCATCTTTGTGCTGGTGTGTGTCGTGTCGTATTTCCAGTTCAGGACGACGAGGAAGGAGGACTGACCATGAATGTAAAAAAGGAAAAGCAGCTGCAGCCGGTCCGTATCCTCAAATATCTGTTTTTGATCTCGGGCTGTCTGGTGATTGCCGCGCCCTTGTATGTGACAATTATTACTGCATTTAAGACGAGAGAGGAATCGACGGTCAATTTTTTCTCCTTTCCCAGCCAGTTTTATCTGGGGAATTTTCGGGAAATTATTGAAAAACAGAACTATTTCCGCTATTTAGGAAATACCGTTATTATTACGGTCTGTTCCCTGATCCTAATGGCACTTGTCATTCCCTCGCTGTCTTACGCACTTTCCCGGAACATGAGACGGTCCAAATTCTACCGTTTCTCTTACATCTATCTGGTCATCGGTCTCTTCGTACCCTTCCAGGTAGTTATGATTCCGTTAGTGAAGATCGCCAGTTCCTTTCATATGTCCAATATCTGGGGGCTGATTGTATTAAATCTGGTGTTTGCGCTGCGCGACGGCGTGTTCCTCTTTGTGGCGTATATGGACAGTGTGCCCCGGGAGCTGGAGGAGAGTGCGTTTATCGACGGGGCCGGAGTGGTTCAGACGTATATCCAGATCGTATTCCCTCTGGTAAAACCCATGACTGCTACGATTATGATTCTGAACGGGCTTTCCGTTTGGAACGACTTTATGCTTCCGCTGCTCCTGTTAAACAAATCCAAGGACAGCTGGACGCTGCAGCTGTTCCAGTATAATTTTAAGACGACGTATTCCTTTGACTATAATCTGGCCTTCGCATCATTTCTGCTGTCCATGCTGCCGGTGATGGTGGTCTATGTATTTGCTCAGAAATACATTATTCAGGGCCTGACCACAGGCGCGGTCAAAGGCTGAGTGCGAAAGGAGATTAATATGGAAATTAAATATCTGGGCACGGCCGCCGCAGAAGGATGGCCGGCCGTGTTCTGTACCTGTGAGGCGTGTAAGAGGGCGAGGGCGCTGGGAGGAAAGAATATCAGGACCCGCTCCCAGGCCATTGTGGATAATACGGTTCTCATCGATCTTCCGCCCGATACGTATCTCCATGTCCTGCGGGAGGGAATGACGATTGACAAGGTTGAATCGGTGTTGATTACCCATTCTCATCAGGATCATTTTTATCCCATGGAGCTGCTGATGCGCGGCGAGCCATACGCGCACCAGCCCGGAGCGCCGGTTCTCACGGTCTATGGAAATGATAAGGTGGAAGCGGCATACCGGATGGCCATGGAGATGAACGACAGCCCTACACTTCATGCACAGCTGGATTTTAAGCGGGTAAGGCCCCTCGAACCGGTAACACTGCCTTCCGGATACGTGGTGACGCCGCTGGCGGCCAACCATGCAAAGGATGAAAACTGCCTCGTATACCTGCTGGAAAAGGACGGAAAATGTCTCTTCTATGGCCATGATTCGGGAAGCTACCCGGAAGAGACATGGGATTATTTAAGAGGGAAAATGATCAGCCTTGTCAGCTTCGACTGTACCAATGTGGAGGCGCCCGACGGAAATTATCACATGGGGCTGCCTGACAACCGGAAAGCAAAAGCACGCATGATTCGTGAGGGATGCGCCGGAGAGAACACGGTGTTTGTGATCAATCATTTCTCTCACAATGGAAAACTGATGCACGAAGAGATCGTGGACTGTGTCCGCGAGGACGGATTCGTGGTGGCATATGATGGTATGACGGTGGAATTCTGATCATGGAAATGGGGGAACGTTTAAGGAGAAAGCAGAAGGAAGTGTTTCTGTTCTGCTGGACCGGTTATTTCCTGACGTATTTCGGGCGGCTGAATCTATCCGTGGCCATGAACGCCATGGCGCTGGAATTTGCCAGCGGCGCCGCGGTGATCGGCCTGACCGGGAGCGTGTTTTTCTGGGTCTATGCGGTGGGAAAGCTGGTCAACGGTTATGCGGGGGATTATCTGGACAACAGGCATCAGGTGTTTTTTGGGCTGATGGTGTCGGGCGCTGCGAATGTGGCTATCGGATTCGTCCACAACATATGGATCATCATCCTTTTATGGGCGGTGAACGGATTCGCGCAGAGCGCTATCTGGTGCAATATGATCAGTCTGATTGCCCACTGGTTTTACGAGGAACAGCACGCGGGAGCTGCGGTGTGGCTGTCCACCTCCATGGTGGGAGGAACGCTGGCCGGCTGGGGGATCTGTGGCTTTATTATCCGGGCGGCATCCTGGAAGTGGGTATTTTTAATACCTGGCTTCGCCCTGATTCTGTTTGCGCTGCTGTGGAAGACGTATGTAAAAAATACGGCAGTGGAAGCCGGATTTACGGATTTTCAGAGCGTTCGGGTGATGAAACCGTCAGCGGCATTTCTGGAACATACGGACTCCTCTTCGGGCATCGGAAACCGGCTTGGGAAGTTTATTCTGGCTTCCGGCCTGATCTGGATTATACTCGCCTGCCTGGCGCAGGGGGTGATCAAGGACGGAATCGGCCTGTGGGGACCGACCATGATACAGGATATCTATGGCGTGGACGCCGGTACGGCCTCGTTCCTGCTGTTGTTTATACCGGTGATGAATTTTATGGGCATCACCCTGGTGGGAATGATTCAGAGAAAACGGCTTCTGAAGGAAGAGACGCTGGTGGTGATTATGATGGTCCTATCGGTATTTATCCTGGCCGGGCTTCGCGTCTTTATGGGAAAATCGCTGGCTGCCGGGGTACTTTTATTAGGCGGCGTCAGCGCCGTGATGTACGGTGTAAATACGATTCTGCTGGGAGTATTTCCGCTTCGCTTCGCAAGGGCCAACCGGGCCAGCTTCGTATCGGGGCTGCTGGATTTCTGCTCCTATGTGGCCGCCGGTCTGTCCTCCGTGTTTTCCGGGCTGGTTATCCAGCTGGGACTGGGGTGGAACAGCGTGTTTTTGGTGTGGCTGGTGCTAACGGTGATGGGCGTTGGGGCGTTGGGGGTGTTTGGGTGGAAGTACAATAGAAGACAATTACAGTGAATGGCGCTTCTCTGCAAAAGCAGGGGGCGCCGTTTTAGGCAGTAATACAAAATTCTTGTATAAAATGTCCATTTTTTTTCACGAAATACTTTACAATCTGTATAAATGATGGTAAGATACAAATGTGTAAACGATTACACACTATAATACTAAACAACTACTTGCCTTTTACAAAATCCACTGATTATAAAGGATTACATAATTCACATATTTTTAAATAACCATAATTTTTTTTGTAAACATATGTAAACGATTACACATTGCTGCATCATGGCCGCATAGTGCGGCCGCAGGAGAAATGGAGTGCAAAATGAGTCTTACGATTAAGGATATTGCTGAAAAAGCAGGTGTATCCGTGGCTACGGTGTCGAGAGTGATCAACGGGTCCGGCTACGTGAGCGAAAAGAACAAGAAAAATATTGAGGAAATTATCCGGGAATCGAATTACTGTCCGAATGCGGCGGCGAGAAGCCTGATTACCCAGGCCTCTGATATGATCGGCCTGGTGATGCCGGAGCGGGTTAATCCATTCTTCGTGAAGGTATACGACGGTGTGACCCGAAAGGCGGATGAGGAGAATATAACGGTTCTTTTTTATAAAACGGACGACGATGAGAAGAAGCAGGGGGAGATCTTAAAGCAGCTGAAGGCTCAGAGTGTAAAGGGTATTCTGATCACCCCGAGTCTCTATCAGACCTCCGCCACCAGAAAGATGCTGGAAGCAGTGGAACGGGCCGGGATTCCCGTGGTCCTCATCGACCGTGATACGGAGGGCGGGGATTTCGACGCGGTATTTATTGACAATAAGGGGGCTATTTATAAGGCCACAGAACAGCTGATCCAGGCAGGACATACGCAGATTGCGGCCGTCACCAGCCCTGATTTTTCCAGAGTGGGCGCGAGAAGGCAGGACGGTTTCCTGGAGTGCATGAAGAAGCATGGGCTGGAGGTCTGTCCGGACTGGGTGATCGAGGGAGAACTGAGCGTTGAGAGCGGATATGATGCCTGTAAGCGCCTGATGGAGATGGAGAACAGTCCCACGGCAATTGTGGCATTTTCCAGTTCGGAGCTGATCGGATGTGTGAAATACTTAAACGAAGCAGGATACCGGATCGGCAGGGATGTCTGTCTCTTTGGATTTGATGATATCGGTACATTCCCGGATTTCGGACTTCAGCTGTCTACCATCGAACGGCCCATGAGGGAGATGGGGGAGCTGGCGTTTGAACTGTTGTGGGAACGGATTCATAACGGCGGAAAGAACAAAAGAAGCCGTGAGATCCTCCTTCCGACCAATATAAAGCCTGCTGAGAAATAAACGGTAGCTGTGCACGGACAACGGAGGCGATCCGTGGGCAGTGAACCATTATTAAATCTATATTTACATCACTTAAAGGGGGAAAGCAGCAATGAAACATGACAACAGCTACAGCTACAAACCACAGTACGATCCATTTGAGAATGTTATGACGAGGAACGGACTGCACGCAGATGAGGTGATTTCCGCACTGCAGAAAAGCATCCGCCATGCGGACGAGGACACCGCGATCCGGTGCGGATACGAGATGTATGTTACCAGTATGGAGCTGGAGAACTATCTTTGGAGACGTCTTTCCGTCATCAGCGTGGAAGACATCGGATTCGGGGAGCCGACCGCGCCCATTCTAATCCAGACATTGAAAACCATGAGAGAGGAGTTTCCGTACTCTTTAAGCGGCAGCAGGGCACTGTTCCTGTTCCAGGCGATTCGTTATCTGTGTAAATGCCGGAAAGAGCGCTCCAGCGATACGATTAAGACGATCGTAATCGAGGAATACAAGCGAGGGGAGTACGCAAAGCTTCCGACAGAGTATGATATCTATGACTGGCATACGAAAAAGGGAAGAGAGGGCGGAAGAACGTATCTGGATTTCCTGGAGCATTTTACAGATGTTACGCCATTTATGGATCAGTACGATCCGGAACTGAAGGAGATCTTAAAGCAGTATACCAGGGAGAACATCGAACTGGGTGAGGAGTAAACAGGGGAACCGGTAAAAACAAAAGGAGAAGAACAGGGAGGTTACAGAATGAGTAAACTAAGACGCATTGCAGCATTGGGGCTTACGGCGGTACTGCTCGGGGGTTGTGTACCACAGAAGGTGGCTGCGCCGGAGAAGGCAGAGGAGACAAAGGCAGAAGAGGCAAAGACAGAAGAAAGCCAGGCAAAGAACGAGGCAAAAAACGAGGGGACGAATGAGACGGCGGCGGAAGCAGAGACGGCCGCAGCCATCGCGACGGAGATTACGGGTCCGGTGGAGATAACCATATGGCATCAGTATTCTGATCAGTATGAGGTGTGGTTTCAGAAGGTAGCGGACGAATTCCACGCGAAAAATCCTGATATTACGGTTAAGCTTCAATATCAGCCCGCAGACCAGTACGAAGCAAAGGTTATGGCGGCGGCAAAAGCCGACGATCTGCCCAGCATGGTTCACTCTGCGGCAGCCAATATGACCAGCTATATTAATGAGGGCGCGCTGGTGAATATGGACGATTACATTTATGATTCGACGGTGGGGTATGAGAACTTTGATGAAGATATCAACTCAGGGCTGAATCAGATGTATGTGCCGTGGGGGAATAAGCGCTACGCCATGCCTCTGTTCCTGGGCGGCAATGTCTTTTTCTATAATAAGACCATGTTTGAAGAACTTGGCATAGAACCGCCGAAGACCTGGTCCGAGGTGGAGGCCGTGGCCACGGCTGTCAGCGACAAGATAGGAAAGCCTGGCTTCGGATTCCAGATTATGGTGGACGGTTACATGGAGGTTCTGACTCAGGCCGGCGGAGAAGTGATTGATCTGGAGAATAAAACCATTGGTTTCGATTCTGAGACTGCCAGAGAGAAGATTACCTGGTACAAAGATCTGATCGATAAGAAGGTTGCCCGTCTGGTGGGAGACGACAAACACTTTACCAATCCTTTTGCCAACGGCGATGTCGGATGCTACGTTGCATTATCCGGGAACTACGGATATCTTGCCACTGCGGTCGGAGACAAGTTTGAACTGGGAGCGGCGCCGCTTCCTCAGGAGGGACCCAAGAAGTTTGTCAGCCTTTCCGAGCCGGTATTTGCCATTGCGAAGACCAATCCGGAAGAGGAACTGGCCAGCTGGATGTTCTTAAAATACTTACTGAGCCCGGAAGTCAATGCGGAGTGCGGAACGGTATTTGGCGCCCTTCCGGCATCTACTGCGGCCATGAACGAGAGCGTATACCAGGATTTCTTAAAAGTAAATCCGGTGGCGGCTGCGGTCTACGAGCAGAGAGATTCCTACGGATATATGCCGACCATAGCGGGATGGTATGAGCTTCGCACGAGTCTGGATAAGGCGCTGGAAGAGATTATGCTGGATATAAGCGACATGGATACGGCACTTGCAGAGGCCAGGAAGTCGGCAGAAGCAGCAATCCGCAAATAGTCCAATCAGGTGAAAAGGTGAGCCATGGAGATTAAATTACAGAATATCAGAAAGAGATTTGGGGAAACGGTAGCCCTTGATGATTTATCTTTGGAATTTTGCGATGGGAAACTGACCACGCTTTTGGGGCCAAGCGGATGCGGAAAGAGTACCCTGCTTAATTTAATATCGGGAATTCTGCCGCCTACTTCGGGATCGATTTATTTCGGAGACAGGGATGTGACATCTCTGTCTCCGGATAAGAGAAATATCGGCCTGGTATTTCAGAATTATGCGCTGTATCCCCACATGACGGTGGGGGAGAATATCGCATTTTCGCTGGAGATCAAAAAGGTTTCAAAAAAAGAACGGATGGAGCGGGCAGCGGAGTTTGCCAAACTGCTTCGGATTGAAGATTACTTTACCCGAAAGCCATCCCAGCTTTCGGGAGGACAGCAGCAGCGTGTGGCTATAGCAAGAGCCCTGGCAAAGGAACCGGAGATTCTGCTTCTCGATGAGCCGTTGTCCAATTTAGACGCCAGGCTCCGCCTGGAAATGCGGGAGGAAATCCGGCGGCTTCAACTGGAGACGGGGATCACCACCATTTTCGTGACCCACGACCAGGAGGAAGCACTCAGCATATCAGATCATATTCTGCTCCTGAAAAAGGGGCGGATCCAGCAGTACGGGCTGCCTCAGGAGCTGTACGATGAACCGTGCAATCCGTTTGTGGCGGACTTCCTGGGCAATCCGCCGATTAATCTATACGAGGGCATAGTCGATGGGAACCGTGTAATATTGCAGGGGGACAATACGGGATTTCTCATTGCCGGGATGAAAGGCATCGAAAGAGGAAGAAGGGTGAAGCTGGGAATCCGGAGCGAGGCGTTTGAGGCAGCGGCGGAGGGAGTCTATGAGACGCCTGCAACCGTAAGAAACGTATTTTTAAATGGCAAGGAAACCCTGTATCTTCTGGAAATTGGGGGAAAAGAATTCAGAAGTACGCTGGAAAGCGGACAGACCTATGAAATTGGAGGGAAGATATCGGTTCGTTTGAAAAAGAAGGGGGTTCACATCTATGATTCTGAGACAGAGGAAAAGATCGGTTAAGGTAAAAAGTGATGAAAAAGTCACGGTAAGGACATTTACGGAACCCTTCATCTATCTGCTCCCATTTATTCTTGTAGTGAGTGTGTTCATGGTCTTTCCGATTATCACGGTCTTTCTGAATGCATTTCTGGAGAACTATGATTATCTGGCCAACACCTACACCGGCATGGGAATGGGGAATTTCGCAGCGCTTTTCTCGGATAAGGAGTTTTTGCTGTCACTGAAAAATACATTCCTTTACGTGGCATTTGTCGTACCGCTTTCCACAGTCATTGCACTGACGGTAGCCATTCTCTTAAACCAGAAGCTGAAGGGAAGCTCGTTCTTCCAGTTCGTATATTTTCTGCCGATGGTCACGGCGACCATTGCCGTTGGAATCGTATGGAAATGGATGTATCACTACGATTACGGCATTATCAATTACGTGCTTGGAGTGATCGGGATCGAGCCGGTCAAATGGATGGAGAATCCCAGAATGGCGCTGGCGGCCCTGATTATCTATGGAATCTGGACGAAGCTGCCATTTACTATTATCCTGTTCCTGTCCGGTCTCCAGACCATCGGTGAACAGTATTATACGGCGGCAAAAGTGGATGGGGCGAAACCGGCAAAGATTCTGTTCCGCATAACGCTTCCGCTCTTATCGCCCACGATCGCGCTGGTTCTGATTATCAATATTATCAATACCTCGAAGGTGTTTAATGAAGTATTTGCGCTGTTCAATGGAAAACCGGGGCCGGGATACTCCCTTTATACCGTGGTGTTCTACATATATGAGAACTTTTATCATAAGATGAACGTTTCCATTGCCTGCGCGGCCGCACTGGTATTGTTTTTGATCGTGTTTATCATGACCATGCTGCAGATGACGATTCAGAAAAAATGGGTCAGCAGGTAAAAAGGAGAATTGAGATGAAAAATAGACATCTGGCTGTAAAGATCATTTCCTACGTAATCCTGTCGGCCGGCGCGGTGATGATGGTTCTGCCGTTTTACTGGATGATCATTACTGCGTTTAAAACGCCGGAGCAGGTGACGCAGATGCCTCCGATCTGGTGGCCGCCGTC
The DNA here is from genome assembly GCF_014288035.1 of Hungatella sp. L36. NCBI lineage: Bacteria > Bacillati > Bacillota > Clostridia > Lachnospirales > Lachnospiraceae > Hungatella > Hungatella sp. L36. The sequence continues at coordinate 164,887 of NZ_JACOPC010000007.1, read as the reverse complement.
ATTTTTGCTGGATAATTTCAAGTATGTGCTGAGTTCCGGGGAGTTCGCAAGGTATATTATAAACTCGCTGTTCGTCACGGTCTCATCGGTGATCCTGACGACCACGGTCAGCATACTGACTGCCTTTGCATTTTCGAGGCTTAAGTTTCCCGGGAGAGACATTATTTTTTCCCTGTTCCTGGGATTTATGATGGTTCCGTTTGAGCTTCTTGCCATTACCAATTACGTTACCATCGTGAAGCTTCATCAGATTGATACGTATAAGGCGCTGATCGTACCGTATACAGCCAACATACTCTATATCTTTATATTAAGAAACTTCTTTCTGGAGATTCCCGGCTCGCTTTACAACGCGGCGCGGGTGGATGGGGCATCCAACTGGAAATTTCTCTGGAGAATCATGGTTCCAATCGCCAAGCCGGCGATCATCACTATCATTCTTCTCAACAGCATTGACAGCTGGAACTCATTCTTATGGCCCATGCTGGTGACGAATGAGTCAAGGATGAGGACCGTGACCGTGGGACTGACTTCATTTGTGCAGTCCGCAGGAATCCGCTATGAGAGGCTGATGGCGGCAGCGTTTATTGTAGTAATCCCCATGGTGGTACTGTTTTTCTTTGCGAGAAAATACATTGTCACCGCGGTGGCACAGGGGGGAATCAAAGGATAGAAATGGAGGACAACATGAATATTGCAGAAAAGATTGATCACACCATACTGCGCGCCGACGCGAGAGAAGAAGAGGTAAAAAGATACTGCCGGGAAGCGGTTCAATACCATTTCGCATCGGTATGCGTCAATACATGCCACGTTCCGCTGGTGGCTGAACTTCTGAAGGGAAGCGGCGTAAAGGTATGCTGTGTCGTGGGCTTTCCTCTGGGGGCCATGAGCACCCGCGCCAAGGCATACGAGGCACAGGCAGCCGTGGAAGACGGGGCGGAAGAGGTTGACATGGTCATCAATATTGGCGCCGTAAAAGATGGAAATTACGACCGCGTGGAGGAGGATATCCGTGCAGTCGTGGCAGCCAGCGGCGGCGCGGTGGTGAAAGTCATACTGGAAACCTGCCTGCTGACCAGAGAGGAGATCGTGGAAACCTGCCGCCGTTCTGTGAAGGCAGGGGCTGGATTTGTAAAAACATCAACCGGATTTTCGACTGGAGGCGCCACGGAAGAGGCGGTTCGTCTGATGAGAGAGACGGTGGGAGATTCAGCAAAGGTGAAGGCCAGCGGTGGCATCCGTACCTGTGAGCAGGCGAAGGCCATGATAGAAGCCGGAGCCGACAGAATCGGTGCAGGAAACGGAGTTATACTGCTGGAGGAGTGATTGGTTCGGGGAACCAGGAGGTTGTATATGGGAAGAAGAACACTGGTTTTTGGAAGCTTTGTCGTGGATCTCATGGCCCGTGCGCCGCATCTGCCTGTTCCGGGAGAAACGGTTAAGGGGAATGGTTTTAAAATGGGCCCTGGGGGGAAGGGCTTTAACCAGGCTGTGGCCGCCTTTAAAGCGGGCGCAAAAGTCACGCTGGCGACCAAGCTGGGTACGGATTCATTTTCCGATATTGCACTAAATACAATGGAAAAACTGGGCATGGAGACCGGGCGGGTCTTCCGGACCGACCGGGAGGACACGGGCTGTGCGCTGATTCTGGTGGGAGAAGACAGCAGTCAGAATGAGATTGTGGTGGTGCCAGGAGCGGGGCTTTCCATAACGGAGCAGGAAGTGGACTCCTTAAAAGAAGTGATCCAGGACTGTGAATATGTGCTGATGCAGCTGGAGACGAATCTGGATGCGGTGGAGCGGGTTGCGGAATACGCGGCAGAGAGCGGGACCAGAGTGATCTTAAACCCGGCTCCTGCGGCAGACCTGCCGGAGGGGCTGTGGAAACGGATCGATGTGATCACGCCCAACGAGGTGGAGGCAGAGTATTACACCGGGATTCCTGTCTGTTCGGATGCGGACGCAGCGAGGGCGGCGGACTGGTTTCATGAACGCGGAATTGGCGAGGTAATCATTACCATGGCAGACCGCGGGGCCTGCTTATCGTCAGCATCCGGTAAAAGGGAGTTTGTTCCGGCATTCTCAGTAGAGGCCGTGGACACTACCGGTGCGGGAGACGCATTTTGCGGGGGACTTCTGGCGGCCGTGTCGGAAGGGAAGGATTGGAAGGACGCGGTCGTGTTCGCCAGCGCGACGGCGGCACTCTCGGTGCAGAAGATCGGGACGGCGCCGTCCATGCCGGACAGGCGGGAGATAGAAGCATTTTTGGAAAACTACTAAAAGAAATAATTAAGGGGGTCCTGGCCGTACGATTACGGCTTTCAGGACCCCCTTTCGCGTTTCTCTAAATCAGGGAATGCCTCTTCATGGTTTCCGTCAGCTTTGCCTTGTCAGCGGCACTCATTCTGATGAGAGGCAGCCTGTAATTTTCCCCACACATTCCCATCAGGCTTAAGGCCGCCTTAACAGGCACCGGATTGACGTCCAGGAAAAGGGCATTCATCAAATCCAGCAGGTCTAACTGCAGTCCTAAGCTCTCCTTTTCCTGCCCATTCAAGAAAAGCCTGCACATTTCGTGGGTTTCCCGCGGCATGATATTGGCCAGGACAGAGATCACGCCTTTGCCTCCCAGAGAAAGAACGGGAACCGTCTGATCGTCATTTCCCGAATAAATATCCAGGTCTTCCCCGCACAGAGAGGCGATCCGGGCGACGTGGGAGATATTGCCTCCCGCCTCCTTGACAGCCTGGATATTCGGATGCTGTGAAAGCACTTTGCAGGTCTCCGGTTCCATGGTCATGCCGGTACGGCTGGGCACATGATAGAGGATGACCGGAATTGAAACGCTGTCCGCCACGGCTGTAAAATGGGCGATCAGTCCCTTTTGCGAAGTCTTGTTGTAGTAAGGCGTCACCTCTAAAAGCCCATCCGCGCCAAGCTCCTGAGCCTTTTTCGATAATTCCACTGCATGAGCGGTATTGTTGCTTCCTGCGCCTGCAATTACAGGCACCCTTCCATGAACCCGCTTCACGGTAAATTCAATAAGCTTATATTTCTCTTCATCCTGAAGCGTGGAGGATTCGCCGGTAGTCCCGTTTACTACAATGGCGTCAGTTCCATTCTCCAGTTGAAATTCCAATAATTTTCCCATTGCTTCAAAATCGATAGCGCCATTTTCGGCCATTGGTGTCACAACTGCTGCTGCAGATCCTTCAAAAATCATCTTACCTTCCCTTTGATTCAATGCCTTGATGTAAAATATGACAAACTCTCCCGGTCTGTTCCTTGCACAAACCAGTTTTTTTCCTCATATAAAATCACTATGGAGAGTGAAGTTCATGAATAATTATTTGATTCTGGGCGGCGATTTAAGACAGATTTATCTGGGCCGCATGTTAAAGCAACAGGGGTTACCCACCGTTACATCCGCCGACTTAGGCAGGCTTAACCTTTCTCTGGAAGAAGCCATAAAAGCCAGCAGCGTCCTTCTGTGTCCCGTACCCTTTACAAAGGATGGCAAGACCATCTTTTCCACGGACCAGAAAGATTCCTTAAAGATCACGGACCTTTTAAGACACTTAACGCCTGACAATACTCTGTTCGGCGGAAATATACCTGACTTTGTAAAAGACCACGCCAAAGAGCATAAAATCCCATACTTTGACTTTCTGGAGATAGAGGAAATCACCTTAGAAAATACCATAGCCACAGCGGAAGGGGCGATTGCGGAAGCGATCCGTTTGAGCCCGGACTGCCTTCACCAAAGCCGGTGTCTCGTCACAGGCTTCGGCCGCTGCGGAAAAACGCTTGCCTGTAAATTACAGGGATTGTCCGCGGATGTCACAGTGGCCGACAGAGATCCGGTCCAGCTGGCCTTTGGGACTGCGCTTGGGCTTAAGACAAAGCCTCTGTCCGAAATCTCACAGGATATAGGCGAGTATCACTTTATATTCAATACCATACCCGCACCAGTCATCCGTGAAGCCGAAATCCGCCTTATGAGGCCTGATGTCACCATCATTGACATTGCCTCTGCCCCTGGCGGCGTGGATTTTACCGCATGTAAGAGCCGGGAAATAAACGCCAGACTATGTCCCGGGCTCCCCGGCGCCTATGCGCCGAAGGCAGCGGCTGAAATTCTGTTAAAGGCTGTCATGAAAAGCTTATAGTAAAGGAGTTTATATGAAATTAGAAGGAAAAAAAATCGGCCTGGCAATCACCGGGTCTTTCTGTACCTTTAGTAAGATGGAAGAGGCAGTCACCGCTCTGATGGCGGAAGGCGCCTCCATCTATCCCATTATCTCCACAAATGTGCAGACTACCGATTCCCGTTTTGGAGATACCACGGAGTTTATCAGCCACATTTCCGACCTGACCGGCAATCCCCCCATTCTGAAGCTGGAGGATGCCGAACCGATTGGTCCGCAGGGCTACCTGGATATTCTTCTCATTGCACCGTGTACGGGGAACACCCTGGCAAAGCTGGCCAACGGCATAACCGACACCCCTGTCCTCATGGCTGCAAAAGCCCATTTGAGAAACTCCAAGCCCCTGGTTATCTCGATTTCCACCAACGACGCTTTGGGAATTAATTTTAAAAATATCGGCCAGCTTTTTAATATTAAAAACATTTATTTCGTGCCATTCGGCCAGGATAACGCGATTAAAAAGCCCAATTCCATGATTGCCAGGACGGATCAGATTGTCAGAACCCTGGAAGAAGCGCTGGAAGGAAAGCAGATCCAGCCGGTCATTTTATAAAAGGATTTTCCGGAGGCAGCGGAGGTCCTGGACGTTGGAATGTCCAGGGCCTTTCCGCCATTTTTTCTATGCAAAATAAATCGGACATGTTATAATGAACGGATGAAAACAGAGGCGGGTTATGTGTCAGGAGGTAACGGGGTATGCTGAAAATTGCTGTAGTGGACGATGAAAAAGTGTATATTGACCAGATTCAGGAATACATCAGGCAGTATAGTGCAGAGAAGAAACGGGAGATTCAGACAGAGACCTTCTGCGACGGAAGTGCGCTGCTGGAGAATTACAGCCCGCGGTTTGACATAATCCTGCTGGATATCGAGATGGGGAAGCTGAACGGGATGGAGACGGCACGGGAGATACGGAAAAAGGATCAGGACGTGGTGCTTGTCTTTATTACCAATATGGCCCAGTATGCGATTAACGGTTACGATGTGGGAGCGCTGGATTACGTGCTGAAGCCGATTAACTATTACACCTTCTCCGTGCGTCTCGACCGCGCCGTCTCAAGGGTGAAAAAACGTCAGCCGGAGGAAATTCTCTTAAATCTTCCGGATGGGATCAAACGGCTCAAGGTGGACCGGATTCACTACGTGGAGGTGCAGAACCGTATGCTGCATTACCACACGGAGGACGGTATTTTCGTGGTGAGAGGAACGCTGCAGGGAGCGGAGGAGACGCTGAAGGAGAGCCATTTTGTGCGGTGCAACCACTGGTATCTGGTGAATCTGCAGTACGTTTCGGAGATACGCAAAAATATAGTCATCGTAGCAGGAGATGAACTGGAGATCAGCAGGAGGAATAAGACGGCGTTTCTTTCCGAGCTGACGGATTACATGGGGATGGGGACATGACAAAGATAAATATCACGATATGGACGTATGTGGAACTGGCTGTATCGCTCTGGGCGGCATGCGTGCTTTATATAATTCCGCTGAAACACCGCCCGAATTTCCGGATGAGACTGGGCCTGGCGACGGCGGGGACCTGCGCTGTGGCTGTGGCTGCAGTCTGGTGGAAGACGGCATTTCCAGCAGTGACCGTTCCGGCGGTGGTATCCATGTCGGGCGTTTTTCTGCTGAGCTGCCTGTTTATCTATATCTGCGCGGCCATGCCTCCAGGCGCGGCGGTGTACTGCGCGGCGTGGGCGATCATCAGCCAGCAGATTGCCCATGAGTCCGCATTCATTGTTCTGAGGAGTATGGGGATTGGAGGCCAGCTGTCGGCCATCGGCTACATGGTGGTGATTTACGCAGTGATCTATGGGATGGCCGGCATCACAATCGTCAGATATATGCCGGAAAACGGAGTCTATCAGGTGGGGCCTCGGCAGCTGTCCTCGGCGCTGTTTTTGCTGATTGTTTTTGAAATCCTGTTTGGCTTTTTGAGGTCAGGGGGCGGCATTCCATATCCTGATGTGCGGGTATGGAACATCCTGCTGATCCAGTGCTACTGCGTCCTGATTCTCTACCTTCAGAACACGCTGTTCAAGAAAAGCGCCATGAAACAGGAGCTGGACATCTTAAATCAGCTGTGGCATCAGCAGAAGGAGCAGTATGAGCTGTCCCAGGAGACCATAACCCTGATTAACCGCAAATGCCATGACTTGAAGCATCAGATTGCCGCCATGCGCGCCATCACCAGTCCGGAGGAACGGGACAAATATCTGCGCGAGGTGGAAGATTCCGTGCAGATCTATGACTCCATCGTGAAGACCGGCAATGAAGTGCTGGATACGGTTCTGACGGAGAAGAGCCTGTTCTGTACGGCCAGCAGCATCAAGATCAACTGCATTGCGGATGGCCGCCAGATGGATATCTTTGATCCGGTAGACCTATACACCGTGTTTGGCAATGCCATTGACAATGCGATTGAGAGCGTAAAGCAGCTGGAGAATCAGGAGATGCGGATGATAGACGTGCTGGTGTACGTCCGCAAACAGTTTTTGATCATTAATATCATGAATCCGCTCGGCAGGCGGCTGGAGTTTGACGGCGATCTGCCCGTCAGCACAAAGGCCCGGAACGGGTATCACGGATTCGGCTTGAAGAGTATCCGCTATACGGTAGAAAAATATAATGGTTTCATGAAAATTGATACGGAGGAAAATATCTTTTCGTTGAAGATATTGATTCCGATCGCAGGCAAAAAAGCCGCGGACAGGACTGAGAGGAGGTAGTATATTTCCTCTCAGCCCTGATTTTTTTTGCTGAAAACCACTTGGGTTCTAAAATCGACCACTTATACAAAAATGCTTACACTCCGAAAAAAAACTTGTTATAGTATGGAGGATTAGCACAAAGAAAAGAGAAATGGCATGAGAAAAACAAAGAATTTGAATGACAGGTGGCAGTTTACCGGTCCGGATGGAAGGACCGTGTCAGTGAATCTGCCGCATACCTGGAACAGCGTGGATGGGCAGGATGGCGGTAATAATTACTGGCGCGGTTCATGCAGGTATGAACGGGAACTGGACATGCCGGAGTTTCAGAAAGGTGAGGAACGGGTCTATCTGGAATTCCGGGGAGTGAACGCCAGTGCGAGGGTATGCTTCAACGATACCCTGGTGTGCACCCATGACGGCGGCTATTCCACATTCCGTGTGGATGTGACAGATCTGCTGCGGGAGACAAACCGGCTGGCTGTGGAAGCGGACAATGGCGTCAACGACCGTGTGTACCCGCAGAAAGCGGATTTCACATTCTACGGGGGCATATACCGTGACGTGAATCTGGTGGTGGTGAACCGGAGACATTTTGCTCTGGCTGACCGCGGCGGGAACGGAATCCGTATTACGCCGCAGGTGAAAGAACTGGACGGATATGTCAGAGTCCAGACCTTTACCGAGATGGATGCAGGGGGAAATAAATCCGATGCAGCGCTGCCGGACGATGATTGTGAGATCCGCATCGTTCTTCTGGATTCAGATGGCGCGGTAGCTGCCTGCGGAACCGGAGCGGACTGCACACTGGTCATCCCTTCCGTGCACTTATGGGATGGCTTGAAGGACCCGTATCTCTATACGGCGGTCGCGCGCCTGGAGTACCACGGGAAAACCGTGGATGAGATCCGCTGCCGGTTTGGCGTCCGCACCTTCCATGTGGACCCGGAAAAAGGATTTTTCTTAAATGGCCGCAGCTATCCCCTGCGCGGCGTATCCCGCCATCAGGACTGGAAGGGACTGGGCAATGCCATCACGAAGGAGCACCATCAAAAGGACATGGAGCTCATCCGTGAGATTGGGGCCAATACGGTCCGCCTCGCCCATTATCAGCACGATCAGTATTTCTACGATCTGTGCGACGAGTCCGGCCTGGTGGTCTGGGCGGAAATCCCTTATATTTCCGAACATATGGCCAATGGAAGAGCGAACACCATAAGCCAGATGAAGGAACTGATTGTCCAGAATTACAACCATCCCTGTATCGTCTGCTGGGGAGTCTCCAACGAGATTACCATCTCCACCAAGAATAAAAAGGATATGCTGGATAATCACCGGGAGCTTAACGAGCTCTGTCATGAGATGGACCCGACCAGGCTGACAACGCTGGCCTGCTACGCCATGTGCGGGCCGTTTAACCGGTCTGCGCATATCACCGACCTGGTATCGTGGAATCTGTATCTGGGATGGTACGTCCCGGGGCTGTTCCTGAATGATTGGTGGATGCGGTTTTTCCATTTCCGGTATCCGAAGCGCTGTCTGGGGTATTCGGAATACGGATGTGAGGCCATGCCGAACCTGCATTCCGGAAAGCCGCGCAGAGGGGATCACTCGGAGGAGTATCAGACCATTTACCACGAGTACATGTTAAAATGCTTTGAACGCAACCCCTATCTGTGGGCGACTCATGTGTGGAACATGTTTGATTTCGCGGCGGATGCCAGAGATCAGGGTGGAGAGGCCGGTATGAACCACAAGGGGCTGGTCACATTTGACCGGAAAATCAAAAAGGACAGCTTCTATCTCTATAAGGCTTACTGGAGTGACGAGCCGTTTGTGCACATTGCGGGACGCCGCAGGGCGGACCGGGAGGAATCTGTTACTACTGTGAAGGTTTACACCAATCAGCCAAAGGCCGCGCTGTACGCGGATGGAAAGCTGATGGAGGAACAGACAGGAGACCGTGTTTTCAACTTCCGTGTGCCCTTAAACGGCACGGTAACGCTGGAGGTGAGAGCTGGTGAATGCAGGGATACCGCTGTCTTTCATAAAGTCGCGGTTCCAAACCCGGCATATAAGCTGGTCAGGAAAAAGTCCTCCAGCGCCAATTGGGTGTAAGAAAATATGCAGTTGAAAGGAAGGAAAAGTTATGTTTATGAAAAAAAGAGCGCTTTGGCGCGGCTTGACAACTCTGTTTACATTTATTTTTTCACTGACAATTATTATTGGGGTTGTGGCTGAAAGCTACAAGGCGACGATCGATACCGCTCTCGGTACTTTGAGTGAGAAATTCGTCTCCGAAAATACAGAGGATGACCCTTTATATGATAAGTTTCAGCCGTCGGCGGAGGTTCTCAATGAAGACGGAACCGGCAATTCCCACGCGCTGATTCAGAAAGCCATTGATTTGAACCGCCAGCAGGCTGCGGAGGGCGCCGTACTGCTTAAGAACAACAACGCAGATGGACAGGGACTTCCGCTGGCCGGCAATTCCCAGGTGACGTTATTCGGAATCCGTTCTCACGTATCGCTGCTGGGTTCCAGCTTCGGCGTCAAGGCACAGGGTCCTTATATCAGTCTGGAGCAGGCGCTTACTCAGAATAAGACTGATTTTAAGAATACCATAGCCTACACGCTGAACAATAACTTTGCCACCGGCGAGGTTACGAGAGGCGCAACGCTAGACTCCTGGAGCGGAGATGAATTTGAGTTCGAGGGCGCAGGCTTTACCGTTAATCCGGTAATGACAGCGGTATATGATAAACTGAATGAAACGTATCTTCACTCAGAAAATGAGACTCCTTCCGCGGAGTATGACCCGGGCGAGCCGTCCGCAGCGGAGATCAAGGCAGTCAATTCCGATTATGCGGCCAGCTTTGCCGAATACGGCGACGCGGCAATTGTAGTCATCAGCCGTCCAAGCGCGGAGTCCAAGGACTATCTGCCGGGCGGAGTGGTTGACGGTCTGGGAGCGGAGGAACCGCTGCAGCTGACAGCCAATGAACGCGATACCATCGAGATGGCGAAGAAATGCAGCGACAATGTAATCGTGCTGCTCAACTCCGCCAATGCCGTTGAAATCGGTGACTTAAAGAATGACCCTGAAATAGATTCAATTCTCTGGATTGGATTCCCAGGCTGCTACGGTATGCTGGGTGTGTCAGATATCCTTTGCGGACGCACCAGCCCTTCCGGCGCACTTCCTGATATCTACGCAACCTATAATATGTCGGCTCCCGCCATGCAGAACATGGGTAATTTCCAGTATGAAAACGGGGCGGATATGCTCACCCGCGGCGCTGGGCAGACCGGCGGCACTACAGGCAACTACCTGATCGAAGCCGAAGGCATCTATGTTGGCTACCGCTACTATGAGACCAGATATTACGATTCGGTATTTGGAAACGGCAACGCCGGTTCTCCGGTCGGCGCTTATGCGTCTTCCACGGAGTGGGACTATGACAAAGAGGTAGCCTATGGCTTCGGATATGGTCTTTCTTATACCGATTTTACCCAGGAATTCGAGGGAGAACCGGAGTTTAACGTCTCCACAGATCCGGAAACAGGCGTCTGCGATGCAACCGCCGTATTTCATGTAAAGGTAACAAATACCGGTGACATGGCCGGAAAATCCATTGTCCAGATTTACGGACAGGCTCCTTATACAGAGGGAGGCGTTGAGAAGTCTGCGGTTCAGCTGCTTAATTTCGGCAAGACCGATACCCTGAAGCCAGGCGAATCACAGGTGGTCTCCGTAGAGGTTGATTTACAGTATATTGCCAGCTACGACAACACGTATGATAACGGTGACGGCACCGTTGGTACTTATATCCTGGATCCGGGAACGTATTACTTTGCCATGGGTAACGGCGCACATGATGCCCTGAATCATATGATGGCCCGCCAGGGAGCGGATCCGGAAAGTCTGTCAGGCGAGAGCAACAGCGCTATGGCTTACGAACATAAGATTACAGAAGATTTTATTTCCAGCACCGCTTTCTCTGTTTCGAAAACCGGAGAGAAGATTTCAAACCAGCTGGATTACGCTGACTGGAACTATTTCCAGCCGGGAGAGGTTACTTATTTAAGCCGTACCGACTGGGCCGGCACATATCCGAAGAGCTACACGGATATGACTCTGGTCAATGAGGAACTGATCAACCTGCTTAACGGTAACTATTATACCATTCAGACGGACGACGACACCTCCGGAATCACCTGGGGGAAGGACAGCAATCTGATGTTCTATGAGATGTACGGCACTGATTTTGACGATGTGAAATGGCAGGATCTGCTTGATAAGATGACGCTCGAGGAAGCACAGTATCTCGCTACGTTCGGCGGTCCAAGTATCCCTGGAGTCAGCTCCATCGGTACGGTGGAGACGTATATGACCGAGAACGCAGGAAATGGTGTGGCTGTAAACTTAAACGCTTCAAAGGATACGGGGGCTCCCTGGAGCATCTCTGCCAGCGATCCCAACGGAAACTGGCATCCGGAGGTATTTGCCAACGCACCGCTCGTAGCGGCTTCCTTTAACCAGGATTTATATAAAGAAGTTGGCTCCTTTATCGGAGAGGAAGCGCTGTTCACAGGAATCCCGATTCTGTGGGGACCTGGTTTAAATACTCACCGTCATGCTTATAACGGCCGTAACGGCGAATACTATTCGGAAGACCCGGTTCTGTCCGGTTCCGCAGCTATGGAATTTGCCATCGGCGCACTGGATTACGGCCTGATTGCAGCACCCAAGCATTTTGCATTTAACGATCAGGAAACAAACCGAAGCGGCGTGGCGCCTTACATGCTGGAGCAGAGGGCCCGTGAGGTCGAGCTGCGTGCTTATCAGATCGCTTTCGAGGCGACCAAGTACGACACGGAGGAAGTGGACGCCGGTATGCGCGGCCTGATGATTTCCTTCAGCAAGATCGGACCGGTGGAATGCACCGCCAGCTACGAACTGATGACAGAAATTCTGAAAGAGGAGTGGGGCTTTAAGGGATATGCCGTCACCGATATTTATGACGACACTGATATTTACGGAGCGGTACTGGCTTCCGGAACGACCTGCTTTGATACCCGCGGTATCTCAGGCTTCTATGGAGCTACGACGCTGGAAAACTGTTCCACCTTTGCCACTCAGGTTGACGGCAGCAAGGTCAGCGCCCAGCTGCTTTCCGGCGATGCGAGGCTGCAGAATGCCGTGAAGGATTCCTGCCACAATATCTTATATGCGTTCAGCCAGAGCAGTCTGATGAACCGTTATAACAGCACGACACATATCGAGCAGACCATGACATGGTGGCGTATGGCCTATATGGCGGCTATCGCAGCATTTGGAATTCTGCTGCTGGCCAGTGGAGCTCTGTATGTCGTGTCCTCCAAACGCAAAGAAAGAGAGGTATCATAAAATGACAGCTTTTATTAAAAAACAGGGTCCGGCTTTCTATTTCAATATCCTGTCCGCAGCAGCAGGCATCGTGGCGTTCGTCGCCATGGTGGTCAGCAGTACCATGAACGAAGCTTATGCGCTCAATTCCTTCCCGCTGTTTGTACTGGGGGCAATTGCCGGGATACTTCTGATTGTGATTGCTGTTTACGCCGCTAACCGGTGGGGAAATTACGATTATGTCGGGACACTGTCCGGTGTGGCTGCCGTTGCTCTTTTTTCAGCCGTCATCGGCGGGATCATCATGAACCGCGTCCTGCTGATATCCGGATTATTTTCCTGGAACTCCGGCAATACGCCCGGCTGGAACGTATTCTATGCCAGTGTGGTTTCCATTGCCTGCTTTGTGATCTCCATCGTGCTGCTGATTATCGGTTCATTCTTAAAGAGTGTTAAATAAGAAAGCAGGAGGTACCATTTATGAGCAACGAATCAACAACGGCGGCCGGCATGAACCGGGCAAAGCCTTACCAGCTCGTCCTGTTTCCGTTTAATAACGGTGCAACCAATGTTTACTATATTCTGACCATCACCTACATTGCCTATTACGGCAATGGGGTGCTGGGACTGGCGCTGATGTTCGCCACGACCATGGTAACGGTCATGCGTCTGTTTGACGCGGTGACGGACCCGATCATCGGCGCTCTGATCGATAAGACCAACGGACGCTTCGGCAAATTCAGGCCTTATATGGTGCTGGGAAATGTAATTATGGCGGTGAGTGCGTTTCTGCTGTATTTTGGTACCAGGCTCATCCCCGATACGATGATGTGGCTGCGCTATACGTCCTATGTGGTGATCTATGCGCTCTATGTAATCGGATATACGTTTCAGACCTCCTGCACCCGTTCCGGACAGACGGTGCTGACCAATGACCCGAAGCAGCGGCCCATGTTTACGATTTTCAACATGGTGGCCAGCATGCTGGGGATGGGAGCGATCCAGTTTCTGGCACCCATTTTCCGGGCGAAGTTCGGAGACTATACCACGGCCGCATTTTTCGACATGATGATTCCGATCTCGGTTATTATCTCTGCCTTATTGACGGTGCTTGCGGTAATCGGCATCTGGGAGAAAGACCAGCCGAAGTATTTTGGACTGGGAAGTGAGGAAAAGCAGAAGATCAGGATCTCTGAGTATGTGGCTATTATGAAAGAGAACAAACCGCTCCGGAGGCTGATGGTTGCGGGAGCCGGCTGCAAGCTGGCGCTGGCCATTGCCACCAATGGTACGGTGCTCTGTATGCTCTATGGTTCCATGATGGGCAATTATAACGGGCTGTATCTGCCGATGATGATTGCGGGCTACGTTTTCTCCGCGCCGTTCTTTGTACTGACGGTGCGTACCTCTCAGAAGCACGGGCAGAAGGCGTCCCTCACGCGTTACGTGGGGCTTGCGCTGGTGATGTATGTGGGAGTCTTTGCACTGCTCATGTTCTGGAAACCGGGCGTGGCGGGAGTGAATCTGTCTCTCAGCAGCTTAAATATTTATACGGTCCTGTTTGTCCTGCTGTTTGGAATCGGATATGGGGCCTACTATGCGACGGCGGATATGCCGATCCCCATGGTTGCAGACTGTTCGGACTATGAGACCTACCGCTCAGGCAACTATATCCCCGGCGTAATGGGAACACTGTTCTCCCTGGTGGATAAGCTGGTGTCGTCTTTAAGCTCTACGGTGGTGGGAATTGCTATCGCGGCCATTGGACTGTCTACGCTGCCCGGCGGTGATACGCCTTACATGGAAGGCATGAAGGGGATCGTCCTTGTGCTGTTCTGTGTGATTCCGATGATTGCCTGGGCGCTGACCCTGTGGGCCATGAAGGGCTACACACTGACCGGAGAGCGCATGAAGGAAATCCAGGCGGTCAACGCGGTCCGCAAGGATGCGATTGCCAAAGGAATGAGTACGGAAGAGGCGCTTGCCACCTGGAAGACCATGGATCAGGTGCCAGTGGAGTTTCGGCAGGAATGATGAAATAAAGGATATTAAAAAGAATAGGTAAAACAAATAAGTAAAACAAATAAGTAAAACAAAGAGGATGCCCGGAAGATATGAATTGACTTCCAGGGCATCCTTTTAATTGGTCTTAACCTATGTACATTACCATGAAAACAACGGCGTCTTCCCGTCAATGGCGATCCAGCTGATACTGTGTTTTTTCACGTGAAGAAGGCTGCAAATCAGGTCGATCTGATTATACTTTACGACACTGTTCGAGTGAGTCCCCACCCAGTAGGTTTTTCCGTCGCTTCCCGTCACTTCAACTGACCTTCTCAGATAACCGTAGCCCTCTTCCGCTCTGGCGCGGTCATCCGTGAACCAGTCTGTGCCGTTCGTCAGGATCTCCTTCTCATGGCCGGGATAGTTGTCGAGGACGTACTGAACCGTCTTCACCATGGCATGGGCGGTGCTGTTGACCCGTTCAGCCGGTCCGTTGTTTAATTTGATGAATTTGGCCTTGCCGCCGCCCGGCGCTTTCTGCGCCTGTGTGTCTGGCTCCGCGGATGGCCGCCGGTCTCCGGCAGCAGCCTCACGGTAGCTTACGAGGTCGATCTTCTCGTCATCCTCCAGGCTGTTGTTTACGATCTGTGCAAATCTGCTAACGTCTGCCACGTTCCTGGTCAGTAAGTAGAGCTCATCCTTTTTAAACGTATTGGAATCCAGAACCGGATAGTTACCTGACAGCTGTGCCGCAGCGCCGCACAGTTCGGCGAAGAGCTCCATCATGTCTTTTAATTTGTCCCGAATCAGTTCAAAACAGTCTGTGAACTGGGAGTAATCGCTGCGGTATCCATTAAAGAGCTGGACCATATATGTGGTAAAATACCATTTCCCGTTTTGCAGTACAGCTGCCGCTGCCGGATTGTCCGTGATGATCTTCTTTACATTTTTTCCATAAAAATCGGCCACTCTGACTGCAAAATACACCGCGCCGTAGTACTTCTCAAAAATCTCCGCTTCCTGTTCATCCTCTGCCTCCAGCCATTCGGGTACGAATATCGTTTTATCCTGAAAACTGTATTCTCCGCCGGTGTCATTTCGGGAACTCAGCAGAACATTGGTGCCCTTGCTGCGGGCGTCCCCCGGGTACCCTGCGCAGGCCTTCCGGGCTCTCGCAAAATCGACGAGGTCGACGGTGCGCCTGGCAATATTACCTTCCCCGCGCTTCACCAGCCTGAAATACCTTTTGCCGTTCATCTGCTCCCGCTCCAGAAATGCGGCCAGCTTCACCACAAATGGCGATGCGAAGGCAATATCCTCCGCCTTAATGGGCTTCTGCCGGTTTAGGGCCACGCTGATCTCATTTACCTCCCGGGTCGAATCCGCTTCGGACTCGGCGGCCTGCGCGGAGTGTGGAATATGTATGATGCGCAGCAGTACCTTGGCGTTCTTCGACTGACGGATCTTTTCCTCCAGCTTTGCCGCTTCCTCTGCTTCCCCTTTATTTATGCATTCCTTTAAATCATATTCCATCTCATAAAGGCACTGGGCGGATGCGGTGATGGTCTGGGCTCCGTTGATGACGGAGAAATGAAGGTCACCATATTCAGATATGTGTTCCAGAAGCACCTCCTCCACACGATCCAGTCTAAAATCGGGCCGTTCTACCAGAATGGTAATACCGTTATTCTTAAACCAGAACTCGCCGGGATTGTTTCTTAGCGTATCTTTGATCGCGCGGTCAACGCCCAGCTGTTCATTTAAACCGTACCGGACATTGCGCTTAAACAGCTTGTCGCCGATGCTGTTATAGATATCAATCAGCTGGTGCAGGTGGACAGAAGTCACATATCCCCGGTTAGAACCTTCTGCCTCGTCCTTATTTTCCCAGTTGATATGGCATTTCATAGGAGGCATCTGGATAAACTCAAACCGGTTTACATTGGTCAGCTTGATGTCCTGCTCATTATAGCTGTTGTCGAGAATATAGAGAAAATTTACAGTACCTTTCCAGGCCTTCATCTCTTTCCGGATATTTTTCTTTATGGTCTTACCTTCCGCCGAAAGAAAAAGTCTTTCGAGGAAAACCCGGCTTTTCATGTTGTCTACAATGCAGATGACATAGATATTCTTTTCCGCCGATTCCGGCATGTCTGCCAGGCGGCAGGCTTCCTCCTCCAGAGCCGCCAACAGGCTGCCGCTGTCCTCTGTAAATTTCAGAAACAGAAAATTCTCACTGCTGTCAATGCCCATCTGTACAGAACTGCAGATTTCCCATTTTTCTGCCCGGACCAGGAGATTCAGCGCCTTTTGAGCCTCTTCACTGTCCCACCAGGTCTCGTCGCAGTCGATATCCCGGTTGCTCAAAATATTTCTGATGTACTCTTTATAGTTTTCGATTCTCCTGGCTCTCATCCGATTTTCGCTCATTGTCTTTTGTCCTTTCCATACTGATTAGCAGCTGGCTCCCTGAGAATTTATGAATGCCATGCTGATTTAGCTCTTTGGAAAATTCCAGAATTAACTGGTTGTAACGGTTTACGATAGTATTCAGTTCTTCTTCTGTCAGGTAGGCCTTCTGTATGGCCTCTTCCAGGTTCTGGGTAAAGTCCAGCAGGCCGATCCGGTAGCTGTTAATCATATTTTCCACGTAGACCAGAATCCCGTCTGTATCCAAATCCTTCCGGTTATCCAGAATGTAGTCAAAATAGTAATCCAGCTCCTTCTCCAGCATTCTGACGGCATACTTAAGCTCGTTGCCGCAGCAGAACTTCTCCGTGTTCAGTTTCCGGCTCTTATTGCTGATCTCATCTACCAGATTCACAATCTCCGGATAGATACTCCCGGTATGAATGCCGAAAAATTCCTTTAATTCTTTTCGGATCAGCGGTTTGGCCTCCTTCGGAATCCGGATGCCATACGTCATCCACGCGGGTAAGTCCGCAGCATCGTTGCCCTGGAACAGAATGAAGGCGCCCTGCTGTGCCACGATCCGGTTATTCAGTTTTGTGTGGTCAATAAATTTATGGTTCTTCTCAAAAATAATCTTATCCCGGTGCCACTGCCTGTCCCGGTTAATGATGGCGTCGTAATTGGCATTGGTATTCTCCGCGCTGGGGCTGAAGATCTCATCGATGAAAAATACGAACACCATCCCATCCTCGTGATCCAGCGAATCAACGTCCTTGCGGTAGTACGGCGTGACTGCAAAATACAGGGCCGTCAGGCAGTTATAGGACACATCCAGAAGGCGGCTGGGAAATTCTCCGTGCTGGGCGTCGATGGCGTTGTCCAGATACCGCTTCTCGCCCGTCAGCCTGTTCTGTCTCATGGCGTCAAAGAGACTCTTCTCAAAAAAAGGATTGCCATCCATGACGCCCCTCCGGAAAATGTTGGCGCGGCAGGAGGTGGTATAAATCTGGGGCTCGCCCCGGTAAACGTAACTGTAATTTTCACCTTTACGGGATTCCATGTATTCTTTTATCTTGGAAATATAATCGGATACATTTTCAATGGGTTTTTCTGAGATTTCTTTGACTCTTTTATCTTTGGGAAGAACATAAGCGCTGTTTTCGTTCAATTGCTTTCCCTCTCTTTCGATATAGATTTCCTGCTGGCTGGGCCAGGAAAATCATGATGGTTTTATTATAGCTTATACGGAAGGGGCATTCAACGGGGAATCGGCGTAAGTTTGGTGAAATATGGCATGAAAAAGATGAAAAAAAGCCATAGTAATAGCAGGTGCGTAAGAAAAGTAAAAGCGAAACAGAAAAAGAGGAACGAAAATGAAGAAAAGAATACTTGGTTGTCTTACAATGTTATGTGTAATCTCGGTGATACTAACCGGCTGCAGAAATCAAAGACAAGGAGCCGATGATCTACAGAAACGAGAATCATCCTCCCTGGCTATGGCGGAGGAAAATGCCATGAACAGGGAAGTGGGGGCGCAGGATCCAGGAGACCCACAGGGGACAGGAGATTCGCAGGGGACAGGAGGTTCGCAGGATTCAGAAGACGCGGTCAGAACCGCTGGAAAGGCGGAAGCGGGCAATGTAAGGGCGGAAGACGATTATTACAATTATGTAAATCAAAAAATCCTTGCAGAAAAGCAGATTCCTGCGGATTCTGGAAACTGGAGTTATTTTTACGAATTGGGACAGAAATCTTATGATAATTTAAGTGATCTGCTTAATGAAATTATCAATCAGAGAGAGCAGTTTGCCGAAGGGTCACCGGAACAAAAAATAGCCAGTCTATATCTGACTGCAATTGATATGGAAGGGAGAAGAAATGCCGGATTTGGTGCGCTGCAGCCTTACCTTGACAGCATCCGCAATGCGGCTGATATTCAGGAATATATAGAAGCGATCGGGACTATAAACAATGAACTGGGATTCTCCAGTCTCATTGCTCCGACTTATTATGAGGATATGAAAGATTCCCGGAATTATGGATGCTATCTGGGGAGCGCCGACTTAGGGCCGGGAAAAGAGACACTGGAAGATGGTACACAGTCGGCCATATTGGAAGCATACAGGAAATATATAAAAAATATAATGGAATCCACAGGAATCAGCGAAAAAGAGGCGGAAAGAGCTGCTTCAACCATTTATAAGTTTCAGACTGATTTAGCGTCTGCAACGCTTCCGCTGTCTGACCAGAATGACCCTGAAAAAACGTATAATCCCAAATCGCTGAAGGAGCTCAGCGCCCTATACTCCAATATTGATATAAAAGCATATTTAAAAGCGGCCGGGGCGGCCGGTTTTAATTCTTGGGTGGTAAATGATCCGGGACAGGCAAAAAAGGTGAACAGCTATCTGACAGAAGGCCATCTGCCGCTGTTGAAGGATTACTCCGTTTTCTGCCTGATTAAAGATTTCAGCCCTTGCCTGACACCGGAAATACGGGACAGCACCATAGCATGGAGCAATGCTCAAAAGGGAATTCAGGGAAAGAAAACAGATAAAAAGCTGGCAGGAGAGCTTGTTCAGAATACATTTGGATTTGAGTTCGGCAGGCTTTATGTAGAAAAGCATTTTTCGGAAGAAGATAAGAAGAATGTCGAAACGCTGGTCCATCAGATTCTGGCCGCCTATGAAGATCGTATAAACGGATTGGATTGGATGGGAGAAGCGACAAAAGAAAAAGCAATTCGAAAACTGGAGCATATGACCCTCAAAATTGGTTATCCGGATCACTGGCCGGACTACTATGAAAACGCAGTCATTCTTCCGGAAGGGCAGGGCAGTCTGGTTGACAATATGGTAAATGTATACCGATCGCTCAGATCCTACGAAAAAGAAGAAATAAAGAAACCGGTTGACCGGACCCAATGGGGAATGACGCCTCAGACCGTCAACGCATATTACAATCCTCTGAATAACGAAATTGTCTTTCCTGCCGCGATCCTGCAGCCTCCGTTCTATGATCCAAATGCAGACGATGCTTCAAATTTAGGCGGGATTGGGATGGTGATTGCCCATGAGATCAGCCATGCGTTTGATTCCTCCGGCGCCCGCTATGATGAAAATGGAAATTATAATATGTGGTGGACAGAGGACGATTTAAAGAAATTCCAGGATCTGACTCTTAAGGTAGCGGCGTACTATGACGGCCAGGAGGCTGTGAAAGGGCGTTATGTAAATGGCCGCCAGACGTTAAACGAGAATATTGCCGATTTAGGCGCCCTTGCCTGTGTCACCTCGATTGCCGGAGATGATACGGAAGCCCTGAATTCTCTTTTCACGCAGTATGCCCGCATCTGGGCGTCGAAATATACAGAGGAAAGCATGATCCACAGGCTTAATACGGACGTTCATTCTCCGGCAAAAGTGAGAGTAAATGCGGTCTTAAGTTCCACAGAGGCTTTCTATAAGGTCTACCCGGATTTAAAAGAAGGCGACGGCATGTATGCAGCGCCGGAAAAGAGGGTGAAGATCTGGTGATGCGGGCTGGGGAGAGCCAGCCCGTTTGTTGAGTCGTTGAGAGGAATCACCTGATTAATTTGTTGGGGGATGCTGGACGACTAGAGCGACTGAAAACGCGGTGGTGAACGAGAGAGCAATTGTTTAGGGATAGGGGGAACGTAAACAATTTGTGTAAAGTAAACAATTCGTGTAAAGTAAACAGTTCGTGTAAAGTAAACAATTCGTGTAAAGTAAACAATTCGCGTAAAGTAAACAATTTGTATAAAGTAAACGATTAGTTGACAAAACAGACTTATTAAAGACTAAATTTTTAATGCAGCAGCTATTGAGTGATAAGATGGCCTTTACAATGGCAGCAAAATATGTAGTATAGTATTAATGTATAAAGAAACAGCAACATCATTTTTATGATAAAAGTATGTCATAACCTGCATTAAAACTATATGAAATATCCGGAGGGAGAGGTCTGTCATACTGTTGAGGAACCGCTTGCTTTTACCCTGTTTTTGTGCTATAGTAGGAAAGCTGATTTTCCCCTGAAAACAGGCAGAAACGGCAAATATATGGTGTGTTCGAGACCTTCCACACCTAAAACAAAACTAAAGGAGAAATGAATATGTTACAAAAATCTTCAAGCAGAACCTATTTTATGGTTTATGCGGCGGCGATTGCTGCCATCTACACCGTACTTACGATGGTATTTGCACCGATCAGTTTCGGTCCTATCCAATTCCGAATTTCGGAAGCGCTCTGTATCCTGCCATTTTTTACACCGGCCGCAGTCCCGGGGCTGTTTATCGGATGCCTGCTGTCCAATTTATTGTGTGGCGCCGCAGCATTGGATATCATTTTTGGGAGTCTGGCTACGCTCATTGGGGCCTTGGGTTCCTGGATGCTCCGCAAAAACAAGTGGGCGGTCTGCCTTCCGCCGATCCTGGCAAACACAATTGTTATCCCATGGGTGTTACGTTTTGCGTATGGCTCGGAAGATATGATTTTGTATGCAATGGTAACTGTAGGTATTGGTGAGATTTTGGCGATCGGTGTTCTGGGAAATCTTTTAATGGGAGTTCTTTATAAATACAGACAGATTATGTTTGGCAAGAAAAACCTTGCGTAATGAATTCTGAAGTAGGTCTAAAAGATCGAACAAAGAAAGAAAAATATTGTAGAATTTTCAGAGAATATAAGAGAAAAGCAAGTTAGAAAATAGAATTTAAGAGCTTAAATTATGAAATACAGCATACTGGTGGAATACCCTTGCCTGATAAACAGATAAGAGGTAAAGGGGGAAACCAGTAGGCTGTATTTTTAATTAGTTTCTTCTATATAATTGGTATTATAAGAACTGAGTCTTTATAGTTAAATAATATTTGGATAAGTGTCAAAAAAATGGTGCAGCAAACGCCTGATGGTTTTAAATAATCGTTGTGCGAATGGCATTGTATAATGATCTCGTTCCTTTAGCGTTCATCACAAGCCTTCATAAATAATTTTAACAGATCCAATGCATATCTTTTTTTCTTAATGCTGCAATTCCCCAGAATTTCGATGACTGCCTGCTGTTCCACATCCAGGTCTGTGAATTCGCTGGTATCCTCATTATTTCCGTAGATTAAGTAATCCAGCGAAATATTGAGACAGGATGCAATGCTAAGCATTGTGTCAATGGACATACCGCAGGTCCCGCGTTCAATATCCTGGCAGTATTTATAAGCACGACCGATTTTTTCCGCAAGCTCCTCCTGTGTCAATCCCATAAGCATCCGTCTGTTTCTGATCCGTTCCCCTGCTGCAATTCGATTATATCCCGCCAATTCATAAGCCTCACTTTCCAGAAATTACCGTACATAAAATTATTATATGGTTCATTAAGGTTGACAACACCTGTTTTGAGGGTATAATAATAGTAAGTTTTAAACGTATATTATGCACCTGTTTCTAACGCGAACAGATGATGAGGTGCCAAAAATCGACATGCTGTCGAAAAATGATCATACGGCACTAAAAAGGGTGAGGATGAAAAATGTATAAAAAGGCTAACCTTGGCTGGCTGAAACACTGGGATTTTATGATCCTGGATTTAGTTTGTCTGCAAGTGGCATTTATAAGCGCTTATTTTATTCGTCATGGGGTTCATTTGGCATATGAGAACAAATTGTATCGAAATATGGCCTTTGTACTCTTCTTAATTCAAGTCTGCGTCACTTTCTTTGGCGAGAGCTTCAAAAATGTTTTGAAGAGGGGATATTATAAGGAGTTTACAGTTACATTTAAGCACGTATGCCAAATAATTCTAATTGCGGTATTTTATTTGTTTGCAACGCAAACCGGTGAAGGATATTCCAGAATTACGCTGGTCCTGACCGGCATTATTTATATGGTCATCAGCTACATAGCCAGGATTCTTTGGAAAAAATATTTAAAAACCAAGGGTGTTGTAGGAAAAGGAAATCGATCGTTATTAATTATAACATCAGAAGAAATGATGGATATAGTGATTGATAACATTCGTAATAATAATTATGAAGGTTTTCAGATTATAGGAATCAGCTTTCTTGATGCAGATCGTGTTGGTGAGACAATCAATGATGTGCCGGTAGTAGCAACCATGGACAATGTTGAAGAGTATGTCTGCAGAGAATGGGTAGATGAGGTATTTCTTAATCTGCCAAAAGAGATTCCATTGCCAAGAGACCTGATTAATCATTTCATCGAGATGGGGATCACGGTTCACTTGAAACTGATCGAGATGGCGAAGCTGGAAGGCGAAGTTCAGCGGATAGAGCGGTTGGGAAGCTACACCGTTTTAACGAGCAGTATTAATATGGCTTCATGGAAACAGGCATTTTACAAGCGGGCTATGGATATTGTCGGCGGCCTGATCGGATGTATCATCACTGGAATTTTGTATTTGATTGTGGCACCATGCATTTACATAAAATCACCGGGACCTATCTTTTTTTCACAAGTCAGGGTAGGTAAAAACGGTAAGAGATTTAAGCTTTACAAATTCCGCAGCATGTATATGGACGCGGAGAAACGTAAGAAAGAACTGATGGCACAGAATCGTGTGAAAGATGGAATGATGTTCAAGCTGGACCACGATCCCAGAATTATTGGTGGTGACAAAGGGATTGGAGGATTTATCAGAAAGTATTCGATCGATGAGTTCCCTCAGTTCTGGAATGTGTTAAAAGGCGATATGAGCCTTGTAGGTACGAGGCCGCCGACCATCGACGAATGGGACAAGTATGAACTGCACCACCGCGTAAGGCTGGCCATAAAGCCCGGAATAACCGGAATGTGGCAGGTGAGCGGGAGAAGTGATATTACGGACTTTGAAGAGGTTGTGAGGTTGGATAAGGCGTATATCACAAACTGGAGCCTGGGATTGGATATGAAGATTGTGATGAGGACTGTGGGTGTGGTGTTTGGGAAGAGTGGGGCGATGTAGGGGTTGGATAGATAAAAGTAATGGGTTTTAGGATATGAACTGTAAATAATAACAATTATTTGTGTATAAAGTATGGATAACGGGGAGTTTTAGAGACGGTAGTTAGACAGAGTTACTATTTATAGTATAAAAAATTTTACGAGTAAATACTCTTGTTTTTAATCTCTGTATTCATGGTTGTCTTTGAAAACGAGTAAAAACAAAATTCCTACTTTCTCGAGTGAAAACGAGGAACAGATCATGGCGGCCTCAGCATTGCCATATTAGTGATCAATCAGTGTAAGCCTTCGATTCAGGATGAATATATAGAAAAGTATTTTGCAGAAATGGAACGGGACTTGACAGCAACACTTGATGCCAAAATACATATAGTGTTGCTGATTTTGTTGTTATCGCTACGCCAATCAGTGTTTAGCCAATAAAAAGTGCTTCAAAAAGGAGGAGCAGGGCGGTTAGTTGAACGCAAAATACCTGGCGGTTCTTAAAACATTTTTTAGAAGTGTATACCTATATGGGAGAAATACCCGGCTGAATAAGGTGGAAAAATGAGAGAACATTTATTCAGCGCGTCTGTGTTTCTCCGTAAATTTTTACAGACAAAAGTTGGTGTAGTGATATGTTGGTGAATTTGCATAGAAAAACAGATGGAATTATAGTTGTTTTGATTGCACGACTTGATGGGATGATTTGCAGATGTAGCTTAACAGGTATAGGCGATATGATAATGTTTTAGTGCATAATGAGCTTTAGAGAGCTATAGGTCTACACGATATAAAGATGTTTTGTATATGAATGGATGTTACAGAGTTATGAGTGTACACAACTAATTGTACGCGAATACGATAGAGCGGAAATATTACAGAAAAAGATTAAAAGGTTTGATTGTACAGAAATTGAGTACAAGAAGACGAAATAAAGATCTGATACTGAAAGGAAGAAGAGGGGGACAAGATTTGAACACAGATTTGGAAATTGAAAAACGGTATCCAATTCTCAATACGTATGTGAACGCGTTGTCTATGGATGAATCCGTAGAAGCGATTGAGAAGATAATAAAACGTGGAATACCAACACAGCATGTAGTTGTTAATGCATTAAAAATTAATTTAATGAAAGATGACAAGCAGCTACGAAAAATTGTGAATATATGCCCTTTGATTAATGCGGATGGTGCGTCGATTGTATGGGCAGCAAAGAAACTCGGTATTCCTCTTAAGGAACGAGTAACTGGTATTGATTTATTTGAGAACCTTATTAAACTTGCTAACGACAAGGGATATAAGATTTATCTTTTTGGAGCAAAAGAGGAGGTAGTTGTCAAACTCAAGAATATGTTTGAAGAACAGTATCCAAATCTTCAAATTGTTGGCTATAGAAACGGTTACTTTACTGAAGCAGATGAGCCAGAAATAGTAAAAGATATGGCCGAATCTGGTGCAGATATGATGTTTGTAGCTTTTTCATCACCGAAGAAAGAATACTGGGTTAATAAGTATTTGAAGCAGTTAAATATTCCCTTTGTTATGGGAGTTGGAGGTAGCTTTGATGTTATGACTGGTGTCACGAATCGCGCTCCAATATGGATGCAGAATCATGGATTAGAGTGGTTTTATCGCTTCATCCAGGAGCCGCGAAGACTTTGGAAACGCTACATAATAGGTAATTGTCAATTTGTCAAATACACTTATACATACAAGAAACACGCAAAAAAGGAGAGGTAATTTAAAATGGTTAACGTAATTGGATTAGGATACATCGGACTCCCTACAACTCTCATGATGGCATCTCATGGAGTAGAAGTAGTTGGTACTGACTTAAACAAGGAGTTAGTAGCTACTTTGAATGCTGCAAAGACAACCTTTAAAGAAGTTGGTTTGGATGAGCTTTTTGCTGATGCTCTTAAAGCAGGCGTTAAGTTTACGACGGAATATCAGGTAACAGATACATATATTGTTTCTGTGCCTACACCTTATGATAAGTTCTCGAAGAAGGTTGATGCAAAGTACGTTGTTGCAGCAGTTAAGCAGATTCTTGGCATCTGCCCTAAGGGGGCGACTGTTGTTATTGAATCTACTGTTTCTCCGGGAACAATCGACAAGTTTATTCGCCCGGTAGTAGAAGAGTCTGGATTTAAGATTGGCAAGGATATTAACCTCGTTCATGCTCCTGAGAGAATTATTCCTGGAAATATGGTTTATGAACTTCTTCACAACAACAGAACCATCGGTGCTGATGATAGAGAAATTGGCGAGAAGATTAAGGAAATCTATGCTACCTTCTGTCAGGGCGAGATTGTTGTTACGAGCATCCGTACAGCTGAGATGACAAAGGTTGTAGAGAACACATTCCGTGCGGTTAATATTGCTTTTGCAAATGAACTTGCTAAGATTTGCCGTCATGATGACATGGATGTATATGAAATTATCAAAATCTGCAACATGCATCCTCGTGTAAATATTCTTCAGCCAGGTCCAGGTGTTGGTGGTCACTGTATTTCTGTAGACCCGTGGTTCCTCGTTGGAGACTACCCTAACCTTGCAAAGGTTATTGATGAGTCTATGAAGACTAATGATGGAATGCCTGATTTCGTTCTGAACCGTATCTATGAAATCATGAAGCAGGAGGGACTGACAGACATCAGCCGTGTTGGCCTGTATGGTCTTACATATAAAGAAAACGTTGATGATATGAGAGAGTCTCCTACTCTTCAGATGCTTGAGTTAATGGAGAGACATCTTTGCGGAAATTTTGTAAAGGTATACGATCCGTTCATCACAGAGGATGAAGTTCCCAACCAAATGCATAATCTGGACGAGTTCCTTGATTCAGTAGATCTTGTTGTGCTTCTTGTTGGTCATGATGAGATTAAGCAGAATATGGATAAGCTTCAGGGGAAGGTTGTTTTTGATACACGCCATATTTGCAATAACGAGGGGATATATAGACTGTAAGGAGAACGGACGATGGAGGTTTATAAATGGTATAAAGTATCCCGTTTTCTGTACCTTCACCATGTTCCAGCACTTCCTGGAATAATAAAAGCAAGTATCAGAATATTATGGGGGGGAGTAATTCCTTATCAAGCAGATATTGGTGAAGGAACTGTAATTGGTTATCAGGGAATCGGGGTAGTTATTCATAAACGATGCGTTCTTGGGAAGAACTGTCATATTTCTCAAAACGTAACGCTTGGAGGAACTTCTGGAATTTATGAGGTGCCTATACTTGGCGATAATGTCACAGTTGGAGCGGGTGCGAATATAATCGGTCCCGTGCATGTAGGTAACAATGTTGAGATTGGTGCTGGAGCGGTGGTTATTCGAGACATTCCTGATGACTGTATCGCAGTTGGAGTTCCAGCAAAAGTTATAAAGAAATCAGAGAGTGAACAATAAAATGAGAACTGTAATGTTGGTATTCGGAACACGTCCTGAAGCTATTAAGATGTGTCCTGTTGTAAATGAATTAAAAACAAGAGAAAACGTCAAGACCGTTGTATGCGTAACAGGTCAGCATAGGCAGATGTTGAATCAAGTACTAGAGACATTCCAGGTCGTTCCTGATTATGATCTTGCCATCATGAAGGATAGACAGACCCTGTTTGATGTAACTGTAAATATTCTGGAGAGGATCAAGGCAGTACTTGAAGAGGTGAAGCCAGATGTTGTCTTGGTGCACGGAGATACTTCCACCACTTTTGTAACAGCATTGGCATGCTTTTATCTGCAGATCCCGGTTGGTCATGTAGAGGCCGGTCTCCGTACATATAATATTTTTTCTCCGTATCCGGAAGAGTTTAACCGTCAGGCAGTGTCAATTATTTCCAAACTCAACTTTGCTCCTACAGAGATTTCAAGAGATAACCTCATCAAAGAGGGCAAAGATCCAGAGACCATCTATATCACTGGTAATACTGCAATTGATGCACTTAAGACTACCGTTCGTGAAGATTACCAGAATAAATATCTGGATTGGGCATCTGACTCCAGGCTTATTATGATCACTGCTCATAGAAGAGAGAATCTTGGTGAGCCGATGCAGCACATGTTCAGAGCAATCCGCCGTGTAATGGATGAGCATCCGAACATCAAGGCAATCTATCCAATCCATATGAATCCTGCTGTTCGTCAGAAAGCAGATGAAGAGTTGGCAGGATGTGATCGTATCAAGATTATTGAGCCTCTTGAAGTTCTTGATTTCCATAATTTCCTGAACAAGAGCTATTTGATTCTTACCGACTCTGGTGGAATTCAGGAAGAAGCTCCAGCTCTCGGCAAGCCAGTTCTTGTTATGCGTGATACAACAGAGCGTCCAGAAGGGATTGCTGCTGGTACATTGAGACTGGTGGGAACGAAAGAAGAAACTATTTACCAGAACTTCTCTGAACTTCTCACCAATAAGGAAGCATATGGGAAGATGAGTCATGCATCTAATCCATATGGAGATGGTACTGCAAGTAAGCAGATTGCAGACATATTAGAAGAAAAGTTGGTATGAAATTATGAGGGACATTAAGTGGTTGGCAAATAGGCTAAAATCAATGAATGTGCCTGAAGTTGCTTGGAGAGTTCAGCAGAAGGTGGTACAGAAACAAGAATACAAAAAATATTATTTGTTTGATAAGCCAGTCACTGATGTACCTCTTTCTGAAGAAGTAAAGTCATTAACTTTAGATGTATCAAGATTAGCTATTAATTGGAATAATCAGCATACAACTGTGTTTGATGGTTTAGTACTTTTAGGTAATTATAAATATAGTGACTATAAAATGTATTGGAACGCGGGCTTTCAAACAGATAATATGTGGGATGAAAATGACTTCTCATACTCAATTTCAACTAATCAGAGGGAAGATATAGGCGATATTAGAACAAACTGGGAGTTGAATCGGCACTTTCAATTTGCTTGTATTTCAAAGAATTATTATCTGACAGGCGATGATAAGTACTTAGATGAGTTCAGAGACTTGTTCAACAGCTGGAATGACCATAATCACTTCCTACATGGCGTAGAATGGACAAGTGCTATGGAAGTAGCTATTCGTGTTAATTCATGGATCTATGCTTATGCATTTTTAAAGAAATCATTTGAAAAGTATCAGAATCAGGATGAATCGATACTTAATAAACTCAGCCACGGAATATTAGCTATGGCTGTATATATAAAATCTCATAGAGCAAAGTTTTCTTCTGCAAATAATCATTTAATTGTAGAAATGTATGCTTTGGGATTAACAGGAATAGTATTTTCATATCAGCCCTGGATTAATTATTCTATTAAGGTGCTGACCGAGGAGTTACCGAAGCAAAACTATGCGGACGGTGTAAATAAGGAAATGTCACTCCATTATCAGGCATTTGTGATGGAAGCATATGGTTTACTTTGGCTTTCAATGGAGAAGAACAAAATTAAAGTTCCGTCTGTTTGGAAAGATTATTTAGAGAAAATGAGTGAATTTGTAGCTGACAGTTGCGGAGAATACAGTGAAGTCATCATATTCGGGGACAACGATGAAGGAAAAATTCTGGATCTAAGTGGAAAAAAGATAAATTACTATCATTATGTTCTTCAGATAATGGGAGATATTTTAGGAGGACAATACACCTCGTTTAAACGTCAGGAAACTATTGACTGGGTAAGCATGGAAAAGACAGGTGGAATGTATACCTCATCAGATATTCGTGTGTACGAAGAAGGTGGAATGGTTTTTCTGAGAAGTAAAGATCGAAAAGTGCTCATGGCAATGGACTGTGGTGATTTAGGTTTTGGTAGTATCGCCGCGCATGGTCATGCTGATGCATTGAGCATACAGGTTTATTACGAAGGGAATCCGGTATTAGTTGATTCAGGTACATACAACTATCATGTCCCAAAGAAATATAGAGATGAGATGCGATCCACGAAAGCACATAATACGGTTTATGTCGAAGATATCGAACAGGCAGAAATGCTTGGACCATTCTTGTGGGGATGCCGATACAATGTGAATACAATTAAATGTACAGATAAAGAGGGTAAAGTTACTGTTCAATGCAAGATCAATTATAAAGGGGTCGAACATACTCGGATAGTTGCTTTCGATCGTAATCGTAATTTAGAAATTATAGATAGTATCAGGACAAAATTATCCGATATTAAGCCATCACAAATATGGAATATAAACGCGGTAGATGATCCTGTCAACGATAATAATGCTTTTGTATTTCAAAGAGAGAAAATCAGAATTACTAGCACAAACGCTATTATATATGATGGTTGCTGCTCTTATGAATACAACAATCTGGAGAAAAAGAAAATTCTTAAGATAGATTTTGATGATCAAATTCACACACATATAAATCTCCTGTGAGGATATACAGATGAATAAACAATTTGTAAAAAATATATACGAGAAAACACCTAGTGGAATAAAAAGACTATTTTCCAGAACTATTCGCAATCGATTGATTAACAATAAAGTGTTTAGAAAACAGTACGATCTTTTAGTTCGTGCAGAACAAATGACGAATTCTGAAGTAGATACAATTCAACAGCAAGAATTAAAAAAAATATGCATCTATGCGTATGAAAACTGCGATTTTTATAAAAACGAATTTGATAAGAATGGATTTAATCCATATGACTTTACCGTAGATGATTTCATAGGCAAGGTTCCTATCATAGACAAAAATATTGTATTAAATAATATTGAGGGTATTAATTCACGGGCCATCGATGATAGTTATGAAGCTGTTACTGGTGGGTCGAGTGGAAAAAGACTTGTCGTGAATACTACGATGGAATGTCTCTACAAAGAATATGCCTTTGTGTATCACCACTACACGAAATTTACCAAATCGTATGATTATAAACGCAGCTCTTTAGCCTATATAGGTGGATATGGAGATACTCTGATTTCCGAAAATCCGTTGTATGCAATGCGGATTTATAATTCAATGCAAATAAATAAAGAGACTATATCAAAAGTTGTGAAGGATATAAACTCATATAAACCTGAATTTATTAGAGGATTGCCATCAGCTATCTATTTCTTCTGCAAATTGATTAAACTTAATAATCTTAAAATAGGGTATCCTGTTGATGGAATTATTCTGCAGTCAGAAAATATATATCCTTATCAGTCCGAAGCAATTAAAGGGGTATTTAATTGTGAGATATTAACGCACTATGGTCATACAGAGAGAGTCGTATTCGGAGAACAGCAATTAAATGAGAAAGGGTTATGCTACAGATTTAATAAATTGTATGGCTACACAGAGTTAGCGAACGATGGTCGAATTATTTCTACGGGATTTATTAACTATAAAATGCCGCTAATTCGTTATGCTACTGATGACTATGCAGAACTCGTCGCAGGTGATTTATATAAGATTCGTGGTCATAGAGAAAAGACAATGTATGGAAAGCATGGTGAACTCGTATCATTGGCTTCCTTTACTGACACTTCTGCGGTTTTTGAAAAAATTGAAAAATATCAATTTGTTCAGGAAGAACTTGGACATGTGTTGCTTAGAATTGTCCCTGCTATAGGATTTACGGAGCAGGAATATAAAAAGGTACATGAGTTCTTAAATGAAAAGGCGCAAGGGATAATTGATTTTAGTGTTCAAACAGTAGATGATATCGAGTATAAAACAAGAGGAAAGTTTGATCTTTTGATTCAAAAATTGAGTGAGACGGCTAATGACTAATGTTTATATTGGAGAGTTGCCTCCACCATATGGGGGAGTAACTAGAAAAAACAAATTAACATACGAAACTGTATTCATAGATGCAAATACATTTTTCTTTGATCTGGTAGAATTTAAACGTTCGAAAAAACTTTGTGTAAGTCTTTGTGTGAAGCTTCTTTGTAGCATTCGCGTGTCGAATCATATGATTGTAGGAGTAGGTACTTCTGGAAGAAGAAAGCTTCTTCTCCTAGCACGATTTATTTTAACAGGTACAAACGGACTTCATAAGACAATGGTAATTGGCATGGGAGGACAAATTGGAATCCCAGAAAAAGAAAGCGGCTTATTACGGTTCCTTATGAAGAGAGTAGGAAGTACATGGGTAGAATCTCAAACAATGATTGAGAGATTAAATAATATAGATATTAAAAATGCCTATTTATTTCCAAATTGTAGAGAGGATGAAGGTGCTTGCTTGCCTCAAAAGAATACGGGTAAGCTGAAATTAGTTTATTTTTCAAAAATCTGTGAAGAAAAAGGCATGGATTTAGTTATTGAGGCATTTGATAAAATTGAGCAAATTGCTACATTAGATATATATGGTGAAGTTGATGCATCTTATAAAGATCGGTTTGAAGAATTCTTAAAGATTTTTAACTCTGTAAGGTATCATGGCATATTTAAGGATTCAACTTTGGTATATCAGGAACTAAATAAATATGACGCAATTATACTCCTCACACATTGGATTGGCGAAGGCGTGCCAGGAGCATTAATCGAATCGAAGATGGCTGGTATCACTGCAATCGTCAGTGACTGGAACTACAATAAGGAAGTAGTGCTGGATGGAGAAGAGGGCATAGTTTTGAAACGGAACTCACCGGAAGAATTAATTAAATCTGTCAATTACCTTCACGAAAATAGAGATGAATTAGACCGGTTTAAGCAATCCTCATTTGATTCGAGAGGGAGATATTGTATAGAATCATACTGCCCACTTATCTTGGAAGCACTAAAAAAGGAGTGACTGTATGAAAACAATTGATATAAAAAGGGTTTCAAGCGCCTTGGTGCTACTATATCCGATTGCAAATATTTTATTCAGCACCTTTACAGGTGCTGAACATTACTCGACATTTACAATAATGTATGTATTTGCAATTTTACTTACTTGTATATGGAGAAACCGCTGTAGAGTAGATGCGAACTTCATAATAATAGGTAGTGTCTTCCTTATTACTATGTTTGTTGCGTATAACAAATCCGGTAGTATTTTACTTCAGTTTTTCTCATTCCTTTTATTATTGGATGCATACCATTATAAGGACTATGAGGAAACGTTCAAAAAGAAAATTCTAGAATCCGACAAACTTATCTTTAGAGGTATTTGCTTCTATTTAGCAGTGCTGTTTTATACATTTGTCTTTAAAGACGGCATTCAAACCGGGTGGGGAACGGTTGTTTTATACGGCCCATATAGTTTGTCACATATTCTAGCATATGAATTATTGGCAATACTGTGCCTCGCGTTGTTCGTGTATAAAATAAAAATGGAAACCAGATGGCTTGTTTTAGGAGCTGTTTTGGAAGTACTAATAGTACTTACATGTGTGCGATCTGCTATCCTTTCATCAGCATTTGTCTTGGTATGGTTGTTACATAGCTTTAACCTAAAAAGAAAATTTGAGTATATAATATTGGGGGGGATAGTATTAGGTATCTTAGCTTATTTCAGGGTATTCGACCAAGTAATCACTAAGTCCTTATACGCAATGGGGAACGGTAGTATTACTAATGGAAGAGAATGGATCGTTAATAGTGTATCTATGATCTATGAAGAGTCATCTGTGTTTGAAAAAGTATTTGGCTCCGGATATGAGAATCTACTTAGAGGTAATTATAGATACCTTGGCACAGCAATTCAGGGGCATAATGATCTACTTACTATTCTAATTAGCTTTGGAATCGTTGGAGTCGGTCTGTACACGGAAGAACTAATAAGATTTATTAAAGGAAAAGGGGGAATAGGCTGTTTCCTCATGTTGGCAGTACTGGTTTATTACAATGGTTTGTTCTTGTATACATCAATGGTTATAGGATTGATTGTAGTAAGGATTTTCTTTAGAGAGTGTGGTAGTACAAGAAAAAAGAATGATAATGAAAGTTGAGTCGTGTGATATGGAACCATTAATTTCGGTAATAATACCAGTATATAATGTCAAAACGTATTTGTTAGCATGTTATACAACGGTAAAAAATCAGACATATAAAAATCTGGAGATAATTTTAGTTGATGACGGTTCCACAGATTCTTCTGGAAAAATGTGTGATGAATATGCTCTGGAGGATGAACGTGTAAAAGTAATCCATAAAATAAACGGAGGATTATCTGATGCCCGTAATGCTGGCTTAGATATTATGACAGGTGAGTATGTAACTTGCATAGACTCAGATGATATTGTTTCGCCAGACTATATTTCAACTCTTTATACCGGGGCTAAACAATTTGATACAGATATTACTGTTGGAACCATGCGAGCCTTTTACGAAAGTGATTACATAACGTGGGGACAGTTAATCGGAAAAAATGACAAATGTGAGTGGCAATGTTTAAATCGTAAAGATACATTAAGTAAAATTTTACTACAGGCAGGAGTTGATGTATCTGCTTGTGCAAAGTTGTACAGGTCTTCGTTGTTCGAAAAGATTAGGTACCCACTTGCAAGATTATATGAAGATTTAGCAACCACATACAAATTAATAGATTGTACAAATAAAGTGGCTATTACTTCTAAACCAATATATGGGTATAGGAGAAATAGAGAGGGGTCTATTACTAAATCTGGATTTAGTATGAAAGAAATGGAATTAATGATTTCGTATAAGGAATTCTATGACTTTATCTTAAAAAACTATCCGGAGCTAAAAAGAGAGGCAAATGTTCGGTATGCGGTATCCGCAGGAATAATTCTGGAAAGTTTGTATCTCGCTGATGAAGAATCGAATAACAGTGAAATTGCTAAAGAAATGAAGAATATTATTTCTTCATATAAATTTGATTTGTTGTTTAGCTCAGAAGTAAGCATACGAAAAAAGGTCAAGGTATTTGTTGCCAGGCATTCAAAAAAAATATATTTACATTTGTATAGAATGTATTTTAAGTAGTGATTGGAGATAATTGTAAAATGGTAATCGGATATACAACAGGCGTATATGATCTATTCCATGTAGGTCATCTAAATCTATTTAAGAATGCAAAAGGAATGTGCGATAAGTTGATCGTCGGGGTAACGGTAGATGAGCTTGTACAGTATAAGGGAAAAAATTCAATGATTCCATTTGAGGATCGTATCGAACTTGTACGCAGTTGCAAGTATGTGGACGCTGCAGTACCACAGTATGACATGGATAAGCTGACAGCTTGTAAAAAACTTGGTGCGACATACCTTTTTGTAGGTGATGACTGGTATGGTACTGAAAAATGGAAGAAGTATGATAAGGATTTTGCGAAAGAAGGAATCAAGATTATTTACTTCCCATACACAAAAGGTATTTCTTCTACAAAGATTCAAGCAGCTTTAGATGCTGTTAGAAAAGACGATTTACATGACGTGAAATGAGGAGGATAAATAAAATGGTAGATAAGAAGTATTGCATGAGTTCATATATGGCATTCAGATATATCGAGGATGCTAACAAGAATTTCTATGAGGGCGGACATCACAAAAACATTACTCCCGTTCCAGATGACCAGAGAATTTTGGTACATACTGTTGAAGATATCGACAGAGAAATCGCAAAACAGATGGAACAGTTCAAAGATAAGAAGAAAGGTATCATGCTTTCAGGTGGAATGGACTCCGCAATTGTAGCATCTTACATGTGCGGTGCTGATGCTTATACATTTAGATTCTTAGGTGGTGAATTCCAAAGGGAGGAGCTTGCTAGAGCTGAGTACTATGCAAAATATTATGGTCTGAACCTTCATTATGTAGATATCAATTGGGATACAGTTATAGCGCATCTTGAACCAGTCATGAAAGCAAAATGTGCACCTGTACACTCCATTGAGCCGCAAATTCTCCAGGCTG
The DNA here is from genome assembly GCF_014288035.1 of Hungatella sp. L36. NCBI lineage: Bacteria > Bacillati > Bacillota > Clostridia > Lachnospirales > Lachnospiraceae > Hungatella > Hungatella sp. L36. The sequence goes on along the minus strand of NZ_JACOPC010000007.1, from coordinate 129,421 downwards.
CACTTCAGGCAAAATTAGATGGTATTGAGATGATGTTTGTTGGCGAGAGCAGTGATTTGATTTTTGGTGGTATGGACGGATTGCTTGCTAAAGACTGGACTTTTGATGAATTTGTTGAGCGTTATACTTTTACCAAGCCAGAGGAAGTATTAGTAGAACCTGAATCTATGAACTACCTCTTTGAGAGATATCGTCGGGAAGATATGATTGATTTCCTGACATTTATGGATGATGTTTTTTCGATTGAATCCTCAAGCTCCTACTTTAATGCATTCACTGTTGCTGAAATGCCATATTATGATCCGTATGCAAGGCTTAAGATGGCTGATGAACTTGATCTATATCGTGTTCGTCACGGAGAGCCCAAGTATCTTATTCGTGAGCTTATGAGTAAAAAATATCCAGAAATTCCTGTTCCTAATAAGACTCCAATGCCACGTCCGGTTGATAAGTATTTTAAAAATTGGGGAGGACCTAAGCGTCCAGAATTCAAGATAGATATTGACATTACTAAGTTTACAGGCAATCAGAAATGGCAGATGTACTGTCTTGAACAGTTCCTCAATATGATAGAAGGATAAAAGAATGAAGAATAAAATCATTTCTATGATTTTTTACTTGTTTAGGGTTTTTCCAATTAATGACAGAAAAATAGTAATAGCAAACTTTGGCGGAAAGGGGTATGGAAGCGAGGGTAAAGCTATTGCAGATAGAATTATGGAAGCGAGAAACGACTTGGATATTGTTTGGCTTGTTCGTAACCCAGATGAAAAATTGCCTAAAGGTATTCGAGGCATAAAATTTGCTTCCATCAAGGCTATATATGAGCAAGTCACTGCAAAAGTTTGGATTGATAATCGGAGAAAACCTGGATATGTAAGAAAACGTCGAGGACAATATTATATCCATACTTGGCACGGTGGTGGCCCCTGCTTGAAATGGGTAGAGAATGATGCTAGTGATACGCTTCCGCGTGAATACATCGAGTATGCTATTAATGATTCGAAAATGGCCAATTTGATGGTATCTGGATCTGATTGGAGAACAAAAAATATGCGAGATTCGTTTTGGTATGATGGAGAAATTGCCAAGTGTGATCTCTTCAAAAAAATTAAATCCGAAAGTGAAAGTGATATTAAATCCAAGGTATATAACTTTTTTGATGAGTTAGATGATAATGACCATTTACTTTTATATGCACCAACTTTTAGAGCTGATAAAAATCTAGAGTGCTATAACATGAATTTTTCTGAAGTTATAGACACATTATCTAATGTATATGGAGGAACTTGGAAAGTTATTGTTCGCCTTCATCCAAGTATTGCATCTCTAGATGGTTTTATGCATTATACTGATAAAGTATTAAATGGATCTCAGTATTCTCAGATTGAAGACCTGATTATAGCAACTGATTTCTTAGTGACAGATTATTCAGGATGTATTTTCGATGGATTTAAGCTGAAACGAAAAGTGATTTTATACGCATTAGATCTTGAACACTATCTAAGCAAAGAAAGAGGTATGTATTTTGATATCCACTCTTTGCCAGCGCCACTGTGCCGGAATATGAATGAATTCCTGGAATGTTTAAAAACATTTGATGAGGCAAAGTATGAAAAAGATAGAAACGCCTTTGTCGATGAAATAGGTTACTACGATGATGTTGGGCCAGAGGTTGTCGTTAATAAAATCTTGGTGGAGATTAAAAGGTAAACTGGTCCTAAATGAGGTGATAATTTGTGATAAAGTCAGTTTTAAATAGATATAAGAGTTTTCCAATTCAAGTTAAGGCATCGCTGTGGTTTTTAATTTGTTCTTTTTTACAGAAGGGAATATCTACAGTCACTACTCCTATATTTACGCGAATAATGAATACAACAGAATATGGTCAGTACAACGTGTTTAATTCATGGTTGAGTATTGCATCTATTTTTGTTTCATTAAGCTTAACTGGAGGGGTATATGCACAAGGACTTGTGAAGTTTGAGAAAGATAGAAACGTATTCACATCGTCATTACAAGGTTTGACTTTACTGCTTGTTGCTGTATGGATGGTTATATACTTTATTTTTCATGATTTTTGGAATCAGCTGTTTACTTTAAGTTCAGTTCAAATGATTGCTATGCTAGTTATTATTTGGACAACTGCGGTATTTTCCTTTTGGTCAACAGAGCAGAGAGTTAACTATAAATACAAAGCCTTGGTAGCTATAACGCTAGTAGTTTCTTTGGCAAAACCAATTGTTGGTATATTCTGTGTTTCTGTTACTAATGATAAAGTAAGCGCCCGAATTCTTGGAATAGCATTAGTTGAACTGATTGGGTATGCATGGCTGTTTTTTATTCAAGTTAAAAGAGGTGAAGTGCTATTTTCTAAGAAATATTGGGTATATGCATTAAGCTTTAATTTACCTCTTGTGCCACACTATTTATCACAAACAGTGTTAAACAGTGCTGACAGAATTATGATTCGCGATTTGGTTGGTCCATCGGATGCGGGCATATACAGCCTTGCATATTCGATCTCACTGTTGATGCTTTTATTCAATACGGCATTAATGCAGACCATAAATCCGTGGATCTACAGGAAAATTAAAGATAAGTCTATAAAAGATATTTCGTCAGTCGCATACTCAACACTAATGGCGCTTGCCTGCCTTAATTTGCTGCTTATTGTTCTTGCGCCGGAGGTGGTTGCTATATTTGCTCCGCCTACATATTATGACGCAATTTATGTGATACCGCCAGTTGCAATGAGTGGATATTTCATGTATATGTATGATTTATTTGCCAAGTTTGCTTTTTACTATGAAAAAACCAAATTTGTTATGATAGCCAGTGTTACTGGAGCAATTCTTAATATTATATTGAATTTTATATTCATAAGACTGTTCGGATATCGTGCTGCTGGCTATACTACTTTAGCATGCTACATGATTTACAGCATATGTCATTATATTTTCATGAATAAAGTATGTGATCAATTCTGTGATGGAGTAAGACCATACGAACAGAAGAAGCTACTCATGATAACGGTTCCATTTCTTCTTGCAGGATTTGCAATATTAGGAACATACAGGTATCCTGTTATAAGGTACGGAATTTTAGCAGTTGCATTAGTTCTAGTTCTCTTAGGAAGGAACTGTATAATATCTGTGTTGAAAGACTTACTTGCAAAAAAGAAAGCTTAATACAATTTGCTAAATAGAGTTCGGAAAATATGTATAGTTTCCCTAAAGCTAAGAGTGGGAGGACGCTCAATACAACGATAAGCAGGTACATAAACCTTGAATTCTTGTAAGCGCTTCAACATAAGTACCGTACAAGAACACATTAAGTTTAAATTAAACATTAAATTGACTCAGCATTTTCTTTTATATTTTCAGCCCGTTTATTACAGCTTTTTATAAACAAATCTGCTGTGATAATTGCAAAGATAGTTCCCGAGTTAGCAGACATCATTACATGGCCGGCAATCATACTAAAAGAGAATACAAAAAGAAACATTACTTTTTCCATAAATAAGTCTTTCACTTTTAACGATTTTATAAAAAAAGAAAGATAGAACACTATAATTATGCACACTGTTACAATTCCAAACCAAAAAAGGCAATCAAAAAAATCCAACTCAATTAGCGCAAACTGATTAGCGCTAATTCCGTCATTGGGGCACTTAGTACTTTTTCCAATACCCAAAATAAAATTTAATACACCTTTATATCCATCACTGTACCAAAAATCAAATCCTGGTTTAATTCTTAAATTTCTTCTTGATAATAAAAAACTTAAAAACCCTTCTATTTCAACATATCGGTTATAGCTATAGATAATTCTGGAAATTATATTATTTATTTGACTATTTAAAATGAAACCTATAAAAGGAATACCTGGTAAACCAAGGCATATTAATAATAAAATAAATTTTAGTTTATATTTTAGCCCCTCATATTTAAAAAGATAGGCCAAACATACAATAAAAAGAGAGAGAATACTTGTTTTAGAGCCAATAAAAAGCAAAGCAAATATAATTAAAAAAAGTTTCAACAGATTAGTGAAATCAATACCATTTATCCCGTGAATATCCTTCGGATTTTTTTCTCTGACTATTATATTGTCATATAATTTTTGAAAATTATATACAAATAGTACCATTAAAATAACATTAAGTTCATTATTTGCATAATAGAAACCTTTATAGCCGCTCTCAAATGCATAATTAGAAATATAAAATCCTATTCCCAGTATCTTGGGTATCACTAATGATAGAGGATAGATCCAAGAATACACATTCAATAAACGATTGATGATATCTTTGTCATATCTGGAAGTTATACTTAAACTATATATTAAATATACAGGTAAAAGTAATTTTAGTGTATATGAAAAATTTTCTATAACAGATCCATTAAATCTAATATATTGTATAAGGTTAAGTAAAAATAAGAAGATCGTGAATATTATAAGCCATAGCTGTTTTTTACTAAATTTATGGCAATAAAGAGTACAGACCATATATAAGAATATAAAAATTCTATACCCCTGCCCTATATACGTTATAATGCCATTCATATTCAAATTAAAAGCATAACCGGTTATCATATCCACAAAAGGCATTAGTAATAGCAGATCATACAAAATGTAGCCGGTTTTAAAAGATAGTTTCATTTTTTGTCTATGTATTTAAATAAAATACATATTTTCCTCCATATGTTTTTGAAAATATTGAGAAGTATCAGATGCAAGAGCACTATATCATCTGAAATTCTCAAATATATTAACTAATACCTCTGAAATTCTGCTCATATCATACTTATCAACTGTTTTGAAAGCATTTAAACGCAACCTGTTTTTTTCGATATCAGGTTTATTTAGCAGTTTAATAATCTTATCGCTCAATTCTTTTGGATTCTCAGGATCAAATGTAATACCATTTACATCATTTTTCAGATACGTTGAGGGACCATATTTATTGGAACCCAATACAAGGCAGCCACATGCCATCGCTTCTAAGCCAACCAAGCCTAAACTTTCACTTTTCCTGTAAGTTGGAAAACAAAATACGTCTAATATGTTAAATATATCAGAAATTTCATTCTGGCTTAGCAAATCAAACTTAATTATTTTTTCTTCTATTCCTAAATCCGCAGCTGTTTTGTAATATTCATCTATCTCATCCCCATCCCCAACGACAATGTAATTTAAGCTATCATAATTTTTAAGCAAATTTACAGTTTGTAAAAAAGTATCCCATCCTTTATTTTTTTCAATTCTTGAAACATAACCTATATAGATCTTTGATTGCTCCAGATGATATTTAGTCAAGAGTTTATCTTTCTTTTTTTGGTAAAATATACTACGATTCACACCGCCTGAGGGGAAAATAAAAATGAATTCTTTTTTTACATTATATACAGTCTGCATTATTTGCAAAAAGTAATCAGAAGGAACTATAATGTAATTAATTAGCGGAATCGCTTTTCGTATAATCTTCTCCCACTTTTCATCTTTTTTTTGATCTGGAACCACATCATTACCATGAACGTTAACGACAATTTTTATTTTCTTATTTATTTTTCTGGCAACAATAATTGGCAGGGATATATGAGATAAAAAATGTCCATATAGAACATCATATCTTCCTGCACATACATATAAAACAATTCTTACATAAAATAAAGCATAAGAAAGTATTTTGACAAGTAAGTTGTTGGTTTTTTTAATTACTACTTTTTTAATCTGAACATTTTCCATAGTTTTAAGAATTTCTTCCGTATTCTTTACAAATATCCCGTAATGAGGATATTTATTAGATGGATACATATTAGCAGCAAGAAGAATTTTCATATAATTAATTTATCTCTCCTTATTTTTTACTTTCCCCAGTATATTTATCAGTATGTTATTTATTAGTTTATGATTTATTACAACAGCAAACACCAAACCTATAAGTCCATTTAATATGTTTAAATAAAATGATTGCCTCCAACACATGACGCACATAGCTATTAAAAAGGATAAATACATAAGTATATTTTTTACTTTAACATTTATCTGATGATATTTTTTTATGTCACACAGTCTGTATAATGACAGAAAAAAATAGCTCATAAGTGTAGATACAGATGCAGCATAGATACCTATATAATTAATTAACATCAAATCTAAAACTAAATTCACACCTGCTGCGGCAATTGTTGTCAATCCCATATTTATTGTTCTTTTATGGGCTATATATATCCCTCCAATAAAAGAGGCAAAAACCGAAAATAAAGTTCCGAGAAAAAGGATCGGCATTTGGGCATAAGCTTCAGCATAATTTCCTTTAATTAAAATTTTAAATAAAACAGGTGTCGCTGCAATTAATAATGCAGTTCCACCAGATAATATCCGTGATATTAGTTCGAACATTTGAGTATAATAAGCGTCTTTATCCGTGTCTTTAGCTGCTAAAGATGCATTTTCCTGCCACGCATATGTAAAGGTAGTCTGTATTAAAGCCAATAGTGAGGGTATTTTATTTGCAACAGCATATATAGCTGTTGCATTTAATCCAAGAAAAAACGTAATAACCAGTCTGTCTGACAGGCGCAGTATCCAGTCAGAAAGTACATGTGGCACCAGTGGCCATGAATACTTCAAAATTTGTTTTAATAAATCTTTTGAAAGCAATTTTATATCTATATTTGATATAATTTTTCCTTTTATAATTAATATCAATAATCCGGTGATTGTTGCTAAAGTTAATGATAACAATAATCCGACAATTCCCTGATCTGCGATTTTTAAGATTCCAATAACCAAAATCATATTTAAAGCAGATTCCACAACAGCGCTGATAGAATAAAGCAAATTGTTTGATAAACCTCTAACAATTTGACGTGCTGTTAATACCAGAATATTTACAAAAAAGTAAATGCATATTAATAATCGAATTATGATTGATAATTTATACAATGCAAAAAAAAGTACAAACAAGGAGAGGATAGAAACCGGTATTATAAAAAATAGTATATTTGTAATTACACTTCTTGTCTTAATCTTGTTGCCCCTGTATTCAATAAGAAATCTAAAAGCGGCAGCTTGTACCTGAAGAGTAAACATTGGTAAGAAAAAAGAAACCAAAGTAGTAATTAAATCGTATGTTCCATATTCAATTTGAGTCAATGAGGCAGTTATAACAGGCAATGTAATAAATGTAGTCATTTTAGGCAGAATAGTTCCTATAGCTATAATGATTGTATTTTTTAAAAGCGCTCGTTCTCTATTCATTTCTTTGGATTCTCTTTCTGGTGTTTAACTATATGACTTATTATTTATCAAAGAAATTCTTATTTCCACCGTTTGAGTCATTTATTTACTAAAATTTTTTTCTTGCCTTATTAATTGCTACATCTAAGGATTTACTTTTTCCCATGAGTTTCCTGACAATTTTTTTTGTTTCATTTTTAATGTTTAAGGCAGTATTCGCATCATAATAAGTGTGGACAATTTTTGCGTCCTCATCCTTTAAAGTAAATACTTCAAATAATATTGGTGTTTCAGAATCTTCTTTTAAAAATTCCTGCAGCTTTTCATCAAATTCCTCCTGACTAGACGCGCATAAGTAACGAAAACCTCTTGACTCAATCCACCCTTTTGCAGTTCCATCGTGTTCAGCTGCAATATATGTATTTATTTCTGAAATTTTTGTACCATATGAATAGTGAAATAGTTCAGCTCCTTCATTATTATTTAATAAAATTCGAATGTTTTTTCCACAATATCTGTTCCAACATGCATTTAAATCATAAAAAAAGCTTAAGTCACCAATTAATAAAAAGCATAAATCTTTACTTACTACTGCATTTCCCATGAATGCAGAAAAAGATCCATCTATTCCATTTGTTCCTCTGTTACAATATACTTTAATGCTATCCTTTAATTGGAACATATTTGCATAACGTATACTGCTGCTGTTAGCGATGTGAAATATACTGTTATCGGGTATACTTTCCATTAATCTTTTAACGGAATATAAACTGGAATAAGGAGGTTCCGGTAAACGAATCCTGTTAATCACATCACTCCATTGAAAATAATACTCATTTTTATCTATGGCACCATATTCAGTAAAAAATTTTAAAAATTCCAGAGAGGAACATTCAAAGATGTCGCTTAAGCAGCGTAATGAATCCCGGACAATACCATCTTCGCATATTAACCATTGTTTTATGGGAGTAGTTCTTTTAGCAATTGCAGCTTTTAATGGTTGTACAAGAACAGAATTTCCTCCCATAGTAATAATAATATCAGGTAGCAAATTTTCTATTTCGGAATCATTAAGTACATTGATCGCTGTATATATGTTAACTGCATTTTTGCTATGAAGATTAGCCATATGATCCTTAGCGATGATACAATTAAATCTCTCAGTAAAGACATCTAAATACTCTATTTCTTCATCGGATATAAATGTACTCTGTCCATAAAGAATCATAATCTTTGAAGATTCTAATTCCTTAATTTTTTCCTTCCACAGTTCCTGTTTATTTCTTCCAATTTCGTAACGATTCATTCTATTCAAAATATCCGGTTTTTCGTATAAAGCATCTGATACATTTGTTGCCTTATCATCAATTTGAAAATTAATATGAACAGGGCCGTTTCCGTGATGACTCAGTTCCAGTAAAGCTGCGTGGATACGATTAGAACAATACCAGTAATCCTGTTTACTGACAACTGCCGGAAGCTGAACGCTTAATTTAGTAATACTCTTTAATAAATTTGTTTGAGGAATCATTTGGTCTTCATTTTGATTCAGAAAATACGATGGTCTATCTGCTGTTAGTACCACCAATGGGAGTTTTTGATAAAATGCTTCTGAGACTGCGGAGGTATAATTACAGACCGCTGTCCCTGATGTGCAACAAATTGCCGCTGGTGAATTAAGACGTTCTATCAAACCTAATGCAAAAAAACCTGCACTTCTCTCGTCCACAATTGAGTAGCAAGTAAAAAAATCGTCATTTTCAACCATCTGTACAAAAGAAATATTTCTATTGCCTGATGATAATACTATATTTTTTATATTGTACGCTTTAAGTAATGATACTAAGATTTTTACATTTTCTTTTAGTGAGTATCCCATTTTTTTCTCTTTTCTTTCTTATAGATTTATAGCCTGCATTAATAATTCATGCAGTTTTTTTTCATATTCATAATCCATCTGGAAAATCATTTTATCAAATCTTCTTTGAATCATGTATGCGAAATCCGTTATCATATAATAGTACCTTCTGTCAAAGTTGTAACCGGATAAATCTATATATGACGCTTTATCCTTATACTCATCTTTTCCGTCTCTTTCTGCATATGTCATTTTTGTGGGATTTTCTAACGGTTTAATTTCAATCGTTCCTTTAGAACCGGATATTACAATCTGCCTTCTGCCGTAACCATTGGCATCAACACAGGACGCGGCAACTATTGATGTCCCTCTGTTATATTCGAGCAGGGTAAGTGTGCTGTCATCTGCTTCAGTGGAATTAAATCCTGATTGCTTAATAAATGAGCGAACCGATTGAGGCTGCCCCATAAATCTTAGAACGATATCCAACATATGACAGCCATAAACATACATGGCGCCTCCCGGATAGCAATTCAGACTCTTTCTTTGATGTATTTCTAATTCCGTATCCATAAAGGCATGTATGTAGCATATATCACCTATTCTATTTTCTTTTATGTACTTATCAGCGATAAATACTGCCGGATTATATCGGTACATATATCCCATTTGTATTGGAACATGTAGTTTTTTTGCTTCTTCTAACAGAATCAAAAAATTCTTATCTATTCCTGTAGGCTTATCCAGATGGAGAGGAATTCCTGCACGGAGATATTTTCTTGCTGTAGAAATTAAGTCCTTCATCTCAGTTTCTATTAAAAAGGCATCAATTTCGTACGTTTTGTTATTTAATACGTCCTCTTCTGTAAGAAGTGGTACTTTGTTAAAAGGGGCTGTATTTCGTTTTTGATTTAGTATATTGGTGTTACTCTCTACAAAACCTGTTACATGGAAAACTGTTGTTTGTGTAAGTAATTCTTCCAGGACACCAGCTGCATGTGCATGGCCGATTCCAACCATCGTGACATTTATTTTATTATTTTTCATTAAAACCTCCTGTCATTTCAGAATATTTTTCTTATTTAGATATAGATCTATGTTCAAATGCTTCCTTTAAATACTTTATAGATCTGTCTTGCTCTTTTTTTATCTTATTATTTACTTCATTAAAATCAATTGAAATAACTTTAGGAATCGCATCATATCTATCTGAATCCAGTATTTCCAAATTAAAAAACGTGATTATATCATGAAGTCTGCTATTGGTCTTAAATTTAACTGCTAAATATTCAAAGAAAAATGTTTTGTTTAATATGATAGAAAGTGATATACCATGAAATGAATTTGTAAAAATTATATCAGCTTTTATAAAATATCTTATAAACTCTCTTGGACCGCACTTATCAATATATGTAACATTAGAAAATTTTTTAAACTCTATTGCTGTAATAACTATAAGCCGTTTGTTTTCAGTTTTTGAATAGTCCAAAGCCTTTTTCATGAACTTTTCAGATTTCTGTAATAAGTATACTAAAACAAATGGCTGCTGTTCTTCAGGAATTTCAATTGACATCTTTTCTAACTCATTTTTATTCAAGAGGTATACCGGATCTATATTTTGAATACATTCTATCCCTATTTCATGGAATTTATTTTTGGCTGATTCTTCTCGAACTGAAATAAAGTCAAATTCTTTTAATTTCATATAAAAAAATGGTTTTTCCGAATCAGATAATTCTTTTCCTATACTGGCTGCGTATGACATCTTAGTTGTATTCTTCGGAGCAAATGAAAGAAAATATATTTCATCGCTATTTGTTAAATCTAAGTTCCATACTTGATCACTGCCGCAACAAAAAATATCTTTTTCATCCCAATGCTCATTCTTTAGTTCATTGAAATTAAAATATCTTTTTGTCAAATTTACATAGTCATTAAGAAAGTTATTAAACTTTTTCTTTTTACAGCGTGTTTTTAGAACTAAAAGGATTCCCTTTACATTATTTTTTAAAGAGCGTTTGAAGGAAAAAACTTTATAAACTTCGTCTATTTTAGGCGAATGGTAATTAATAACATCGCATTCGGTAATTTGGCTGATTGTTTTATATAATGCTATACATTGAAGAACTGCACCATAATTTAAAGCATTATGGAAGGTTAAAATATGGACTCTTTTCACCGGCTTCTCCCTTCTGGAATTTTTCTGTTTATTTCTTAGTAAATATAACTCTACTATTGCAATTTATTTTATATTTTCTAGAAACAGCTGTTCATATTTATAACCGATATACTCCCAGGTATATGCATCAGCTACTCTTTTTTTTGCTTTTTTCCCCAACTCATGAATTGATTCTATACTCATAGCATCAACTTTATCGATTAATTTTCTTAAATCATCAATATCAGAACTCCAGTAAAGCGCAGTATCTTCGGCAACTTCCTGATTAAATCCAACATCTATAAGTAAGTTTAGATCTGTACTGCCAAGTGCTTCTATCAAAGAAGGATTCGTCCCGCCGACTGTGTGGCCATGAAGATAAGCGTATGCATTTTCACGAATTTTCTTTAAAAGTTCTGAATCATAAACAGTACCAACGAATTTAATTCTTTTATCTTTTTTAAAGTGTAACCGGTCTTCTAATTCAGCCAAAAACTTATTATTAGAGGTTGTAATAATAGCAAAGTTACGCTTCGAGTTTGATGCCATAAACTCTCGAATCATAATCTCGAAAGAATTTTCAGGCACAAACCGGCCGACTGCAAGGTAATAGTTTTTTTTCTCGAGTCCGTTTTTTAAATACCAGTTTATAATTTTATTATCTTTATCTGCCAGTTTGCTGAGGCTTAATTCAGCACCATATGCAATAAATGTGGTATCCGGTTTGTATTTTGAATAGGTATTTCTCACATAGGTTTCAATATTTTTACTGTCACATATGAGCAGGTCAGCATGTTTTACCATTAGTTCTTCAGATAGTTTCCAATATTTTCTAATAAGAGGGCTCCACTTAGCCCTTAGCCATTCATGTCCATCTGGATTGACATAAACCCTGCCGCCGAGTTTATGAATTTTATTTCGGTAATACGCGGCAAAAGGACCAATCCTACATGCGAGAATATATACTATTGGTGTTTTTATCTTGTGTTTTTTAATATCTTTAATACAAAAATTCAAAGCGGCGACATCATAATAAATGGCCTGTGCATGTCCTATATCAGGTACATTAATCTGAAAACAATGAGCATTATGATAATAAAATTCTTTTTTTTCTGTACCTTTCCATGCAATATGGTATTTAAGCTGCGGATTTTCCTGGTGATACTCTGTAAGTTTTTCTAAAAATGTTTCGTAACCTCCATAAGCACCGCAATTCTTGGCTCCAATGATGTATATATGTTGTATATTCATATTTCCCCTTTATAACCTCTGCTTTTAATCAATTAATTTATAAATATATACCGTAAATAATTGTTATTATTTAAACCAGACACTTTATCGCCCTATTTATTTATGCAATAATCTAGGTGTACAAAACATAGTTATTTATATTTGCATTATTTTTAGAAGGGAGAGATATGCTAGCAAATTGTAGAGGACCAGGAGTAAATGTAGAAAGCCATTAAAACTTCAACAATTAGACTGAAAATATAAAGTATGTTCAATAATGAGGGGGTACCAAACAATGGAATACATATACGAACAACAAAAAACATATCTTACCGACTTTTTAAATTCATTATCACTTGAAAGAAACCTATCAGAGAAAACTCTTTATGCTTATAAAAGTGATCTGGTATGTTTACTTACTTGGTTAAATGAAAATAGATATGATTCATTAAATACACAGTCAATCTCAGACTATTTTCTTTATTTGCAAAAAGATAAGAAATTATCTCCGCGATCTATTCGCAGAAAGTATGTTTCCATCAAACAGTTTTTTTACTACATAAATACAGAAAAAGGAATCAACGAGATATTTATGAAGTTCTCCTCTAGAAAGTTTCAACTGCCAAAGTCCCTTCCACGTACTTTATCAAAAGCGGAGATTAATCAATTGATATCTACTGTCTCAAAAGAATATTGGTCAGCTCCAAGTGATTTTTACCGGAGACTCTGTTTGAGAGATATGTGTATAATTGAAGTGTTGTTTTGCTTGGGATTGAGAATAGGAGAGGTTGCAGCACTAAATATAGGGGATTATGATTCTGTTGAGGCATCATTTTTAATTCATGGTAAGGGAAACAAAGAACGATTACTTTTTATATCCTCAATCGCAGTAAATCAGAAACTTCAGAAATGGATCAGAACGAGAAAAGAATTTAATATTCAGGACGATGCTCTGTTTGTTAATAAATACGGAAAACGATTAAGCATTTACAGCATAGAAAATCTCTTTTATAAGTACCGGGAATTGGCACATATAAATTCTGATGCAACCCCTCATTATTTAAGACATAGCTTTGCAACCCAATTACTAAACAACGGAGCTGATATAAGAGCGGTTCAAGAGATTTTAGGACATAGCAGTATTGTTACAACACAAATTTATACTGAAGTATCATTAAAAAGAAAGAGGGAGGTGTTATTAAACTATAATGGAAGAAATTTTATTAATTTACCAGAAGATAATATGGGTGAAGAGTGGTTGTGATAAGCTTTAGTAAGTTTAATTATTGGATAAAACTTAACAATCAAATATGGCAAGGAGATTTTATTACAAAAATTAATGTGGTCCATTTGGTTTATAAAGCATTTTTAAATAACATCATATGTAAAAGTTAAAAACTTTAACATTAATAATTAAGAATATAATTAATGTAAAGAATATATATTTATGTTATAGTAGTTGATAAAATATGTAGACAAATAATTTTAAATACATTCTTGGTTTATAATAACAAAGATAAAAATATTTCGATACAATATTACTTAGCAACAAATATTAAGTACCAATATTATAACCCAATATAAAAGTAGGCATAAGAAATTTGTTAACTAATTAATAAAACAAGTGTACTACTTCTTGAAAGGTAACCAACATGATAGATTTACTTGATAAAACTATGTGGAACTATATAATAAAGGACATTGGAAAAGAACTGGAATATCTTCCATATGCTATACTACTGGGCTTAATAGTGTTCTTTATTACAAAAATTATCTTATTTAAAAGTAAAAAGAGCTCCCATTATTTCTATAAATTTATATTTCTAATCTATCTATTAGCATTAGTCCATATCACTTTATTCGAGCGCGAACCAGGCTCACGGACAGCGATCAGTCTTACCTTATTTGAAACATTAGGCGGTTCCAGAAATAATGCATATGTTATAGAAAATGTACTCTTATTCATTCCTTTTGGTTTTTTGCCAGCTACTCTTTTTAGGCCTATGCGTAATTTGGTACTCAGCCTTATGGCCGGGGCCTTTTGCAGCCTAATGATCGAAACGACTCAACTGATCACCCAAAGAGGATATTTTCAGGTAGATGATATTCTTATGAATAGTATCGGCACAGTGATTGGCTGTAGTTGTTTCTGTCTGCTAACAGGAATTTATAGGATTTGCAGATATACCATCACAAAGTGTCTTGGTTCTGTAAAAATTTGAATTGTTGCTCATCATCAGATAGTTTGTCATAAGCTGTCGAAACGTGGATCATACAATAAAGGAGTAAGACTAATGTAAAGAGGCAACAGACTACAAAACATATAGAACCATATAATAGAAGAGAAATAAGTGACATATATTTAGCTCCTTCCAATCACCATATTTGTGGAGGTGATGGTTTCTTCTATATAATATAGGTTTCATATTATCAGTTTATACAAGATTTAATAAACCTGAAAAAATAAATACTAATGTAAAACTATATGTCTATGATCCATAATAAATTTATAGACAAGATAATTAGCTATAATATTCGTGTAAAACAGCAGGATCGCTAAAAGTTAGTGATCCTGTCTTTTTATAAATACAATCCGATAATATTGTTCGTAAAATACGTTGAAAACAGATTATATAGACATGTTTTAGGCTGAAAAAGCTTGCAAAATATGGAAAGGTGAGTTAATATAGTCTCAACGGGTTACATATTCCGGAAAAATAATTTTAGGAAAAGGATTTTGAAAGGAGAATGCAATTATGAGAATGAAGAAGCTTGCTGTTATGGCATTAGCAACAGCTCTCTCCGTAGGTTCAGTCATGACAGCGTCTGCTGCATGGTTACAGGAGGGAAGCAACTGGAGATACCAGAATGATAATGGTACATTCCAGACAGGAACATGGTTTAGAGACGCTGATGGAAGATGGTATCATTTCGACAACAACGGAATTATGCAGAAGGGCTGGTTCCAGGATGCTGACGGAAAATGGTATTTCCTGGCATACAATGGCGTTATGCAGGTTGGCCTGATCAAGGTTGACAATCAGGTTTACTACATGGGGACAAGCGGTGACTTATTTATCGGTGATATGAAGATCGGTAATACTACTTATAACTTTGGCCTTTATGGAACTACTAATGGACAGCCTAGCGTACCAGCATCAGCTACATATGGTGGAAATGGTAACCAGTCACTGAATGGTGGCGGAAGTGGCTCAGGCGGATCCTATAAACCAACCCCAACTCCTTCACCAGTGCCAGAAAAAGTTCAGGATGCTGTAGATGGTGTTAAGAAAAATGCAGAGGATTATTCTAATGAGTCTGTTAGCAAAGTAAATGTAGGAGATCTAACTAAAGAAGGAACAAACTATAGTGTTGCAGTAAAAGTAGATGTAAATGAGCCAAAAACTGAAGAGGATATGACTTCCTTCCTTGATGATGCACAGAAAGCAGTAAAAACAGTTGTTAATTCAATACTTGAGACAGTAGATCCTTCTGCAAACGTTAAAGTTACGTTACCAAGTATTAATACTCAGGAATATACACCTTCTGAGTGGAAGAACAAATTAGATACTTCAATTGATTTCTATGTTAATGAGGTTAATTATACGGCACTTAAGGATCAGAAAGTAACCGTTTCTGTTGAGATTGATGGAACTGTTGTAAACTATACAATTTCTTTAGCAAACAATTAATATTTCCAACCATTTATAGGGTGGCTCCCAAAGGAACCGCCCTATTTTTCAGTGCACCTTACAAAATAATATACACAACCATTTTTCAACCCAGGCAACAAAACCAATGTGGAGCAAATTATGAAAAATAGAACAAGGACTGCAAAGCGCTGCAGCCTGTTATCACTGCTGTTCCCTACATTTCTAATGGTCATGTTTTTCTGTACGCCTGCCTATGCCGGCAGTATCAACGGCAATGAGCAGTCGATCGTTTCTGTTATCAACGGCCAGTTCGAGCAGGACGGTGTTATCTACAAAGTTCGTCAGGAATATATAAATTCTGCCATGAGTTATTTGCAGCAGGATGATGTGGATCTGACAGCGGAGCAGGCACAGTCCGTGATATCTGAGATCTATTCCAATGTACAGACTGGTGTCGACAGCGGATATTTAGAGCGGATCGGGCAGACTGCGCCTCCGGAGACGGCGCCGGCCGAAAGTCCGAAGGGCGGAGAAACAGGAAATAACGGAAGTAAGAAACCGGATGGCCAGGAAACAGACGGAAACGCAGAGGCTGGAAATCAGCCGGGAGAGAGTACGGAAAGCGGAGAACCAACCGGAGAAACTGTCGGTGATGGGCAGAATGGTGGGAACGGAACGGATAATCCGGACGGATCAGGCTCTGAGGAGCCACAGGAGGTAATTCCGCCAACTCCGGAGGTAATCTCGATTCTGGAGCTCGTGGACAAGGCGCCGCCTCAGTCTTACGAGTATCTATCAAAGGATACGGACGCCCTGATGGCGCGCATCCATATTCCTTATCAGACACTATGGTACATCATTATTCTATTGGCTGCGGTCATAGCGATTATAGCAGCTGTTTCATTGTTGAAAAAGCTTTTTGTACACCATCATAACAGAAAGCTGAGGAAATTTTTTAGATTTATATTGGCAGCGGAAATAGGTGTGCTGTCCGCCGTTTGCTTTTCGGCAGTAAGCGTCTGGATCGGGGCGTTTCAGGACAGTGCTGTTTTGAATAAACTTGCGGATACGGGATATTACCGCACGATCTTTGAGGAACTGCGGCGCGATACGTCTATCTCGTTTGCACTTCTGGACATCCCGGATAACGTTATGGATGGCGCGATTACGTATGAGCGCGTCGTACTGGCAGCAAGGCAGCAGGTGGAGAGCGATCTGAGCCAGGGAGCCTATCAGGCGGATACTTCCGTGCTGACAGACCAGCTGGAGGCAGATATCAGATCGTACCTGGAAGGCAGATCAGTTACAATGACGGAGCAGGCCCAGACTGGGCTGGATGAACTTATGAGTCGTCTGGATAAGAAGTACTCCTCTCTGCTTAAATGGCCATTTGCAGCATGGTGGATAGAAATGAAAACGGAATTTTTTGCTTTTGCAAAAATAGCACTGCCGCTTTCACTGCTGCTTGCCATTCTTTCACAGGCCCTTATCATCGGCCTGAACCATTATAAACACCGTGGTGTTATACTGGGCGGGAAAGGCCTTATGGGCGGCGGACTGATAACTGCGGCGGCCTTTGGCGCCGGCATGGTCATAATCGGTCAGAACCTGCCGAAGGTGACCCCGGATTACATGGAACTGTTTTTCAAAATATACGGTAACGGGTTGTGCAGAACCGGAATGATTACGGGAGTGATAGGAGTCCTTCTCGGAGTCATTGTCCTGGTCGCGGTCCATACCTGGAAAGACAGCAAATGACAAAGTCAACAAATAGTAAAGACAGTAAAAAACAAGACAACAAATAAAACACTAAGCAACCTTTATTGATCACACAAAGAGAAAGGGAACGGTAAGAAGGATGGATTTATACGACATTCACTGCCATTTAATTCCCGGAGTGGACGATGGGTCACAGACGATGGAAGAGAGCCTGGAGGCCATGAAGCTGGAATATGAGGAGGGCGTGCGCCATATCATATGCACCTCCCATTTTTCTGCGGACTGCGAGGCCGGATACGCCTCTAAACTGCAGGAGGGCTTCGAACAGCTGAAAGCGCGCTTAAAGGAGACCCCGTACGGGGCCGAAATGAGGCTGCATCTCGGTAATGAGCTGATGTATTCCGAAAGCCTTCTGGAGTGTCTTGACGAAGGCCGCGCGTGGACTATGGCGGGCAGCCATTACATTCTGGTGGAGTTTTTACCGTCTGTTCGTTATGAAGAGCTGTACAAGGGACTGCGAAGGCTGGCATCCGGCGGCTATACGCCGATCCTGGCTCACATGGAGCGTTACCGCTGCCTGTATAAGGAGACGGACCGGCTCGATGAATTAAGGGATCTGGGTGTTTGCCTTCAGGTAAATGGAGCCAGCCTGTTTGGCGGAGTGTTTGATTCTGCCAGCGCGGTGGTTCGAAAGCTCTGCAAGTCGGGGCGGATCCATTTTCTGGGGACAGATTCCCACGGCACTCATTATCGAAAACCGCAGATAAAAAAGGCGGCGGCGTGGATTCACGACAACTGTCCGGCGCCTGTTGCTGAAGGGATTTTATGCGGGAATCCGATGGCGGTACTGGAGGATAAATTATTTTGATTTAGGAGAAAATTATGGGAACCAATCAGGATGACGAGATTGAAATTGATTTGAAGGAACTATTTTACGTAATCAAACGGAAACTGTGGATTATCCTTCTGACCGGCATTGTGGGTGCCGTCGGCTTCGGACTTTTTACCGCGATGGTAATGAAGCCCGTCTACACGTCCTCTACGATGCTCTATATCGTGAATAAGACGACTACGCTGACCTCCCTCACGGATTTACAGCTGGGAACCCAGCTGACTAAGGATTACAAGGTCCTGGTGACCAGCCGGCCCGTTACGGGGCAGGTTATTACCAACCTGGACTTAAATTTAAGCCATGAGCAGTTAGTGGAAAAAATTAAGGTGGACAACCCTACCGATACTCGTATCCTCACCATCTCGGTGGAGGACACAGACCCCTACATGGCCAAATCCATAGCCGATGAGTTTGCATCGGTAGCATCTGCCCGTATGGCTGAAATTATGGATTCTGCGCCGCCGAACATTGTAGAGGAGGCGTATCTGCCAACACAGAAGACAAAGCCAAGCATTACGAAGAATACCATGATCGGCGGTCTGGCAGGCGTGTTCCTGGCAGGAGCTGTTATACTCGTGCTGTTTGTGATGAACGATGCGATTAAGACGCCTGAAGATGTAGAGAAGTACTTAGGACTCAATACACTGGCTACGATCCCGGTATTTGAGGGTGAGACAGGCGCGAAAAAGAAGAAATCCAAACGGAAGAAGAGCGGGAGGTAAGCAGGATGCAGAAGGTTTTATTGCGTAAACACGATAAGCTGGATTTCAGGGCAAACGAGGCGTTTAAAACGCTGCGTACCAACATCCTGTTCTCCGGTCATGACACAAGAGTTATCACACTGACCAGCTCGACACCCAACGAAGGAAAATCATCTCTTTCGTTCCAGCTGGCGGTTTCTTTCGCGGAAGCGGACAACCGCGTCCTGTTTATCGACGCTGACATTCGTAAATCCGTGCTTGTGGGCCGTTATAAGGCGGAGGGCAATAAGTTCGGCCTGACCCATTATTTATCCGGACAGAAGACCATTGACGATGTAATCTGCAACACGGATATTAACAATATGGATATGATCTTTGCCGGTCCGGTTTCGCCGAATCCGACAGAGCTTTTAAGCGGCGATTTATTTGCAGATCTGATCGGGAAGGCGCGGGAGGAGTACGACTACGTAATCATCGACGCTCCGCCGCTGGGCAGCGTTATTGACGCGGCTCTGATCGCCAGACACGTGGATGGTACCATTATCGTCGTTGAAAGCGGTGCAATCAGCTATAAGATGGTTCAGCACGTAAAGGAACAGCTGGAAAAGGGCGAATGCCGCATTCTGGGCGTTGTCTTAAACAAGGTGGACTTAGACCGCGATTCCTACTATGGAAACTACTACGGTAAGTATTATGGCAAGTACTATGGGAATTACGGAGAGGAAACGAAAAAGTAGGACAGTACATAACCTGAATATATTCTTAAAAATACCCGCAGACAACAGAAACTGCGGGTATTTTTTCGTTTATCCCCTCGAAAACGTAGCTTTTCTGCCGCTTTTTCGATATAATAATAAGAAAGAGTTGACTTTACCACAGAAAAGCAGTAAAAGTAAGTGGAATAAAATTAAAAACATAGTAAGGATGGAATAAGCGATGTATCAGATTGATTTTCATAAACCGGAGAATATACATTTTATAGGGATTGGCGGTATCAGCATGAGCGGTCTGGCTGAAATACTGATTGATGAGGGATTTACTGTTTCAGGGTCCGACTCTCATGAATCGGAGCTTACGGACCATTT
The DNA here is from genome assembly GCF_014288035.1 of Hungatella sp. L36. NCBI lineage: Bacteria > Bacillati > Bacillota > Clostridia > Lachnospirales > Lachnospiraceae > Hungatella > Hungatella sp. L36. Next base: position 108,877 of record NZ_JACOPC010000007.1, on the reverse strand, counting down.
AGCCGCAAAGGGCGCCAGAATTGCCTGTGGACAGAGTGCGGATAATATTGTTGACGGGATCGATGTAGTTGTCTACACGGCGGCCGTTCATCCAGACAATCCGGAATTTGCCGCAGCCAGGGATAAAGGACTTCCCATGCTGAGCCGCGCGGAGCTGCTGGGTCAGATGATGAAAAATTACGAGAATGCGGTTGCCGTTTCCGGAACTCACGGGAAGACTACGACCACATCCATGATTACAGAGATTCTTCTGGCTGCTGATGCGGATCCCACGATCTCCGTAGGCGGCATCTTAAATTCCATTGGAGGCAACATCCGGGTGGGCGGACCGGAGCTTTTCGTGACGGAAGCCTGCGAATATACCAACAGCTTCCTGTCCTTTTTCCCGACCATCGAGGTGATTTTAAACGTGGAGGCAGACCATCTCGATTTCTTCAAGGATTTGGACGATATCCGCCATTCCTTCCGCCTGTTTGCCGAGAAGCTGCCGGATGACGGCCTTCTGGTCATCAACAGCGATATAACGGATTATAGAAAGATTACGGAGGGGTTATCCTGCCGTGTCATTACATTTGGAAAAGAAGAGGGCAGTAAGTACCGCGCAGAGCATATTCGTTTCGACGAACTGGCGAGACCGGTCTTTGATCTGAGTGTGGACGGGGAAATTGTGGATACCGTGGCCTTGGGTGTTCCCGGTGAGCACAATGTGTATAACTCCCTGGCCGCCGTGGCTGTGTGTAGGGAGCTGGGGATATCTCTGGAGATGATCAGGAAGGGACTGTGGAATTTCACAGGCACAAACCGCCGCTTTGAGAAGAAGGGAGAGCTGGGAGGCGTCACCATTATCGATGATTACGCCCATCATCCGCAGGAAATCAGCGCATCCCTGGCGACTGCGCTTAATTATCCGCACCAGAAGCTGTGGGTCGTATTCCAGCCCCACACCTACACGCGTACCAGGGCGTTTCTTGACGAATTTGCAGAGGCCCTGTCCATGGCTGACGAAGTAATCCTCGCAGACATCTACGCGGCCCGCGAAACCGACAATTTAGGCATCAGTTCCAAAGATATTGTCGAGAGAATCGAGGCAAAAGGGGTAAAAGCCCATTATATTCCATCCTTTGATGAAATAGAAACATTTATTTTGGAAAACTGTATACACGGTGATTTGTTGATAACTATGGGGGCCGGAGACATTGTAAAAGTGGGAGAAAAGCTGTTAGGGAAGTAGTTATCCACATTATCCACATAGTTTTCAACATTTTATGTAAAGAAGCTATGTGGATTTTTTAATTAACATAAATTATTGACTTACAATTTTAGAAAGAACGAATTTATCAGGGATTCGACACAATTCCCCATAATTTTTAAGATTATGTATACTTGCTTTCCACATTATCCACATTATCCACAATTACTTTGGTGGATAACTCCCCCTATTTCTTTTTAAAGTGACTTATGGTATACTATGAGCACTTAGTGAGGTAGTCCACGAACCTAGTGCGAGTCATACCTGACCACTTAGTGAGGTATCCCGCGAGCTTAGTGGGAATGGTATACTATGAGCACTTGATGAGACAGTTCAAAAGCGCAGTGCAGGACGAAAAGTGAGGTTATGGCGGTGGATTTTAAAAGCAGTTTTAGAGTGAATGCGACGTTGGTTCCCAACGAGTTTATTGATACATATATGGCTTCGGCCAATGGAGAGTATATCAAGGAGTACCTTTTCCTGCTCCGCCATGAGGGCGAAGCGGTGACGGTCTCTATGATTGCGGATGCGGTCAACCACACGGAATCGGATGTGGCACGTGCGCTTGCTTACTGGAAAAAGGCAGGGGTCCTGGAGGAATCTGTGGATAAAGCTTCTGCCGATGGCCTGTCTGTGGATAAGTGTCCGGCTGCTGGCGAGATGGCCTGTGCCGGGGGCGTGATTGTGGAAAATGGGGCGTCTGCCTTAAACGGAGTGTTTACGGAGGCGTATGCAGGCGTGAATTCTTCTTACGGGTATGTGGACGGCCCGGTAAAAGGGAATGCAGCCGGCACCGTTACGTGTGTGGAAGCGGATACGCCGGAGAAGGGACCGATGGCTCCAAAGGCACCGGAACCGGCTCCGGCCAGGAAGGCGGAGCCGCGGCCTGTCTATTCTCCGGAACAGATCAGCGGCCTGGCGGGAGATGAGGATTTTTCCCAGCTTCTCTATATCGCCCAGAAATATATGAACAAAGTCTTTACCCAGCGGGAGTGTGAGGTGTTTGCCTATCTCTATGACGGTCTGCACATGACTGCCGAGCTCCTGGAATACGTGGTGGAGTACTGCGTACAGGGCGGGCACACCAGTATCCGCTATATCGAGACGGTGGCGATCAACTGGCACGAGTCCGGGCTTAAGACCGTGGAGGACGCCAAGGCGTACGCGTCGTCATTTACCAGGGACTCCTTCGCGGTGATGAAGGCGTTCGGTCTGAACGACAGAAAGCCGGGCGATTCAGAGCGTGAGATGATTGACCGCTGGTTCAAGACCTACGGATTTACCAGGGAACTCGTTCTGGAGGCCTGTAACCGCACTCTGGCGGCCACACACTCGCCCAGCTTCAAATATGCGGACAAGATCCTTTCGGGCTGGAAAAAGGCCGGTGTGCGCTCTCTGGAGGATATCCGGCGGCTGGATGAACAGCATGCGGAGCGCGCTAAGGGAAAGGGAAGCGGTAACGGAAGCGGCTCCCAGGATTACAGGGGAGGCGGCAATGGCCGCGGAAGAAGCACCAATCAGTTTCAGAACTTTCCCCAGAGAGAGATCGACTACGATGCGCTGGTGCTGCAGCAGTTAACAGAAAAGTAAGGAGGGAGCCATGTCGCTCAGCAATTCTCAGTTTGATGCCATCATGCGTACCTATCAGCAGCAGCAGCTGCAGAACCGCCATGAACAGGAATCCAGAATAGCAGAAGTATATAATAAGATACCAGCCATAAAAGAACTGGACGACTCCATAAGCTCCTGCGCGGTAAAGAGCGCCAGGAGGCTGCTGGACGGCGACCAGGGGGCATTAAAGGAACTGAGGGCGGAAATAGCGGATTTGAGGGAGCAGAAGGGTGTTCTGCTTCGTGCCTACGGATTTCCGCCTGACTATATGGAGATGCATTACAAGTGCATGGACTGCATGGATACAGGCTACTCGGAGGGCAGGAAATGCCACTGCTTCCGGCAGGCCGAGATGAAATACTTATACGCCCAGTCCAACATTGAAGAGATTGTAACGCTTGAGAATTTTTCTACCTTTTCTTTTGAATATTTTGATGATTCGTCGGTGCTTCCCGTCCTGGGAAGAACGGTGAGACAGTATATGAAGCAGGTGGTGGATACATGCCACCGGTTTGTGGACAGTTTCACGACAGAGCATGGGAATATGTTATTTACTGGTCCTACGGGGGTTGGAAAGACATTTTTGACCAACTGCATCGCCAGAGAACTGATCGATCGGTATTACTCGGTCATCTATTTGTCGGCCAATGACCTGTTCGAGGTATTTTCGAAGAACCGCTTTGAGTATCAGGCGGAGGAAGAGATGAAGGGTATGTACCAGTACATTCTGGACTGCGATCTGCTCATTATCGATGACCTGGGGACGGAGCTGAATAACAGCTTTACCTCGTCGCAGCTGTTTTACTGCATCAATGAGCGGCTGAATTCATCGAAGTCTACGATTATTTCCACGAATCATCCGCTGAATGAGCTGAGGGACCGCTACACGGAGCGTGTGACCTCCCGCCTGATCAGCAAATATACCATTATTCCGCTCTACGGCGACGATATTCGCCTGCGAAAGAAAGCAAAACGCGCTGATTAACTTGACTATTTCGGCGCATAATGATATAAAAGAACCGTTGTAAGACAAATGGATACGTTGGAGGAGAAGAAATGTTATACGAAGAGAAGACGATTGAGACGATTCCGGTGGGCCCGCTGGGATTAATTCCGCTTAAGAGCTGTACGGAGCTGGGAGCCAAAGTGAACGATTATCTGGTGGACTGGAGACGGGAGCGGGAGAGCGAGCACAAGTCTACGATTGCATTTTCCGGATATCAGAGAGAGTCCTATATCATTGGGGCCAGCACACCGCGTTTCGGTACCGGAGAGGCGAAGGGAACGCTTTCCGAGTCGGTTCGCGGAGACGATTTATACATCATGGTGGATGTATGTAATTACAGCCTGACCTATTCCCTGTGCGGGATGACAAACCACATGTCCCCTGATGACCATTTCCAGGATTTAAAGCGAATTATCGCGGCTGCGGCCGGTAAAGCCCGCCGTATCAATGTGATTATGCCGTTTTTATATGAGAGCAGACAGCATAAGAGATCCAGCAGAGAGTCTCTCGACTGCGCGCTGGCCCTTCAGGAACTGACCAATATGGGTGTTGAGAATATCATCACCTTTGACGCTCACGACCCGAGAGTGCAGAACGCGATTCCGTTAAAGGGATTTGAGACGGTTCAGCCGATTTACCAGTTTATCAAGTATCTTCTGAGAGAAGAGAAGGAACTGCAGATCGACAGTGACCATATGATGGTGATCAGCCCGGATGAGGGCGGTATGGGCCGCGCTGTATACTTTGCCAACGTACTGGGACTTGATATGGGGATGTTCTATAAGCGCCGTGACTATACACAGATTGTCAATGGCCGCAATCCGATCGTGGCTCACGAGTTCCTGGGAAGCAGCGTGGAAGGAAAAGATGTGATTATCGTGGACGATATGATCTCTTCCGGCGAGAGCATGCAGGACGTGGCGAAGGAGCTGAAACGCCGTAAGGCGAGAAAGGTCTTCATCTGCTCGACCTTCGGTTTATTCACCAATGGCCTTGCCAAGTTTGATGAATACTACGAGAATGGAATTATCGACAGAATCCTGACGACGAACCTGGTATATCAGACACCGGATCTGCTGTCCAGACCGTATTATATCAATGTAGATATGAGCAAATATATTGCGCTGATTATCGATAATCTGAATCACGACGCTTCTTTAAGCGAGCTCCTGAATCCGACATCGAGAATCAACCGTCTCCTTGACCGTTACCGCGCGGGTGACAGGTAGGAGATCGATGGAAAGACTGTCAAAACGTAACTTATGTCTGGTAGGACTGACATTATTCTCCATGTTTTTTGGGGCGGGAAATCTTATTTTTCCGCCCTTTTTGGGTGCTATGGCAGGGACGAATACCTGGACCGCCATGGTTGGCTTTGCCGTGACCGCCATTGGTTTTCCAATTCTCGGCGTGATTGCGGTGGCGAAGGCCGGCGGCCTTACCAGCCTGGCGGGGCGGGTTCATCCTGTATTTGCGGCTGTCTTTACGCTCCTGATCTATTTATCGATCGGTCCGTGCCTGGCGATCCCGCGAACGGCCAGCACGTCGTTTGAGATGGCCGTAATACCATTTCTGGACGGCCGTATCCCTGCGGGGACAGCCCAGCTGCTGTATTCGTGCCTGTTCTTTACCATCGCGTTCCTGGTGGCCTTAAAGCCCGATAAACTGACGGACAGGCTGGGAAAAGTGCTGACCCCGTGTCTGCTGACCCTGATTGCAATTCTGTTCATTGGCTGCATTTTAAAGCCGGCGTCCGGTTACGGCGGAACGTCTGAGACTTATCAGAATCATCCGTTTGTAAAGGGATTTCTGGAAGGGTATCTGACGATGGATACGATCGCGGCACTGAATTTTGGAATTATTATCTCCCTCAATATCCGCGCCCTGGGGATGAAGTCGGAGAGCTCCATCATAAAAGAAACGATCAGGGCCGGAGTGATTGCCGGAGGCATACTGCTTCTGGTGTACGCTGCGCTGGCCCATATCGGCGCGGTTACGGGAGGCGCATTCGGTTATTCTGAGAATGGTGCGCAGACTCTGAATCAGATGGTGCGTTTCCTGTTTGGGAAGGCGGGGCTGATTATGCTGGCGGCCATTTTCTTTATCGCCTGCCTGAATACCTGTATCGGACTGATCAGCTGCTGCAGCCGGTATTTCTGCACGATTCTGCCGCGAATCGGATATCGTGCATGGGCCTTTGTCTTCGCCGCGGTCAGCCTGATTATCGCCAATGCCGGGCTTAACCGGATTCTGGAGATATCCGTCCCGGTGTTAAATGCGATCTACCCAGCGGCTATCGTATTGATTCTCCTCTCATTTCTCTTCCGTGACGGGAAACGGTGGCAGCCTGTTTACGTCTGCTCCATTGCCCTGACCGGAGTGACGAGCATCGCTATGTCCCTGTATCAAATCGGCATAACGCCTCTGGGACGCGTGTTAAATAGACTGCCATTGCACAGCCTGAATCTGGAATGGATCAGCCCGGCGGTGGCTGGGATCGTGATTGGAATGGTGGTTTGCGCGAGGAGGGGGAGAGCGGAAAGAGGATAAAAATGTAAATTTACAGAATTGTGAAGAATGGTGGTTCCTCATGAGGCTGAGAGAGATTTCGGGGTTTTCATTCCGCCAGGGAACCGGGGCCGGAGCGCTTCCCCCGGTTTCGGCTCATGGTTTCGGCCGGGGCATCTCTAAGGCCGGAAGGATACAAAAACAAGGGTACCGATGACATTCATCGAGAACTCCTGAAGGACTTCTCGATTCAGGTCCTCTAAAAATCTGACTTTGAGGTCAGATTTTTCCCCTTGTTTTTGCACCCTTCCAACCTAAGAGCTGCCGACGTCCTGCAAAAATCGCCGAAACCGGGGGAAGCGCTCCGGCCCCGGTTCCCTGGCGGAACGAAAACCCCGAAATCCCGGCTAAAGTTATTGGCGAAAGCAGCTTTTCATAATTCTGTAAGTTTATCTTGGAGCGGAAAGAGGAGTGAGCGCGGATAGAGATGCGGGTTAGCGAGTGCGGGTGAAAATAATATATAATATGAAAAAACTGCTTTCTGAGAAAGGCCATGGGTTATCCCGTTACGGTCATTCCAGTAAAGCAGTTTTTAATTTACGTCAGGTTATCCGGCTGTCAGGTACTCCATTTCTCAGGTCCTTTTCGGCCGTATCCATCCCTGCCGTTCATTTACGAATTGCGGAACACGTCAAAACTAAACTGGTGAGTTTCCCCTGAGATTGATTCTATACTCAGCTCTATGGGGCAGTCATACTGGTCATAGACGATATTTTCAATCACCAGCAGCGCGGTACCTTCCGGAACCTCCAGGGAGTCAGCCAGCCGGGGCGAAGCACTGCGGGCCGTAATGGACCGTCTGGAATGGACTGGCAGCACATCGTACTGCGTCTTTAAAGTCTGATACAGAGACGCATTTGAAAAGTCAAAGCGGTCCAGCTTTGGAAAGCGATTTAAAGAGAGGTAATTGACCGTATAGACAAAGGGGATTCCATCCGAATAGCGGAGTCTTTCCAGTCTCAGGCATACATCAGACGGCGCGAGTTCCAATTTTTGATACAGATCTTCATCAAACTGTATTTTTTCCATGCTCAGGAGTCTGGTGGAGGGAACCTTACCGATCAGTTTCATCTCCTCGTCGAAGCTCATAAGCTGATTCATAAAGATTCCGCGGTTATCCGGACCCTTCACAAAGGAGCCGCAGCCACGTTTTCGTTCAATTCTTCCGCTGTTTACCAGTTCGTTGTAGGCCTGGCGCACGACGGGCCTGGAAACTCCGCAGGCCTTGCAGATGCCTTCCTCTGTGGGAAGCTTCTGGCCGGGCTTTAGGATTCCCTTCTGTATCGCCTCTATGATGCATTGACGTATCTGTTCGTAAAGCGGAACAGAACTGTATTTGTTAATCTTAATATAGTCCAATTTTTCACCCCGCAGATCCTGTAAAACATTACATTTTCCGTCTAGTATAACAGGAAAAACCATTTTTTACAATGGGTGTCCAGCATACGTTACATAACCGAAGCTTCCCTTTTTCATGCAGTTTGCAGTGGAGTAGGCGGTGGCCTTTTCCAGAGCCAGCCCGATCATGGCGGGGGCAGGAATACGGCCTTTTGTCCAGCCCTGTTCACACAGAGCCATGACGAAGGCGGTGAGAAAGGAGTCCCCGGCTCCCATTGTATCAACCGGATCAATATATTCCGCCTTTCCGTATACCAGAGAAGTACCGTCAGATACGCACTGACCAGAGCTTCCCATGGTGATCAGGACGAGTCCTGTGTTTCTCTTGTGGAGCGGTTCACAGAATGATCGTATCTCCGATTCCTCCATTGGAGGGCATGAAAACAGGGCCAGGTCCAGCCCGCAGCAGATCTTATCGTAATAGGAATCAGTTCTGTATTTTTCCTTTTCACCAAAATCGTAGGTGAATAAGGCTGGAAGACCGCTGAGCCGGGACATCTCTTCTTCCATTTTTGCATTACAGGAACTGTGAATCAGAGAAAATGATCTTAAGTATTCCATATCCTCTTCCTGAAGCAGAAGCGGTCCGGACCATCGATCTCCGGCCGTGATGCCCAGATAGGTGCGTTCCCCGTCTGTGACGCGGTAGCGGCAGCATTTGGTGATGGTCCCTGGGATCTTTCTGCATTTTGAGAAGTCCACATGAAAACGGTTCAGCGCATCGACGATGACTTCAGACATGGCGTCATCGGCCAGATTGCCCATGTAGGCGGCTTCTGCACCGAGTATGGAGGCGTGAACCGCAGCATTGAAAGCATTACCGCCCGGATATACGGCGCCGGTATTCGTATAGTAGTCGATGACATTGTCACCGAGCCCCAAAAGTCTCATGAGTACTCACCCTTTCTGTAATAACGGCGGATGTCCAGGGAATGGTCTGTGATTACCTCAATATTCTTACTGATTCGCTGCAGGACCGCGGCCATGATCACGGGGGAAAGAAGCGGGCGGTAACGATCGCTGATTCCCGGAAGTGCATAATCACGGCAGTCAAAGCAGGTCAGTTTATTCGTGTGCTTTTGGGCAAATGCTTTTACCTTTTCGTCGAGAGGCCTTGTCACCCCTTCAGTCAGGAGCAGGGTTACACATACATCTTCCTCCAAAAGCTCCAGGGTACCATGGAAGAATTCCGGTGAACTGACGGATTTCGTGCGTATCCACTGGGATTCCTCCAGAACACACATGGAATAGGAGTAGGCGGTGGGCCATAAGTCTCCGGAGCCAATCCAGATGTTATAGGGTTCCCGGCAGTATTTTTTCGCATAGCTGATACAGGCTTCATCGGCCTGAATGCGAACCTGAGCCAGAGCGCTGCCCAGGCTGCCCAGTTCGTCTGCAAAACTTTTATAATCAGGAAAATAGCCTTTTATCTCAAGAATTTTACCGATTAAAAGATAAAAGACCAGCTCCTGGGGCCTTCCGTCCTTATAGATAAAGGAATAGTCTGATATCGCCTCCAGAGGTGAATCGGGGATTCCGATGACGGAGACCAGACGGACACCTCGTTCTTTTAGGTACTGGGCCGCCTTCAGTGTATCCGGCGTGTCCCCGGACTTGGAGGTGAGAAATGCTACCGAGCGGCTGGTAATACGGTTGCAGCCGGTAAGAACCAGGTCAGCGGAAAGCATACCGTCAGTCGGAACCGGCGAGTAATGGTTAATATAGTGCTGGAATGGCTGCATCATAGCCATGGAGCCTCCGGAAGAAGTAAAGAACAGCAGATCGAATTCATCTGCGCAGATCTGGTCTGCAATGGCTTCAATCCGGTCTCTCTGAGCGTAAATGAATTGATAATTTTCCCGGATTACCGCCTCGTCAAAGTTAATCATAGCGAAATCTCCTTTTCTCAATGGTTTATCATCATTGTATGAATAAATGATGATATTGTCAATATGTAATTACAATATTACAGATAAATATTTAATTATATTTAGTAATTGAGAACCTTCTGACGAATAAATGGTATCAGCTCTCCTTTTCGCAAAAACCATATTATAATCAGAAATGATCTTGCTTAATGTGCATAATAAACAAAATAATAAGCGAAATATTATATAAAATGACTATAATAACCAACTTGATTTTGGATAAAGGCTATGATATACTGAGTTCATCAAAAATAACTAAACAAAGTTAAGAAATTAAATTGGGGTTGCATAATGGGACGAGAAAGTAAGGATGGGAGTTTTCCGACAGGGCTGTTTTGCGTATATCTGGTGTATTTTTCAGGGCAGGCCATCTACAATACGTATCTAAACCTGTATCTGGCACAGATCGGATTTACTGCGACGCAGATTGGGAGTATCATCTCGATCTCTACGGTTGCACTTCTGGCGGCACAGACTCTGTGGGGAATCTTAAGTGACCGCGCCAGGGTAAAGAACCGGGTGGTCTGTTTCCTCTATCTGGCCTCAATCCTTTCGGCCCTGGGCTTTTATCTCACGAGAAGCTACTGGCCGGTGGTACTGCTTGTGGCAGTCTTTGGAGCGTGCTTCGTTCCGATTGTACCGCTTAACGATAATATCACACTGGAATCTCTGGTGAACAGCAAATGGGATTATGGATGGATCCGTATGGGAGGAACCATTGGATACGCGGTGACGGTGGTCTTGATTGGCTACTTCTTAAGGGATGAGTATTCGGCCATATTCTGGATCGTAGCGGCGGCCATGGGGCTGTGCCTGCTCTTTTCTCTGACGATACCTCCGGTGAAAGGGTTTCGAAACGAAAAAAAGAAATCCTCGGTTCGGGAGATCTTATCCAACCGCACCCTCGTGGTTTTGATCGCGTTCAACTTGATTTATGGACTTGGCAACAGTTTTTTTTACAGCTTTTACTCACTCCATTTTGTTCAGATTGGGGGTAACAGCAGGCTGGTCGGCTGGATGATGTTTGCCTGTTCGGTAGCCGAGGCACCGTGCCTCATGTTTATGCACCGTCTGGTCAAAAAGATGGGAGTCGCAAAGGTCTTGATTCTGGCAGGCGTCCTGACCTGCGTCCGGTGGTCGCTTCTCTATTATCTGACGGACCCGGTGTTAATTATCGTTACGAATCTGCTCCACGGCTTCAGCTATACCGGAATTACATACTGTCTGCTGAATTACATTAACAGAAGAGTACCGCCCGATTTACGGGCCAGCGGCCAGGTGCTGAACGCCACAATGAGTACCGTATTCAGCAAACTGATTTTCGGATATATCGGAGGCGCGGCCTTCGAGCTGTGGGGGGCTGGTTCCATGATGGCCTGCTCAGCAATTACCATAGGAGCGGCAACTCTGTTTTTTGCAGTCTGGAGCAGAGGGAAACAGGAGAGTTTGTCTTTTTAGCAGTCAAACTGCTTAAAAAATAAAATGATATGAATCAGAAGGAGAGGAATCATGAAAAAAACAAAAAAGATGTTAGCTTTACTTGCAGGCTCAGCAATGATGATCTCATCCCTTGCAGGCTGTGGCCAGTCACCATCAGCGACCCAGGGGGGAAATGAGAGCACGAAACAGGCCGATGCAGGCCAGGACTCCGGAAAGAAGGCAGAATCCGGCGCAAAAGAGAAGATCCGTGTATTTACGTTCTTTACCGGATCCGATCAGTGGGCTCCGGTGTGGTCGGAAGTGATCGACGAATATATGCAGGCCAACCCGGGCATTGAGATTGTAGATGAGTCTGCGCCTACCGCGGGAGCGAACGATGTGTTCCGTACAAAGATGCAGGCAGATATTGCTGCCCGCACTCCTGCCGATCTATGTCTGTTCTATACGGGAGCGGATGGAAAGCCCCTGGTGGATTCCGGACTCTTTGTGGATCTTGGACCATCTATGGAAGCAGACCAGGACTGGTCTAAGAATTTCAAGCAGTCCGCGCTGGATGGCCAGAAATACGACGGTAAGCAGTACAGCCTTCCCTATCTCGGCTATTATGAAGGACTTTTCTATAATAAAAAGCTGTTTGACCAGTACAGCCTCGAAGAGCCGACATCGTACGATAATATTATGAAAGCGGTCGAGGTGTTTGCCCAGAATGGAATTCCGGCGTTTGCAGCCTCCATGGCGAAACCATCCTACGTTCTGGAGCTGGCTATTTTAGCCCAGGCTGGAGCGGAAGGCCATAAGAATTACTTTGATGACAGCTGGGCTCCGGCGCTCGACTGTATCGCTGACCTGTATCAGAAGGAAGCATTTCCAAAGGATACCATGACTATTTCAGAAGACGACATCCGTCTGATGTTTAAGGAGGGCAAGGCAGCCATGATGTTTAACGGCTCCTGGTGTGTCAGCGCCCTGGAAGACAATCCGGATATGCGGCTGATTTCCATGCCGGCTCTTCCTGGAGGAAAGGGCGGAGAAAGCTGTGCGCTTGCCGGCTTTGGCTCCGGATGGTTTTTAAGCAGGGAAGCGTCAGAACGCAGTGAAGAGTCCTTAAAGCTCATAAAATACCTGACTTCACCGGAGATCATGCAGCGTTTTATCGCAGTAGGCGGAAGCTCAGCGGTAGAGTGCCAGGCACCGGAGGGCGCCTCTGAGCTGATGAAGAGCGCGGTTCTTATGTTAAACAAAGCAACCTATACCGATACGGCAATCGATTCCCAGGTAAGCCGCGAGGCCTGGATGGCAATCGCAGACGACGGCACCCCGTATCTGGTAGAAGGCAAGAAGAGCAGCCTGGATCTCCTGGCAGAAGCAAGAAAAATTCAGGAAGCAGTAAACAGATAACAGGAAAGAGGGATTGCGGCGGCAGAAGTGAGAGCTTTTGCCGCCCTGACAGAAAAGAGAGGGGAAATGCTTCATGAAGGCGAAAAGACAAAGGACAGCGATCATATTCTTGATTCCTGCCGTGGTGCTGCTGCTGTGTTTCATGATATATCCGCTGGGAAAAACCATCTTTTACAGCTTCACCGCATGGTATAATTTTTCCACGGAACAGACCTTTATTGGACTCGATAATTATAAGGAATTAATTGCCGATCCCGTGATTCGGGTGGCTCTTCGCAACACTGTGATTCTGATGGCAGGAGTACTTATATTCCAGATCGGATTTGCCCTTATCCTGGCGATCATGGTCGATGGAATCAGACACTGTTTTAAGTTCTTCCGCACGATTTATTTTTTCCCTATCGTTATTTCAGCTACGGCGATCGGCCTTATGTTTACCCTGATTTATAAATATGAATACGGTCTGCTCAACTATTTCGTTGTTTTGTTTGGCGGAGAGAAACAGGTATGGATCAATGAGAAGTCATCGATATACTTAGCCCTGATTCCGGTTGTGTGGCAGTATGTGGGCTTCTATTTCGTCATATTCTTAACGGGAATTGCCAACATTCCTGCTGATATATATGAATCGGCTATGCTCGATGGAATAAGGCCCTTGCAGAAGGCCGCCTACATAACCATTCCCATGCTGAGAAGCGTGCTCACCTCATCGATTGTTCTGGTAATTTCCGGCTGCTTTAAAGTGTTCGATATCATTTTCATGGTCACCAATGGAGGCCCGCTGGATTCCAGCCAGCTGCTCAGCACCTATATGTATCAGAAGGCGTTTGCGCGCGGGAACGGAGGCTATGCCAGCTCCATTGCGATTGTCATGATCGTGCTTGGCGTGGCGGTGACCAGCGTACTCAGAAAGCTGCTTTCGGGAGGTGAGGAAAATGAATGACGACAGAAAAGGGCGCGGAAAAGAGCTGGCAGCAGCTGTTTTAAAATACGTGATTTTGATTTCCTGGGCACTGACGACAATCATCCCTCTGCTGTGGGTGTTCGTCAACTCCTTTAAGACGTCAGAAGAGATCGTAAAAAATGGCGTGGCACTGCCTTCCGCCATTCAGTTCAACAATTACAAGACAATCATGAGTTATCCGGATTTAAGTATGTCCAGAGCGTTTCTGAACAGCTTTATTATTTCCGGTTCCGTGGTAGTCGGAGTGGTGCTAGTGGCCGGATTAGCGGCGTTTGCGCTGGGAAGATTCCGTTTTCAATGGACGAGATACGCGGATGCAGTTCTTATTGCCTGCCTCCTGGTTCCCTCCTTTGCAACCATGATTCCCAACTTTGTAACGATCAGCAAGCTTCCGATCAGAGGAACTCATGCGGCGGCCATTATCCCTCAGATTGCGGGAAATCTCTGCTTTTCCATCACATTGCTGACCGGATTTATGCGTTCGCTGCCTGATGAACTGGATGAGGCCGCCATTATGGACGGCGCCACACCCATCTATGTCTTTTCCCGTATTACCATGCCGCTGTCCAAACCGATGTTCTCGACTGTCGGAATCATGGTATTCATCTGGTCCTATAACGACTTGCTGACATCCATGGTCTATTTGTCACAGCGTTCCAAGCAGCCGGTCTGCGTGATTCTATCCATGGTCAGCAATATGTTCGGAACCGATTACGGAAGTATGATGGCAGCGATCATCGTGACAATCGTGCCGCTGCTCATTCTTTATGTAATATCCCAGGAGCAGGTTATCAAAGGTCTTACGGCGGGTGCGGTGAAAGGCTGATCTGCCGGCATATCAGAAAAACATCCCGCCGCAGGCGGAACTAAATTTGGAGGATCGATTATATGGAAGTGCTTGTTAATCATTTGGGGTATGATGCCGGCGGCAGAAAGACCGCGGTATATCAGGGAAAGAGAGAGGACCGGCCGGTTCATTTCTGCGTGCGCCGGGAAGGCGGGGAGACCGTGTTTGAGGGCACTCCGGCGGAGTGCGGGGAAGTCGCGCAGTGGAATACCGGCTACTACTGGACTCTGGATTTTTCGGATTGGAAGGGCGAGGGCGTCTTTTGCATCTGTCTGGAGACGTCATCCGGCACGGTGGTAAGCGAGAGTTTTGAAATCCGGCAGTCACTCATCACAATGAGGCTGATCAATGCGGCCTGCTATTACTTTAAGGCACAGCGTTCCAGCGGGGAGTGGCTCCATGAAGACCGCAGTCTCAGCTTCGACGGAGAGAGGGCGGGGCGGGTGGACGCCCACGGCGGCTGGTATGATGCTACGGGGGATTACGGTATCCATCTGTCCCATTTATCCCATGGAACCGTACATAATCCGCAGCAGGCGTCATTCAGTGCATATACCTTTTTTAAGGCGGCTGAGGAACTGACAGCGTCCGGAAATGAGCAGTATACCATGCTGAAGCGCAGAATGCTGGACGAAGGATGCTTCGGCGCCGATTTTCTGATGCGTCTGCGTGCGCCTTCCGGCGGATTCTTCCGTTCCATCAGCCGCGCCAATGCCCTGGCTCATGTTCGGGGAAACCGTAAGATCGGTTTTGAGTATCACGGCTCCAGTTCCCAGTTCAGTGAGAAGGCGGCGACAGCGGATGAAGAGGTGGTGAATGACACCAATTATGAGGTCAGTCTGCGTTCCGGCGGCGGAACGGCTATAGCCGCTCTTGCGGCGGCCTCAAGGCATTACTATCCGGGCACCGATTATACAAGAGATGAGTATCTGCTGGCGGCCAAGGACGCATGGCACTACTTATATGAGAACAATGAGCAATATACCAATGACGGAGCCTGGAATCTGATTGATGAATACTGTTCTCTTTTGGCTTTGACGGAGCTGTTTCGGGCGAGTGAGGAGTACGAATATCTGATGGAAGCCGGAGCCATGGCAGAACGAATCTATAAACGGATGGTGATGGAAGAGGGGCAGAAGGCTTATTTAACTGTGAGAGATGGCGAACCGTATTACCATGCGGCCGATGAGGGGCTGCCCGTTATGGCACTGATTGAGTATGCAGCCGTCGAAATGGACGAGGAAAAGTCGAATGATGCGATAAAGATGGCAGAGATGCTTATGCGCCACATGCTTTTTGTGTCCACATCGGTGAGCAACCCGTTCGGTTATCCGAGATTTCTGTATAAAGACGAGAAGGGAATAGAAAGGATCCAGTTTTTCTTCCCTCATCATACTACGGTGGAGCCGTGGTGGCAGGGCGAAAATGCGAGAATAGCCTCGCTTTCGGCAGCGGCCAGAGCACTTCTTGCGGTAACCCGGGATACGGAATTAAAAGATGCGCTGGAGCTCTTCGCCGATCAGCAGATCAACTGGATTATGGGATTAAACCCGTTTGATTCCTGTATGATGGAGGGGTATGGACGAAATAACATCCAGTACTTCTTTAACGACAGGTATGATTTCATGAACTGCCCCGGCGGTATCTGCAATGGTATTACGAGTGCGGAGGACAATGAAGAAGGAATCGCATTGATCCGGGAACCAGGCGGCAGTGTAAAGGACAACTGGCGTTGGGCGGAACAATGGATTCCTCATGTGACATGGTTTATTCTGGCGGAGGCCTATAAGCGGATATAAAAGTATTCCGCTCTATTCCTCGAAAAGGACCTCCAGGCGTTTATTAAAGACAGTGACTGCGGCGCCGATAATGCCGGTGTCGCGGCTGATCGACGGTTCGATCTGAAGGGTATTGTGCACCAGGGTGGTGCGGATGGCCTCCTGTATTCTCTGCAGCAGGGGGTCTCCCAGCGCCAGTGGAATGATCCCTGTCAGGACACAGTGCTGGATATCGAGCAAATACGTCAGATTGGTCAGTGTATAGCTCAGATAAGGGCAGAGATAATTGATAATTTCATCCCTCATAGTCTCCGGAAATCCGGGATTCTGCTGCAAATTAATCTGAAAACGCTGGTAGATAGCCTCCAGATTGATCAGCTGTTCAAATGGTTTGGGCTCCGGGACATCCGCCCCCGGTATCTGAAAGGAGGTGACCGGCATGTTGCCGATCTCTCCGGATTTATGGGTGGCGCCGTACCACAGTTCCCCATTCATCATATAGCTGACACCACATCCGGTACCCAGAGTAAAATAAACAAGGTTCTGATATTCCGGACATCTGCGGCGTAAAAATGCCTCGCCGAGACAGGCGAAGTTCACGTCGTTGTCCAGGAAAAACGGAACAGGGAGAGCAGCCGTAAACTCCGGAAATGCTTCTGCAAACGTTACTTCGTGGTCGATGTTCATATAGGACATATGAATAATGCTGTTTGTCTGTGGATTCACCATAGCGGGAAAACCGATTCCGATACCCAGCACGGGAATCTGTTCGCCCGCGGCCAGTGCCATCAGCTTGCTGATCTCTCTCGTCAGCTTGGAGAGCTCCAGCGTGTGGTTCTGGACCGGAAGATGGATTGACCGGCAGTACTGGCAGGTTCCCAGCATATCGACCAGACCCATATGTACGATCTGCCCTTCAAATTCGAGTCCGATGGCGTAGTATGCCCGCGGATTAAAACGAAGAAGATGGCCGCGCCGTCCGGCGCCGGGGCTCTGAGTCGTCTCTTCCAGCTCGATGAGAATTCCCAGCTCCAGAAGCTTGTCGACTATCTTTAAGACAGTGGGAAAGCTGATTCCAGTGATGCGGACCAGTTCCGCGCGGCTCATAATGTTCTGATTGCGGAACAAATCAAAAATCATCATACGGTTTTTGGTTTTCAGATATTTCGGCATATACTGGTTCACGGCAAAGCTCCCTTCTGCAGGATCATGATACTAGAATCATAGCATTAGAACAACAGACAGTCAAACGCTTTTCGGCGTTTTAAAGAGGAGCGGAAATAAAAGAACAGGAGAGTCAATATGGCAAGAAGAATGTTGGAATATATAAAAGAACAGCCTGAAGTATGGCGAAAAATAACGGATGACAGGGAGTCCCTTTTTCATGGCGCGGTTGAAAAACTGCAGCAGCCGGTAAAACGGATCGTGATTCTCGGCTCCGGAAGCTCCTATATCGCATCTATGGCGGCGGCAGATTTCTATGGGAAGATGCTGGGGCTGGAGGCGGCTGCGGTGGTGCCGACCCGTCTGGACGGCCTTTTAAGGCTCTTAAATCCGGAAGAGACGTTGCTGATCGCTGTCTCTCAGTCCGGGAGGAGTACCTCCACCATAGATGCAGTAAAGAAATGGAAGGCATGCGGCTTTCGCATTCTGGCGGTAACTGCCGATGAACAGTCTCCGGTAGCAAAGGAGAGTGACGTTCACCAGTTTATCGCCTGCGGGGAGGAGACGGTGGGACCGAAGACGAAAGGAATGACGGCCACGGTTTTAACCCTCTATCTCCTGGGCCTGGCTCTGGGCAGTGCCTGGAATCTGGGAGACCAGGGGGCTTCTGACCATTTTCTGGAGGAACTGAATCAGGCCATAGACGCAGCACCCTCAAATATAGAGAAGAGTGTAGAATTCTGCCGGAATCAGGCTGACTTACTTGCTGTAATGCCACACGTTACCATTCTGTCGGAGGACGCCGGCTATTATGCGGCACAGGAAGGAGCGCTGAAGCTTCTGGAGACCCTCTACATACCGGCGGTGGCCTATGAATTTGAGGAATACCTGCATGGCGTCAATAACACGATTGCTCCGGGAATGTGTCATCTCTACCTTCCTGCCGGCGAAAAGAATGCAAAACGGATGGCTGCCCTGGATCACTACACCAGGGAAAAAGGCTGTGTAAACTTTATTATTACGGTATTAGACTGGGAAGAAGACAGCCATGTGCTTAAGCTGTCAGGTAATCAGAATCCGTATCTCAGCATATTTGAGACGCTCCCGGCGTTTCAGGTAATGAGCGTATTCGGATCAGAACGCAGAAATATAGATTGTGATAAGCCTAAATTTCCTGATTTCTACGGGGTTTTAAACACAAAAGCGTAATCTAGGAGGAAGCTATGAAATATTATGCCGGATTAGATATAGGCGGAACCGTTGCCCGCATGAAAATAGAGTATGCGGATGGCCGGGCGGGGGAATTCTACGGAGCCGGAGGCACCATGAATACAGACGGATATGAGAAGTGCAATGCAAAGTATCAGAGCTTTATTCTGCCGATTCTGGAGGAGGCACAGATCAAGGCGGAGGACTGCGTAAAAATCTGTGTGGCGGCCAGTGGAATCGATTCTCCAAGGCAGGAAGAAGAGTGCCGCAGGTCCTTCCTGGAAATGGGGTTTCGGCCGGAAAGCATTCTGGTATATAACGACTGTGAGGTATTTCTGCATGTGTCTACCGGGCCGGCTATCGTGCTGGTCTGCGGCACCGGTTCGATCGCATATGCCAGGGGAGAGTCCGGAGCGATCACCCGCTGCGGCGGCTGGGGCCATGTGCTGAGCGATGAGGGAAGCGGCCATAATATGGGGATGAAGGTCATAAGAGAGGCGGCCAACCACATCGACGGCAGAACCCGCTGTCCCATTCTGTACGAACTTTTCGAAGCGCAGAGCGGCCTGAAAACGCTGGATGAGATCAATACCTTTGTCAACGACATGTTAATGGAAAAGACGCAGATTGCCTCCTTTGCCCCGCTGGCAGAAAAGGCTTATGAGCTGGGAGATGAGACAGGTCTGAAAATACTGCGGGAATGTCGGGATGAACTGTTTGCCCTGGTAAAGGATGTCTATTATAAAGCCGATTTAGACAGATACCAGAAAGAGGCGCCGGTAGAGCTCTGGCTCTGGGGCAGTGTTCTTTTAAAGAACAAAATCATAGCTCCTGAACTGACGGACCTCCTTAAGAAAGAATTTCCTTCTATACAAATAAGAATTCCGGAGAAGACGGCGCTGGATACCGCTCTGGACATAGCAAAGTCATAAAGAAAAGCCGCAGGGCAGCCGGATTACCGGCTGCCCTGCGGCATAATCATGTCTTATAATCAAATCTCCACCAAATGATAAGGAATCAAATTCGCCGTCAGCATCTGCGCCTCTCTCTGATGGCACGTAAAGATAATAATCTGTCCTTCACAGGCCTTCACAAGCCATTTCAGCGCGGTCTTCAACCTGTCATCATCATACAGAACAAAGCTGTCGTCGAAGATCAGCGGCATCTCCCCGTGGTCTCCGATAATCAGCTTGGCGGCTGCCAGTCTCAGGGCCAGATATACCTGGTCCATCGTTCCGCTGCTGACCTGTTCTAACGGAACCAGTTTGGTTTTCGTGTTTAAGAATACATTCAGGTTCTCATCCACGCTTAAGCTGGTATAGATCCCTCCCGTGATTCCTGCGATCAGATCTGAGGCGGTCTTATTTAAATAGAGGCCAAAGGAATCGCGGATCGAGGAGGAAAGCGTCGTCATGGTCTCCAGAGCCAGGTCGATGGCGGACAGTTCCTCGCGGATTCTGTCATTTTCAGCCAGAATGTGCTTCAGGCCCTCGGCCTGAGTCTTGCAGGCGGACAGATGTTCCAGCTTCTTCTCTAACTCCCACTGGGTCTTCTGCTGTTTCTCAATGACTTCCCCGCAGTTCTCCTGCCTGCCCTGCAGCTCCGTGATCTCGGCGGCCTTCTGTTCAATGGCGGTTTCCGACTTGGCAATGGCGGAACTCAGCCGCGTAAATTCAGCCATTCTCGCCTGAAATGCCCGCATGGCGTCCATGGAGATGGCAGTGTCGCCTAAATGCCTGGAGAAGATCTCCTGCAGGACCTTGGCGCTTAGCTCCATGTCCTTCTGCCTGTGCCGCAGCCGCAGATACAGGATGAGGCCAATCAGATAGAAGATAATGGCCGCACCCACCGCCGCGGCGATGCAGACCAGGGAGTCGATCCCGTAAACGGCAGTCACATAGTTGTCACCGCCCAGATAATAGACGGCGCCGGCACCGCACAGCAGCAGGGTGGCGATGACGAGAGAGAGCACCGAAAGGATTTTCTTCGACTTTTTACCGCAGACCTCCTTCGCCTCCGTGTACTCGTCAAAGGTGCCCTGTGTCTTGATGGAGTAGGCCGTGATGGAATCCTGATCGGTAAACTGGTTGTTGGCCAGAACCTGTTTGCCTCTGGCCACCTTCTGGATCAGCTCTTCCTTTTCCTTCTGCTTCACTTCCAGCGTATCCTTTACCTCCACGCGCATGCGCTGGTAGGCCTGAATCTGATTCTCATATTCGGGCGAGGCGATCTCCTTCTCGGTGTTGCGGATCTCGCTGAGCAGAGAGGTGTAGGTGCGGGCCGCCTCGGGAACCATCTGAGATTCCAGCTCCTTGTGCTGGCTCTTCAAAAATGAGGTCGCCTTTGTGATATTGAGTGCAATATTGCCGGTGGTGTTAAGATTGGCAATGTAATTCTTAAGTTCAGACACCATGCCTTCATCAGTTGCGCTTTTTAACTGGCCGATGCTGACCGTGTTGTTGTATGCGGTCTCGCTTAAACCGCTTAAGAGGTCGTCGAGAAATGCCTTCGTCGGTTCGATCTCCCGTCCCGCCGTCTCGTCTACCACCTTAAATTCCTTCTTATTCTTCTGAAATGTCCGTTCGATGCGGTAAATGTGGTCCTTGTGCTCCAGCCTCAGCTGCCCCTCGTAGGTGCCGCTGTTTTCCCAGGGCTCAAACTTGGAGTAGAGATCGTTTCTGGAGGCCCGTCCGCGCTGTTTCTCGATGCCGAACAGCATGCCCCTGATAAAGGTGTGGATGGTGGATTTACCGGCTTCATTCTTGCCGTAGACGATGTTTAAGCCGTCCTCAAAGGAAAGGTTCCGCCCGTGAAATTTTCCAAAACCGTTAATATAGATATCCAGAATTTTCATTCGGTCAGCTCCTTTCATCCGTGGTGCGCAGCAGCGCGTTGATTCCGTAATACAGCGCCTTCTTCTCCACCTGGCTCATCTCCGGTTTCTGAAGGGCCTGTATATAGAAGCCGATCATATCGCTGGGATGCTCCGCGAACAGCGCCGAGAAATCGTACTGCGGCTCGGACTCATCAATGATTTCCATTATCTTAAACCGTGTGGACAGCATGTCCAAATCGAAGGAAATGTCGGGATCACGCATGCCCCGGATGCGGAATCGGAATATATTTTCCGGTCCCCGGTTCTGAATCTCCTGGGTAATCTTCATGGCCAGCTCCGTGTTGGTGGTGGCCGTCGTCACATTGACTGCCAGGGAGATGTACTGAATCCTGGCCAGCGGAACGAACTTTAAGGAGGTCACCATGCGGGTTACCTCGTTGATCTCGCCCATAAACATGCCGTGCTGGCCGGCCTCCGTCTTGTCGAGGGGCTCCGGCGATCCGGAAAATGCCATGCGGTTCTCGATCAATACCTCCGGTTTGTGGATATGTCCCATGGCAATATAGGAGAAATCCAGCGCGCCCATGGCGCCCTTGTCGAAGGGGATATGGTTGGCATCACCGCCGTGGCCCAGAAGGACGTGGATTCTGCCGTTGTTAGGCACCTTCAGATGATCCAGGCGGTTCTCCGGAATATCCGTGGTATGGTAGGAGAAGCCATAGACCTCCGTGTTGATCTCCTCGAAATAGACGCATCGCAGTTCCTCATCCATTAAGTAAGTCACATTTGGCGCCCAGGTAAAGCTTAAGAGTGCGGAATTATTCCGGATGCGGTCGTGGTTGCCTGCGATGATGACGACGTGAACACCGGGTATCGTAGAAAACAGATAATTAACTTCTTTCAAATCCCTTGCCAGCGGCTGGCGGTGGAATAAATCGCCGGAAATAAACAGGCAGTCGGCTTCCAGCTGTCCCGCCTGTGCGACGGCTTTCGCGAAGGTATCTTTGATATCCTGGGAGCGTTCCTTGCTCCAGGGCTTATCGCTGTCCGGGCTCATGCCCCAGTGAACGTCTGCTATATGTACGAATTTCATAGTCATCACCTCATAGTTCCTCAGTTGTTTCCGGTGCCGTTTTTCTCACCCGGCTTTACCAGTAAAGATACCACAAATTCCCTGCCGGAATGGTAGGGAATTTGTGGTAGAATTCTAGAGTTCACAGTTGTTTACGGTTCTTGGGAACGGAACAACGTCGCGGATATTGGACATGCCGGTTAAATACATAACACAGCGTTCGAATCCCAGACCGAAGCCTGCATGGCGGGTGGAACCGTATTTTCTTAAATCGAGATAGAACTGGTAATCTTCTTTCTTTAACCCCAGCTCGTCCATGCGGGCCGTGAGCTTGTCGTAATCGTCCTCTCTCTGGCTTCCGCCGATGATCTCGCCGATTCCCGGAACGAGGCAGTCAACGGCTGCCACGGTCTTGTTATCCGGGTTCATCTTCATGTAGAAGGCCTTGATTTCCTTCGGATAGTCGGTTACGAAGACCGGTTTTTTGAAGAGCTGCTCTGTTAAATAGCGCTCGTGCTCGGTCTGCAGATCACAGCCCCAGAATACCTTGTAGTCGAACTCGTCGTTGTGCTTCTCCAGAAGCTCTACGGCCTCGGTGTAGGTAACATGGGCGAATTCGGAATTTAATACGTTGTGGAGACGGTCTAAAAGTCCCTTATCCACGAACTGGCTGAAGAAGCTCATCTCTTCCGGAGCATGCTCCAGTACGTAGCGGATCACGTATTTTAACATGGACTCTGCCAGGTCCATGTCGTCGTTTAAATCGGCGAATGCCATCTCCGGCTCGATCATCCAGAACTCGGCGGCGTGGCGGGTCGTGTTGGAATTCT
This sequence comes from Hungatella sp. L36, assembly GCF_014288035.1. Lineage (NCBI taxonomy): Bacteria > Bacillati > Bacillota > Clostridia > Lachnospirales > Lachnospiraceae > Hungatella > Hungatella sp. L36. The sequence continues at coordinate 85,579 of NZ_JACOPC010000007.1, read as the reverse complement.
CCGCACGGAAGGTAGGTCCGAAGGTATAGACATTGCGGAAGGCCATGGCATACGTCTCTGCGTTTAACTGGCCGCTTACGGTTAAGTTGGTCGGTTTGCAGAAGAAGTCCTGGCTGAAATCAACCTTACCTTCGTCGGTCTTCGGAATGTCGTTTAAGTCAAGCGTCGTCACCTGGAACATCTCGCCGGCGCCTTCACAGTCGCTTCCCGTGATGAGCGGGGTGTGTACATACACAAAATCACGCTCCTGGAAGAACTGGTGGATCGCATAGGCGATTAAGGAGCGGACACGAAATACCGCCTGGAAGGTATTGGTGCGGGGACGTAAATGAGAGATGGTCCTCAAATACTCAAAACTGTGTCGTTTTTTCTGTAAAGGGTAATCTGGCGAAGAAGCACCTTCGATGACGATTTCTGTCGCCTGAATCTCGAATGGCTGCTTGGCTTCCGGTGTAGCAACCAGGGTACCTTTTATAATCAGGGCGGTTCCAACGCTCAGTTTGGATATTTCGGAAAAGTTCTCCATGGTGTCGTGGTAGACCACCTGAAGTGTCTCAAAATAGGTACCGTCGCTTAGGACGATGAAGCCGAAAGCCTTGGAATCTCTAAGGCTTCTGACCCAGCCGCCGATGGAAATCTCTTTGTTTAAATACTGCTCCCTGTCCTTATATATTTGCCTTACTGTCACTAAATCCATAATGATTTCTCCTTTTGATATGATCGCATACTTATTAAGATTATACTGTATTTTGGGCTGCGATTCAAGGGGGAGACTGTGTAAAAACACTATATCTGGCATGAAATGTAAAAGAAAACCATATTTATGGAAAAATGTCGGAAAATGCACAAAAAAGTATAATAATATTTCAAAAATTTGTTCACTATTTTTCAAATGTGTGGTATAATGCTAGTACAATAAAATTCTAACAGCAAGAGGTGATAACGTGATTAAAAAAGAAATGATTGCCATGCTTTTGGCAGGCGGCCAGGGAAGCCGTTTAGGTGTACTGACACAGAAGGTAGCCAAACCAGCAGTATCGTTTGGCGGGAAATACCGTATTATTGATTTCCCGCTCAGCAACTGCATCAATTCGGGAGTTGATACGGTCGGAGTTTTGACACAGTATCAGCCATTACGTTTAAACACCCATATCGGGATCGGTATTCCGTGGGATTTGGACCGTAATGTGGGTGGAGTAACCGTTCTCCCACCTTATGAGAAGAGCAAAGGCAGCGACTGGTATACCGGTACAGCCAATGCGATCTACCAGAATCTGGAGTTTATGGAGACGTATAACCCGGACTATGTGTTAATCCTCTCAGGAGACCACATCTATAAGATGGATTATGAGGTTATGCTTGAGTATCACAAAGCGAATAATGCAGATATCACCATTGCTGCCATGCCGGTACCGATTGAGGAAGCCAGCCGTTTCGGAATTGTAATTACTGATGAGAACAACCGTATCACGGAGTTTGAGGAGAAGCCGGAGAACCCGAGAAGCAACCTGGCCTCCATGGGTATTTACATATTCAGCTGGAAAGTACTGAAAGAAGCCTTGATTAAGATGTCAGAGGAACCAGGCTGTGACTTTGGCAAGCATATCATTCCGTACTGCCATGCAGCCGGACAGAGGATATTTGCTTATGAGTACAATGGCTACTGGAAGGACGTAGGTACTTTAGGTTCTTACTGGGAAGCCAACATGGAGTTAATCGACATTATTCCTGAGTTCAATTTATATGAGGAATACTGGAAGATTTATACCAAGAGTGATATCATTCCGCCTCAGTATGTATCAGAAGATGCAGTGATTGAGAGAAGCATCATCGGAGAGGGCTCCGAGATATTCGGAGAAGTCCATAATTCCGTAATCGGTGCAGGTGTTACCGTGGCGAAGGGCGCCGTGATCCGGGATTCCATCATCATGCGTGAGAGCGTGATTGGCGCCGGTTCCGTAGTCGATAAGGCTGTCATCGCTGAGAATGTCAAGATTGGATCAAACGTCGCACTCGGCGTGGGTGAATACGCACCGAGCAAGTATGACCCGAAGGTATACCAGTTTGACCTGGTTACCGTGGGTGAGAACTCTATTATCCCGGATAATGTAAAGGTTGGAAAGAACACCGCCGTTGTAGGGGAGACGATCGTAGAGGACTATCCCGACGGATTACTGGCAAGCGGAGATTACATCATAAAGGCAGGTGGTATGCGATGAGAGCAATAGGAATTGTATTAGCAGGCGGTAACAGTAAGAGAATGCGGGAATTGTCCAATAAGAGGGCGATTGCAGCCATGCCGATCGCAGGCAGCTACCGCAGCATAGATTTTGCACTGAGCAATATGACGAATTCCCATATTCAGAACGTGGCAGTGTTGACCCAGTATAATTCCAGGTCTCTTCATCTGCACTTAAGTTCTTCCAAATGGTGGGATTTCGGAAGAAAACAGGGCGGTTTATTCGTATTCACGCCAACCATTACGGCGGAAAGCAGCGACTGGTACCGTGGAACTGCCGACGCATTATATCAGAATCTTACCTTCTTAAAGAACAGCCATGAACCGTACGTGGTCATCTCGGCCGGTGATGGTATCTATAAACTGGATTACGGCAAGGTGCTCGAGTATCATATTGAGAAAAAGGCCGATATCACCGTAGTCTGCACGGACCTTCCTGAGGGAGAGGACGTAACCCGTTTCGGTCTGGTGGGAACCAACGAGGACGGCAGAATTACCGATTTTGAGGAGAAACCCATGGTGGCTTCCTCCAATACCGTATCGTGCGGCATTTATGTGATCAGAAGACGTCAGCTGATTGAGCTGATCGAGCGCTGCGCGATGGAAGACCGCTACGACTTTGTCAATGATATTCTGGTGAGATATAAGAATTTAAAGAGAATCTATGCGTACAAGATGGATTCCTACTGGAGAAATATCGCTTCCGTAGAATCCTACTACAGAACAAACATGGATTTCTTAAAACCGGAAGTCAGAGATTACTTCTTCCGTCAGTATCCGGATGTATATTCCAAGATCGACGATCTGCCGCCGGCAAAGTATAATCCAGGCGCAGTGGTGAAGAACAGCCTGGTATCCAGCGGAAGCATCATCAATGGGGTAGTTGAGAATTCCGTTCTGTTTAAAAAAGCCTATATCGGCAATAACTGTGTGATTAAGAATTCCATCATTTTAAATGATGTGTATATTGGGGACAACACGGTTATTGAGAACTGCATAGTAGAAAGCCGGGATACAATCCGCGCCAATACGACTTACATAGGTACACCGGACAATATTAAAATTGTCGTAGAGAAAAACGAAAGATACACATTATAGGTAATGTGACGGGAAGGGGTTTTGACATGCAGATTACAGATGTTAGGGTAAGACGTATCGAAAAAGAAGGAAAGATGAAGGCCATCGTATCAATTACACTGGATAATGAATTTGTAATCCATGATATCAAAGTAATTGAGGGAGAAAAGGGGTTGTTTATCGCCATGCCGAGCCGCAAGGCGGCAGATGGAGAATACCGCGACATCGCACACCCGATTAATTCGAATACCCGTGACATGATTCAGAGAGTAATCCTGGACAAGTATGAGACGACCGCATTAGAGATGCCGGAGGAAGAGGCCGCACTGGCCTGATGTTAAAGTTGGGATTGGTAGCAGAGAAGTGAAGGTTGAAAGTTAGGAGCCGCATGGGGTGCCGGTTGGACACCATGCGGCTTTGTTTTTTGTGAGGGGCTTAAAAAAGCAATTTACATATGGGGGACAGCCGGGGTATAATGGGGATAGCTTTTAGATAGTACATGACAAGGAGAGGAAGTACGAATATGACAATCAAAATTGGTATATTAGGATATGGGAATCTCGGTAAGGGCGTGGAGTGTGCGGTTAAGCATAACCCGGATATGGAATTGGCGGCAGTCTTTACGAGGAGAGATAAAGAGTCTTTGAACATTCTGACGCCCGGGGTGAAGGTTTGTTCTGTCCAGGAGGCGGAGTCCATGAAGGACGAGATTGATGTGATGATCTTATGCGGCGGGAGTGCTACAGATCTGCCGGTTCAGACGCCGCAGTTTGCAAAGTGTTTTAATGTCGTTGACAGTTTTGATACACATGCCAGGATACCGGAGCATTTTGAGGCGGTGGACGCGGCGGCGAAGGAGGGCGGCCACGTGGGAATTATCTCTGTGGGCTGGGACCCGGGAATGTTTTCCCTGAATCGTCTGTATGGCAATGCCGTTCTGCCGGAGGGCAGCGATTATACCTTCTGGGGCCGGGGAGTCAGTCAGGGGCATTCTGATGCGATTCGCCGCGTGGAAGGCGTGAAGGACGCCAGACAGTATACGGTGCCGGTTGAGGCCGCGCTGAAGGCTGTGAGAGATGGAGAGAATCCGGAGCTGACTACGAGACAGAAGCATACGAGAGAATGCTTTGTGGTGGCGGAAGAAGGGGCTGATTTAAAGCGGATCGAGGAAGAGATCGTGACGATGCCCAACTATTTCGCCGATTACGATACGACGGTCCGGTTTATCAGTGAGGAAGAGCTCATGAGAGATCATAAGGGAATTCCTCACGGAGGCTTTGTGATACGCACCGGAAAGACGGGATGGGAGAATGAGCACAGCCATGTGATCGAGTACAGCCTGAAGCTGGATTCGAACCCTGAGTTCACGGCCTCCGTCATCGTGGCGTATGCGAGAGCGGCTTACCGTCTGAGTAAGGAAGGCGCGGCGGGCTGTAAAACGGTATTTGATATCGCGCCTGCGTATTTAAGCCCTCTGAGCGGGGAAGAATTAAGAAAACATCTGCTTTAGGAACAGGAGGAAGAGGCGTGGCGGCGAAAGAGATGGTTCTGTATTATCAGCCGGAGAGAGAGAAAGAGGCTGGCAACGCGTCGAAAGCGGCAAAATTAAAGGGTGTTCTGATCCGCATGGGCATCCGGATAAAGAATATTACACCGGAACAGACCGGGCAGACGGTTGGTTATCTGGCTGGTTTCGAAGGATTTGACGAGCGGGAGACGGAAGAGGGAACTGTGCTTCCGGAGCTGGAGGAAGAGATGCTGGTTATGAAGAATTTTACGAACCGGCGGATCGACGAGCTGCTCGCGGGACTGCGCCGGGCCGGTGTGCCGAAGGTTGAGTTAAAGGCAGTAGTCACGGAGACGAACTGCGGCTGGACTTTTTACGCTCTGTACGAGGAGCTTAAGAAGGAACGGGAAGCGATGACAAAGAAGGATGAGGCTTAAGCCGGATCATGGCGAAGCGGAACGATAGGATTGATCAGAGAGAAGGAGAAATACCCATGGATAACGAAGGAAAGAATGGCGCACAGACAGACAAGCAGGCGGTGCTGGGGCGTTTGAGAGACACGAAGGCCCTGTATGTGGTGGTTTCTGCATGTACGAAGCTGCCGTATGTCGTGTGTGATCCGGAGACATTTGACGATGAGGTTCTGGTGTTTTTTAAGCCGGAGGAGGCGGAAGCCAAGGCAAAGAGCCTGGCTGGGGAAAAGATCCCGGTAAGCATCGTTAAACTGGAAAATAAACAGCTGCTTTTATTCTATACGAATCTGTATACAATGGGAGTGAACGCTATTTTCGTAGCAGATTCCGGGAAAGAGGAGCTTATCCAGCTGGAGGAGTTCGTCAGACGGAGAGGAGACGAGCCCGGCGAGGAGGACAAGGTCTGGGTGGAGAATCCGGCGCTGCATTTAACTGCTCTTTATTATATGCAGGAGGCGAGAAGGCAGCCGGGACCGGAGATGAATTCCAGGCTCATGGAACTGCAGGAAGAGATCGAGATGCATTTCCGGAAGGGGACTTTCATTCTTGCCATACAGAAAGAGGGCAATGGAATCCCGCTGGTAAAGATGAAGAACGGAGATGTCTATCAGGCGGCATTTACAGATATTCTGGAATTCCAGAAGTTTAACCGGGAAGACCAGCTGCGGCCGGTAATCGTACCGGCGGAGAAGGTTTCCCAGGTGCTAGCAGGCGATGCCATCGGTATTATCTTAAATCCGGTGGGAATTAATCTGCCTTTGGCAGTGAACCGCCCGCCGAAGCAGGAAAGCGAACAGTAAGAAGAGGTGCAGGAGAACCGTTGTCCTGCGGCTGGTATGGCCGCGGGACGGCGGTTTTTCGTGCAATAGGAAAGTGATCGGATTCTTGCACGCTTCAGCTGAATCCTGTATAATGGAGGCATTGGGCGAGGTAGAAGTATGAAGAAGATATTTTCGTATTATTTAAAACCGTATTATCTGCGTATGGCGATCGGTTTTTTGATTAAGTTTACCGGTACGCTGATGGATTTATTTCTTCCGTGGACACTGGCTTATATGATCGATACGGTGATTCCGGCAAACCAGAGGCCGGAAATATTTTTGTGGGGATTTTTCATGATTTTCTGTTCGATTCTGGCGGTGGTGTTCAGCGTTGCGGCGAACCGGATGGCATCCCGGGTGGCCAGCAGCGCCATCGAGACGATTCGGGGAGATTTATTCGAGAAGGTGAGCCGCTTATCCAACACTCAGATCGACCGTTTCACCAGGCCGTCTCTGATATCCAGGCTGACCAGCGATACGTACAACGTTCATCAGATGCTCGGAAGAGTCCAGCGGCTGGGAGTACGGGCACCGATCCTCCTAATCGGCGGCATTACCATGACTATGGCGCTGGATCCGGTACTGGCGTGTATCCTGCTGGCGGTTCTTCCGCTTCTTACGATTGTCGTGGTGGTGGTCTCAAGGAAGACGATTCCCATGTTCTCCGTTCTGCAGGAGCGGGTGGACCGGTTTGTGCGGCTGATCCGGGAAGATATTGCGGGTATCCGTGTGATTAAGGCGCTGTCTAAGGAATCATATGAGCGGGAGCGTTTTGACCGGGCGAACCGGGAGGTGGTGGACTGGGAGCGGAAGGCTACGGTGACCACCAGCATCACTAATCCTGTGATGAATGTGCTTTTAAATCTGGGGCTTGTGGCTGTTATTCTGGCCGGAGCCTGCCGGGTGAACCAGGGGGCTTCGGAGGTCGGAAAAATACTGGCGTTCATGACGTATTTTACGATCATTCTGAATGCGCTGATGTCCATTTCCAGGCTGTTTATCATGATTTCGAAGGCTGCGGCTTCGGCCTCGCGTATTGTGAAGGTCCTGGATGCGGATCAGGAGCTGGTTCTCCAGGAGATGGAAGCTGAGGAGGAAGCTGCGTGGGAGACCGAGACAGGAACGGAGAAAAAAGCGGGGACTGGCGAGGAGAATGGTGCAGTCCACGTGGAATTTGACCACGTATCCTTTTCCTATAATAAGGTTGAAAATAACCTGGAGGACATCTGTTTCCGGCTGAAGCGGGGCGAGACGCTGGGGATTATAGGCGCCACGGGAGCGGGAAAGACGACGATCGTGAACCTGCTGATGCGTTTTTACGATGCCGATCAGGGCGCGGTCCGCATTGATGGAAGAGATGTGCGCACCATGGGGCTGCATGAGCTGAGAAAGCGTTTCGGAACCGTATTTCAGAATGATACGATATTTGAAGATACCATTATGGAAAACATCAATATGGGCAGGGAGCTAAGTGAGGAAGCTGTCATGGAAGCGGTTCTTTACGGCCGGGCCAGTGAGTTTGTGGAGGAAAAAGGCGGTATTTCAGCGCAGCTGGATATCAAGGGGGCCAATTTAAGCGGCGGGCAGAAGCAGAGAATTCTGATTGCCCGGGCGCTGGCAGCCAAACCGGATATTCTGATTCTGGACGATTCCTCCAGTGCGCTGGATTATAAGACGGACGCGGCGCTTCGGAAGGAGCTGAGGGAACATTTTGCGGAGACGACCTGCGTGATCATCGCCCAGAGAATCAGTTCCATCATGAATTCGGATCACATCATGGTGCTGGAGGATGGACAGATGATCGGTTACGGGACGCATCAGGAGCTGATGGAGACGTGTGAAATTTACCGGGAAATTGGAAAATCCCAGATGGGAATATAAGGGGGCGGGACCATGGCTGCACGCAGCAGAAGTGAAAAACGGCTGGAGGCCGCATATAATGAGTCGCAGGGGCGCTCTCTGGTTCAGAGAAAGCACACGATTCTCCGCCTCGGACGCTATATGATTCAGTATAAATGGCTCCTGCTCCTGGCTGCTATCATGACGGTGGGGAGCAATTTGCTGGCTTTGGTGGGGCCCATGCTTTCGGGCTATGCCATTGACGCCATCGAGCCGGGTATGGGGAAGGTGGAATTTTCGAGAGTTTTCCATTATGCCGGATGGATGGCGGCATTTTACGTGATTTCCTCGGTGCTGTCCTATGCGCTTTCGGTTCTGATGATTACCATCAGCCGGAAAGTGGTATACCGGATGAGAAAGGACGTATTTGACAAGATGCTGGCTCTGCCCGCGGGGTATTACGACCTTCACCAGACGGGAGATATTATCAGCCGTATTTCCTACGATATCGACACGGTTAATGAGTCGCTGTCCAGCGATCTGATACAGATTTTAACCACGGTGATCACGGTGGGAGGCGCCCTTTACATGATGGTGGTCATATCGCCGAGACTGGTGCTGGTATTTGCGTTTACGGTGCCGCTGTCAGCCTGTATTACGAAGTTCATAACGGGTAAGACACGTCCGCTCTTCCGTGCGAGATCTGCAAGTCTGGGGAATTTAAACGGCTTCGTGGAAGAGATGGTAACCGGACAGAAGACCTTAAAGGCCTACTGCCAGGAGGAAAATGTCATTCGAAAATTTGCGGAGCGGAATAAGGAAGCCGTGGAGACGTATTACAGGGCGGAATACTACGGCAGTGTGGTAGGGCCTATGGTGAATTTTATCAATAATCTCTCGCTGTCCTTAATCAGTGTATTCGGCGCGCTCCTCTATCTCGTCGGCTATATGACGGTAGGGCAGATCTCTTCTTTCGTACTATATTCTAGAAAGTTTTCCGGCCCGATCAATGAGGCTGCCAACATTATGAGCGACCTGCAGTCTGCGCTGGCCGCGGCGGAGCGGGTGTTTGTGCTGATGGATGAGATTCCGGAGACGGCAGATGCGCCCGGCGCCGCAGAGCTGGGACGCGAGGGGGAGGAAGTCCGGGGAGAGGTCGAACTGTCCCATGTGAATTTCGGCTATGAAAAGGACCGGATTATTTTGCACGACCTTTCCCTGAAGGCGGAGCAGGGCAGGCTTATTGCGGTTGTGGGCCCCACGGGCGCGGGGAAAACGACACTGATCAACCTCCTGATGCGTTTTTATGACCCGAATTCCGGGGAAATCCGGGTGGATGGCCATGAGATCCGGGAGGTGACGAGAAAGAGTCTCAGGAAATCATACGCCATGGTGCTGCAGGATACGTGGCTGTTCCACGGAAGCATCTATGAGAATCTGGCATACGGAAAAGAGGGGGCTACGATGGAGGAGGTCGTGGCGGCGGCGAAGGCGGCCAGAATCCACTCGTTTATCAAGCGCCTTCCGGAAGGCTATGATACGATTCTGACAGATGACGGGACGAATATATCAAAGGGGCAGAAGCAGCTGCTGACCATAGCGCGTGCTATGCTGCTGGAGGCGAGGATGCTGATTCTCGACGAAGCGACCTCCAACGTGGATACCAGGACGGAGATCCAGATCCAGGAGGCCATGAGGAAGCTGATGGAGGGGAAGACGTGTTTCGTGATCGCACACCGGTTGTCGACCATAAGAAATGCGGATCTGATCCTGGTGATCAAGCAGGGAGAAGTGGTGGAGAAAGGGACCCATGAGGAGCTGATGCGTGCGGAAGGGGAGTATTTTCAGATGTATACGGCTCAGGGGGAGTGAGGAGGGAGGAGGAGATACGCGGACTTTTTGCGTGGGGGATTGAGGAAAAGGGAGAGCGGGCGGCAGGGAGGGAAAGATTCAGGGATTCCGAGGGGGTGGGACTAGAGCGTGTTTGAAAAATCATTCCCGCCATCTGCACGCCCCACTTCGCGGCATATTTGGCCCCAATTCAGTCAGCGTAGCCCACTACGCCTCCTTCATCAGGGCCAAATCTCCCACAAAGTGTGACGCACAGCTGGCAGAAAGCATTTTTCAAACACGCTCTAAGGGCGAACAGCCCCCTCCGCAGGGGTCCCGGGCAATTCGACCGAACGCCGGATGCGTTCGCTCTCAGTGCCCGCAAACCATTCCGCCGAACGTATGTGAGGGGGACTTACCGCTGCGTCCTGAAAACGCGATTTTGCCCCTGCTCCGGCGGCTGTTCGCCCTAAGTCCCACCGACCTCTGCATCATTCACCTTTCCCTCCCTGCCGCCCGCTCTCTCTTTTCCGGCCAGGCTGTGAAAAAGTCCGCTGTGTGCTGGCTCCATAAGGGAGGGGGTTCGTCAAATGTTCTAAAAAAGAATGGATATATTGACAAATATTGAGTAATGTGCTATTTTTAATGTAAGCAGATGAGAACGAGGAGGTCGTTTTTTTATTTTTTAAGTTTTTAACCTATCATATAGCATATAGCATATAGCTTACAGGTCCAATGTTATTTATGATTCCCGCATGGCTTTGGATGGACGGAAAATGAAGCCTTATGAATTATGTCAATCAGCCATCCTCTTACTTTCCTTTTTACGTACCCGGTTTAGAGGCAGAAGGAGCGGAGATGGCATGTATCGCACCTGTGGGATTTGTAAAGATCCGTCAGGAGCTCATATTAAGGAGGACATCAATATGGAGAGACCAGTAACAGCGGCAATTGCAGGACTGGGCAATCGGGGAAATGATATCTATGCCCATTATCAGCTTGTAGCGCCGGAGGAGATGAAGGTAGTGGCGGTGGCGGACCCGGTTGCCGGAAAGAGGGAGGCGGCCCGGGAAGAGTACGGGGTAGCGCCTGAAAATTGTTTTGAAACGGTGGAAGACTTGTTGAAACAGCCGAAGCTCGCCGATATCCTGGTGATAGCGACCCAGGACAAACAGCATGTGGCCCAGGCGGTGGAGGCGATTAAGAAGGGATATCACATTCTCTGCGAAAAGCCCATTTCTCCCAGCCTGGAGGAGTGTCTCCTTCTGCAGAAAACGGCCCACGAATATGGACGTATGGTAGCTGTGGGGCATGTGCTCCGTTATACTCCATTTTATTCGAAGATAAAAGAGGTGATCGAGTCCGGACAGATCGGAGACGTGGTCAGCGTCCAGGGACTTGAGAACGTCAAATACTGGCACCAGGCTCACAGCTTTGTGAGAGGCAACTGGCGCGACTCTGTGGAGACGAGCCCGATGATTCTTGCAAAATGCTGCCATGACATGGATATCTTCGTATGGCTCCTGGGAAAGAAGTGCGAACGGGTTTCATCCTATGGTTCCACCTATTTATTTAAGGAATCCATGGCTCCGGACGGCTGTGCCATGCGCTGCCTCGACGGATGTGCGGCAAAGGAGAACTGTCCGTATGATGCGGAAAAGATCTATATCACGGATAAAGGCACTGGAATCCGCAATGTTGTTGAGAAGAATCTGACCGGTGACGATGCGTGGCCGTGCTGCGTACTCTCCCAGACACTGACCGAGGAGGCCATCTATGACCAGATTAAGACCGGACCTTACGGCCGCTGTGTCTATCACTGCGATAACAACGTGGTGGACCATCAGGTGGTCAATATGGAATTTGAGGGCGGTGTGACGGTCAACTTTACCATGAGTGCATTTACCAGCGGAGGAGGCCGTGATATCAAGGTCATGGGCACTATGGGGGATATCATCGGTGATTTACATACGGGAATTGTGAAGGTTACGAATTTTGGAAAAGAGACGGAGGTTTATGATATCAATGCGACGGCAGGCGATTTATCCGGCCACGCGGGAGGCGATAACCGCCTGATCCACGATTTTCTGGCGGCGGTAGAGGAAGGCGAGACGAAGGGACAGTTAAGAACCGGCGTCGATGTGTCGATACAGAGCCATATCATTGCGTTAGCGGCTGAATATTCCAGAATTCATGAGGGGGAAAGCGTTGCCCTGGATGAATTTATACGTAGTGAGAGATATAAAGAGCTTTAGATGATTGGTTGTAAAGCAATGAAATAACAGAATCTGTTAATTGCTTAAAATGTTTTAGAGAAGGAGAGGATTTTATGAAAAAAAGATGGTTAGCTTTATGTCTGGCAACAGTGATGGCGGCATCCTTAACCGCGTGCGGCAGCTCCAAGACATCTACACCGGATACGACCGGTACGCAGACGACTGCAGCGGGCAGTGAGACGAAGGCCGGAGGCGAAACAAAGGCAGAAGAAGCGCCTGCGGGTGCTGTGGAACAGGTGGTGACTATTCCAATGTTCAGTGATCCGGATACGCTGGATCCGGGCCGTTCCGATGACGAGCAGAAGAATGCAATTGTGCTGGAGATTCAGGAGACGCTGATCCGTCTGATGGACGGAAAAGTGACGCCTGGAGGCGCAGAGAGCTGGGAGACCTCCGATGACGGACTGGTATGGACTTTTAAGCTGAGAGACAATCAGTATTCCGACGGTACGGCCGTAACGGCTCAGGATTATGTAAACTCTATTCGCAGGATTTTTGATCCGGAAGTCAACTGTCACAACGCGGGAATCTTCTACTGCATCAAAGGCGGAGAGGATTTCAATACGGGCAAGGGAAGCAAGGAAGATGTAGCGGCGAAGGCGGTTGATGACAAGACGCTGGAAATCACCCTGACAGAACCGCTTCCATATTTCTTACAGCTGATGACATTTGCCAATGTGACTCCGGTCCCGGAATCCAAGACACAGGGCGAGAAGAACTCTTCCTACGGTGCGACGGCAGATGAACTCAGCAGTTCAGGTCCATTCTACGCATCAGAGTGGGTCCGCGGTTCCAAGATCGTGCTGAAGAAGAACCCGAATTACTGGGATGCGGCAAATGTAAAGCTGGAAACCGTCAACATGGTGCTGGCGCAGGACGAGAATACGAGAGAGCAGATGTTTAATCAGGGTCAGCTTGATATCTTAAGAAAGGTCCGCAGCGAGTATGCAGATACGTTAAAGGCTAAAATCGACGGCGGCGAGGTCCAGCTCTTAGAGGGACCGCAGCCGAGATACAGCTATATCTGCTTTAACAATGAAGATCCCAACGGAATCTTTACAAATGAGAAGATCCGTATGGCATTTTCCATCGCGCTGGACAGAGAATCTCTCGTTAAAAATGTTATGAAGAAGGACCAGGCCGCTTACGGCATGATTCCTTACGGTTTAAGTATCGGCGAAGAACTGTTCCGCGATATCTATCCGGAGCCGATGAAGGATTTTCTGGCTCAGGATCCGAAGGCACTGCTGGAGGAGGGCTTAAAGGAGCTCGGAAAAGAGGGAGAGCAGATTACAGTGACGTTCCTTCAGAAGAACTCTGATAATGATACGAAGGTTCAGGCAGAGTATTACCAGAACCAGTGGCAGACAAAGCTTGGCGTGATTGTTAAAATCGATACGGCATCCGACAATTCATCCTTTAACAACCAGGTATCTAAGGGGCTGTATCAGGTATGCCAGACCGGATGGGGCGCTGACTATAATGATCCGATGACATTTATGCAGTGCTATATGACCGGCGACGGCAACAACCCGGCATTCTTCTCCGATGCGAAGTACGATGAGCTGGTGGAGGCGTGCAAGACGGAATCCGATATGAAGGTGCGCGGCGAGAAATTTGCAGAGGCAGAGAAGATTATCACAGTGGAACACTGTGGTCTGGCGCCGATTACCTTTACATACGACAAGAATGTGGCAAAGAGCAGCGTGAAGGGCTTCTATATTAATGGAGCCGGCGGCCCGGCAATCGAACTGAAAAGTGCATATGTAGAATAGGATTAAGAGACAGGAACATGGACTTTGACAATGCGGGGCAGGTATTTACTGCCCCGCATTGTGCGCCTGACTATTACTGCACGGCATGAATCAATGGATTACGGCAAATGGATTACGACGAAACGCATGAGTCAGAAACAGGATGGGAGGTTCAAGATGGTAAAGTATATTTTGAAGAAGATAGGTTATATGATTGTTACACTCTGGGTAATTCTGACAATAACCTTCTTCCTGGTCAGCGTCATACCGGGCGATCCGATGCAGGCGGACACCAAGGTGCTTCCCGAGGCTGTGGTGGAGAACCTGAAGGCCCGCTGGGGGCTGGATAAGCCGATGGGGGAACGGTATGTTATTTATTTGAAGAATCTTCTTCACGGAGAATTGGGAGAGTCTTATAAGACTCCGGGCCTTACTGCGAATCAGATTATTAAGGACCGTTTTCCGGCTTCTGCAAGGCTGGGGATTCAGGCCGTGGTGTTAGGACTGGTTCTCGGTCTGCTTCTGGGAATTCTGGCGGCCTTCCACCGGGGGACGTGGATCGATTTCATTACGATATTTATCGCAATTGTGGGGGTATCCATCCCAAGCTTCGTTTTTGCCGCCCTGCTCCAGAAATACGGCGGCGGAGATTATTTTCCGATTGTCGGCTGGGTGTCTCCGGGGATGAAGATTCCCGACATTTTCCGTTATACGGCGCTGCCGACGCTGGCGGCATCGATCGGCGGCCTGGCTACGTATTCGCGGTTTATGCGGTCCTCGGTGCTGGATGTGCTGAGCTCTGACTATATCCTGCTGGCCAAGGCCAAGGGGCTGTCCAACTGGAAAATCATTACACGCCACGTGCTCCGCAACAGCATCACTCCGATTATCTCGATCGTGGCGCCGCAGGTGGCGGGAATCGTGACGGGGTCCTTCGTGATCGAGAGAATTTTCTCCATACCGGGTCTGGGCCGTTACTACGTGGACAGCGTCAATGGCCGTGATTACCCGATGGTTCTGGCTACGACCATATTCTTTTCCTTCATCTTCATTCTTTCGATTGTCGTGATGGATATTTTATATGCAATCGTTGACCCGAGAGTCCGTAAGGGCATCATTGAAGGAAAGTAAGGAGGAGAGCCATGGAACAGGGAAATGAAATGACAGTAACAAAGGATCTATTCCGGCGTGTCGGGGTGGATGAACAGAAATCAGAGTCCGTGGTGCGCCCCAGTATCTCCTACTGGCAGGACGCGGTCCGGAGATTAAAACAGAATAAAGTAGCGATGGTGAGCCTGGTGGTGCTCCTGTTAATTCTGGTGATGTGCGCCATAGGGCCGTATATTTATCCCCACCCGTTTGACGAGCAGAATATTGAATTTACGAATCAGACGCCCTCCTTGCAGCACTGGTTCGGACTGGACGATCTGGGGCGGGATATCTTCGCGAGAATCTGGATGGGGGGAAGAATCTCCTTAACGATTGGTATCGTGGGCGCGATCGTGTCACTCGTCATCGGAGTTTTATATGGCGGCATCAGCGGGTACTGCGGCGGACTTGTGGATGATATCATGATGAGAATTGTGGAAATCCTGGTGGGAGTGCCGTACATGGTGGTGGTTATTATCATGTCCGTGGTGCTGGGAAAGGGCATGACCTCCCTATTGATCGCGCTGTGTATCACAAGCTGGACGAATCTGGCGCGAATCGTGAGAGGCCAGGTGCTGGAGCTGAAGGAGAGCGAATACGTTCTGGCAGCCCGGGCGCTGGGAACGCCTCCTCTTCAGATCATCGTAACGCACCTGCTTCCCAATACATTGAGCCTGATTATTATCAATACAACCTTTTCCATACCATCCTTTATCTTTGCGGAAGCGTTTTTAAGCTTCGTAGGTATGGGAATCCAGCCGCCGCTGACAAGCTGGGGCGCTATGGCCGCGTTGGGCCAGCAGCAGATGTCCTACTATCCTCATGAGCTGATTTTCCCGGCGCTGGCAATCTCTGTGACCATGCTGGCATTTAACCTGCTGGGCGATGGACTCAGGGATGCATTTGATCCGAAACTGCGCCAGTAGCACTGTTTGTGAATAATAGAGGAAAGGCAGGCATCACCTATGAGTCAACCATTACTTGAGGTTAAGAATTTAAAGGTTTCATTTCATACATATGCCGGGGAGGTACAGGCGGTCCGGGGCGTGGATTTTACGCTGGACGCCGGAAAGACCATGGCAATCGTCGGGGAGTCCGGAAGCGGTAAAACGGTGACTTCCAAGGCGGTTATGGGGCTGATCGCCTCACCCCCGGGAGAGGTAAAGAAAGAGAGCAGCATTTTATTTGAAGGCACGGATATTTTAAGGTTTACGGAAAAACAGTGGCAGGATTACAGAGGCAAGGATGCGGCCATGATCTTCCAGGATCCCATGACATCTCTGGATCCGACCATGAAGATCGGGCGGCAGATCATGGAGAGCATCGTGGAACATCAGAAGGTAGGAAAACGGGAAGCCATGCAGAGGGCTGTGGAGCTGCTTAAAAAGGTGGATATTCCCAATCCGGATGAGAGAGTGCATCAGTATCCCTATGAATTTTCAGGCGGAATGCGTCAGAGAGTGGTAATCGCCATCGCGCTGGCCTGCAATCCGAAGCTGATGATTGCGGATGAACCGACTACGGCGCTGGATGTTACGATTCAGGCGCAGATCATCGGACTGCTGAAGGAGATACAGAAAGCAAACAATACATCGGTTATCATGATTACCCACGATCTGGGAGTTGTGGCCGGTATGGCGGATACGATCGCGGTTATGTATGCGGGATGCATTGTGGAATATGGTAATGTCTTCGACATTTTCAATGCGCCGCAGCACCCGTACACCAATGCCCTGTTAAACGCGGTACCCAGGCTGAATGTGGAGAACAAGGCGCAGCTGGAGGTAATTCCGGGGACGCCGCCGGATCTCATCTCGCCGCCGAAGGGCTGCGGATTTGCCACAAGGTGCAAGTACTGCATGGAAATCTGCCGTCAGGCGCCGCCGGAATATACGGAGGTGTCAGATACCCACAAGGCAGCCTGCTGGCTCCATCATCCGATGGCCAGGGAGGCATTTGATTACGATGATATAAGGAGGGTTTTTGAATCATGACAGGGATGGATAAAGATAATCAGAAACCCATGGTCCATGTGGAACATTTGAAGAAGTATTTTCCAGTGCGGAAAAAGGGGATTTTAAAGGCGGTGGATGACGTGTCCTTCGACATCTGCGCCGGGGAGACCCTGGGGCTGGTGGGGGAGTCGGGATGCGGCAAGACGACCTGCGGACGAACCGTCGTAAAGCTGTATCCGGCCACCTCGGGGACTATCGAGTTCGCCGGAAGAGATGTGAGCCAGTTAAAGACGAAGGATGAGATAAAATGGTTTAAAAAGAACGCCCAGATCATCTTCCAGGATCCTTACGCCTCCTTAGACCCGCGAATGACGGTGGGCGACATCGTGGCGGAGGGAATGAAGAACCATGATTTATATCCGGGTAAGGAGCGGATGGAGCGGGTGCATGAGCTGTTAAGCCTGGTGGGGCTCAACAAGGAACATGCGAACCGCTTCCCTCACGAATTCTCCGGCGGACAGCGTCAGAGAATCGGCATTGCCAGGGCGCTGGCCGTGGACCCGAAGTTCATCGTCTGTGATGAACCCATATCGGCTCTCGATGTGTCGATCCAGGCTCAGGTGGTCAATTTGCTGGTGCGCCTCCAGAAGGAGCTGGGGCTGACGTACCTCTTTATCGCCCATGATTTATCCATGGTGAAACACATATCCGACCGGGTGGGCGTCATGTACATGGGACATATCGTGGAGCTGGCATCCAGCGCGGAGCTGTACCGGAATCCGCAGCACCCGTATACGAAGGCACTGCTGTCGGCAATTCCCGTACCGGATCCGGAATTTGAGCGCTCGAAGACACTGATTCCGCTGGAAGGCGAGGTGGGAAGTCCGATCAACTGCAAGGAGGGATGCAGATTCGAGAAACGGTGTAAATACGCCACGGAACAATGCCGCAGCGTGACACCGCAGCTTAGGGAAATCGAGACGGGACATTACGTTTCCTGCCATCTTTTGAACCAGGCGAAGGGCGTTGATTGACAGTCTCTGTTTATTATGATATGGTTAAAAAAATATTATTTTAAGAGAGAGAGCACGATGGTTAATAAGATAAAGAGGACTTCCCTCCAGTCCGAGATCATACGGTTTATTCTGGATTATATCAGAGAACATGATTTGAATCCGGGGGACAAACTTCCCTCGCAGGAGAACCTGCTGGCCATGATGGGGGTCAGCAGGACTTCTCTGAGGGAGGCTATGAAGACACTGGAAGCCAGGGGGATTCTGGAGATTCAGAATGGGAAAGGCGCCTATGTGGGTGGTTTGGTGGATGCCGACGGTGTACAGGTCATTGATTTCACACAGGAAAAGGAACGTCTTCTGGAAGCGCTGGAAGTGCGCAAGATTCTGGAACGGGAGATTCTGCGGATGCTGATCCACACCATCACCGACGAGGAGTTAAAGGAGCTTGGAGAAATTAAGGATATTCTGATGAGCAAATACCGTAGGGGCCTGCAGCAGACGGCGGAGGACAAGAAATTCCACTATACCATCTACCGGCTTTGCCATAACCAGGTGATGTATCAGCTGATTCTGTCCTTAAACAACGTGATGGAGAAGTTCTGGGAGTTCCCTCTTAATATGGAAGACCCGTTTCTGGAGAGTATCCCGCTCCATGAGGAGCTTTATGAGGCCATCTGTGAAAAGAATGTAAGGAAGGCCCAGTCCATCAATGACAAGCTTTTAGAGGCAGTTTACAGAGATATCAGACAACAGCGGTAATGGAAATCGGATAAGGCTTCAGGGGGCGGTAAAGAAGGAAATTCGTGCTCCCCTGTGTGAACCTATCACATAGCATATAGGTAATGGGAAAGGGGATATGAGATGACTGATCAATCGGAGTATTTAAAAAGTGATAAGCTGGTGACAGCCCATTATGGGGAGGAATATGAGCATTATTATAATGCCGTTGTTCCTCCGATTTTTATGAATTCACTCAATGTGTTTGAGACCATTGATGATTACTATGACAGTGATAAGACGGACAAACATACATACTGCTATGGGCGGGTGCAGAATCCGACGGTGCGGATTCTGGAGGACAAGGTGGCGGCTCTGGAGCACGGGACCGGCGCGCTGGCGTTTGCCTCGGGCATGGCGGCGGCTACGACGGCGGTTCTCACTGTCTGTAAAACAAAGAGCCATGTGGTCTGTATCCGGAACGCGTATGGACCATTAAAGACATTTCTCAATGAATACTGCAGGGAACACCTGGATATGAGCGTCACCTATGTAAAAGGGGATGAGCCGGAGGAATTTGAAAAAGCCGTCACGGATCAGACGGATCTGATTATCCTGGAGAGCCCTTCTTCTGTCGTACTGTCCCTTCAGGACATTCAGGCGGTGTCCGGGACAGCGAGGAAACACCACGCTTACGTCTATATTGACAACAGCTTCTGTACGCCGATTTACCAGAAGCCGCTGGAGCTGGGGGCTGATATTGTGATGCACACCACCTCCAAGTATATGGGCGGACACAGCGATATTATCGGAGGTGTTCTCGCGGTGAAGGACGAGGAGCTCATGGCGCGCCTGAGGCAGCAGAGGGAGCTCTTTGGCGGAATCATCGGTCCGATGGAGGCGTGGCTGATCATACGCGGTCTGCGGACGATGGAGGTGCGTGTGGAACGCCATCAGGCGACGGCCATGGATATAGCGGCGTTCTTAGAGAACCATCCGAAGGTGAGAAAGGTCTATTATCCGGGACTTTTATCCCATCCGCAGTATGAGCTGATGAAGCGGCAGCAGAGCGGAAATACGGGGCTGTTGAGTTTTGAGATAGAAGGCAGCGCAGAGCAGGCCAAGGAAGTGGCAAAGCGGCTTAAGCTGTTTAAGATCGGCGTTTCCTGGGGCGGTTTTGAGAGTCTTGTCTGTATGCCGCACGCGAGGCAGGATGAGGAGGCGTGCCAGTTTCTGGGAGCGGATCAGAATGTGCTGCGGATTCACTGCGGACTGGAAGGCGCAGACGTATTGAAGGCGGATTTGGAACATGCGCTGTCCTGTCTGTGATAGAGTGACGGAAGAGGGGGATTACAGGATATGGCTATTGTTTTTCACGAGAGAACGGAAGAGTTCCACCTTTATAACCGGGAAATCAGTTATATTATGAAACTTCTGCCTGACCGCTCTGTCGGGCAGCTGTACTATGGAAAAAGGATTCGCGACAGGGAAGACTATGGCCATATGCTGGAATATGCGGTGAGAGATATGGCACCGTGTCCTTTTGAGGGCGATAATACATTTTCCAGGGAGCATGTGCGGCAGGAGTATCCGGTGTATGGAACGGGGGATATGCGTTATCCGGCTTACCGCATTGCCTGCGGAAATGGAAGCCGGATAACCGGATTTACCTATACAGGGCATCGCATCTTTGCAGGAAAAAAGCCGCTTGAGGGACTGCCGGCCACGTATGTGGAGGAGGACGGGGAAGCCTGTTCTCTGGAGCTGTATTTAGAGGACAGCCTGATCCGCGTGCGGCTGGTGCTGAGTTATACTATATACAGTGATTTTCCGATAATTGCCAGAAATGCCCGGTTTGAATGTCTGGAGGGCTGTCAGGGAATCCGGCTGGAGCAGGCCATGAGTCTGAGCCTCGATCTGCCGGACAGCCGCTATACGATGCTCGATCTGGCCGGTGCCTGGGGGCGGGAGCGTTATCCCGACTTCCATCCGCTGCACCAGGGGATACAGTCGGTTCACAGCATGAGAGGCCACAGCAGCCATCAGTTTAACCCATTTCTGGCGCTGCTGAGACCGGATACGGGGGAGACGGCAGGGGAAGTCATCGCGGCCGCCCTTGTATACAGCGGTAATTTTCTTGCCAGTGCCGAGGTTGACACCATGGGGACAACGAGAATTATGGTTGGTATCCATCCGGAGGGATTTTCCTGGCCGCTGGCAGCAGGGGAGAGCTTCCAGACCCCGGAGGCGGTGCTGGTCTATTCTGACAGGGGCTTAAACGGAATGAGCCAGGTGTTCCACCAGCTGTTCCGGACCAGACTGGCGAGGGGCTGGTGGAGAGACCGGGAGCGCCCTATTTTAATCAATAACTGGGAAGCCACCTATATGAAGTTTCAGGAAGTGAAGCTTCTGACCCTGGCGGAAAAGGCCAGGGAGGCCGGTGTGGAGCTGTTCGTCCTGGACGACGGGTGGTTTGGCCGCCGTGACGATGACACTTCCTCGCTTGGGGACTGGTATGCGGACCGGAAGAAACTGCCGGACGGCATCGAAGGGCTGTCGGAGAAAATACGGGCCATGGGGCTTTCCTTTGGTCTCTGGTTTGAGCCGGAGATGGTCAATCGGGACAGCCGCCTGTATGAGGCGCATCCGGACTGGGTGCTGGGCAGCGAGGACAGGCCGCGCTGTGTCGGCCGCCACCAGCTGGTTCTGGATTTTTCGAAGGACGAGGTGATCGATTATATCGGCGGATTGATGGAGGACATCATCGGGCGGGGGCATTTAAGCTATATCAAATGGGATATGAACCGCAGCATCACTGAGGCGTGGTCTTCAGGGAGGGATGCCGCCTATCAGGGAACCGTCATGCACCGGCAGATTCTGGGAGTCTACCGTCTGTATGAGCGGCTGATTCGCAAATTCCCTCACGTTCTGTTTGAATCGTGTGCCAGCGGCGGTGCGCGGTTTGACCCCGGAATGCTCTATTATGCGCCGCAGGCATGGACTTCGGACGACACGGATGGAGTGGAGCGTATAAAAATTCAGTACGGTACTTCTTACGTTTACCCTTTAAGCTCCATGGGCAGTCACGTCTCCGCGGCTCCGAACCACCAGACACACCGCCGTGTTCCGATGGAGACACGGGCAGTCTGTGCGTATTTCGGTACCTTTGGGTATGAGATGGATGTAACGGCAATCTGTGAGGCGGAGCTTGAACAGATGAAGAACCAGACTGCATTTATGAAGGCAAACCGTCGGCTGATTGCAGATGGGACCTTTTACCGGTTGATCAGTCCCTTTGAGGGTGAACGCAGCGAGGCTGGCTGGATCGTGGTTTCTCCGGACAAACGGGAGGCGCTGGCGGCTTACTTTAGAGTGCTGCAGCCGGTAAATGCAGGATTTTGCAGGATGAGGCTTTCGGGGCTTTTGGAAGAGGGGGAGTATGAGATCCGGGAACAGGGAATGGCGGAGCTTCCATACACATGCTACGGCGATGAACTCATGAATTACGGACTGATTCTGTCGGATCAGGCCAGCGGCATTAAGACGGCGGGAGTGCGGCAGGGGGATTATCTTGCGAGGCTGTTTGTGCTGAAGGTGAGAGACGACGGTGGCAGATAAAAATTGAACAGATAGTACCTTGAATTTTCCATACATACTCCTTATAATAAAAGGGTATGATAAAGGGGTATCATAAAGGGGTATCATAAAGGGATATTAAAGGGGGAATCAGCATGGCCTTGCCAATTAATATAACGGAATTAATCAACCGCAGAGTTGTTGAGAATGCACGGGTTGAGTATAAAAGGAATTGGAATCCGGAACCAATTCTACATTCCATCTGTGCATTTGCTAACGACATTGATAACTGGGGCGGCGGATATATTATTATTGGAGTGGAGGAAGAGGATGGCATGCCGAAGCTTCCGGTCAGCGGGCTTACTCCGGATTCCATAGACCGCATTAACAAAGAATTACTGCAAAAGTGCAATCTGATTGAGCCGCAATATGTTCCCATTGTTGAGCAGACTATTTATGAAGGTGCGGATATTTTGGTTCTTTGGGTGCCGGGCGGGGAATCACGTCCATATAAGTGCCCAACCTCATTCCCGGCAGAAAAGGCTGTCAGGAGTGACAAAGCATATTATATCCGTAAACTTTCCAATACAATTAAGGCAAATAATCTGGAAGAAAAAGAACTGTTTCTTTTGGCCAATAATGTTCCTTTTGATGATCGCGCTAATTTTAAAGCGAATGTAGCAGATTTAAAGTCCAGTCTGATTGCAGAATATCTTTATGCAGTAGGAAGCGATTTGTACGAAACTTCGCTTAAGCGTCCTGTTACGGAACTTGCCTTAGATATGCGTTTGGTTGGTGGTCCGAGTGAATTGCGCAAGCCATTAAACGTTGGGCTTATGTTTTTTTATGAGCGGCCGGATGAGTTTTTTCCTTATGCACGTATTGAAGTTGTTGATAAGCCTGATCCGACAGGGATCGGTATGACTGAAAAAGTATTTTCCGGGCCGCTTGACCGTCAATTGCGTGATGCCCTTAGCTATGTCCAAAATTATATTATAAAAGAAAAAGTCACAAAGGTTCCTGGCCGTGCCGAAGCAGAACGTATTTATAATTACCCTTATGCGGCGGTGGAGGAGGCTTTATCGAATGCGGTCTATCACAAATCCTATCAGATTGGCGAACCCATTACGGTAACGATTACTCCTGAAAAAATGGAGATTACCAGTTTGCCGGGCCCGGACAGGACGATCAGTGATGAAGATATCCGAAACAGGCATATGATTTCCCGTCGCTACCGAAACCGCAGAATTGGTGATTTTTTAAAAGAATTAAAGCTTATTGAGGGGAGAAATACGGGGATCCCAACGATTTTGCGTGCAATGCAGCAAAATGGTTCAAAGCCGCCAGTATTTGAAACGGATATAGAAAGGACGTATTTTACTGTAATTCTTGCTGTACAGGACAAATTTCTGCCTGCGTCCTCTCAAAAGCCGGAACGGCGCGTGAGAAAACGCAGAAACATTAGCGAAATTAAAGATCTGATTCTGGCAACATTAAGCCAGAGAAGTCCGCTTTCATCTTCGGAACTTGCAGAAGCTATGGGGTATACAAAAGTTACCGACACAGTCGGTAAGGCTATACGTGAATTGATAGGAGAACATAAAATTGAATATATTGATTCAGAAAATTTAAGAAGCCGCTATCAGAAACTTCGATTGACAAAGAATTGAGTAACATAACAGGGCATACGTATCTGTGAAATAAAAAACTCCTCCGGTAGTATTCCCGGAGGAGTTCCTTTCTACTGATAATCGCAGACATTCGCCCATTTCTGAAGTAATTCAACCTCTTCCGGACGTTTCTTTGACAGCTGAGCCGCAGCTACGATCGGCAGCCATGTCTGTACGTACTTCTTTGCAGTACCGGTCTTCTTGCAGAAGATATCCATGTACATATCCGCTTTTTTCTGATCCTGTAAGCAGAACAGAAGGTAGGTTCTGGCAATATCTGCACTGGCATTACCCTGAGTCGCATGTACCCAGTCGAGAACACACATGGAGCCGTCTTCTCTTACGACGATATTGGTCGGGTTAAAATCACCGTGGCATAACTTGGTATGCTTCGGCATGCTGTCCAGCTTGGTGCGCATGTCATAGCGTGTAATATCACTTAATTCATCGATCTCAAGAATCTGTCTGGACATCTTATCCTTCAGCTTGTTTAACAGAGGACAGTGTTTGGAAAGAATATTCAGATGAAGATCAACCATCTGTTCCATGTACTCTGCAAGCTTGTCAGGGTTCTCGTCCATAAGCTGCTGGAGGGTTTTGCCTTCAATGAAGTCAAACGTAATGGACCACTTACCTTCAAATACACCGACTTCCAATACCTTTGGTACGTCAATTCCGCCGGTTTCTTCTACACGCGCGGTAATCAGCGCTTCATTTAATACTTCCGCCTTCGGGAAATCTGCGTTGAAAACCTTAATCGCCTTGTCTCCGTCACGATATACTTTTTTTGTTGCTGTTGTTGCAATCAATTCTGCTGCCATATATAACCTCTCCTTCCATCCTTGAGTCTAAACTATGTAGTAGTTTTGGTTCTTTTATTTTACTACAAATTCCATAAAAAGTACAGATATTCCGGTAAAAAGTTCTGAATATTTTGCACACAATTTACATAAAACTAAAAATATTATCAAAAACGGAAAACTGCGGTTCCGTATGCAGGAAGAGAATAGGCGATGGAATAATCCTGGCCGTCGCACTCCTTTTTCACGGAGCGGAATGCAGGGGCCTTGTCGCCCCGTTTATAGAGGCCGTGGCTGTTATCCAGCACCAGGGTATAGGTTCCGCGCTTCGGTACGCCCACACGGTAGTCAGGCCGTTCCACCGGAGTGAAATTGATGACAAATAAGAGGCTCCGTTTGTGATCGCGGCTGTAACGGACGAAACTGAAGATGCTGCGGTCTCCGTCGTTGGCATTGATCCACTGGAAACCGTCCCAGTCGTAATCCAGTTCGTAGAGCGCCGGGTATTTGCGGTAGAGCTGCAGTAAATCCTTCACGTAGCTCTGTAAGCCGGCATTCTGCGGCTCGTCGGTCAGGTACCAGTCCAGCGCCGCCTTTTCGTCCCACTCGTGGAACTGGCCGAAATCCTGCCCCATAAAGAGCAGCTTCTTGCCCGGGTGCCCCAGCATAAAGGTGTAGCCCGCTTTTAAGTTGGCAAACTTATCCTCTAAAAGGCCCGGCATCTTGTTGATCATGGAGCACTTCAGATGGACGACCTCGTCATGGGACAGCACCAGGATATATTTTTCACTGGTAAAATAGGTGAGTCCGAACGTCATCTTGTGGTGGTTGTATTTGCGGAAATACGGGTCCAGCTTCATGTACTCCAGGAAATCGTGCATCCATCCCATATTCCACTTAAAGGTAAAGCCAAGACCCTCGTCCTCCGGCTTCCCGGTGACTTTCGGCCATGCGGTGGACTCTTCCGCGATGACAATGGCGCCGTTTCCGCGGTCTGCCATCACACTGTTTAAATGCTTGAAAAATTCAATGGCTTCCAGGTTTTCATTGCTGCCGTAACGGTTGGGAATCCAACTGCCGTTATCCCGGCCGTAATCCAGATAGAGCATGGAGGCGACGGCATCCACCCGGAGTCCGTCCACATGGTATTTTTCCACCCAGTATATGGCGTTGGCAATGAGGAAATTGTCTACCTCATACTTGCTGTAATCAAATACCTTGGTTCCCCAGTCCGGGTGTTCCCCTTTTCTGGGATCGGCATATTCATAGAGCGCTTCTCCGTCAAATTCAGAGAGGCCGTGCGCATCCCGCGGAAAATGGGCCGGAACCCAGTCCAGGATGACTCCGATTCCTTTTTTGTGCATGTAATTGATAAAGTACATGAATTCCTGAGGCGTTCCGTAGCGGGAGGTAGGGGCGAAATAGCCGGTGACCTGATACCCCCAGGAGCCGTCGTAGGGATGCTCTGCGATTCCCATTAACTCCACGTGGGTGTATCCCATGTCGGTCACGTAATCGGCCAGCTCCTTTGCAGCTTCCACATATGTATAGCAGCCGTCTTTTTCCGGTCTGTTTTTCCTGCGCCAGGATCCGAGGTGAACCTCGTAAATGCTCATCGGGGCGTTCATAGGATCGGCACTTCCGCGTTTATCTATCCAGGCGTCGTCTCCCCACTGGAAGTCCGAGAGATCGGTGGTAACGGAAGCGGTGCCGGGGCGGTATTCCGCGCTGAACGCATAGGGATCTGCCTTGAATAAGATTTTGCCGCTTTTCGTTGTGATGGCGTATTTGTATAGCTCTCCTGCAGCGATGCCAGGGACAAATGCCTCCCAGATGCCTGAATCCGCCAGAGGCTTCATCGCATTTGCCTCCGGGTCCCAGCTGTTAAAGTCGCCGACGACACCGATCTGCTCCGCGTGAGGTGCCCAGACGGCAAAATACATGCCGTTTTTGCCCTTATATTTTTTCGGATGCGCGCCCATTTTCTCAAAGATCTCATAATGTCTGCCGTTGTTGAAGAGATAACGGTCCACTTCCGTGATAAATCCTGTCCCAATTTCCTTTTTGCTTCCTGCCATAAGTTTAGCCCTCCGTAATCTTTAGAACAACCCCCCGGTTTGCCGGCAGAGTTACCGTGATTTTCTGATCTGTAACGGGATACTCCTCCCCATCGAGAAGATTTACCGCTGTGGTGCCGCTAACCGGGCATGGTATGGCGACGGATACATCAGCTCCGTCGTTGTTTACCGCGGTAATGACGGCATGTCCCTGATGGAACCGTGCAAATGCGTACTGCCTGTTGGTGAGAAGGAGCTCCTGATACCGTCCCCCGTGGAATTCAGGATTCTCATCATGAATGGTTCCCAGTCTGGCAATGAGATCTGTCAGGCCGCAGTGAAGTTTTTCCTCGTCTGCGATGGTGATACGAGGCCGGAGCGCGTCATCGCTCGTCTTTGTCCGCCTGCCTTCAATCCCCCATTCTCCTCCATAATAGATGGAAGGAATTCCGGGAAGCGTGAACAGGAGTGTGTAGACGGGATATAAATGCTCCGGATCGCTTAGTTTGCTGGCAATCCGGTCCTCATCGTGGTTGTCTACAAAGGTGTAGAGCCTGCCGCCGATGGCCTCGAGACGCCTGACATTATGGGCTATTTCGAAGTAATTGTGGTCGTTGTGACCGGAATAAATGCTTTTGTGCAGCTCATAATTGGTGACGGAATGAAGCATCTCATCATTCACCCATCTGCTGTAATCGCCGTGAATCACCTCGCCCATCAGCCAGAAATCATCCTTAATGGCGGAGGTCTGGTTCCTTAGCTCCTTCATGAAGCCAAAGTCAAGCACGTTGGCACAGTCGAGGCGGATTCCGTCGATATCGAAGGTATCGACCCAGAACCGGATCGTATCAAATAAATACTGTTTTACATCGGGATTCCACAGATTCAGACAGGGCAGTTCGTAATGGCCCTGCCAGGCCTCATAGCCAAAGGAATCTCCCAGCGGACTGTTCCACCCGAAGTTCACGCCCTTATACCAGTCACGGTAAGGAGAACTCTCCCGGTTTGCGGCAATGTCCAGAAATGCGAAGAACTCCCGGCCAGTGTGGTTGAAAACTCCGTCAACCACCACTTTGATGTCCGATTCATGACACAGGGAAACGAAGCTTTTGAAGCTTTCATTGGTTCCCAGACGGCGGTCTACCGTGCGGTAGTCCCGCGTGTCATACCCGTGTGAGGAGGACTCAAACAGTGGCCCGATGTAAATGGCGTTACAGCCAAGTGACCGGATATGAGGAATCCATTGATCCATTTCCTCAAAACGGTCTGTAACGTCGGCTCCGGAATTCTCTTTCGGCGCCCCCGTTAACCCTAAGGGATACATATGATAAAATACCCCTTTTTCATACCACTTGCTCATATACTTATCCTCCAGTGATAAAAGTTTATACCTCCCGGCTCTTGAAGCGGCGCAGAAGGAACTGATAACGCAGCTGTGCCGCGTTTAGTTCATAGATATAGCAGTCAATCAGCGTGGGATCGACTACCTGTTCAAAATGGTTTCTTGCCGAATCAATGGCTGTTTTAGAACGCTCGATCTCCCGGCGTAAATTTTTTTCTTCCTCGGAACGGACCAGCCGTTTTCTGAATATCATGTTTTTCATCGTATTTCATCTCCAGATTTAAATAAGTCAACAGTTCTACTATAGAAAATAGTATATCTGGAAAATACCAAAATATTCATAAATTGCCTGCATTCATTGGCGAAGGCCGCTCTTTGGCAGAAGAAAGCAGTTCCTGGAGATAAGTCCCCAGTCTGCGGAGTTCTTTTGTGCTGTCTGCGATCGTCAGATAATAGTAGTTGGAAGTGCCTTCCCGGCGAACATTCACCAGTCCGGCGTCTTTTAAAATCTTTAAATGATGGGAAATGGCGGGGCGTGATAAGTTGGTCTGCTCCGTAATCTCCTTTACATTCATGCCGTGGGCTCCGTCGGGGCGGTATCCCTCCAGAGAAGCGGCGATGTTCGTCTCATGATCGTCATAGAGACCAGTGCTGGCAAGCACCCCGATGATGGAAAGTCGGACCTCGTCGCCAAGAGCAATAAACAGCGGCATGCAGTCGCGAAAAAGCTTGTTAAAATCGCCGGCTTCCAACATGTAAATTCCTCCTTTGGTTTAAAAAAATAAACTAACTGTATTTTACCATTTTAGGGAGAGAACGTCAACAAAATGAAGTGGAAAAAGCCGGGGATGAGATGGAAAAAAAGTCCATTCTATCAAGGCTTCACAGTTATGTAAAGCAAATAAATGTATACAGTATTTTTGTGGAAAACAGGTTGACTTTTAGCTTCGGATTGTGCATAATTAAGAAACATTCTTACCCCCATTCAGAGGGCAGATATGATTCACAGGGTCATAGAATTCTTTTTATGACTGCAGCGCCGATATTCCGGCACAATTCCCAGTTTTGATAAAATATAAAGAGAGAAAGAGGGGGATTTTATCGCTCAAAATTTGATTTTGCTGTTGGTGCTGGCCGCTGGCGCCTATTACGATGTGCGGGAGCACCGGATTCCCAACTGGTGGGTAGCCATTTCCATGGTCTGTGGGATACTTCTTGCCATGGTGGAGTCTGGAGTGCCTCCGGAGACGGCGGTATATTTAAAAGAGGGCGGGCTGTTTCTGGCGCGTATGCTGGCGGTGACCGCACTGTTTTTTCCACTGTTTTTCTTCCGCATGATCGGAGCGGGAGATGTCAAGCTGGCCGCGCTGATCTGCGGCTACTCAGGCCTTACCGCAGGGGCCGCGGCGATCGGCCTGGGATTTCTTATCGGGGCCTTCTGGTCTTTTCTGAAGATGATGGTGAAAGGCAGCTTTCACGAGCGCTTTGACCATCTCACAGCCTATATCAGGCGCATTTACCATACAAAAAAAATAACGGCCTATTATGATTTTGCCAGGGACGGGGCGGAGGCGGTAATCCCTCTGGGAGTCTGTCTGCTTTTTGGGACTATGGCTTTCATCATGATACCGGGATAGGAGCAAAGGTGTGACAAACAGGATTATGGCGGTCTACGACGTGGACCCATTTTATGCCGACCGGTTTGCAGATTTTGTAAACCAGAAGGAGAAGGTGC
This sequence comes from Hungatella sp. L36, assembly GCF_014288035.1. Classification (NCBI taxonomy): domain Bacteria; kingdom Bacillati; phylum Bacillota; class Clostridia; order Lachnospirales; family Lachnospiraceae; genus Hungatella; species Hungatella sp. L36. Next base: position 55,746 of record NZ_JACOPC010000007.1, on the reverse strand, counting down.
CTTTTACCGTCATGGCGTTTACGACGCTGGAAAGGCTTAAAAATTATGCCATGGAGCATGAGATTGAATTGCTCCTGATTAACAGTACTGTGCCTAAGGAGGAGATTGACCGCCTGGGAGCGGCCAGGGTGGTGACGCTTGCTGACGGGGAGACGGTGCCGGTCGATGGACAGTATCCGAGTGTCTATAAGTATCAGGCCACCGATAATATCATGCGGGAGGTTATGGCATGTTACTGTGTGGGGGCGATTCAGCCTGCGCTTACCGCGATTGGGAATGTTGGTGATATCATCGGTGTGTACTCCCCCGTCAACCGCTGCTTAAAGACCTCTTTTGCGCTGACTGCGGGCCAGCTTCTGTCCAGAAAATCACGGGTGCTTTATGTAAACTTAGAAGACTGCTCCGGACTGGAAAAGCTGTTTGGGGAAGAGCACAAGGCGGATTTGTCCGACCTGCTGTATTTTTACGGACAGGGAAATTACAGCTGGGTCCGGCTTAGCTCGGTTATCTACTCCTGGGGGGATTTGGATTACATACCGCCGGTGCGGTATCCGGAGGATTTGTGCCAGATTACGGCCGAGGATATGGCAGATCTGCTGACGCGGATTGCAAAGGAGAGCGCCTACGATATCGTGGTGGTGGATTTAGGACAGTTTGGGAAAAAGGCCGCTTCCGTGCTGGAAGTATGCAGTACGGTCTTTATGCCGGTGAAGGATGACTGCATGTCTGTGGCAAAGGTGGAGGAATTCGAAGAGTACTTAGTCCGTTCGGGGCATGAGGCGCTTAAAGAGCGGATTCAGAAGATTAAGCTTCCTTATCACAGCAGTTTTGGAAGAAAGGAAAACTATCTGGAGCAGCTGCTGTGGGGAGAGTTAGGGGATTATACGAGGCAGCTGTTGAAGGGGAGGTAATCGTAGTAACGGAACAACAGGAAAAGAACGAGAGAAAACGGCAGTCAGGCGACAGGGGGCATAAGCGATGGATCAGGAATTATGAAAGGAACTGCGGCAGGAACTGATGACGGTTCTGGAGGGACAGAACCATACCAGCGACGAAGAACTGTATGAGCTGATCGACGAACGGATTCTGGAATACGGTCAGGCCAGATACCTGCCGTTAAAAGAGCGGGTGGACCTGCGCAGCAGCCTGTTTGATTCCTTCCGCAGGCTGGGAGTGCTGCAGGAGCTGGTGGATGACCGTGAGGTGACTGAGATTATGGTGAACGGACCGGATCATATCTTCGTCGAACGGAAGGGGCGTGTGGAGGCGTGGAGCAAAGGCTTTGAGAGCACGGAGCAGCTGGAGGATATGATTCAGCAGATTGTCAGCCGGGTCAACCGGACCGTGAATGTCTCCCGGCCGGTAGCGGATGCCAGACTGCCGGATGGATCCCGTGTGCACATCGTACTGCCGCCTATTGCATTAGATGGTCCTGCTGTGACGATCAGAAAATTTCCGGAGCCGATTACGATGGAGAAATTAATCAGGTTTGGCTCGGTCAGCGAGGAGGCGGCTGTACTTTTAAAGAAACTGGTGACGGCGGGGTATAACATTTTTATCAGCGGAGGAACGAATTCCGGGAAAAGCACGTTTTTAAATGCGCTTACCGCCTGCATTCCGGCAGAAGAACGATTGGTAACGGTTGAAGATTCCGCGGAACTGCAGATCCGTGCCGTTCCGAATCTGGTAAGACTGGAGGCCAGAGGGCCAAACGCAGAGGGGGAGGGCGCCGTCACGATCGCAGATCTGATTCGCGCGGCGCTCCGCATGAATCCGGACAGAATCATTGTGGGGGAGGTCCGGGGAAAGGAGGCGCTGGACATGGTTATGGCCATGAATACGGGGCATGACGGCAGCTTGAGTACGGGACACGGCAACAGCCCGAAGGACATGCTGTCCAGGCTGGAGACGATGATGTTAATGGGCGCTGAACTGCCTCTGCCGGCGATCCGCAGTCAGCTGGCTTCGGCTCTTGATATTCTCGTGCATTTGGGGAGACTGAGAGACAGGAGCAGACGGGTGCTTTCAATTGTGGAGGTGGATTGTTATGAAGAAGGGGAAATCAGGCTTCATTCCCTGTATGAGTTTGAGGAAAAGACGGAGGAACGAAAAGGTCCGGACGCGGCCGTCTCCGGATGCCTTAAGAAAACCGGAGCGCTTAAGCACACGGAAAAACTGCGGGCAGCAGGCGTTGTGTTATGACAGGTACTGGCTGTCCGCCGGGGAATGGTTCCAATATGCGGCGGCAGGAGCCGGTTTTGCGGCGGCCGTGTCCTATGTATTTTACCGGAGTCTGCCGGTATTTATTCTCTTGAGTCCGTTCGGACTGTGTTATCCCCTGATCAAGAAGCGAGATCTAAAAGAACAGCGTTTAAAAAAGCTGAATCTGGAATTTAAAGAAGGGATTCTGATTCTATCCTCCTTTCTGAGCGCCGGATACTCGGTAGAGAATGCATTTTCAGCCAGTGTGAAGGAACTGGTGGTCATGTATGGACCTTCCGGTATGATGACCCTGGAATTCAGCCATATGGAGGGACAGATCCGTATGAACCGCCCGGTTGAGCAGGTGTTGAGGGAATTTGGCGACAGAAGCGGACTGGACGATGTAAGGAATTTCGCCGAGGTGTTCGCCGCGGCAAAACGAAGCGGGGGAGAACTGGTCTCGATTATTAACCACACTTCGGGTGTGATTCGTGACAAGATACAGATTCAGGAAGAGATTGCAACAATGACGGCTGCCAAACAGTTTGAACAGAAGCTTATGAATCTGATTCCTTTTTTTCTGGTGCTGTACGTCGATGTCAGCTCACCTGGATTCTTCGATATGATGTATCAGACCGGTGCAGGGAGAGGGATCATGACGGGGTGCCTGGTGCTCTACGCGGCAGCGTATGCTTTGGCGGGAAGAATTTTGAGAATCGAGGTGTAGCAATGGGGAAATCCGTGAAATTTTCGGTTCCAAAGTTTTCTGTGGCCTGTGCAGCGGCTGGAATCATACTGTATGCAGTATTACTGATTTTTCAGGGAGGCAAATGGGTGCCCGTATCTTCCTTGCAACGGGCGTCCCACGGAGAAGGGGAACTCCTGTATGAGGTTATGGTTCGGGAGTTGGGGGAAGAAGGGCGGAAAATACCGGTTACGATACCGGTGAGAGACCGGCAGTATTCAGACGAGGAGGCCAAAACACTGTATGATACGGTACTACCGGAACTGACAGACCGGATTTTGGGCGGAAACGAATCACTGGAGGCGGTTCGCGGTGATTTGGATTTAGTGCGGGTGTTAGAGCCCTACGGCTTAACGGTCCGCTGGGAATCCGAGAACGCAGAACTGGTGGACTCCTTTGGTACCGTGGTAAACAGCGGTGTTTCGGAGGAAGGGGAGATGGTTTGGTTAAAAGCAGTCTTAACGGATGGAGTCCATACGCAGGAATACGACATACGGGTGACCGTGATGCCGCCGGTCTTAAACGGGGATGAGCAGCTTAAGGAAAAGGTTATGGAAGCGTGCCGCCGCCTGGATACCAGGCAGAAGACAGAGAAAGAGCTTCTTCTTCCGGAGGAAGTGGACGGAAAAAAGCTGAGCTATTACCGGGAGCGTGATACAGACTATACGGTGATCCCTTTTTTGGGAGTTCTTCTTGCCTTTTTGTGGGCGGCGCGGGAGAAAATGAAGGAGCAGAATGCAAAAAAACAGCGGGAGCAGCTTTTGCTTCTGGACTATTCTGAAATTGTATCAAAATTCATGGTATTTATCAGCGCGGGGATGACGATACGGACTGCCTGGGAACGGATTGCCGTGGGATATGAAAACACGGTCCAGGGAGGAACACGGAAGCCGAGGCCTGCCTATGAAGAGATGTGTCATACGATTTCCCAGCTAAAGAGCGGAATGGCCGAGAGCAGGGCATACGGTGAATTTGGGCGAAGGTGTGGCCTGCAGCCCTACGTTAAGCTTGCGGCACTGCTGGAACAGAACCGGAAAACCGGCAGTAAGAATCTTAAAGCCGCGTTGGAGCTGGAGATGGTGACAGCGTTCGAACAGCGGAAAAACCTGGCGAAAAAATTGGGAGAAGAGGCCGGGACAAAGCTGCTGCTGCCGCTGTTTCTAATGCTTGGCGTTGTTATGGTCATGATGGTAGTGCCTGCGTTCCTGGCTTTTTACTGAGAAGGGAGGTGAATGGTATGGAAAGGATAAAGAAAGAGCTGGCTGCATTTTTGAAGGAAGAGGATGGCGTGGGAGTAATTGAGATTGTATTGATCCTGGTCGTGCTGATCGGTCTTGTAATCATCTTTAAGAAACAGATTACAACCCTGCTGAACAATGTATTCAAAGAAATCAACAGTCAGTCGAAAGAGGTATATTAATATGCGCAAAAGCGGGCAGATAACCGTATTCTTAAGCCTGGTTATGCTGTGCGTCTGCAGTCTGGTGTGCGGGCTCGTCGAGTCCGCCAGGACCGCAGGGGCAGGCTGGTATCTGAAGATGGCGGCAGATTCCGCCATGGATTCTGTATTCAGCGGCTATCACCGGGCGGCATGGGAGCAGTACCGGCTTTTCCTGCTGGAATACGAAGATGAGGACGAGCCAGGCAGTACGTGGCTGAAGCATATGGAGCCTTATATGGAAACCCATGGCTGGTATCCGGCTGTCATTCAGTCCGCCTCGGTCAAAGGGATTTCCCATATTACTGACGAGCACGGAGCCAACCTTAAGCAGGAGATACAGGATTACATGCGGTATGGAATCTGGGATACTGTGGCGGAGGATTCCGAAGCGGAAACTCTATGGAAGGAACTGAAAGAGGCGGAATCCCTGCAGACCGTTTCAGAGGCGTACAGCGGCCACGCGAGGGAGGCGGCACGCATGGAACGTGCGCTTGAAGCCATATGGAAATCGCTGGAGAACCAGGAAGAGTATCGTAAAAAGGCCGCCGCCAGGCTGTCCGGCTGGGATGGATCCGGTTTTCGGACCGCTGCAAAGCAGTTAAAAAAAGAAGCGGAGCGCCTTCCGGGGCTGATAAAGACCTACGAAAAGAAAGCTGACGAATTGGCTGCACATCTGGAGAAAACGAGGGCGGACACAGAGCAGCAGAGGGATGATTTAAGCGAAGGTATACGGAGGGCCATGGAGGAGGAACTGGCCAGCTATGAGTCATACATTTCTGAGAACGGAGAGAAGCGGAGGGAGATAGAAGCCATGTTCCCCGGGACAGAAGGAAATGCGGCGCTGATCGACCGTGCGGTGGAGCGGTCTTATGAGGTCGAAGAAATTATCGATGAATGGGATGACGAGGACGAGGGAGATGGGCCGGATGAGGATGCATTATGGGGATCTGTTGAGGCTGTCTGGGATAGAGTGAAGATACCGGAGCTCTCCTTTCGGGCGGGGCTGAAGGAACCGGAAAAGCAGAATCTTCTGGAACAGATTCAGCAGATGGCGGGACTGGATCTGTTGATGTTAGTCCTTCCTGAAGGGCAGGAGGTTTCTAAAGGTGTGATTCAGACAAGGGGACTTCCATCGGCAATGCATACAGAAGACATTTTGAAAGATAATTTTCTGGAACGCATATTGACAGATGAATATATAGGCAGATTTTTCACCTGTTTTTTGTCGGCTGACCAGAAGGAGGTGCGTTATGAGCAGGAATATGTGCTGGGAGGCAAATCAACAGATGAAGAAAATCTGAAATTCGCCGCGGCGAAAATTCTGGCAGTGCGGGAAGGACTTAATCTTATACATATCTTGTCAGACAGCCAGAAGAGAGAGGAGGCGCGTGCGCTGGCTGCGGCAATTACCGGTATTACCGGGACCGCACCGCTTACAGGGATTGTAGCGTTCTTTGTTATGACAGTATGGGCTCTGGGGGAAGCGGCGGCAGATCTAAAGGCTCTTCTGGCCGGAGACAGAGTTCCGCTTATAAAGACGAGGGAGACGTGGAAACTGAATTTAGACGGACTTCTGACCCTGGGAGAACAGGGAAAAGTGGAAGCAGGACAGGAGACGGGGGAGGGAAAGCGCTATGAGAATTACTTAAAGATGCTGCTGTTTATAGAACCGGCAGAGCGTCTATATTATCGGGTGATGGACGTAGTCCAGATAAATCTCTCCAGAAAACAGCCGGATTTTACCATGGAACGGTGCGTGTACCAGGCTGAGATTGTTGGCACTGGCACTGGAAAGCATCTGTTTTGGCTGGGTGGGGATCCACGCTATACCATGGAAGTGCATACGGACAAAGCGTATTAGGACAGGAGGCGAAGGATAATGCCCTTTTTTCAGCGGCCCTTATCAAAGGATTTTAATAAAAAAAGATCAGTTACTCTCCAGGTACGAATCCCCCTTGAGATTTACGGCCTCCCTGTAAAGAGGGTATTATCTTTTGCCTCCCCCCGGCATGTCTGGTACCGGCAGCAGGGAGATCGGCTTCGTGTGTGCGGCAGCATAACGGTAGAAGCCGCGCTGGCACTGCCGCTGTTCCTGTTTGCCATGATGATCCTGATGATTCCGATGGTACTGATGAATGAGAGCAGAAAAATACAGACGGAGCTGGAACAGGTGTGCGCGGAAATCAGCCAGTATGCGGGGGTGCTGTCCGATTCCACGCTGGAAAGCGAAGACTATAAGAAAAGCGGAATTCCGGAGGAACTCATTGAGGATATGACGAAGACAGGCTTTCGCTTATATGCGGAAGGAAGGATAAGAAGCCGGATTCATACGGAGAAGGCAGGTCAGTTTTCCCTGACCGGCTCCCGGATTCTGGAGGACGGAGAAACCATAGACTTAATTCTCAGCTACCAGATGATTCTTCCATTTCCTGTGTTTCGCATGAAGAGTGTGCCAATGACGGCCAGAAGTTGCAGAAGAGCATGGATCGGCAGAGACGGCGGTAAGGGGAATGGAGATACCGGACAGGATATGGAAGATGAACTGGTCTATATCGGCAAGAGCAGTACCCGGTACCATAGAAACAGGAATTGCCACTATCTTTACAATCATATCAGCGTAATCTCTTTTGCAGATGTAGGAACTGTGAGAAATTCTGATGGAAGGAAGTATAAACCGTGTGCCAGATGCGGCGGCCTTGCGGGACCTGGAAGTTCTGTATATATCATGCCAAGCGGGGAGAGCTATCATGGCGACAGGAATTGTTCATCTATTGTCGCTTATGTGCGTGCGGTGCCGTTGTCGGAGGTGGAATTTCTGGGGCCATGTTCTTATTGCGCGAAATAGAGAGGGACCGGGAAAAGGAGGACACTCAATGGAAGATATAAAACTGGTACATATGATATTTATGACATTTTTAGCGGCTGCAGCCTGGCAGGATTTGCGGAATAAAAGTATAAGTGTATGGCTGTATCTGGGCTATGGGGCAGTTGCAGGTGCCATCAGGCTGACTGGTGGGGAGCCTGTTTTACAGGCCCTGAGCGGGGGCCTGGTGGGGGTGGTGCTTTTGGCAGCAGGCTGGCTGACCGCAGGTGCGATCGGAATTGGAGATGGCTTGTTTTTCGTGGTCAGCGGGCTTTACTTAAGCTTTTATGATAATGTGCGGCTGCTTTTATACGGAATATTATGGGGCGGTATATTTTGCTTGTTTCTATTCCTGCATGGAAAAAAACGTGGAATAAATATACACAGAATGACGGTGCCATTTTTACCGTTCCTTATTCCCGGGTGGATCTGGATGGTGATTTCATGAAAAAAAGACTGGCAGGAAGTTATACCATAGAGGCAGCCTTCGTTATGGCACTTGTCCTGTGGGCAGTTTTGTTTTCTGTTCAGGCAGCATACAGGCTGCGGGATGAGACAGTGGGAGCGATGGCACTGCAGGGAGCCTCAGAGTATTTACGTCATGGAGAGGAGATTACGGCGGAGGAGGCGGCAGTCTATGCAGAGCGCCTGGCAGGAAGACCATTCTCCTGGAGCGGCTATAAATTCATCATAGAGGAAAAAAGAACGGCACTGATGGGGCGGAGCGTCAGCGCCTCTGGAAAAGGGGGAACCTGGTCCCTTCTAATCCGCCAGAATGAATATGATCCGGAGAATTTTCTGCGGATGTGCAGTCTTTTAAACCAGGAGGAATGAAATGGAAATCACATATAAAAGAGAACTGAAGCATAATTATCTGATTATTATCCCGGAAGAAACTTTTTACGACAGCTATGAGATACGGATGATGGCCTCCAACTGTATCGATGGACTTTTGAAATTTCATGTGAAGCAGGTGGATAACATAAGATCTTACTACTATGAGATTACATCGAGACAGCCTTTGACGCGGCTTCTGGAATACCAGAGCCTGGGGGCAGAGGAGCTCCGATGCCTGATTACGGGGATCGTCAGGACTCTGGAGCGGATGGAGACATATTTGCTGCAGGAAGGCCAGATTTTGTTAGAGCCGGATTATATCTATGTGGAGCCGGAAAATTTTACGGTGTATCTCTGTCTGATTCCAGGACGTCAGGGGATATTTCCGGAAGAGATGACGGCTCTTCTGCAATACCTTCTGGGAAAGGTGAATCATCAGGATAAGGAGTGCGTAGTAATGGCATACGGACTTTATCAGGAGAGCTTGAAGGAGAACTATGGAATGGGGGATCTTCTGAGGCTGACAGGCCGGGACAAGTCTGATGACATGAGAAACGAGTGGGGGAAAGAACCGGAGATGAAAGATAATGACTGGCAGACGGATGCGATGGAAACCGATGGAGAGGCGGAGCTGATACGACCGGTGAGCAGGAATAAAAAAGCGGTGCGAAGAGAACCGGAGTGGAAAGAGCGCGGAAAAAAGGTGCTTGAGAACAAAACTATATTACAGGATGGCAGTAAAAAGAGAGAAGAAAGTCTGGTGGAAAAGAGAGCTCTGTTCCGCAATATTTTAACCTTTGCCGTTATTGCTGCAGGCGGACCTGTTTTTTGCTGGTTTTTATATGGAGAAAGAGGTATAAAACAATACTGGCCGCTTCTCGTCGCGCTGGATGTGCTGACGGCGATTTTTTTATTTGTGCGTATTGTCATTCCAAAATTACTGGAGGGAGATCAGAAAGAACGAGATTTTGTTGAACGAGAGGACAAAAACAGATATGATGAGGAAGAAAGTCGCCATGAGTGGCAGATGGTGTTTCAGGAAGAACCTGAGAACAGTTATGATATTCCAGTTGCAGGTAATCATGAGGTAAATTTTAAGAATGAGGAGTGTACTACGGCCCTTTTGACTGAACAGGAACGGCCTTTAAATTCCAGATGCCTCCGCAGTACAGAACCGGGAATCCCCGACATTATCATTTCCTACGTTCCTTTTATTATTGGTAAACAGGAAGGACTGGCAGACTATGTATTATCCCGTGATACAGTCAGCCGTCTCCATGCGAGAATAGACAGAGAGGGGGAGGAGTACAGGATTACGGATTTAAATTCGACAAACGGAACTACGGTAGGAGGAAGGCTGCTGGAGATGAACGAAACCGCGGTACTTTTGCCTGGAGAAGAAGTTTATATCGCAAATATTGGATTTATATTTACATAAAGCGGCAAATTGTGCTAGAATGGTCGTAAGATTATAAGGAGAGCACAATGGAAGATTTGTACGGACGAAAAAAAGCATATGTGAATACCGGCCTTATCGCGCTAAACGTGCTGTACTTCCTTTTTCTGGAGGCGACGGGTTCTTCGGAGAATACATCATTCATGGTGGCGCACGGCGCCATGTATGCGCCGCTGGTAATAGAAAAAGGTGAATATTACCGGTTGATTACCTCTGTATTTATGCACTTTGGAATCAGCCATATTATGAACAATATGTTGATTCTTTTTATCCTGGGTGATAATCTGGAAAGAGCCCTGGGTCATATAAAATATCTGTTTTTCTACCTGATCTGCGGAGTGGGGGCGAATATCGTATCCATGGCCGTGAATTTAGGGGAGTACCGAAACGTCGTATCAGCCGGCGCTTCGGGAGCTATATTTGGTGTGATAGGCGGACTTTTATACGCCGTCATCATAAATCGTGGCCGGTTGGAAGATTTGAGTACCAGACAGCTGGTTGTGATGATTGTATGTTCCCTGTATTTTGGCTTTACCAGCACAGGTGTTGATAATGCCGCGCATATTGCAGGTTTATTAATAGGCATTGTAATGGGGATCCTTTTATATCGCAAGCCCAGGAAAAAACGCAATACCGAGATATGGGGATAAAATGGAAGGAGGTGAGAGTGTGAGGGATGACAATTGTATTTTCTGCAAAATTGCTAATGGCGAGATACCGTCAGAAACCATTTACGAAGACGAGACGTTTCGTGTAATTCTGGATTTGGGCCCGGCATCAAAAGGACATGCTTTAATACTTCCAAAGCAGCATTACAGCGACATCTGCGAGTTGGATGAGGATGTTGCGGCCAAGGTCCTTCCACTGGCAGCAAAGATAGGAACGGCGTTGAAAAAATCTTTGAATTGCGCCGGGTTTAACGTAGTCCAGAATAACGGGGTGGAAGCAGGACAGACTGTATTTCATTTTCATGTGCACATTATTCCTCGTTATGAGAAAGGGCCTGTTATGGTTTCGTGGGTACCGGGAGAGGTGAGCCCGGAAGAATTAACAGAAACAGGAGCTGCCATAAGGAGCACCCTGTAACCAAAGGGGGCATAGGAGATGAGCATGCAACAAGATGAAGATATGCTGTTACAGTCGATTTACGAAGAGTATCAGGGAACGCTCCGCCGGATTGCGAGAGCGCTGAATGTTCCCAATATGGAACTTGAAGATGTAGTTCAGGAAACTTTCATAGCTTACTTTAGGAAGTATTCCTTAACATGGTCGCCAACACGCAAGAAAGCGATGCTGGTGAAAATCCTGAAAGGAAAAGCGATTGATTGTCTCAGAAAGAATGGACGCTATGAAAAGGTCAGTCTTGATGAGGAGAATTCAGTTAGATGTATTGAGATGCTGACCACGTATGTGGTAACGGATCCCATTGATATTATAATCAGTGAGGAAGCAATACAGAGAATTACTACGGAAATCGCCAATATGAGACAGGAATGGAAAGAGATGGCCGTTCTGTATTTCCTTGAACAGAGAACTATACCGGAGATTTGTGAGATGCTGGAGATACCGGGAACGGTATGCCGCTCCCGGATTTACAGGACAAGAATGTGTCTGAAAAAGATTCTCGGACCAAAATACGATATTTAAAAATTTAACAATGTTTAGTTTGAAGCCAGAGATTCGATCATATCCACGATTGTATCGACGGCATTATGCAATTCGCTTTGTTCCATGCGGCTGATATAGGTTTGACGGTCGTTATATGTTTGGGTAATGGCCTGGAACAGGGAATCATCAGAAAGATTCTCTTCTTCCAGGACGCAGCTGAAACCCTGTTTTTCGAATGACCGCGCATTTAGGATCTGGTCACCGCGGCTGACAGCAGCAGAAAGTGGAATCAGGATATTAGGTTTATGGAGTGCCAGAATTTCACAGATAGAATTGGCACCTGCTCGTGATATCATTAGATCCGCTGCAGCGAATAAATGTTTCAAAGGTGCGTCAACGTACTCGTACTGTACATATCCTTCGGTGGCTCTCAGACTTTCATCCAGATTGCCCTTGCCGCAGATATGTATTACCTGGAAGGTCTCAAGCAGTTTTGGAAGTATATGGCGTACAGAGCGGTTAACGGTAACAGAACCGAGACTACCGCCGATAATAAGAATGATAGGGCGGTTGGCAGACAAACCGGTGTATTTAAGCCCGGTAAGCCGATCGCCCTGTAACAGTTCTTTACGTATCGGTGAACCGGTAAGGCATGCCTTTTCTTTTGGAAGGTATCCCAGAGTCTCCGGGAAATTACAGCAGACCTTTGCCGCTGATGGAATACAGATTTTATTAGCCAGTCCGGGAGTCATATCGGATTCATGGATAATAACCGGAATTTTATAATGCTTTGCCGCAAGAACAACGGGAACGGCAACAAAACCGCCTTTGGAGAAGACGACATCGGGCCGGTGGAGTTTTATCAGCTTCAGGGCCTCGCCATAGCCTTTCACAACGCGGAATGGGTCGGAGAAATTTTTGATGTCAAAATATCTGCGGAGTTTACCGGAGGAGATACCATCATAGGGAATACCCGCTCCTTCGATGAGTTTCCGTTCGATTCCCTGATAAGATCCAATGTAACGGATCTCATAGCCATGTTCTTTCAGAGATGGAATCAGAGCAAGGTTCGGGGTAACATGTCCGGCTGTTCCGCCGCCGGTTAAAATGATTTTTTTCATAAGACGTTGCCTCCCAATATCGATATACTATTATAGTAAACGTTAGCAACAAAATGTCAACCCCAAAGCGTGTGGGAACTTCAGGATAACCTGTAATTATGAGGTGTGTGCGTGGACCAAGATAGGAATCATGGAAAAAAATGTTCTGTTTTCAAGCGAATAAAATATTTTTTAACACGACAAGTAAGAATGGATGCACGGTTGCTTGATTTTATGCAGGAGCACCCGGAAATAGCACCAGATTCTGATCTACTTGAAGCACCGCCCGGTGAATTTCAGAAAATATTGGCTGAGATGGATAAAAGAGGAATCAAACCTGCTGTTAAAAGGCAGGTAAAACTAAAAAACAGTCTGACCAACGCAGGAAGATATATGCATAGGCCTGCGTTTGTTGCGCTGTTAGTGGTTTTGATAATTGGTGGGTCTTCTGTGGGGACATCGGCGAAGAAGGCTTATGATTATAGGATTAGAGAGGAGGACATGGGGAAGAACGCTATTGTTTGGAATAATGATCAGTATATATTGTCAGGAAATGATAAACTTGATAAAGCATATAAAGAAATAGAAAGTCAATTAGGAATTAAGCCACTTAAAATGACAACGGTTCCTTTTGACATGATATTTCAGGAATTAAAAATTGAACATGGAAATGCTTTATTGAAATTTAAATATAATGATCATATAATATGTATAACTCAATCAAAGCGAGATGTTACTACCTCGAATACTGTGGTTTCCGATAGAAAGGTCTACAAAACAATTTATAATATCTGGTTAGAGAAAGATATAAACATAGCAAAGAATAAATTGCCCGGGGGGGAAATTGAGTATAGTTCTAAGATAAATTTAGATGGGGCATATTATTATTTATCTGGAGTTATGGATGAAGATGATTTTATTAGTTTAATTGAGAATGTTATTTATTAGGAGGAGAAATGAAAAAAAAAGTCGTTTGTTTAGTTATCGCCATTTTAATGAGTGTATTATCAATATCACCTTGTTTTGCACAGGTCACAGGCAATGAGCAAATAAAATTATTAAATATTAAAGAACAAACAGTTTGGGCAACTCAACCTAGAGGTACGTATATATCGACAGGAATATTACAGATTTCTAATGAAGGAAATGGGCAAATAGGTGTATTTATTCAAACTTTAACACATACAGAAGTTGATCAAACAAGGTTTGGTATTTATCTGGATAGATGGATTCCCAGTGAGAGTCGATATGCTAATGTCGCAAGTTATACATTTGAATTTAACAAAGAAGATTATCCTGATGAAGATTTGACTACGAAATCCTTATCTTTTAATATTGTAGGTCAACCAGATGATTGTTATTATCGTTTGCGAGGTGTACATTTAGTAGTTGCTAATGGAACTCGTGAAATGCTAACTAGTCAAACGGATGGTGTGTTAATTACAAAATAGATTATAATAAGTACTCAATGTACTATTAATGCATAAGAAAAATGGACAAGCTTGTAAATCTGATACTGATAGGTAGTGCTTTATATTATGAGTAAATAAGATTATATTTTTATTACTTAAACATACTAACAGGGATAGCTTTTATATTAAAATAAGCGTTATCCCTGTTATCGACTAAGTTCCCATATTTCGTTAAAAGATGCTTTAAATTATTTTATTACTCCACTCCACTTCCTTAAACCCAACCAAAACAAAATCTTCCCCCACAACAATCGGCCGTTTTACAAGCATGCCATCTGTAGCCAACAATTCCAACTGCTCAGCCTCAGTCATTTCTGGTAAACGATCTTTTAAATTCTGTTCTTTGTAAAGATTTCCACTTGTGTTAAAAAACTTTTTCAGAGGGAGTCCGCTTTTCTTGTACCAGGTTTCCAGTTCTGCCGCGGTGGGGTTCTGCTCTTTGATATGGCGGGCTTCATAGGAGATTCCGTGGTCATCCAGCCATTTTCGGGCGCGTTTGCAGGTGCTGCATGGGGGATACTGTAAAAATAATATGCTCATATTGGATATTCCTTTCTTTTTATCATATTTTTCATATATTTATTGGGACTTTCGCATGGGTTAAAAGCCCATTCTGGCGATTGAGCGCGTTACTTTTGGTACAACTGCCATTGACTCTATTTTATCCTGGATTGCCCTGAATGAAAAGGGGATTTTTGAATAGAATGTAGTAATAGACAGAATTGAGGAGTTTCAATGAGCTTTATTTTATTTTTATCGGAGGCAATGGTTCCGCTGATTCTTTTTTATATTGTTGGATTTGGAATTCTTTCGAAACGTCCGGTTTTTGATGATTTTATCAATGGTGCAAAAGATGGGATGAAAACTGTTGCAGGGATTATGCCAACGCTGATCGGATTGATGACCGCGGTGGGAGTACTGCGCGCTTCGGGCTTTTTGGATTTTCTGGGGGAACTTTTGAAGAATCCTGCAAGCTGGCTTTGTCTTCCGGCACCGGTGGTACCTGTGATTTTGGTGCGATTGGTATCAAACTCTGCAGCGACAGGACTTGTGCTTGATATTTTTAAGGAATACGGCACAGATTCCTATGTTGGCATGCTGACTTCAATTTTAATGAGCTGTACGGAGACTGTGTTTTACTGCCTCAGTATCTATTTTGGCACTGTGAAAATCAAAAAAACAAGGTATACTATGGGGGGTGCTTTGGTGGCTACAGCGGCAGGAGTGGCGGCCAGCATTATTTTGAGCCGATTTTTGGCATAAAATCCAGTAATTAAACAGTTTTTTAAGAATTTCATAAGAATTCAGGTGGTTGCCTTAGGATTCATTATCATGTATAATCATGAGGAAGCTTTTATTGGCAGGAACGTATGAAAGGGATAGACGTGGATACTTACGGGACTCTTAACGAAGTATTGGTAAGATTGTTTCGCGATATTATGGACATAGAACAACAGGCCATTATTACGTCTGAGTTTAAGGACTTGACGAATAATGATATGCATGTCATAGAAGCCATTGGGATCGAAGAACCGAAGAATATGTCAACTATAGCAAAAGAGCTTTCTGTGACAGTCGGGACACTGACGATTGCGATGAACAGTCTGGTTAAGAAAGGCTATGTGACTCGTCAGAGAGGAAAAGAGGACCGCCGCGTTGTCTATATATTTCTTTCAGAAAAAGGAAGGGCTGCTTACGAGCATCATGCCAGATTCCATAAGGATATGATCGATGGCGTTATCGGTCAGCTGAGCGGAGATGAGGTAGAAGCTTTGATTAAAGCTCTGACCAAGTTGAATACCTGGTTTCGGAGCCTTGAGGAGAACTAGAAGGAGGCTATAATTAATCATGAAAAAATTCATCATGTGTTTTGTAGGAGCTATGCTGGTATTATCTTTGGCGGCATGTACACCAACTCCCGTAAAACAGTCAGAATCAGCAACAGAGCCTATGGTTGAGGCATCGACCGGCGGGGCCAGCGATAAAGTACCGGACCCGAACGTGGAACCGATGGAGATCATATCTGTATACAGTTCTAACGAAGATGCGACAGGATTAAATCAGGCGATGGACGCAGTAGATGAACTGACAGCGCAGTCGCTGGTTGATAAGCTGATTGAATATGGTGTTTTAGAAGAAGGGACTGAGGTCCTTAATTTTGACACAAAAGATGGCATCGGTACCCTTGATCTTTCAAAAGTACCATCCAGCGGGACATCAGGGGAATTATTAATGCTGACAGCCCTTGGAAATACATTTACGGAAAACTTTGAATTGGACAAGCTGAAGCTTCTTGTGGATGGAAAGAATTATTCCAGCGGACACATTGAGCATGGCGATAATGATTACCTGGAATATAACAGAGATTATAAAAAGCTGTAAAGAGGCCTGCAATAATTATTATCATATCTAAGATACTGGTAATGTGTGAAATTATAAAATAGTAATATGGCATATAGATAAAGGTGCCGCTTAATCACTAAGTAAATGTGATGAAGCGGCACCTTTATTCAGTACATATTATATACTGCACAAATCATAATAAGAAATTAGAAAATACATGATCGATGGAATCGTCAGTTGGTCAAATGTTCAATAAATAGAGTTGGATAAGTGGCCAGATAAATACCCACTAAATTCCTTTTCTGATCCTACTGATCCATCTGTTCCGCCAGCCACAACCGGAAATATGGCTGTATAATGCTGAACTGAGCCGGACCGATGTCGAGGAGGAAGGTGTGGAATGCTTTTAAATCAAACTGATCTTTTAAAATTTTTTCCGCTGTATCTCTCATTTCCATAATTTCCATATATCCCACGTAATACTCCATATAGTTGGTAGGATTCTCCACCAGGCTGTAATAGATGGTATCTGCGACATCACTGTCTCCGATATTATAAAATTTACTGAGATATTCTTTTACCTGTCCTTTGTCCCAGCCATCGTAATTAATGCAGATATCGAGCAGTGCATACAGGCCAAGAGAGATGGCGGCATTGTGGGCCAGAAGCTGCCCCATGTTCGGATCGAGTCCATTGTCAAGTGTGTAGGAATAATACTCTACATAGGTGGCCCAGCCTTCTGAATAACTGGAGAAGGACAGGATCTTCCGAAGATCGCAGGTGTTATTGCTGATAAAGTAAACATTTTGATATAGATGGCCTGGATAGCCTTCATGAGCCAGTGTCGGAAATAAATCTTCATTCTGAAACCTGGTGCCGCCGTTAATGTAAATGACGTTATCCTGGTAACGGTCCAGCGGAGGCACAAGGTAAAATGCAGGACTTAAGGAACCCTCCAGCGCTTTTGGAACGTATTTGACCTTATAGCTGCATTTGGGAAGTGCAGGGAAATCTTTGGAAATCTGTCCTTTTAAGGTCTCCAGAATTTCATCTGGCTTTGTATACTGGAATGCATAGGTATCCAGGGCATCGACCAGCTCGGGATGAGTCTGCACGATTTCTCCCAATGCCTTTAGATCAGAATTTAACTGTTTCTCAATTGCCTTTTGAAGCTTTACAACGCTGTCATAGGAGGTGGCCGTGTTGGATTTTACAAGATATTCAAAATATTCCTTTCCCTGTGGAAATTCACTCAATCCTTTTTCATTAGTCCCCGTTCCCATCAGCGAAGTGATCCCGTCAATGAGGTTCTTATAGGCGGGGATAAAATGTTCTTTTAATACCGCAAGGTTTTGCTCTTTATATGCAGCTTTTTCTTCCGGTGATGCATCGGTAAGAGCATCAACCCGCTCGTTAAAGGTCTCCGCCAGGAAACTGTGGTCCGGTTGAATTAAGTAGGCCTCACAGGACTGTAGAACATGGTCGGCGGCGGTGTCACACATGAAAAGTCCTGCCTCCGATTTTTCCTTCTCAAATTCCAGAATCTGTCCATAATATGTATCAATCGTGGACAGCAGGGCCAGGTAGTGATCTACGTCATCTTTACTGTAAAAGGAGTATTCGGCCAAAAGGATAGGGAGCTGTGCCTGAATGCCGATCGTGCTGGTTAAGGGCTGTGCATAGAGTTCCAGGCCTTCCGAAGATAGTTCCGTCTCAAGATAAGAGGAGAGTATCTTGTAGGTGAGTTTCTGTTCCTTAGTCAGCTTCTTTATATCGATGGAGCCAAGCGCTTTTTTCAAATCCTGCATTTCACCGTAGTTTTTCTTCATGTTGCCCAGAGAAAATTCTCCAAAAGTATCAGGAACTTCTGTGATGCCGCGCGAAGCAGGATCAGCCAGCGTGTAATGAAGATCCAGGCCTGAATTCTTAAGTTCTTCTTTGAAAATGGTCTGAGTGAGGGCGTCAAATTGATTCTGGACGCTCACATTTTCCGATTTGTATTGTTCGTACTGGGCGGAAGACGTTTCAGACGGTGCAGGTGTCTTTGGTCCCGCGCAGGCCGCCAGCATGGAGGCCGAGAGAAGAATGGCCAGCAGACGGCGGGCCTGTTTTACGTGTTTGTTTGTCATAATTATTCCTCCAATATTCACTATTATAATTATATGGAGAAAAAGAGAACTCATGAGTTAAAGTTTGACGAAAAACAACGTGTTTTTCAGTTTTATCGGGATTTCTAACCAGTTTCCCGCTTGACAAACCGGATGGAAACTATTACACTAAGAGTTACAAATCCAGTTTATATAGGAATGCAGAGAAAAGAAGAGTAAGAAGAGCGCTTCATGTGCAGAGACTCCCGGGAGCTGAAAAGGGAGCTTGAGGTCCTTCCCAACATGGTCTTGGAGCAGCAGAGCCGAAGTGGCGATTACCGCCTTTAAGCTTTGACGGTTACACCCGTTATCGTGTCAGACTGTAATTCCCGTTTCAGACGGGAGCGCAGCCGAAGAGGTCCGTGTCGTGAGAGACGGATAAATTAAAGTGGTAACACGGGAAATATTCCGTCTTTAAGTGTCCTGAAAGGATATTTACAGGCGGTTTTTTATTTCACAGAAAAACAGGTCCTATGAAATAAAAACGCTTGCCGGACTCTTTATTCTTTTCAGTAATGAAATGCAGTTAGTTATAAAACGTACAGGAGGGAAAAACAATGTGTAAAGATTGTAAGAAAGAACCATATTATATTACCACTGCCATTGCCTATGCGTCGGGAAAACCGCACATTGGTAATACGTATGAGGCAGTGCTTGCGGATGCGATTGCCCGGTTTAAGAGAGCCGAAGGGTATGATGTATTTTTCCAGACAGGAACAGATGAGCACGGTCAGAAGATAGAGGAAAAGGCCGAGGCAGCAGGCGTAACACCACAGGAATTCGTAGATCATGCCGCGGGGCAGATCAAGACGATCTGGGATCTGATGAACACTTCCTATGATAAGTTTATTCGTACAACGGATAAGGATCATGAGGCCCAGGTACAGAAAATTTTCAAAAAGCTGTATGATCAGGGGGATATTTATAAAGGCTATTATGAGGGACTTTACTGTACTCCGTGTGAATCTTTTTTTACGGAATCCCAGTTGGTTGACGGCAAATGTCCAGACTGTGGCCGTGAAGTTAAGCCGGCGAAGGAAGAGGCATATTTCTTCCGTATGAGTAAGTACGCAGACCGCCTGATTAATCATATCAATGAGCATCCGGAGTTTATTCAGCCAGTATCCAGGAAGAATGAGATGATGAACAATTTCCTCCTTCCAGGACTTCAGGATCTTTGTGTATCCAGAACGACATTTAGCTGGGGAATTCCGGTGAACTTCGATCCGAAGCACGTAACCTATGTATGGCTTGACGCGCTGACTAACTATATTACTGGAATTGGATATGACTGTGATGGAAACAGCAGTGCGCAGTTTGCGAAACTCTGGCCAGCAGACCTTCATCTGATTGGAAAGGATATCATTCGATTCCATACTATTTACTGGCCGATCTTCTTAATGGCTCTTGATCTGCCGCTTCCGAAGCAGGTATTTGGCCATCCGTGGCTGCTTCAGGGCGACGGCAAGATGAGTAAATCCAAAGGAAATGTCCTCTATGCAGACACTCTGGTAGATTTCTTCGGCGTGGATGCCGTAAGGTACTTTGTTCTTCATGAGATGCCATTTGACAATGATGGCGTGATCTCCTGGGAGCTGATGGTAGAGCGTATGAATTCTGATCTGGCTAATATCCTTGGAAATCTGGTCAATCGTACAATTTCCATGTCCAATAAATACTTTGGCGGCGTGGTCAATAATGCAGGCGATACGGAGGCGGTAGACGACGATTTAAAGGCAGTCGTACTGGACGAAGTGAAAAAGGCCCGCGAAAAGATGGAGAAGCTTCGTGTGGCGGATGCCATTACGGAAATCTTTAACATATTCAGGAGAAGCAATAAATATATTGATGAGACGACACCCTGGGTTCTGGCGAAAGACGAAGCTAAAAAGGGCCGTTTAGAGACCGTGCTCTATAATCTGACAGAGGCCATTACCATTGGAGCATCTCTGCTGGAATCCTTTATGCCGGATACTTCCGCAAAGATTCTGGAGCAGCTTCATACTGAGAAACGCAGTCTGGAGCAGATGGATCAGTTTGGACTTTACCCATGTGGAAATCATGTGACGGATAAACCGGAAATCCTCTTTGCCCGTATGGATATCAAAGAGGTAATGGAGAAAGTAGAGGCCATGCAGGCTGCCGCGGCTGTCGGAACTGCACAGGAAGGCGCTGGTGAAGAGACGGGAGCAGACGCACCTGAGGTAATCGATATTGAGGCAAAGCAGGAGATTACCTATGATGATTTTGCGAAGCTGCAGTTTCAGGTAGGTGAAATAATCGCTTGCGAGGCAGTGGCAAAGTCGAAGAAGCTTCTTTGTTCCCAGGTTCGTATCGGAAGCCAGGTAAAGCAGATTGTGAGCGGAATTAAAGCGCACTATACTCCGGAAGAGATGGTAGGCAAGAAGGTTATGGTAGTCGTAAACTTAAAGCCTGCGAAGCTGGCGGGAGTGCTGTCTGAGGGCATGCTTCTGTGCGCAGAGGACGCGGAAGGCAATTTATCCCTTATGGTACCGGAAAAAACGATGCCTGCGGGAGCAGAAATCTGTTAATAGAGTAGAAGGTTGGGGCTGGGTTCCGGGAATCCGGCCCCAGTAATCTATACTCCAAATCCTTGCGTATCCAGCACCCGCTATTTATGCCAGGATTTGGAGTACAGACTACTGGTTTTATGAAAGGAGTATGGATGGAGCAGACTTCAGCAAAATATGGAGCTGGCGAACGGTCAGGCGGAATTTCGGGAAATACACTTAAGATGGTTGCGATTGTTACCATGCTTATTGATCATATCGGAGCGGGAATTGTGGAACCATATCTCAATATGAACATGGTAGCGATGGAAGGAAATGAGATGCTTAGCCGCCTCTATTACCTGGATATGGGGCTGCGCATCATTGGAAGAGCTGCCTTTCCGATTTTCTGCTTCCTCCTGGTGGAAGGATTTCTCCACACACATAATGTGAAAAAATACGGGAGCCGTCTGCTTCTGTTCAGTCTGATCTCGGAGATTCCATTTGATCTGGCATTCTTTGGTACCTGGTTTTATCCGGCATATCAGAACGTCTATATCACACTTTTTATTGGCCTGGTGGTTCTGGTTGGATACCGGCGCTGGGAGTATGACGCGGTTAAGAAAATGTTAGTGGTGGCGGCTGGATGTGCGGCGGCTTATCTGCTGAGATGCGATTATGATATCAGCGGTATACTGATGATTGTTATTCTATATGAATTCCGGAGAAATAAACGGTATCAGGTGCTTGCGGGCGGACTTATGGCGGCACTGGAAAGCATCAGCTTTTTTGGAGCGGCAGTGCTGGCATTTATTCCAATCAGCATGTATAATGGTACAAGAGGCCGGATAAATTTAAAGTATTTTTTTTATTGGTTTTATCCGGTCCATATAATGGTATTATATCTGATTCAGCTCCTGGTTGTCAGGTGACAGGCTCGTTTTGTCAGCGCGGGCGGAACTAGTACTGCTCTGCATTAATTCCACAGTAATAGCACTCGCTATCCACGCCAGGAGCACGCCTGCAAAGCTAGACGTAGGGTCCACTACGCCGTCGCTTTGCAGACGCACACCTGACGCGGATATCAAGCACTATTACTGCGTTATTAATGCAAAGCAGTACTAGATTCAGAGATATGAGGGAAGAAAATGATGATATTTGATACACATGCTCATTATGACGATGAGCAGTTTGACGAGGACCGGGATGAACTCCTTGCTTCCATGCAGGCATGTGGAGTGGAGGCGGTTACTAATATTGGGGCCAGCCTTGCTACCTCACAAAATACGATTGAACTGACAAAGAAGTATCCGTTTGTCTATGGAGCGATAGGCGTCCATCCCAATGAGGTCGAAGATCTGAACGAGGATGGTATTGCCTGGCTGAAAGAAAATTCCGGTCTGCCGAAAATCGTGGCTGTCGGTGAGATTGGTCTCGATTATTACTGGGATGAGCCGGGGCGGGAGGTTCAGAAAAAGTGGTTTCTTCGTCAGCTGGAGCTGGCTCGGGAAGTGAAGCTTCCAGTGGTGATTCACAGCCGCGATGCGGCGAAAGATACACTGGATATTATGAAATCATTTCATGCAGAGAATCTCGGCGGAGTGATTCACTGCTTCTCCTATACGAAGGAGATGGCGCGGGAATACTTAAATATGGGTTTCTTTCTTGGAATCGGCGGAGTCGTAACCTTCAAAAATGCAAAGAAGCTGAAGGAAGTCGTGGAATATATGCCGATGGAGCAGATGGTTTTAGAGACAGACTGTCCCTACCTTTCGCCTGTTCCCAACCGTGGTAAACGCAACTCATCGCTGAATCTCCCGTATGTGGTGGAGGAAGTGGCCCGCTTAAAAGGGATATCAGTGGACGAGGTAATAGAAATCACAAACAGAAACGCGAAAACAATGTACAGGCTTTAATGGAGGGCGCGAATGGCGACACTGGGAAACCCCCAAAAAACGATAGAGATCATACAGAAATATGAATTTGCATTTCAAAAAAAATTCGGCCAGAATTTCCTGATCGATACCCATGTGCTGGAGAAGATTATAGCGGCTGCGGGTGTGACGGAGGACGACTGCGTGCTGGAGATTGGACCGGGAATCGGGACTATGACGCAGTATCTGGCGGAACATGCCAGAAGCGTTGTAGCGGTGGAGATCGATAAGAATCTGATTCCGATTCTTCAGGAGACGCTGAAGGAGTATGAGAACATCACTGTAATCAACGACGATATCTTAAAGGTTGATATAAATAAACTGACTGAGGAATATAATGGTGGACGGCCGATTAAGGTGGTTGCCAATCTTCCTTATTATATTACGACGCCAATTATTATGGGGCTCTTCGAAGGAGGCGTTCCCATCGACAATATTACCGTCATGGTTCAGAAAGAAGTGGCGGAACGTATGCAGGTAGGGCCGGGATCCAAGGACTATGGAGCGTTGTCGCTGGCGGTGCAGTACTATGCTGACGCCTATATTGTGGCAAATGTGCCGCCCAACTGTTTTATCCCGAGACCGGGAGTTGGATCCGCAGTAATCAGGCTGACAAGGCATAAAGAACCACCGGTAGAAGTGGACGATCCGAAGCTGATGTTTAAGCTCATACGTGCATCCTTTAATCAAAGGCGTAAAACGCTGCAGAATGGGCTGAATAATTCACCGGAACTGCCTTTTGCCAAAGATGAGATTGCAGATGCCATCGAGAGTCTGGGTGTCACTCCTCAGATACGCGGGGAGGCGCTGACACTGAAACAGTTTGCAGATGTAAGCAACTATTTTACACGTAACAGGGGGTAATATGTCAGATTCACTCATTACAAAAAAAGCGATTGCCGCGGCGCTGAAACAGGTTTGCAGGGAAAAGCCGTTTGATAAGATATCGATCGCGGATATTACCGCGGTATGCGGATTGAACCGTCAGACGTTTTATTATCATTTTCAGGATAAATATGAACTGCTCAGCTGGATCTATTATAATGAGAACTTTTCTAAGATCACAGAAGGTATTACCTTCGATAACTGGGATCAGAAATTCCTGGAGATGCTTCAGATTATGGAAAAAGAAAAGCCGTTTTATGTAAACACACTGAAAGAGCAGGAGCACACCTTTGAGAGCTATTTATTTGAGATGGCCAAAGCCCTGTTTTCAGAGGCCATTGCCAGATTGGATGAGAATAATCATTTAAATGATGTGGAACGGGAGTTTGATGCCGAGTTTTATGCGTATGGTATTTGCGGAGTCATCGTTTCCTGGACCCAGAGTGGAATGAGAATAAAACCGGAAGTTGTGGCGGAACACTTAAGGAGCCTGGCCAAGGATACAGAGCGGATCGGTTATATCCGAAGCCAGGGCACTATTTAAGAAATCTTATCCATGATATAGCTGATGCATTCTTCCATTGAGGAAGTCTTGATCAGCTGGAGCAGCTCATCGTATTTCATACAACACTCACACGAGGAGGTACTGAACTTGTTTAAAAGTTCCTCGATGTTGCGGGCTGTCCGTTCCGGTGATTTTTTGCTGTTTCTTAAAAAATGGAAGAGCGCCGTTTTAAACACGGATTCTCTTAGATGTTCCTGCATGGTTGCATACATGACAATCCCCCCCTGACTAATATGATTCTGTAATTGAACGCTGTAATCTGACTCTATTGTAGAAGATGAGAATCGATTTATCGATAGACAAAATAGAAAAAATGTCTGGTTTTGCGACACCGTATTGACGGTGTCGTTTTTTTTGACATTAAAAAATTCATGTATGGTGACAGGCCAGATGAAGTATGCTAATATTAGGCTATGAACAGTAACCGATTGACGAGGTAAGAAAGGAAACGGATATGAAGAAGAAAAATGGACTGGGAAAAGCGATTGTCTGGGGCGCGGCAGCAGCGGCGGCCGGTGTAGCGGCAAAAAAAGCGTATGATAATTCAAAAAAGAAACAGGAAGAGAAAGTAGATAACGTATCGGATCAGGTTATGGAGAACCGCAGCTATGAGGGAAAGAACGCCTATTTTGTTGGCGGCGGACTCGGAAGCATGGCAGGCGCGGCGTATTTAATCCGTGACTGTAAGTTCCCGGCAGAGCAGATCACAATCTATGAGGGAATGCATATTCTCGGCGGCAGCAATGATGGAATCGGTACTCCGGAAGGCGGATTTGTATGCCGCGGCGGCAGAATGTTAAACGAAGAGACGTATGAGAATTTCTGGGAATTATTTGGCTCAATTCCGTCACTCAATAATCCTGACAGAAGTGTGACAGAGGAGATATTGAATTTCGATCACGCTCATCCGACACATGCGAAGGCCCGGCTGGTGGATAAGGAGGGCAATATTCTTGATGTGAGAAGCATGGGATTTACTCAGGAAGAGCGAATGGCCCTGCTGAAGCTGATGAACACACCAGAAGATAAACTGGATGATATGACAATCGAGCAGTGGTTTGCGGACATGCCTCATTTCTTTACTACGAATTTCTGGTATATGTGGCAGACGACCTTTGCTTTCCAAAAATGGAGCAGTCTGTTTGAATTCCGCCGTTATATGCGCCGGATGATTCTGGAGTTCTCGAGAATTGAGACGCTGGCAGGCGTGACGAGAACCCCATTAAATCAGTATGACAGTGTAATTAAGCCACTGGAAACATATTTGAGAGATAAGGGTGTTAATTTTATTGAAAATTGTACGGTGACAGATATTGATTTTGCAGAAGGAGACGGAATTACTGCAAAAACACTGCATCTGGATGATAACGGAGAAGAGAAAACTGTTGAAATCCAAGCGGGTGATATCTGTATTATGACTAATGCGTGTATGACAGACAGTGCAACTCTGGGTGATCTTCATACACCAGCTCCGGAACCGGAATTAAAGCCTATTTCGGGTGAACTCTGGAGCAAGGTGACGATGAAGAAGCCGGGACTGGGAAATCCGGAACCGTTCTTTGGAGATGTACATGAGACAAACTGGGAGAGCTTTACTGTAACAAGCCGCGGAAATAAGCTGTTAAAAATGATCGAGGATTTAACCGGAAACGTACCGGGAAGCGGCGCCCTGATGACATTTAAAGACTCTAACTGGCTGATGAGCATAGTCATAGCAGCGCAGCCACACTTTATTAATCAGCCGATGGATGAGACGATATTCTGGGGATATGGTCTGTATACGGATCATGTGGGCGATTATGTGAAGAAACCGATGAAGGACTGTACGGGTGAAGAAATGCTGACAGAACTTCTTCATCATCTGCATATGGAGGACCATATCGATGAGATCATGGCCGATGTGGTCAATGTTATTCCATGTATGATGCCTTATGTAGATGCCCAGTTCCAGCCGCGTAAGATGACCGACCGCCCGAACGTGGTACCGGAGGGATCTACCAACTTCGCCATGATCAGTCAGTTCGTAGAGATTCCGGATGACATGGTATTTACAGAAGAGTACTCCGTACGTGCAGCCAGAATCGCTGTATATACTTTGATGGATGTGGACAAGACGATCTGTCCTGTCACACCATATGTAAAGGATCCAAAGGTACTTTTAAAAGCAGTACAGACGGCATACCGTTAATTGGAGAGGAGAGCCGGGGAGCAGAGAAATTCAGCTTCCCGGCTTTTTTGATTGCTCTATTTTTTTATACTTCCACGAATCTTCCAAAAAATGAAAGGATTTTACGGATTGCAAGAAACTTAAATGTATGGTATGCTATAATCTGCGCTGTCTGTCACAGACAGACAAAGAGAAAAGATATGGAGGGAAAGTAACATGAAAAAAATGGCACTTGTATTAGCTGCTGTTCTGGCTTCCGGTATGGTTCTGACCGCGTGCGGCGGATCCGGCAATGCGGCAAAGGAAACAACAGGTAATAATACATCGACCACAACCACGACAACCGGCGGACTTGATCTTGCAGTTCAGGTTGGACCTGATCCGGAGACTGTAGATCCGGCGTTAAACACGGCAATTGATGCATCTAATATCATTCTGCACGCATTTGAGACGCTTCTTACCTTTGATGAGAACAATGATATTGTTCCTGGACAGGCGGAATCCTTTGATGTGAGCGATGACGGACTTACTTATACATTCCATCTTCGTGATGGATTAAAGTGGAGCGATGGCTCCGATTTTACAGCGGAAGACTTTGTTTATTCCTGGAAGCGTCTGGCCGATCCGATGACGGCGGCTCCGTATGCGGCAGACATGCTGTCTATGGTAAAGGGTTATGAAGAAGCTGCGGCCGGAGACATCGACGCTTTGGCAGTGTCCGCACCTGACGCAAAGACTCTGGTTGTAGAATTAGCCAGCCCTTGTGTTTACTTTGACAAAATCATCACCCACGCAAGCATGGCTCCTGTTAAAAAGGATGTCGTAGATGCTAATG
Source organism: Hungatella sp. L36 (assembly GCF_014288035.1). Classification (NCBI taxonomy): domain Bacteria; kingdom Bacillati; phylum Bacillota; class Clostridia; order Lachnospirales; family Lachnospiraceae; genus Hungatella; species Hungatella sp. L36. The sequence goes on along the minus strand of NZ_JACOPC010000007.1, from coordinate 28,636 downwards.
GTGATCAGTGGGCTCTGGCTCCTGAAACCTATGTATCCAACGGACCGTTAAAGATGATCGAGTGGGTACCGGGATCTCATATGACTTTTGCAAAAAATGAAAATTACTGGAATGCTGACAAAGTTACCTTAAATTCCTTAAAGTTCGTTCTGATGGAAGATTCCAACGCGGCTTACAGTGCTTATCAGACTGGCGAAGTACAGATGATTAAGGATATTCCGACTGAGGAGATTCCAAGTCTGCAGGATAGCCCGGATTACCATCTGGATCCACGTCTTGCTACCTCTTATACGATCTTTAACACACAGAAGGCGCCATTTGATAATGCAAAAGTGCGTATGGCCCTGAGCCTTGCTGTTGACCGTGAGTATGTAGCTAATACACTGATGATCGGTACCGTTGCGCCGGCGACCAACTTCGTAGGCCCTGGCATCTCTGACGTAGAAGCTGGTTCCTCCTTTGAAGAAGTAACACGTGCGAATAACGGCGGGGATTTCTTTAATGTAAGTGATTATGAGGCTGATCTGGCAAAAGCGAAGGAACTCCTTGCTGAAGCAGGATATCCGAATGGAGAAGGCTTCCCGATCATTGAATATATGACCAATGATGCAGGTTATAATAAACCGGTTGCCGAATATTTACAGAGTGCCTGGAAAGACCTTGGCATAACAATGGACATTAAGATCGTAGAGTGGTCTACCTTCACACCAACTCGCCGTGCCGGTGATTTTGAAATTTGTCGTGGCGGCTGGGTATACGACTATGATGATCCTTCCAATATGCTGAACTTACTTGCGAGCACAAGCGGGAACAACGATGGAAAGTATTCCAATCCGGAAGTTGACAAGCTGCTTGAAGAAGCACGTTCTACTGCTGATAAGGCAGAACACTATGAGAAGCTTCATGCTGCAGAGAACCTGATCATGGAAGATGCAGCTGTTTCTCCGCTTGTTTATTCAAGTGATTTCTATCTGCAGAATCCGAAGTTAAAGGGAACATGGCATTCTCCATATGGTTACTGGTACTTCATGTACGCAACCATGGAAGAGTAATTGGAAATAATAGAAAATCAGAGATCTACAAAGAATTAAATATCTAAGAAATATCGGAAAGGGTTCCGCCACTTGTCAGACAATGTGGCGGGATCCTTTTTGACATACTGGATCATTTGTTATTTTTTTAGTATTCTCATTAAATAGTTGATATCCAGCAGGTTTACTGTTTCAAAATTACCATTATAAAACACACCCCAGTTATTGAATACACAAGGAAGTTCCTTTGCTTTTTGGAGCGTATCTACTTGAATAAAAGATACGGGAACGTTACTCTCTTCACAATGCTGTTTAATCATCTCGATATTTTGATGAATATAGGGACATTGCAAATCATAATAAATGGTCAGTTCTTTACTTTCGATTCCAGGGGTTTTGACGTTTGGTGCAAATCTTGGAGTTGTCCCATCCAAAGAAAGAGCAAGCAGCTCGTATCCATTGTCGGTAGTATCGACAACTTCGAAGCCGAATTTCTTTGCAAATGCCTGGTTGGAAAGCCAGGATTTTTGTTTCTTCGCCCCTAGCATGCAAATACCGGATTTTCCTTTTTCTTTGGCATCAGCCAGACAATATTCCATCAGAGCTTTCCCATATCCTTTTCCTTTGTAACTGCCAGTAACCCATAAGCAATACAGATACAGATAGTTGTCCCCGTTTATAGGGACCCAGGCCGTTTCTAGAGGTGCATATTCGATAAAAACTGTAGCCTTTGCATCTAACTTTCTAAAAACATGGCCTTCACTCAGCCGCTCTGAAAGCCACTGGCGCTTTGCCTCAACACCGGGATGGGATCTTTTACTGCGGATAATACAGCATAAATGCTCATTGGCAAGGTTTTATGTCGTCAAGTTCATAAAATCAGTATCCATATGCTGCCTCGCTTTCAATGAACGGCTGTTATTTTCTTAGCCTTTCGGTATCTTACATTAGTTCAGGATTGTAATGGGCCCGCTCCCCGCCAATAAATTTTGGCCGGGTTCGCGCACAGACAACGCGGGCGGCACCTACGTATTTGGTGGCGATGCGCACGGGTACCGCAACTGCTTTTAAATGCATGCCGATCAGAGTATCTCCGATATCAATGCCGGCGGCTGCCTGAATATGTTCCACTGCTACCGGATGCCGTAAAATATGGTACGCTGCAGTGGCAAAAGAGCCGCCGGCCTTTAACTGAGGAACCACATTCACTGGCTCATACCCATAGCGTGCGGCAGCTTCTGCTTCCAGGATCAGGGCCCGGTTTAGGTGTTCGCAGCACTGGGCGGCTACGTCAATGCCGTGAGAAGACATGATCTGATAAATAGCGGTGTACACTGCTTCGCCGATCTCCTCACTGGAGTGAGAGCCGATGCGGTATTCTGCAATTTCACTGGATGAACAACCGATAACGACAAGATCGTGTTCTTTTAAATGAGCGGCTTCCAATAATTCTGCAGCGGCGTCGGCCGCCTGCTTTCTGATGTCATCTAACATGGATTCCACACTTTCTTTTGGGTTTATCAATTATAATGCGGCGCGGATCGCAACAGCCATGTCTTCATACTCTTCATCAGTTAAATAGACCTTGTCTGGATTCATGGCAAATGTTCCGCCCCATTCATCCCCGCCATTGTATTTGGGCACAATGTGCATGTGAAGATGGCAGCCGGTATCTCCGTAAGCGCCATAGTTTACTTTGTCAGGATTAAATACCTTGTGTACAGCCTTGGAGACCTTGGCAACGTCAGCAAAAAATGCGCTGCGTTCATCATCACTGATATCGATCAATTCACTGACGTGTTCTTTATACGCGAGAATAACTCTGCCGCGTTTGCTCTGTTCCTTGAATAAATATAAAACGCCGGTTTCCATCTCGCAGACAGGATAACCAAATTTTGCGACCAGTTCTCCCTGCATACAGTATGCGCAATTCGGATCTTTCATAATATTAGTACCTTCTTTCTTTTATTTTATTATTCTGGATCTATTTTATCAAAATAGAGTGGGGATGGGAAGAGGGCAGAGTGTTAACTTTCTCAATATAGAGATTAAACAACAGGTCAAAGAAATAACTTACGCCGTATCGGGTGTATACATTTTGAATGCCTTCTGTAATGCGGTCACTGGAATGAAATTTGTGACTGAGATAAATCACACTGTCATAACAGGACTCAAATTTTTCGGAATGATTAAGGGTAATCAGCACTTTGCAGGCGTGGACGCTCTGCAGGTCGGAGAGCGTAGCTATGGCGTAATTGCCGGTGGTAGAGGTAACGATAACCAGGTCTTCGGGCTTTAAATTTTGCAGGAGAGCAGTATCAGGATAGGCATCTGTAACAATACGAATCAGCTTACCAATCGCAGCCAGTCCCTGCTGCAGTACCTTCGCTGGATAACTAGACAGATCCGCAGCCAGGATAACGACCTGTTCACTGTCATGGATGCGTTTTACCAGCGCATCGAGATTTTGAGACAGGAACATCTCATTGAGATCCTGCATCATATCATCCATGGAAATACGAAGATACTGGTCGAATTCCGGATGGCAGGCATACTGAACAAAGGCATCCATGTGCTGCCGGGTAATTGGTGCATTCTGTTTCATGGCAGTAAAGCTTTCGTAGCCGATCAGTTTGGCAAACCGTTGAATACTGCTTCGGGAAACATAGCATTCCTCCGCCACATCATAGATACTCAGGTTTTTCAATTCATGAAAATGTTCCAGTAAATACCTTGCCAACACCAGGTTGGTATCATCATCTTCATTGGAATTTAGGACTGCCAATAAGGACGTCATCAAATTAAAATAACTTAAACTGAAATTGTTTTGGATTTTATCTGTATTCATAGCCAAATCATATCACAGGTTTTTTATTCTGTCATCGATATTCACAATAAATTCTTATTTGACTTTTCATAATTGCAGTGTTTTTCACAAAATTTGGATTCAAATGTTGAACCCCATCGTTTTCTCTTCTTTGGTACACTGTTTGTATGAACCAAACGTAAAAAGCGAAAGACGAATTTTGAAAGGAGACATATTTTATGAAGTATTCAAAGAACCCGGTATTTCCAGAAGGATTCTTATGGGGAGCATCCAGCGCAGCATGGCAGGTAGAGGGGGCAACCGCTGAAGATGGCCGTACTCCCGCGATTATTGATTTGAATTCCCAAACCAAGAAACCTTATGCAGATAACTCGGTAGCATCTGATCACTACCACCATTATAAAGAGGATGTAGCGTTGATGAAGGAGTGCGGCTTTACCAGCTACCGTTTTTCGATTTCCTGGTCCCGTGTAATTCCAGCGGCTGACCGTGAGGTGAATCCCATGGGAATCGCATTTTATAATAACCTGATCAATGAATTGCTGGAGGCAGGGATTACTCCGATTATCACATTGTATCACTACGATATGCCATGCTGGGTGGATGAAAAGTACGGTGGATGGCATAATCGGGCCATTATTGATGAATTTGATTACTATTGCCGTGTCTGCTTTGAGAACTTCGGGGATCGTGTAAAATACTGGCTTTCTATTAATGAACAGAATATGCAGATTGTCTATGGTGACTGGTTAGGTGTATCCAAGGGCTGCGCAGACTGGTTTAAGGAAAAGTGGCAGATAAACCACATCATGAATTTGTGTCACTCCAAAGCCGTTGTCGCCTGCCATGAGCTGGTTGAAGATGGAAAAATTGGTCCAGTGCCTGGATACGTGCCGATTTATCCTTATTCCTGCCGGCCGGAGGATCAGATAGGTGCCATGAATGCGGAGGAACTGACGCAGAAAATCTGGGATGACTTATATGTATTCCGCGAGTACAGCAGTTTTGTAAAAAATTACTGGAAGGTTAATGATATCGATCCGGATATTCGGCCTGGCGATATGGAATTAATAGCCCAGGCGAAAATCGATTTTATCGCGGTTAACTGCTATCGATCTGATGTAGGAATGGCCCCCGATGACAGCTATAAGCAGGAAATCGGTCTTAATAAATCCGGTATCAAGGGGGAATTCGTATATCCTAACTTGCCAGGTGAATATGCGCTGGCCAGAAATCCTTACGTAGAAGTGACGGATTGGGACTGGCATATTGATCCAGTCTGCATGCGCTATTCACTGCGTTACCTGTGGGATCACTACCACCTGCCGATGGTTATAACGGAAGCGGGATATGGTGCTCATGAAGAGCTGGGAGAAGATGGTAAGATCCATGATCAGGCCCGTATTGATTATCTTAGAGAGTATGTTTATAATGTAGGTCTGGCGATTCAGGATGGGGTAGAGGTATTCGGATTCAATCCATGGTCCTTTACCGATCTTCTCAGCACTGGAAACGGCATGGCAAAGCGTTATGGCCTGGTCTTTGTAAACAGGACCGACGATGACTTAAGGGATATGAAACGGATTAAAAAGGACTCGTTTGACTGGTATTCCACATTAATACACTCTAACGGTCAGGAATGGGGAACGGATATGTCACAGTGGCGTAATTTTGCTAAAAATAGGGCAGAATAAACAATAAGAGGGGGTACCAACATGGCTAAAAAGAATTATGCGGCAATCTGTAACTCGATCATCGCGGTGTGCGGTGGTGAAAATAATATCTCCCGCATTAGTCACTGTATGACTCGTTTGCGCGTACAGCTTTTAGACGGAAGCAAATTAAACAGAGAGGAAGCAGGAAAAATACCCGGAGTTCTGAATCTGGTAGTACAAAATGGTGAATATCAGTTTGTCATCGGTCAGGATGTTCCAAATTTGTATGCAGAATTTATTAAACATGAGGGACTCAAGACTGGCGGAGAAGTTACAGACGCCGCTGCATTAAAGCAGGATACGGAAGCGAAGAAGGGAAATGTAATGAATACCATTATGTCCTTTATTGGTGGAACCTTTTCTCCTGTGATTCCCGTGTTAATAGCTGGCGGTCTTACCGGGGCCGTATTGACGCTGCTGACTGCATTCTTTGGAGTATCCACAGAGTCGGGTACTTATACGGTTATCTATGCAATTAACCAGGCGACATTTTACTTCCTGCCGATCTTCATAGGCTTTTCTGCAGCAAACCGACTGAAGTCCAATGGCTTTCTAGGGGCCTTTCTGGGGGCAATACTGCTGTTCTCCACTATTAACAATGCAGAGGGGCTTAATTTCCTTGGTATTCCCATTCAGCAGGTTAGTTATAATTCTACGGTATTTCCGGTTATATTGGGTGTGCTTTTTATGGCAGTCGTATACCGCTTCCTTTCTAAGGTGGTTCCCGTGTATCTGCGAACTATCTTTGTACCGTTGATTACCATGCTGATCACAGTGCCTGTGACTTTAATTGTGTTAGGCCCTATTGGTAATCTGATGGGAACATGGCTGGCAAACGGTGTATTTGCCATCTATCGTGCGGCTCCGCCGGTCGCTGTTATGATTATCGGTATAACGACGCCGTTGATGGTCTTCTTTGGTATGAATAATGCGACTTATCCTATTGTATTTGCTCTGTTGGCAGAGGTTGGATCTGATCCGCTGATCTGTACCGGCATGGCCCCGGCTAATGTCGCCGTAGGGGGAGCCTGTCTGGCAGCTGCGCTGATTGCAAAGGACATTAATGACAGAAGTGTGGCTACTGGCGCGGGGATTACTGCGCTGTGTGGAATTACTGAGCCGGGTGTCTACGGAGTGTTATTTACGAAGAAGTATCCTTTAATCGGCGCCATGGTTGGAGGCGGACTCGGCGGACTATTGGCCGGATTGGTGGGGATGACCCAGTATGTAATCTCTACGCCAGGCTTTATCTCTATACCGGCATATATCAATCCTGATGGTACTTCAGCTAATTTGATATGGGCTATGGTAGTCATGGTCCTTGCCGTAACGGTTGCCTTTGGAGTTACTTATGTATTAGGCAAAAAAATGGAGAAATAGATTATGAACAATGAGGGCGACAGCTAAGAGGCTGGACATTAAAAAAACGGTATGCTATGATTGAGAAAATGTATGGAGTAAAGGGGCAGTCCCATGAATAAATTATTTACTATCGGCGAGATGGCGAAGCTGTTCGGTATTAATGCGAAAACGCTGCGTTACTACGATGAAATAGGATTGATCCGTCCGGAGCATACGGACCCCATGACAGGATACCGTTATTACTCTACCGGGCAGTTTGAGCGCCTTAATACAATTAAATATTTAAGAGCACTGGATATGCCGCTGGCTAAAATAATGCGTTTTTTTGAAAATAAGGATATCGGTCAGATGATGGAGATTCTGAAAGAGCAGCAGCAGGAGGTTCTTGTAAAACGCAGAGAATTGGAACGCATAGAGCACAAGATCAGTGAACGCCTCTCACAGCTCCATGATGCACTGTATACCATATATAACCAGGTGGAGGAGGTTACTCTGCCGGACAGAAAGCTGGCTATGCTGCGGACGGAAATTCCGGCCACGGATGATCTGGAATATTCTATCCGCCAGCTGGAACGGCAGACACAATTGGAGGCCGCCATGTTTTTGGGTAAGGTGGGCGTGTCCATTTCAATGCGTCATGTGATGTCACATAAATTCGATGAGTTCTGCTCCATATTTGTTGTGCTGGAACCTGGAGATGTCTATGACGGAGAGGCAGCGGATATTCCGGGCGGAAGATACCTAACACTGAGGTACTGTGGAACGCATACGCAGTCATCGGTCTACTATGAAAAACTTTTGTCTGAAATGAAAGTGAGAGGCTATGAACTGGCCGGAAATTCTATTGAAATTACGTTAGTGGATGCGGGAATGACAAACGATACTACACAGTTTGTAACAGAGCTGCAGCTGCCGGTGACAGTTGGGCAAGAGTATGGCCTTAGGAATTAATATAAAAAGGAATATAGCTTTTATAGTAGAGCTGCCGGCCGGCAGCTCTGCTTTTCATATAAACTGTAGTGAATAAGAGACAGTATGCAATGATAAATTAGAATAATAAAAGAATAATGAAAATTACTGTGGCTCCGTCTCTTTTGGTATATCGCTGTTGTTACGGAGACTTTCTTTGTGTTTCTGAAAGGTCTTAATCATATCAAGGACATAATCCTGTTCTTCTTTTGAAAGTAAGGTAGATAAATGATAGATCTCGGCAAGAAGATGAGCACTTCTTTCCGCGTCTTTTTCTGATTCCATGGGGCCTTCCCCCTGAAGAAGCCACGAGCTGTTAATTCCCAGTTCGTAACAGATTCCCCGAATGACGAGCATTTGCGGTTCTGCCTTTTCGTGTTCAATGTTTGTGATGACACCGCGGGAGACACCAATTGCATCAGCAAGAGAATTCTGTGTATACCCTTTTGAACTGCGGGCCTGTTTGAGACGGGCACCTATTCCCATATGATACTCCATTCCGCGTAGGCGCTGCGCCATAATCGATAAGATGGTAGGACATGCGCCAATCCGCCATTTAATTTGGATTAATAAAACATTTCGTAAAATTGCGTGAATCCTGTATTTATTGGTTTCGTTCAGACTTTATCTGTGATATGAATAATGTACAGTGCAATTTCCAACGATTCAAAAGAATCCTTAAACGGGAAATACATGTTACATGTCAGGCGCATGTGATTACGATTACTTTGCAGGTACAGGTTAAACACAAATGTGAAGCTTATTAACCATGGTAGTTTATGTATGCAGTAACGCATGTGTTGAAAATACAATGTGAGAACCGTAACAGGGGTCAGTAACAGTAATTAATCATGTATAAACAATGCACTAAAAATCCTGATAACTAATCTTAACATGGTGAAAATGATTTGTCAAGACATAAATGTATTGAAAAGACGGATAAACGTCTTGACAATGTGATTGAAACATGATAGTATGTATTTATAAAACATAAAAAAGATTTATCAAGTCAAAAGCCAAAGGCGGAGGGTGTAGGATTGCAGTCCATAGAAAGAGATCAGGAGAAGAACCGTCCGGAATTAATCCTTGAAGAGTCTGGAAAGCTTTCTGTTAAAGAGCAGGAGTGTATTCTGGCCACGATAAGAGGAATGGTGTTTACCAGAAGTTGTTTTTTAAAAAATGGTGTGTATAAAGACGAAAAAGAATGAGTTTGTTTATAGTGAAAAAGAATATTTGAGTTAGGTTGGAGTTATTAAATCCAGCAATAGCTATGCACAATTCTATGCGCATTTCTGAATAGTTTATAAAATTTAAGATCGAACAGCCTGCCATTATTATCATAAAACCCAATAAGGATAGATGCTTTTATTAGTTTTTTTGGAGTTGATTTTTTTCAGTCCATCCCGATGAGGGTAGATTTTAATAAAATTATCGTTATTCACCATCAATCCCAGTTGCTATAGCTCTTTGATAATAGGTGCATGGCTTTATTATAATGCTGCGTTTTACAGATTATTTAAAATGATTAATGTAATATGTTTGAAGTGTAGGGCAGAGATAATGACGCAGGTCTTACATATTCTGGTTTCACGCAGAAAAATACCTCCTAAGCAGACTTTGGTAATTTACCTTGTCGACTTAAGAGATATCATTTTACTGCAATGAGGCTGTTCCGTGAAGAAAGTTTATCTGGTGTTTATCCTCTGCTTTCTACGACTTTTTCCAGCTTAAATACAGTCTCGCTATCACATCCTCAATAGGAGCTCTTCTGATTTCCACATCTTCGATTCCCTGAAATCCCGCAAGATTACCCAGAACCTCATGGATTCCTGTCTGGCTGCGGTTAAACTCATATTCGCATATACCCTCATTGGAAGAAAGCAGCTGCAGTCCCGGGATTGTGGGATCGGTTAATGCTTTATCAGATGTTAAAGACTGCTTTTTAGAGCCTGGATTCTTCATGGTGACAACAATGCGTGAGCAGGCGCCGGCCGTATTTCTGAGCTTGTCAAAATTTCCGTCAAATGCAATCTGCCCCTTGTTGAGCAGAATAATCCGCTGCGCCATTTCCTCCAGATCATCCATGTCATGGCTTGTAACGACAATGGTGGTTCCGCATTCTTGGTTAATTTCCTTTAAAAAATGTATCATCTGCTGTTTGGCCAGCACGTCGAGTCCGAGAGTCGGCTCATCCAGAAATATGACGGAGGGGTCGTGCAGCAGCAGCATCCCAATGTCTGCCCGCATACGCTGGCCCAGGCTCAGTTCCCTGGCAAAGGTGCGCAGGATGTCTTCCAGGTCGAGCAGTTCTGTCACCAGGGAAAGGTTCTTTTTATATATCTCCTCCGGAATGCCCCACACCTCTTTTTTCCATTCAAAGCTGGTAATGATGGGATGATCCCACCACAGCTCTGTTCTCTGTCCAAACAGCACACCGATATGGCGCATCAGCTCAATTCTGTCAGTGACCGGGCTTAAACCGGATACGGATACCGTGCCCTCAGAAGGACTCAAGATGCCGGAGAGAATCTTTATGGTTGTGCTCTTGCCGGCTCCGTTGGCCCCGGCGTAGGCGACAAACTCGCCTGGAGCCACTTCAAAGGAAAGATGGTCGAGAGCGGTGATGATGCGTTTCTGTGGGTGAAGCATATTTTTTAAGATATCCCGGGCTTGACCGCTTCTCTGCCATTGGGAGTATTGTTTTGTAACATTATCTATGACCAAAGCCGGAGTATCGTGGTGAACCATTGACTGCATAATATTTCATTCCTTTCTTAAATACATAAATTGTGAGTAGTGACAATGCAAACGCGGCTGTCGGCAGATAACATGCCTGCAGGAGCATGGGAAGGCCAAATTCGCCGCAGCCTGCCTTTAAAAGCAGCGCCGATGGAAACCAGGCCGCCAGTCCCACTGGGAGTACGGTCAGGAACAGCCGTCTTACTGAATGGCTCATCGTACCTAACGGATAAGTCTTCAGAGATGTAAATAAATCCTTGCCCACCTGGGCAATCTCCTCGGCTGCCGCGGGTGCGTAAAATGCGGCGCAGGACAGCAGGGTCATAAAGGAGATAATCAGAGCTGTAGCGCTTAGTGCATAAATAAGCAGCAGCATAAGCCATGGCATCGTGACGGATATGGGCAGCCGGCTGACAGCATACGTGGTCAGTCCAATCCCGCATATAAGCATGCTGCTTCCTGAAAGCGGGGAAAATCCCTGGGCCAGCAGCTCCGCCCATATGGGAACTGGCTGTATCATGACGTGATCCAGTTGACCTCGCCCGATTATACGGCTTATCATGGCTGTATTATTTCCAATAAAAAACATCATATAAATTCCGTCAACGAGAGTGGAGAAGCCCATCATAAAGAGGATCTCCGCCTGATTCATACCGCCGAAGCCGCCGAATTTTTCGGACAGCAGGAATACGCCGGCGATGGTGCAGCAAGCGCATATGGTATCTGAAACGATCTGAAGCAGACAGTAGCGAGTGTCCCGAAGGAACCATAAAAGGTCCATTTTTGTGTATTGCCTGTAGAGGCGTAAAAGTATTTTTAAATTATCCACCAAAAGAGATCATCCTTTCTTTGCTTTTCTTGAACACCCTGGCCGCGGTGATCCACAGAACGATATTCCAGACGAGCTGCAGCCCGATGGTACTTAAGGGAGCAGCAGCCGTGCCGGTATAGATCGTGAGCGGCGCATGGGCGATGGAGCCAAAGGGGAGGAAGGAAAAGACCTTATCCAGTCCCCAGGGAAACAGGGCGAAGGGGATCATTTCCCCCGACAGGAGCGAAAATGCCGCCTCTCGTATATTGTTTGCCACCCAGCAGCCATTTTTCAGGAACATGGCAAAGGCGGCAAATAATAAGTCCATGGCAAATCCCAGAGAAGCTGAAAGTGCCAGACTGATGAGCGCTAAAGCTCCGGATGTCAAATCCGCCGGCGCTGGATTTACGCCCAGAAACGGGGCGATAATCAGCAGAGGGAGGCCGAAAAACAGAAAATTCGGAATCCACCATCGCCCGATCGTCTCAGCGATAAAGCCTATGGGAACGGGAACCGGCCTGGTAAACCGTCCAATGACAGAACCTTCCCACAGCGAGGCGGTGGCCGGTGAAACAATATTTAATTCCTGATGCAATACAGTCGACATCAGTGTGTATGTCATCAGCTGATTTAACGCCATGCCGCCTAAATCGGAACCTTCCCGGTCCAGGGCGGTCCAGATAAAAATAAGCATGACAAACTGTACGGCAGAAACAAGGTATCCGCCTGTGATACACAGGATGCCGCCGTCAAAAATTTGTTTTGTACACATCAAAATAGTGGAGACAATGGCGCGGGGCCCGCAGCCATGTCCAGCAAGAAATGTCTTAAATTTATTCATGATAAAACTACCTTTCTAAAAATGGAATAATAGAACCCATTTTCCGAAAAGGGCAGATTTTTTATGTGACAGGAACATGATTTCATCACATAAAAATACCCAAAAGCGCAAGCGCCTTCGGGTAGATAAACCATCATGAAAACCAGTTGTTAAGACAGCCGGAGAATCGATGAATTTGAAGGGCAGACGCTGTTATTATCGTAAAAATGGGCGCACTGATACACGGAATCGTCATTTTTATACGAAATGACAGCGACATTGTCAATATTTGACCATAATGTTGTAGCCTCAATTGTGATGCAATGCATAGCGTCCACCTCCTTTTTTCGAAATATTTGTTTCAGCATACCATGGAAGAGAGGGAGAGTCAAGAATAATTTGTTTCTGCACTTTGAGTTCAGCATTTGTATTTATCTCAACCCAATTCCGCTCAAAACTTCATTGGTAGTAATGCCGCTGTAATCGTATTTTAATTCTTTTTTATGAAATGGCAACGCGGCTTTGGCATCGAGTTTGATTAGCTTATAGTTGTTGCGCAGACGGATCGTATTGTTTAAAATTGACTTTTGAATCGTTGGTTTTGTGATGCTTTCTGCGTTTGCCAGTATGCTTTCTAAATCCCCAAATTCATGAAGCAGTAGTGCGGCAGTTTTTGGACCTACCTTGTCGGCACCTTTTATATTATCTGCATTATCTCCCGTAAGTGACTTGAAATCTGCATATTGATGCGGTGTGATGTTCAGCTTTTCTTTTACATATGTGGTATCACAAATGACCGTATTCTTACCGCGGTATCGTAAGATTTTTACATTGTCATTGATTAGCTGGAAGAAATCACTGTCAAAGGAGGATATCACAATCGGCATTTGTTCCCCATATGTATAGGCGTAGCTTGCAATTACGTCGTCAGTCTCAACCTGCTGTACCTCGGTATGCCTGATGTTCATAAAAGAGAGTGCACGATATACATCATCAATCTGTGAAAATGGATTGTCTTCCTCGGCGACCAGTGAGTAATCCGGTCGGTTAGCCTTATATTCAGCAAGCAGTTCGGTGCGGGCATTAGGGTGCTCACCGTCAAAGAGTATTACAAGGTGAGTGGGGGCTGCCATTTTCATAATTTTAATTGTTGCGCCGATAAAGCCGAGCGTGCCCTGAATTGCCTTTCCGTCCTTATTTATAATACGCGATGGCATGCCGTAGAACATTTGAAAAAGCAGATTTGTTCCATCAATGATTAACAACTTGTCCATATTGTCGTAACCTCACTAAAAGGATATACTAAGCAAATGTTTGTATTTGATCAGTAAAATTAAGCTTATCATATATTTCAGTAAATGAAAACATATATTTCAGTAAATGAAAATAGGGTTGGAGAGCGGTACTGGGAAACTCCGGCTTCTTAGAAAGTGGCGGAAGAATGAGGTAAGATAAGACTCTGGCAGGTAGTGTGTGACGGTATTACGTGACTCGAAAAAGCAGCTGGATTCTATGGAGTATATGTCAGTAATTGCCGTACATGATGGGTCTAGATGTAATGATGGGATTAAACGAAAAGCCCCTCCAGTATGAAACCGAAAGGGGCTTTTCATTTATGTACCGTTCAGACAGTACCGCTGTTTTTATTTGCAGCAGTCACCGAGTTTTGCAAGGGCAGCATCATCAGCTACGATCGTTACGTCCGGGTGCAGCTGTAAGATGGAAGCTGGAACGCGAGGAGTTACCGGTCCGCAGATGACTTCACGTAAGATAGCAGCCTTGTCTTCACCGCTTACTACCAGCAGTATTTTTTTTGCGCTCATGATGGTTCCGATACCCATGGTATAAGCCTGGCGCGGAACGTCGTCAATGGAGGCGAAGAAGCGCTTGTTTGCTTCGATGGTGCTTTCCTGTAAGTCTACGATATGAGTTTCCTTCGGATATTCGTCGGCCGGCTCGTTAAAGCCGATATGGCCATTATGGCCGAGGCCTAAAAGCTGGAGGTCTACGCCGCCTAACTCATGGACTACTTTTTCGTAACGCGCACACTCTTTCGCGGCGTCAGGCTCTGTACCATCAGGGATGTTGGTGTTTTCTTCCTTGATGTTGACATGTTTGAACAGATTCTCGTGCATGAAATAGTAGTAGCTCTGATCGTTGTCTCTTGTCAGTCCCTTATATTCGTCCAGATTGGCAGTCTTTACTTCAGCAAAATCCAGATCACCGTTGTTGTACCATTCGATCAACTGCTTGTAGGTCCCGATCGGTGTGGATCCGGTAGCGAGTCCCAGTACGCAGTCTGGTTTCATGGTAACCTGAGCGGAAATAATGTGTGCCGCTTTGCGGCTCATGTCATTGTAATCCTTTGCGCGGTAAAGTCTCATTTTTATAGCCCTCCATGTTCTTGAAAAAAAATTTTATTTCATTTATAGCATTAGGATAACATTTTTATGGCATAGTTTCAATGGCTAATTGCATAAAATATTTATAAAAGGGGTGATATCATGTCCAATTATCGGAGACTAATCTCATATATCTATGCCTATGAAGGCGGAATCAAAGGAAAAAACATTGGGTTCGCGAAAATAGAAACGCGGGGCAGCCAGTGTAAGATTACGGTGAATGTTAAGAAGGTTTATGTGGGCGGCAATGATATCGGCGTCTATCTGCTGGCCGGTGAAAAGGAAATCTTGCTGGGAAATATTTTTATCCGCGGAGGTTCCGGGGAATTCCGTACGGTCGTTACGGTAAGTGACGTGGAACACTCCGGAATTCCCATGGATCAGTGTTACGGTCTGACGGTCCATGATGTGGAAAATACGTGGCGGTCTTATACGACGATCTGGGAGGATGCGGTGGCCCACGCCGCTGAAGTAGAACTTTCCAATACGCTTCCCGAGAAAAAGGAAAGAGAAGAAACGGCGCAGGAAGCGCAGATTAAAAAGGCAATGAAGGAAATTGAGGAAGAGTTCCCTGTAGAAGCTGTCCAGGAAACGAAGGAAATTGAGAAGCAGGATAAAATGTCCCGGGAGCAGTTAAAGGCATTTACAGAGAGCGCCAGAGAGCAGTCGAAAGCATTTGCGGAGAGCATCAGAAAACAGGTGGAACAGTCCGCAGATACGACGGAGCAGACGGCGGAAGCATGGATCAGGCAGCAGGAAGCCAGGATGGAATGGTCCAGAGCGAAAGCTTCTTACATAGAATCCATGAATGAGCCGGCGAAGCCGGAAATGGTGCCGGTGGAAGAGCCGGTGAGTGATCTTCACAGCACGGAGGAACCGGCCACAGATAAGGATACTCCAATTCGGGAACCGTATCGGCAGCAGCAGGAACCCATGAAAATGGCACACGCGGATGAGGGATCTTATCGAAAACAGGGTAATTCTGCGCGCGGCTACACCGGTTTCTCCGGTATCCCGGCTGTAGAATATGCCTCTGAACTGATGCCGGATATCGAGACGGTTACCACACTTCACACAGGAATAATGGAGTCGGATACGGAGGAATCTTATTATATAGAAGAAAAAAATCAGGCTCCGTTTATGGCTGAAGGGCAGTGTGGTGCTGACCCGGAAGAGATGCTGTATAATGTGGAAGAGACCGGAACCCGGAGTGATTTTCTGGAGGATATCCAGGGAGAGACGATCTGCTATCGGGCCGATACATCAGGTTCCTTTGTCTCCAGGCCGGAAAGCGGATCCTACCCGCAGCAGCTTGAAAAAATGGGAAATTCAGAGCGTTTAACCGAAGAAACGAAGATGAATGAATCGGAGATGAGTGCTCCGGAGTCGATAAAATCAGGAGTATATGCGCCAGAACTTCGGGAAGCAGAGATGGAAGTACCGGAAAATGGATTGGAAAATGAGCCGGAACGTATATCGGGATATGCGTCAGAGTATGGATTGGATCATGTACTGGAATATACATCAAAATATACACCAGAACATGCATTGGATTATGAGCCAGAACATATATCAAAATATGCGCCAAAAGCTGCAATGGAAAATGGACCGGATCAGATATCGGGATATGCATCACAACACGCATCGGATTATGCGCAGCAAGACCCAGACATGTATGGCAGCCAGGACACATATGAAACGTCCGGCGCCCATTCAGCAAGCGATATATATGGCATCCCAGGCACATATTCCATGGAGAATACACAAAATTCTGTTATCTCCGGCACAATGACCGGTACGCAGAATATTTCCAATTCCCATACAGAGGAATCCATGCAGGAAATATCAGAAACGTATTCGACAGACGGAATTGATGACATTTCGGAAATGACCTCAAAAGACGCTGTTCAAAGCTCTTCAGAAGCCGCCGCGCCAAAAGGAATGCGCGGATATCCGGTTAATCGTCCGGTAGAAAGTATGTGGTACAGTTCTGACATGCGCTCGGCGGGAGACACACATGATTCTCTCAAAATGAGCGCCTCAGAAAATTACACAGCGAAATCTCGTATGGCGGAACCTATACAGGAATCCGGAGAGCCCGAAGAACCGGCCGCAGTAAGAGGTATAAATGAAAATCCGGATAGATATGCATCAAAATCAGCAGAGTTTTCAGCATCAAAACCATCGCCGTTAACAACATCAAAACCAGCGCCGGAAATAATACCGGAAAATTCAGAATCCCACAGAACGGATGAAGTATCGGGAGCCGCGCTGGCGCATACGGTGGATGAAGAACCCAAGGCACCGGAGCTCCAAAAGGCTCAGAACCCCCAGCCGGTTCCTGGCAATCCAATGGAACTGGAACGGTTGTTAAAGACCGGGGAAGAGGATGAAAATTCCAGCGAACGGGTATGGGAGAATTTGAGACGGGATCACACAAAAATCCTGGATTTTGATTATGAAAAGGGCTGTGAAATCCTGACTATTAAGCCACAGGATATCGGCCTTCTGCCCAGAGAGATATGGGTATACGGAAATAACAGTTTCCTGCTTCACGGATATTATAATTACCGCTACTTAATTTTGGCAAAACTGTTTAACCCGGAGGGGACTCCGCGCTATCTGCTGGGGGTCCCGGGGCATTATTACAGTAATGAGCGGTATATGGCATCTATGTTTGGTTTCCCCAATTTTGTTCTGTCAAAGAATCAGCCAATGGAAGACGGACGTTTCGGATACTGGTATACCGATGTCAAGATTGGAAGCTGATACCGTCAGCCATCTGTCAATAATCGATTCCGCGCAGAGAAACGTCAGCCATATATGGACGGAGAATTTCTGCAAAAGCCAGAAGCTCTTCCTTGGTACAGGAAGTGAAGCCGGAACAAAGGACTTCACCGGAGTCCACATAGTTTTGGAGGTAGTAGTGCTGGCAGCCCTCAAGCCACCGTCCGATATCCAGAAAATCCTGGCTGTCATGAAGTTCCTTCACGACGGTGGTGCGGAACTCATACGGGATGGAGCCATTTATCAGAAATGCCGCACTTTCCTCTATTTTTTCCATCTGAATGCCGGGAATGCCTGCCACGCGCGGGTAATTTTCCCGGCCGGCCTTGATATCCATAGCGATATAATCGAGAAGCCCTTTCCCAGCGAGATCCTTTAAGACGGCGGGCTTATAGCCGTTGGTATCCAATTTGATTAAGTAACCCATCTGCCTGATCCTGCGGATAAAATCTTCCAGATCGTCGGAGAGTGTTGGCTCTCCGCCCGTGATGCAGACTCCCTCTAAGACAGATGTACGCCGCTTCAGAAAGGTGAAGAGAGAAGCCTCGGTCATGGCTTCTTCGGCATCATTTCCCAGGAGTCCGCTGTTGTGGCAGAAAGGGCAGCGGAAGTTGCAGCCGCCTAAAAATATGGTGGCAGCGACATGGCCGGGGAAATCCAGGAGAGTTGTTTTTTGCAGACCGCAAATTTTCATAATTTTCGCTTCCTTATTTTCATGGTGTACTTTTCGTGATATACTAAAATGCACTGGTTATCAGTGCACTTAAAAGTAAGTATACCATAAACACTAAATTCGTGAAAGACCTCATTGCGTGTTTCGGCGTACATTCATACCAGTACCGCCGGACCTAAATACGTACTGCATAGCACCCGCTATCTACGCCAGGAGCACGCCTGCGAATCTAATCGCAGGGTCCACTGCGCCGTCGCTTTGCAGACACGCCTCTGACGCAGATATCAGGCATTTTATCACAGTTAACTACGCAATGCAGTACTGGTGCCTCCCGGCGTGTTTGAAAGGACCTGGCAAGTGTTCATTGTATACCATATTTTTGAAATGAGTGAAAAGAGGGACCGGCATGAATGCTGATGAAAAATATATGCGTGCTGCTATAGGACAGGCCCGGAAAGCGGGGGCTATCGGGGAAGTACCCATCGGATGTGTCATCGTCTATGAGGACAAGATTATTGCGAGGGGATATAACCGGAGAACGATTGATAAGAATGTTCTGTCTCACGCGGAGATCATTGCCATAAAAAAAGCATGTAAGAAGATGGGGGACTGGAGGCTGGAAGGCTGTACCATGTATGTGACCCTGGAACCATGTCCCATGTGCGCCGGGGCAATCGTCCAGGCCAGGATACCCAAAGTCGTAATCGGCTGCATGAACCCGAAGGCCGGGTGTGCCGGCTCTGTGCTCGATTTGCTTCATGAAGACGGTTTTAACCATCAGGTTGAGATGGAGAATGGCGTTTTAGAGGAAGAGTGTTCTCGGCTTATGAAGGATTTTTTTAAGGCTCTCAGGGAAAAGAAAGCAGCCATAAAAAAACAAAAACAGGAAGAGACGACTCCTTGACAAATAGCCGGATTCCATGTATACTAAATTGGCTATACATGAAAAGATGTATACGTGTGCGTTAATATATGTATATATATGGAAAGTTCGCATACAGACCAACACATGTCATAAAGTTTCCGTGCAGCCGGGGAGATAGCGGTGCCCTGTACCTGCAATCCGCTCTAGCAGGGGTGATGTCTCACCTCGGATCGTCTATTGCAGGGCTGCCCCTGATAAGTGGCGATGACGTTTGGGTCTTACGCAACAGGAATTCATGAACCGTGTCAGGGCAGGAATGCAGCAGCACTAAGTGGAACCTCCTGTGTGCCGTGAGGCAGCCTGGACTGAGTTAACTGTCAGGGTAACGCCTGTGGTAACGATACAAAGTGAGACGCACGGATTAAAAATATAAATAAAATACAGCGAATAGAAGACAATAAGACACCGGGGAAGCAAAATCCGGTGTCTTTCTATATGTACAATCATTACCATTTAACTGGTAATTTTCTTACATTTCCCGATAGAACAAAGTTTTCCCTTGCCCCACCCTTCCCTTTGTATTATAATTATGTACAAAATGGGTATATAGTATCTATTTTCCTAAACATGAATCTAAGAAGGGGTGTGCTTTGATGATGAGAGTTGGAATGCTTACAAGCGGCGGCGACTGCCAGAGCTTAAACGCGACAATGCGCGGTGTGGCAAAGGCGCTGTACAGAATGTATGACGATGTGGAGATAATTGGTTTTGAAGACGGATACAAGGGCCTGATTTATGCTGATTACCGTGTTATGCAGCAGTCAGAGTTTTCAGGGATTCTGACGGAAGGCGGGACAATCCTTGGCACCTCGCGACAGCCGTTCAAACTGATGCGTACACCGGATGAGAACGGACTCGACAAGGTAGAAGCGATGAAGCACACCTATAAAAAGCTGAAGCTGGAATGTCTCGTTGTTCTGGGAGGAAACGGCAGTCAGAAGACGGCAAATCTTCTTCGCGAGGAAGGGCTGAATATCATTCATCTGCCGAAGACAATTGATAACGACTTATACGGAACCGATGTGACCTTTGGTTTTCAGAGCGCCATCAATGTGGCGACCAACGCCATTGACTGCATCCACACCACGGCGGCGTCTCACGGCCGTGTATTTATTGTGGAGGTCATGGGCCATAAAGTAGGCTGGCTTACCCTGTATGCAGGAATCGCAGGCGGAGCGGACATTATTTTACTTCCCGAGATCCCTTATGATCTGGATATTGTCGTGGAAGCGTTAAGGAGCAGGACGAAGAGAGGAAAACGTTTCTCTATCCTGGCAGTGGCGGAAGGTGCCATTTCTAAGGAGGACGCCGCTCTTACCAAGAAAGAATTGAAAGAAAAGAAGAAAAACGGAGTGATCTATCCGTCGGTCGCTTATGAGATCGGCGCTCAGATTACAGAACGCACGGGACAGGAAGTCCGTGTGACTGTTCCCGGCCATATGCAGAGAGGCGGTGAACCATGTCCATACGACAGGGTTCTTTCGACACGTCTGGGCGCGGAGGCCGCGTATCTGATTAAGAATAAGGAATACGGCAATATGGTGGCAGTGATCAACGATGAGATCGTGAAGGTGCCGCTGGAAGAAGTTGCCGGTAAATTAAAGACGGTCGATCCTGAAAGTTCTATCATTAAGGAAGCCAAGATGATAGGCATCAGCTTCGGCGATGAGTAAGGAGCCATAGAGCATGTCGTATACGGCATTATACCGGAAATGGCGTCCTGCGTCCTTTGCGGATGTCAGAGGCCAGGACCATGTAGTACAGACTTTGAAAAACCAGATAGTATCCGATCGTATCGGTCATGCATATCTGTTCTGCGGTACCAGAGGTACCGGTAAGACCAGTATTGCAAAAATATTTGCGAAAGCGGTTAACTGTGAGAATCCGGTGGACGGCAGTCCCTGCGGAGAGTGCCAGACGTGTAAGAATATCGCGGCAGGCTCCTCCTTAAACGTGGTGGAGATCGACGCCGCTTCCAACAACGGCGTCGAGAATATTCGTGAGATCAGGGACGAGGTCCAGTATCCCCCTACGGAAGGAAAATACCGGGTTTATATTATTGATGAGGTTCATATGCTTTCTACAGGAGCCTTCAACGCCCTCTTAAAGACGCTGGAGGAACCTCCGTCTTATGTAATCTTTATTCTGGCGACCACCGAAGTGCAGAAAATACCGGTCACGGTCATGTCACGGTGTCAGCGGTATGATTTCAAGCGGATTACGGTTGATACCATTGTGTCTCATTTGCAGAAGCTGACCGAAGCTGAGCATATTTCAGTGGAGGACAAGGCGCTGGCCTATATTGCCAAAGCGGCGGATGGGGCCATGCGTGATGCGCTGAGCCTTCTGGACCAGTGCGTGGCCTTCCATTATGGAGAGATTCTGACATATGACAATGTGCTGGATGTCCTCGGCGCCGTAGACATTACGGTATTCAGCCAGTTATTTCGCGCTGTCGTGGAAAACCGGACGAAGGACTGTATTAAGAGTCTGGAGGAGATGGTAATCCAGGGACGCGAGCTGGGGCAGTTTGTAACAGACTTTATCTGGTATCTGAGAAATCTTCTCATTGTAAAGTCTGTGGATGACGCGGAAAATATGCTGGATATGTCGGCGGAGAATATGAATCTTCTGATGGAAGAAGCCGGCCTGGTCGATGGAGAGACGCTTTTGCGGTTTATCAGGGTGTTCTCCGATCTCTCGAACCAGCTTCGCTACGCATCCCAGAAACGGGTGCTGATCGAGGTGGCTCTCATTAAACTGACCCGCCCCGAGATGGAAGAAAACCTGGATTCCGTCATTCAGCGAATCGGCAACATTGAAAAACAGCTGGAAGAGGGCGTCTTTGTAACTGGCGCCATGCCGGCAGGTGGTAACGGTATGGATTCTGTACCGGCCGGAGACAATGGAAGAACGGGCGGAAACGGTGCCCCGTCAGAACCGATGACACCCGCGGAACGCGTTGCGCTCCCCAAGGGGCAGTTGGAAGACTTAAATCTGGTCCGCAACGAGTGGGGAAAGATTGTAAAAGACCTGGGAGGTCCGATCCGGGCCAGTTTCCGGGATACGGTGGTGGAACCGGCGGGAGAAAGCTGTCTCTGCGTTGTGTTCACAGACCAGAGCAATTTTATTATAGGCAGCCGTCCGACGACTCTGGGAGACATCGAACGGTATGTGGAAGAACATTATCAGAAATCAATTTATTTTAAGGCAAGACTGCGGGGCGGCGGAGAACGCCTCGATACCATTTACGTCAGTGACGAAGAATTAAAAGAAAACATTCACATGGATATTATAATAGAAGATTAACAGGAGGACATACACCATGGCAAAGCGTGGCGGTTTTTCAGGCGGAATGCCTGGCAATATGAATAATTTAATGAAGCAGGCTCAGAAAATGCAGCGTCAGATGGAAGAGACGACGAAGGAGCTGGAGACAAAAGAGTATACGGCGACAGCAGGCGGCGGAGCAGTATCCGTTACCGTATCCGGAAAGAAGGAAGTGACTGCGGTGAAGCTTACTGAAGAAGTGGTGGATCCGGATGATATTGAGATGCTGGAAGACCTGATTGTGGCTGCGACCAACGAGGCGTTCCGCCAGATGGAGGAAGAGAGCAGTGCGGCCATGTCCAAGCTGACCGGCGGCCTCGGCGGTATGGGCGGAGGCTTTCCTTTCTAATCATGGATTATTACAGCAGTCAGATAACGAAATTAATAGAAGAGCTTTCCAAGCTTCCCGGAATAGGAAGCAAATCCGCACAGCGTCTGGCATTTCACATTATTAATATGCCGGAGGAATCAGTAACGAGCCTCGCCTCATCCATTACTGAGGCGAAGCATAATGTCCATTACTGCAAGGAGTGTTTCACTCTAACAGACCAGGAGCTGTGCCCGATCTGCAAAAGTGACAAACGCAACCATAAAGTCATCATGGTTGTTGAGGATACAAGGGATTTGGCGGCTTACGAAAAAACGGGGAAGTATGACGGTGTTTACCATGTGCTTCATGGAGCGATCTCTCCCATGCTGGGAATCGGCCCGAATGATATCAAACTGAAGGAGCTGATGCAGCGGCTTCAGGGTGATGTGGAAGAAGTTATCATCGCTACCAATTCCAGTCTCGAAGGGGAAACTACGGCGATGTATTTAAGCAAGCTGATAAAGCCTACAGGCGTACGGGTAACCCGTATTGCCAGCGGCGTGCCCGTCGGCGGAGATCTGGAATACATAGATGAAGTAACATTGTTACGGGCCCTGGAAGGCCGGGTCGAACTGTAACTCATTAACCTTGTTAGGAGATGCAAAAGAATGGATAAGTACGAGTTTAATATTAAAGTTGAACAGATAAAGAAGCTTGTCGGCAAGAGTGATTATGAGACGGCCATGAAGATTGCCGATACCATTGACTGGAGGCGCGTGCGGAACACGAACCTGCTGTCTATGGTAGCCATGGTTTACGAAAAAAATGAGGACTATGAAGAGGCCAGAGAGATTCTTCTTCTGGCGTTTGAACGTGCCCCCATTGGGAAACGTCTGCTCTATAAGCTGGCAGAACTCGCATTAAAAGAGGGCAATATTGATGAGGCTGAGGCATATTACAGGGAATTCAGCGATCTGGCCGGAGATGATCCGAGACAGCAGCTTCTACGCTATTTAATTTTGAAAGCAAAAGGTGCGCCTGCCCAGCAGTTAATCCATTCTCTTGAATCTTATACAAGTCAGGAAATTGATGAGAAATGGCTGTATGAGCTGGCTGAGCTTTACAGCATAGCAGGTATGGCCGACAGATGCGTGGAGACATGCGATAAGATCATGCTGATGTTTGGTCTTGGAAAATACGTGGATAAGGCAATGGAACTGAAAATCCAGTACGCACCGCTTACGACCTACCAGATGGATCTGGTGGAAAACCGTGATAAATATGAGGCAAAGCTTCGCGCTGTGGAACAGGAATACGGACTCGGCGGAGGCCAGATGAATGTTCCGGAGCAGGATGAAGAATACTATGATGATGGGAATCCGGGGATGGACATGCCGGAGGAACCCTATTATGGAGATTTACAGGCCAGGATGCAGGAGGCCGAGGTTCAGGAGGGACTGGCCCGGGAGATGTCCCGCATGTCTTACGAGGAACCGCCGGCTGAACAGCGCCCCAGGAGACATGACAACACACGGGTGCTCGATGATATCAGACGGATTAACCGCCCGGTTATGAGGGACTCTGAATATGATGGCGCTTCTATGGCGGCCGTAGAGACCGCAGCAGCAGGAACCGCATATGCAGGAGGTGCATTTGCCGGGGCAGCAGACGGAATGGCTGGTGCTGCATACGGTGCAGCGGATGCCGTAGTCCATATGGCTGGGAATGCAGAGCGCCTTGCCTCTGCGATGCCAAGACCGCGCGGAATGATGCGTATGCCGGAGATGGCTGATGAAGTTCCTGCAGAGCCAGTGATAGAGGAAGACTATACCTATGGAAATACCGGATATGGAGAATCTTCCTATGGGGAATCTTCTTATGGCGATACCTCCTATGAAGACGGCCCCTATGGCGACACTTCTTATGGCGGACAGGCTTATGGCGGAGATACCTATGGAAAGCCAGGATATGGGGAGACTTCCTATGGCGAGCCGGCATACGGAGAGAATGCGTATGGAGAGGCAGCTTATGGAGAAAACGCATATAGAGAGCCAGGCTATGGGGAACATGCATATGGAGACGCCTCCCATGGTCAGAGTACCTATGGAGAGACCGCCTATGGTGAAAACACCTACGGAGATTCTGCCTATGGAGAAAACAGCCATGAAGGCGCAGCTTATGGAGATAACTCCTATGGGGAAGCAGCCTATGGAGAAAATACTTCTGAAGAACCGGCCTATGGCGGGAATTTGGCTGATGACGTAGCTTACGGTGCATCTGATTATGACGATCCGGAATATGGTAAGACTGCTTATGGTGACACTGCATACGGTAAGTCTGCCTATGGCGATACTGCATACGGCGACGCTGCTTATAGTGACGAGGTTACTGGTGAATCAGTTTCCGGTGAATCGGTTTCCAGTGAGACTGCATACGGCGATTCCGCAGATGGTGAATCAACTGGTGATGATCCGGTCTATGGAGAGACTGCCTATGATGAACCAGAGACATCCTATGATGAATCAGAAGGCGATAATTCCACTTACGTTCAGGGGGATTCTGAATACAGCACACAGGAAGACCATACCGCAAATGTCACTGTTTTGAACAAACGGCGTACAGAAGATAACGTTCTTGAGATAGAAGACCTTGAAGAGGAAGAGGAAGAGGAAGAACCTCCTGTATTAAATCATTTGATGATTGAAGCCAGGACTCCCGAAAAAGGACTTAAAATTGCTGTAGAGGCATTAAAGCAGATTCATAATGAATCCGGCATAAAAAATCCGGTCGCCAAGATTACAGGAGAGAAGCTTTCCAAAAGAGGTGTGCTCGCATCCGCATCTAAACTGGCCGGAAAAGATCTTGTTATAGAAGAGGCAGGAGATTTGACTCCGGAAGCCTTAGAAGAATTATATGAACTGATGAATCACGATAACAGCGGCATGATCGTTGTTTTGATTGATAATCCCAAACAAATGGAGAATCTTCACAGAAACCATCCGCGTCTTGCCAGCAAGTTTGAATGCATAGGAAGCGGAGAAGGCTATGAACCTGGCGAGGAGTATACTCAAACTATATCTCCGGCACAGGAGCCGCGTCCGACGGCAAGAAATGAAGAGCCTGCTAAGAGGGCTGCTGCTCCCAAATCTGCGGTGAGACCTCTCTATCCGGAACGAAATGATGCTCCGGTCAGACGCCAGCCGGCTCCACCAGTCCAGGAGGTTATTCCTGAACCGCGCCGTCAGCCTGTTTACGCCGATGAGCCTTATGAAGAGAATTCTTACGATCAGGATATCAGAGATGCACAGTCATATGAGACGGATTCTTATGAAGAGGAAGCTTACGATGATTTCCCGGATGAAGAAGCGGCGCCGAAAAAGAAAAAAGGTCTGTTCCGCAACCGTAAAAAGCCGGTTTACGAGGAGATGGAACCGGAAGAGTCCTATGATGAAAATGACGATTACTATGTGGAAGAAGACGAAGACGGCGAGGAAGCCATGTCTTACCGCAATGATGATGGTCCAGGAAGTCACGGGGAAGAGATGGATATTGACGAGTTCGCTCAGTACGCCTGCCGTTATGCCAATGAAATTGACTGCAGCATAACCGGCAAGAGCATGCTGGCCCTGTATGAGCGAATCGAGATTATGGAAGAGGACGGAGTGGCACTGACAAGAGAGAATGCGGAAGGCCTGATTGAAGAAGCGGCAGACCGTGCAGAAAAGCCAACCTTCGGAAAACGCGTCAAGGGAATATTCTCATCCAAATACGATAAAGACGGCCTTCTGATCTTGAAAGAAGAGCATTTTATTTACTAATCAAAACGGCGGTAACTCTGCTGTAAGCCTTTGATTCTGCACAGGAACCGAATTGGTGGACGGCGGAATCAAATAACTAATTGGAGCATGAATTGTGGATATCAGATTAATTGCACTTGATTTGGACGGAACGCTTCTGGACAGCCAGAAGCGTCTGTCTTCCCGTAACAGACAGGCGCTGACGGAATGCCTGGAACGAGGCATTCACATTGTTCCGACGACCGGAAGAACCGTGTCTGGGATTCCTTCGGTCGTCCGGGAACTGCCGGGGGTACGCTATGCCATTACAACGAATGGCGCCGTGGTAGAGGATATGAAAGAAGATCTAACACTGTCGGAGTGTACCATTCCATGGGAGTTGGCGCTGAAGATATTAAAAATTATTGATCAGTATCACGTAATGTACGATCCATACATTGAGCGTCGCGGCATTACCGAACCGCGTTTCTACGAACACTTAACGGAATATGGTCTGAGGCCGGAGCTTCAGGAAGTGGTCCGGATGACCAGAGATGTTTATCCGAATATTATTGAGTTTCTTGAAACCTGCCGAAAGCCAGTGGAGAAAATCAATTTATTTTTTCCTGAGATAGAAGAACGCACAAAGGTAAGAAAGGTGCTGGAAGAGATCGATGGAATTATCATTACCTCCTCCATGCCCATGAATCTTGAAATCAATGCGCCAGGAGCGACAAAAGGTGGTGGTATCCGCCGGCTGGCGGAGCATCTGGGGCTTAAGAGAGAGCAAACGATGGCTATGGGAGACGGGGAAAATGATTTCTCCATGATCTTAGAGGCCGGAATCGGTGTAGCCATGAAAAATGGCCGACCGGATCTCTGCAAGGCAGCTGACTATATTACGGACACAAACGACGAAGATGGAGTGGCGTCGGCCATATACCGATTCGTCCTGGAGGCAGAATTATAACGAGGAATTTTATGGAAAATTGGTTATCGATCGCGGCCGGGGTCTACCTGCTGTCCATGGTTCTATACGGACATTACAGGGGATTTATCCGGCTTGCGGTATCTATGGTGGCATTAGTGGCGGCTCTGGCAATTGTGCACGTATCCATGCCGAAAGTAACAGAATATTTAAAAGAAAATACGTCGATACAGCAGACGCTGTCCAACAGCATGAAGCAGGCAGCAGGTATCGGCCTGCCGGAAGAAACTGGTGATGAAGAAGAGAAAGATGAAGATGTGCCATCCGTACAGCGCACGATTATCGAAAACCTTAATCTGCCTCAGAATGTCAAATCGGCGCTGATCGAAAATAATAATCACGAAGTCTATGAGCTTTTGGGAGTCAATGCCTTTGCTGATTATATAGGAAACTATCTGGCGGACATGATTTTAAATTCCGTGGGCTTCGTCCTGATGTTTGCGATCGTATATCTTCTGATTAAGCTGGTGGTGCGCTGGCTGGATTTGATTGCCCGCCTTCCGATCCTTTCTGGAATGAATAAAATCGCGGGTGCGCTCCTCGGAGGTGTTCAGGGTCTGATCTTTCTCTGGATTCTCTGTCTGGTCTTAACGGCGTGCTCCGGTACTTCGTGGGGAATGACACTGATTCGTCAGGTGGAAGCCAGTAAATGGCTGTCCTTTCTATATGAACATAATTTCCTGAATGCAATTGTTTTGAGCGTCATCCATGGTATGCTGTAGGTCTGCAATTGTTGATATCATATATTCAATTAAAACAAATCGCTGGTCAGAATGAAAAAATGTCTGTCCGGCGATTTTTGTTATAACCACAAAATATAGGAGAAATCAAGAAATAAGAGCATATTTAGTGTTGCAAAAAATTGTTTGAGAAAATGGAACAAATTCCCTTGACTTTATTTGGCGAACATGATATATTATAACTCCAGCACGGACACAGTCCGGTGCAGGGCTCAGCTGAAAAGCTGAAAAGAAAGTTTAAAAAAGTTGTTGACAAAACAGAAACGATATGGTAATATAAACGAGTTGCTGTTGAGAACATAACAACACAAAGCACTTTGAAAACAGAAGATTGAACAGTATGTAAAACCCTGAAAATTCTAATAAAACAAGCCATTGTTTGATGGCTTTGAATGAGAAAATTCAGAACGAATACAATTATTGTATACGAA
>NZ_JACOPC010000006.1:0-338347 GCF_014288035.1 Hungatella sp. L36 | reverse complement strand
TCCCCAAACTCGCTGCGCTCAGACAGGTGGGGATTTCCCCTGAACGAAAAATTCTGCGCATTAAGAACTGCTAATGCCCTGCAAAGTCACAGGAAAGGTCCAGGAAACGAAAGCGCCGGGCCGGGCAGCAGCAGCTGGAAGCGAAGGCTGAACTGTTACGATATTATTTGGGACATACGGAAAAAAGCTTGTAGTTTCCTTTGATATTCGATATAATAGATATATTCGCCTGAAAACAGAGTCTTGAGATCAGGCGTTTATTTCGAAAGAGAAGGAAGTTGGAAGAACGTATGGGTGGAAAGTTAAAAGCTTTATTTGCACAGACAGATATGACGGTGGGGAAACCATGGAAGCAGATCGTTATCTTTACGATTCCCATGTTGATCGGCAATATCGCACAGCAGCTTTATAACACGGTAGACAGTATCGTAGTCGGAAAGTATGTAGGAGATAACGCCCTTGCGGCGGTTGGAAGTGCCAGCCCGATTTTAAATCTGCTGCTGGTACTTTTTATTGGTATATCGATGGGAACCAGCATCATGGTGTCCCAGTTTTTTGGAGCAAAGGACAGAGAAAGCTTATCGAAGACCATCGGGAGCACGATCACTCTTACCGCGGTGTCCTCGCTGATCATTATGGTCCTCGGTTCGGTGACGATCCGGCCGCTTTTAAAGATGCTGAACACGCCGGCCAGCATTATTGACTGGTGCACCTCTTATCTGCTGATTCTGATTGTAGGCATCATGGGCGTGGCATATTACAACATGTTCTGCGGTATTTTAAGAGGGCTGGGAGATTCGCTGTCGGCCCTGGTATACCTGCTGGTAGCGACGGTCATCAATATTGTCCTAGATCTCTGGTTTGTGGCGGGCCTGCAGATGGGCGTGGCGGGGGTGGCTCTGGCCACGGTTATTGCACAGATGGTATCCGCGGTCCTCTGTTTCTTCAAGCTGAAACGGATGACGGATGTCTTTGATCTGAAATTTAAATATTTAAAGCCGGATATGGAAAATATCATGACGATCCTGCGTCTGGGGCTTCCGTCCGGTATCACCCAGGCCATCTTCTCCATGGCTATGGTCGTGGTTCAGTCGCTGACCAACAGCTTCGGCGAGATGGTGATTGCGGCTAACGTTATCATCATGCGTGTGGATGGATTCGCCATGATGCCGAACTTCTCCTTTGGTACGGCGATGACTACATATTCCGGCCAGAATGTAGGTGCGAGAGAGTTCGACCGGGTACATAAAGGAGCAAAACAGGGAACCATCATCGCGGCGGGAACGTCAGCGGCGATCACGGGCCTGATTCTGATTTTCGGAAAATATCTGATGGGTATCTTCACCAATACCTCCGAGCTGGTGACGCTGAGCGCCAATATGATGAAGATCCTTGCGGTCGGCTATATCGCCATGGCGGTGACACAGAGTCTCTCCGGTGTCATGAGAGGCGCCGGTGATACCATGACCCCCATGTGGATTTCCATCGTAACGACGGTATTTATCCGTGTTCCGCTGGCATACGGCATCGCTCACTTTACGAAGACTCCGGAGCTTCCGGGCGGCAGATATGAGTGTATCTGGGTATCCCTTCTGATTTCCTGGGTACTGGGTGCGGTATTGACCGTGGTATTCTACCGGATTGGTAAATGGAAGAATAAGGGACTGGAGTAATAGTGGGATTATAAGAATCGGGAATAATACGTGAAATAACGGTTGAGTTTGAGGTGGAGCGATATGGATGAATTAAGATGGTATTTATCCGATCTTGTCCGCGAGATCATGGAAAAACATGGGATTGAGGAGACTGCCTATTCGCTGGAGACTGTCCGGGAAGGGGCTGTGTGCCTGATCCCCTCCGACCACGGATTTCTGGTAAACGGCGGCGGAGACGAAGAGTCGGAACAGGAAGATTTTTACCGCGGGTGCCGGGAGCTTTTCCTGCGGATTTTCAGGGCTGATGAGACGGCGGAAACGGCCATGCAGGAATTTTTGACAAGAACGCTGGATCTTCCGGTTATTATGAAGGGGCCGAGTGTATCGGGCCTGGAAGCCCGGATCCGGAAGTGTCAGGAAGAGATGGAAGCGCTGGAGAAAAAGGCACTGGAGCCCGACGGTCAGAAATGGAAGGCGAAGCTAAACCTCGACCGCATCTATCTGGAGGGCCTTTTAAAAAATTTAAAAGACACTGATAAAAAACGGTACGAAAAAATAAAAACAGAAATAATTTAATTGGGAAGTGTATAAAAATCTCTCTTTGGTTTAAAATAGGAGTATACCAAAGATGAGTGAATACTTATCCTCCCCTTTTTAGTGCGGAAGCCAGAAAACGTAAGGTTTACAGGGCTTCCGCATTTTTTATGGAAATCCGGCTGTACAGTTATCCTTCGAGAGGATATAATGAAACAAGATGCGGACATCGGACGGGAAAGGCGGCAGACATATGGAAGGATCGATATTGGAGCACTACAAGAACATACTGGACCTGGTACCATGTGGTATTTGCCAGGTGGCACTGGATGATGATCTGACAATTTTGTATGCGAACCAGTTTTACTATGATATCTATGGCTATACTTCGCAGGATGCAGAGGAAAAGGGGTTTACAAATGCCAGATTTATTCTGCCGGAAGCGGATTTTCAGATGATCCATAAAAACCTTTTGGATCAGGTCGTGCGCGGCAAGACAAAATTTCAGATGGAATACCGGGGAGTACATAGTACGGGAAAAATTTTGTGGCTGCTGGTCCAGTGCACCTACGACCCGAATATACCCGGGAGCGTACTCTGTTCCCTGATGGATATTGCCGACCGGAAACGGATGGAAGAAGAGATCCGCATGAGCATGGAGGAGAGCAAAACTGCCTTTGCACTCACGGATAAATACATGTATATTTTCGATGTGGAGAACAGACGGCTTTTTCAGCCGGAGGCAACCGCGGAAGAATTCGGTTTACCTGTTGTTGCAGACAACGCACCGTACAGCATTGTGGAGTCGGGGACCATCGACGAGGAGAGCAGACAGGAATATATTGATTTTTACGAATCCATCATACAGGGAAAGCCGAAGGGACAGACAGTCGTCAAAAAGAGGAAACAAGATGGCACCACCGGCTGGTATTCCGCGAAATTTGCGATGATTTACGACAGCGAGGGGAGACCCCGCCGCGCCATTATTTCCAGTGAGAACATTACGGAGCAGCGGGAGAAAGAGCTGACTTATCAGAAATGGAGCCAGCATTTTAAGGCGCAGGAAGGCAAGACCATCGGCTATTATGAGTATAATCTGACAAAAGATGCCGTGGAGGCAGGGGACGATCCCCCTGATTATCTCAGGCCATTTGAAAAATACACAGATACGGTGCGTTATATCGCAGAGCGGTTCGTATATGAAGGAGACCGGGCAAGATTCTATAATTTCTTTAACAGAGATAAACTGCTGCTGCGCTATTATAACGGGCAGTCCTCCGGTAACATGGATTACTTGAGAAAAAGGGACGACGGAAGCCTTTACTGGGTCCGTGCAACCGTCCAGCTGATTGCTGACCCATATAATAACGACGTCCGGCTTTTTATGATGACGCTGGATATCGACGAGGAGAAAACGGAAACGCTCAGGCTGCAGCGCCGGGTGGAACACGATGGAATGACAGGAGTCTTAAACCGCGACACCTTTATGACCAGGGTGACAGAGGCTCTGGAGGAGAGCGGCCCAGCGGCACGTCACGCACTGATTATGCTGGACATCGATCAGTTTAAAGTACAGAACGACAGCTACGGACATCAGTTCGGCGATCAGGTCATCAAGGAGACCGCCGGAATACTGAAACATTTCCTCAGAAAAAATGACATCTGCGGCCGGATCGGCGGAGATGAATTCATGGTCTTCTTAAATGATATCACCTGCGAGCAGGATGTGATTCCCAGAATCGCTCAGCTTTGTGACCTGCTTAAGCGGAAGTACCCGGAAAAAGGAGAAGTCTCCTGCAGTCTGGGCGTCGTCTTTTATCCGAGGGACGGAGAAAACTTCAAAGAGCTGTACCGCAACGCGGATATCGCGTTGTATGAGGTGAAAAGGGCGGGGCGGTGTGATTTCAGGGTGTATGAAGGGGAGGCAGAGAAGGAAAAGATGGATTGCGGAGAAAAAGATTCGGACTTCCCCGGCACTGGTGAGAAGAGGTAAAGATAGATATAAAGATAGATAGTAAGATATAAGTAGATAAAAATGAGATCAAGCCCCCATGTGAACTTTTGGCATGGGGACTTTTGGGTATAAATTAACTGCAGTTATAGAAATAGAAAACGCAAATAATAAAGCTATGAAATAAATTTATTTTGAGAGTAGTAATCAGCTCCTTTTTGGTAAGAATTAAAATAATACAATTCTTATCGAAAAGGAGCTTTTTTTGCCGGCAGCAGAGTGGTTGATTACCGTATGCGAAGCTGGGGGGCGCCGGGTAAAAATGGTAAAAGCAAAAGGAAGGGAGCAATTGAAATGAGTGAGCAAAGAATCGGAAAACAGGCAGTGGAATCATTTAAGCAGTATTTGATTCTGGAGGAAAAGAGCAGGGCGACGATAGACAAATATATTCATGATATCAATAAGTTTTTGGATTATCTGAAAGAGGCGCCGGTGACAAAAGAGCAGATAATCGGCTACAAGGAGTACTTACAGAAAAATTACAGAGCGAGAAGCATTAATACGATGATTGCATCCTTAAACAGCTTTTTTCGCTGGATGGACCACCCAGAGTTTCGTGTAAAGCAGCTTAAAATACAGCAGGAGGCGTTCTGCCCGGAGGAAATGGAACTGACAAGACAGGAGTATATCCGTCTGGTAAAAGCAGCTAGAGAAAGCGGGAATGTCCGGCTGGAAATGATTCTGCAGACAATATGCTGTACCGGAATCCGGATCAGCGAGCTCAGTTTTGTATCGGTCAAAGCGGTGAAGCAGGGATTCGCAGAAGTTTGCTGCAAAGGAAAGAACCGCAGGATCATGATACCGGGAGAAATGAGGAAGAAACTGCTTTTGTATATTCAGAAACAGGGAATTGAAAATGGGGAAGTATTTATTACGAGAGCCGGTAAGGCCGTAGACAGAAGTAATGTATGGCGTGAAATGAAGAATCTGGCTCAAATCGCCGGAGTCCTTGCCGATAAAATATTTCCGCACAATCTTCGCCATCTGTTTGCCAGATGTTTTTACGAGATCGAAAAAGATATTGTAAAGCTGGCAGATGTAATGGGGCACAGCAATATCAGCACAACGAGAATTTATATGATTTCTACTGGGAAGGAGCACCGGAAGCAGCTGGATTTACTGAGATTGGTGGTTTGATATATACAACATAATAAACATTATGTTGTAAACGTAGTTTATACATATGCTTTAAACGTAAATTCCATATTATACTAGCACGCATTTCATTTAATTTCAACTCTAAATGTAACAAAATCCATCAAAACCCGCTAAAATTCATAAGTTTTGTAAAACAAATGCTCTTTGTACCGCTATTCGTACAGAAAAAGGCAGCAGAAAAACGACTCTGTGAAGTTATCCTACAACATAATGTTTATTATGTTGTAGGTTTGGAAAATACGAAAGGTGGAATAATATGGTGACCTATGACAGAGAGGAAGTAGGAAGGCGTCTGTGCAGCCGTCGGCGTGAAATGGGTCTGACAGGAGAAGAGATAGGAAAAAGAATCGGAAAGAATGGGAGATATTACCGCGATATCGAGAATGGAAGATGTGGGATGTCGGTTGAAATGCTGATTCTTTTGGCGACAGAGATGGGATTATCACTGGACTATCTGATTTATGGTATCTCTCCTGACGGCAGAAACGGAAGATTGGAGGAACAGAAGCAAATTATCAATCTGCTATCCCATTGCGATGGGCGTGTGCGGGAGGGGGCTGTGAATTTGCTGAAGGTTTATTTAGAGTCTGTGTCGGAGTAATTGAGCATAACAGAAAAAAATATTTGGTACTCGGGAATATGAAATCCATGTGGCCGGTTTGCTTACAGCATTGATGTTTGACAAAACTGTGAGTTGGCGAAGCATGGCCAAAAACGATTGCACAGAAGTGGTCTGGAGGAAAAACGGTCTGGAGGTAAAGAGATGTAATTAAAAATAGAAAGACGGGTGTTTGAGTGATAAATCTGGGAGGCATATGAAGTGAAAAATATATGGGATCAAAAAGCACCAAAGGCAGTGATTCTGCTGCTCTTTTTACTGGATATTGTAATCATTAACTTTAGCTCTTTTCTGGCGCTGTGGATTCGGTTTGACATGTCCTTTGGCAGAATAAACCGGATATATCTGGAACGTGCCTATGATTACTGGCTGATTCATACGGCCATAACTCTACTGTGCTTCGTGATATTTCAGCTTTATGCCAGTCTGTGGCGATTTGCCAGTGTCAGAGAACTGATCAATATCATCTGTGCCGGATTCTTATCTATGATACTGCAGATCCTCGGAATGCATATTATGAACCTTCCAATGCCGCGGAGCTATTATCCAATGAGTTTTGTGATCATGACGTCTCTGGTAGCGGTTTCGCGGTACTCCTATCGTATATTGCGCATTGTTCGCATTCATTTGGAGGCCAGCCATCGAAAACCGGGCGGCAGGGTTATGATCGTGGGGGCTGGTGATGCGGGAGTCATGCTGCTGCGGGAATTTAAAAACAGCAGCCATTTACATAAGACCGTAGAGTGTATGATTGATGACGACACTGCTAAAAAGGGAAAAATGATCAATGGAGTCCGGATTATCGGAGGCCGTGATTTGATAGAAGAGAGTGTTAAAAAGTATGACATTGATGAGATTATCATTGCAATGCCAGCGGTAGAACGGCAGAAAATAAGAGATATCCTGGATATATGTAAGAAAACGGGCTGTGAGCTGAGAATTCTCCCGGGTGTGTATCAGCTGATCAACGGAGACGTCAGTATTTCCAATCTTCGCAGAGTCAATATAGAAGATTTATTGGGAAGAGAGCCGGTTGAACTTTTGTTAAACAATGTAATGGCCTATGTGAAGGACAAGGTGGTGATGGTAACCGGCGGAGGCGGTTCGATCGGAAGCGAACTATGCCGTCAGATAGCCGGATATTCCCCCAGGCAGCTGATTATCTTTGATGTTTACGAGAATAATGCCTATGACATTCAACAGGAGCTTAAGAAAACGCACCCTGAGCTGGATCTGGTGGTTTTAATCGGCTCTGTCCGAAATACTGCGCGGATTAACAGCGTAATTGCAGAGCACCGTCCGGACATTATTTATCACGCCGCTGCACATAAGCATGTGCCATTGATGGAAGACAGTCCGAATGAAGCAATTAAGAACAACGTGATGGGAACGTATAAAACAGCAGAAGCGGCCTGCCGATACGGAGTAAAGAAATTCATCTTGATTTCAACGGATAAGGCTGTTCGTCCTACCAATATTATGGGGGCGTCAAAACGAATTTGCGAAATGATTATCCAGTCATTTAATGAATTGTCTTCAACGGAATTTGCAGCGGTCCGATTCGGAAATGTGCTGGGGAGCAATGGAAGCGTCATACCACTTTTTAAGAAGCAGATCGAAGCCGGTGGACCAGTAGAAGTTACACATCCGGATATCATCCGGTATTTTATGACGATCCCGGAAGCGGTGAGCCTGGTGCTTCAGGCTGGTGCTTATGCAAAAGGCGGGGAAATCTTTATTCTCGATATGGGGGCTCCGGTCAAGATTCTGGATCTTGCCGAGAATCTGATCCGTCTGTCCGGCTATGTGCCGTATGAAGAAATAGAGATTAAGTTTATTGGACTGCGGCCGGGGGAGAAGCTGTTTGAAGAATTACTGCTGAATGAGGAAGGCAAGACGAAGACCGCTAATGACAGAATATTTATTGGCCATCCGGATCCGATGGACCCGCTTGTGATTCTTAAGAAGGTGAGAGAACTGGGGGAGGAGGCAAAGCTGGAACGTGATATCCATGAGGCAGTGAAGGCCGTGGTGCCGGAGTATACGTATAAAACTCAGGGGGAGAGGGAAGCGGCGGCATTTTGTGATGGTGGAGATTTTTATTAAGTCGGTTACAAAGCCTGGTTCTTTCAAGTCGCATCGCAGATAACTACCTGAGCAGAGGGAGAAGTATAAGGTATGTATAAAGCTTATTATAAGCGGTTAATAGACATCTTTTTATCAACTTTAGGAATTATTGTACTGATACCGGTGTGGATTATTCTTGCAGCAGCCATCAAGGCAGACAATCCAGGACCGATTTTCTTCCGACAGAAAAGAATTGGAAGGGATAAAAGTAGTGAAAAGCAGTTTTTCCAGATATTCAAATATCGCTCTATGAAAATGTCAACACCTCATGATGTTCCAACACATATGCTTGAAAATCCAGAGCAGTATATTACCAGAGTTGGTGGTTTCTTAAGAAAGACATCCCTGGATGAACTCCCTCAAATTTTTAATATCTGGTTGGGGCAGATGTCATTCATAGGGCCTCGTCCGGCTCTTTGGAATCAGGACGATCTTTATACGGAAAGAGCAAAATACGGTGCCAATGCCGTTACACCTGGGCTTACTGGCTGGGCACAGATTAATGGCAGAGATGAACTTGAAATTAATGTGAAAGCGAAACTGGATGGAGAGTATGTTAAGAAGATGAGCCTGTTGTTTGATGTAAGGTGTTTGATTGGGACGATAGTCTGCGTTCTTAGAAGCGATGGCATAGTTGAGGGCGGCACTGGAGAAATGAACAAGAAGGAAGAAACAAAAATATGAAGAGGGTTCTGATAACCGGGGCAAATAGCTATATAGGTGTCAATATAGATAATTGGTTAAGTAAGTCTCCAACGGCATACTCTGTTGATACTATTGATATGATAGATGGTTCATGGAGAGAGAAAGATTTTGGCCAGTATGATGTTATTATTCATGTGGCGGGAATCGCCCATGCTGACGTAGATAATATCTCTGAAGAGCGGAAACAGCTTTACTATAGGGTTAATACAGACCTTGCCATAGAGGTGGCTCAAAAGGCGAAAAAAGAGGGCGCAGGACAGTTTATCTTAATGTCTTCCATGATTATATATTCAGGATGTAAAGAGAAAATTATTACAAAAGAAGATATACCGATACCATTGAATTGCTATGGAGATTCTAAGTGGCAGGCTGATCAAAAGGTCAGAAAATTAGAAACAACTGAATTTAAAGTAGTGGTCCTCAGAGCGCCAATGATATACGGAAAAAACAGCAGGGGAAATTATCCGGAGCTGGCAAAATTAGCAGCTAGATTGCCCGTATTCCCTGTGGTGAAGAATAAGCGTTCTATGCTGCATATTGATAATCTGTGTGAGTTTATCAGGCTGATGGTTGATAACGAAGAGTCTGGGGTATTCTTTCCTCAGAATAGAGAGTATACCGTTACCAGTGATATGGTAAGAATGATTGCAGCGGTCAGGCAGCATAAGATAATCATGGTATCAGGCTTTGGATGGGGAATAAAATTGATGATGAAAATTCCAGGAAGGATTGGTGTACTTGCAACGAAGGCGTTTGGAGATTCTGCTTACGATATGCAGATGAGTGAGTATAAAGAAGACTATAGAATCAATTCACTTGAAAAGTCTGTTATTTTGACAGAAAGATAAGGTTGGATATGAAGAGAGTATTAGTGTTGGCTTCTGTGGCCTCTATGATTGATCAATTCAATATTCCTAATATTAAGCTGCTTCAGGAAATGGGATATCAGGTTGATGTGGCTTGTAATTTTATAGAAGGCAGTTCGTGTACGGATGAAAAGATTAAGATGCTGCTGGGGACATTGAATGATCTTCATGTTAATTGGTATCAGATTGATTTTGCCAGAAATATTACGAACATCAGAAGAAATGTGAAAGCGTTTAAGCAGGTTAAGAGATTACTCAAAGATAAACACTATATATTTATACACTGCCATTCCCCTATTGGAGGAGTTATAGGAAGAATAGCAGGAAAAATTACAAAGACAAAGCTTGTATATACTGCGCATGGATTTCATTTTTATAAAGGAGCCCCAATAAAAAACTGGCTGCTATATTACCCGGTAGAAAAGCTTTGTTCATATTTTACTGATGTGTTGATTTGTATTAATAAGGAAGATTACGAACTTGCTAAGAAAAAAATGAAAGCAAAAAAAATAGAGTACGTTCCTGGGATCGGCATTGATCTGAAAAAATTTGAGGCAGGTACTGAAACAAATAATAAGAGGGCTGAACTGAGAATTCCTGACAAAAAAATATGGGTTCTTTCAGTTGGTGAATTAATACCAAGAAAGAATCATGAAACACTGATTAGAGCTGTTGCTGACTTTGAAGATGTATTTCTTACAATTGCCGGCAAAGGAGATCTGTTTGACTATTATCAGCAAATAATAAAAGAACTAAAAGTAGAAGATAGAGTGAAGTTACTCGGATTCAGAACAGATATTTCGGAGTTATGTAAAAGCGCGGATATATTTGCGTTTCCATCCTTACAGGAGGGACTGCCGCTGGCATTAATGGAAGCGATGGCATGTGGTAAACCAGTTTTATGCAGCAATATTGGATGCAATACAGAATTAATTGAAGGTGAAAAAGGTGGATATCTGTTTGATCCAAACAGCATAGATGATATCGAAAAAGCATTGAGTAAGATAAAGCTAAGAAATCTTGCAGATATGGGGGCGATAAATGCTTCTGTTATCGGGAAATCTGATTTGTCAGAGGTAATGAAAGGCAGCAGAAAACAGCACTCTGAAATTTCAGGTAAGGGGTACGAGGAACTTGAAAAATTAGTATCAAGGTTTGAACTCCGTGCAAGTATAGGAACAGGTAATGAAGCAATCTTGTTACTCTCGGTAGGAGAACTAAATAAAAATAAGAACCATGAAGTTGTTATTAAAATGATGGCTGACACTTCAGCTTTAAATAACTTGCATTATGCTATAGCCGGAAAAGGTTATTTAGAACAATCTCTGGTAAATCTGGCCAAAGATCTCCAGGTTAATGATAGAGTTCATCTGCTCGGTTTTTGCAGTAATGTCAGGCAGTGGTACAGAACTGCTGATCTGTTTGTATTTCCTTCATTCAGAGAAGGATTGTCCGTTTCACTTATGGAAGCAATGGCATGCGGTTTGCCGTGCATTGTGAGCAATATTAGGGGGAATTCAGATTTAATAGACAAAAATGGCGGGCTTTTATTTAACCCTAAAAGCTCTGATGACCTTAAGAAATCGATAACTGAGATTCTAAAATACAGTCATTGCAGAAAAAATGAATTGAGAAAATATAATCAGGATAAAATCAGAGTATTTGGACTGGAAAATGTAACGGTTCATATGAAAAGAATATATGATGAGCTGGTTAATTAAAACCTGGAGAAGAGGTGAGCTGGATGGGAGTTGTTGCGAGTGTTGCATTATATTTATTGGTTTATCTGCTGATATCAGGTTTTATAACGCTTTGTTCATCTAAAAGGCTTACTGTAAACAGAAATAAGGGTAATATTGCAGTATTTGTTGCAGCGACCTGTTTGGCTGTTTTTGCTGCAGTAAGATTTGAAGTTGGCACTGATTATATAAATTATTGCTACATATACGAAGAGTACTCCAGACAAAATTTATCTGGGATATTAACAAATGGCATCAGCATTTATAATCTTGGAACGTTTCTTTTTTCAAAGATAGCCTTACTGTTTGGCGGACAGAAAGTGTTCTTTGGTTTATACGCTTTCGTTATCTCTTATATGGCTTTTAAGTTTATGGAAGATAATTATTTTAATCTTTCATTGTATTTGTGCTCATTTCTATTTTTAACCAGTATTTTTTCTGATGGATTAAATATTATGAAGCAGACTGCCGCTGTTGCCATAACAGCATATGCCCTGCGCTATGTATACAGTAAACAGTTGTTAAAATACGTTATCACTATTGCAATTGCAATGGCGTTTCATGTAACTGCAATTATTTCACTGCCGATCTATTTTCTTTATAATAAGAAAAATAGTGAAGGAAAAACTTCATGGAAAATGATTGCAGCTATTATTCTTGCGGGGATGTTAACTGCCAATATTCAAAATATACTAGGTATGCTTGGCGGGGCAGGTATTTTTTCAAGATATGCAATGTATGCGTCTGATGTGGTTCGCAGCGGTAATAACTATTCTTTTATTTTGAAATTTATGGTATTGCTTTTTTTGCTTATGTTTAGGCAAAGATTTATTTCAATAAATCCCAAAAACCAATTATTGTTTATCTTAATGATGATTGGGGTTTGCTTTGAGTTCTCCGGATATTTTTCCACATATGTCAAACGAATTTCAATTTATTATTATAATATGCCAAGCATAATTCTGATGGCCCAGTTACCATTTTTCTTTAAAAAAGACAGTCGACTTGTAGTAAAAGTGTTGATTTGTGCTTACGCGGTTAGCCTCTTTATTTTGTCATATGTGATATTGAGGCAATCAGATATTATTCCGTACCAGCTGTATCGATAGGGGATTGTACGGTGCAAATTGAGATTAAGAGGAGTCTTTTCTATGCCATTATTTAGTGTTGTTGTACCGGTTTACAATCTGGAAAAGTATATTGAAGACTGCTTAAACAGTCTGATAGAGCAAGAATATCATGATATTGAAATAATAGTAGTAGATGATGGATCGACAGATTTAAGTGCTCATATTTGCGACGTATATGCAAACCAGGATAAAAGAGTAAAGGTAATTCACAAAGAAAATGGTGGATTAGTAAGCGCAAGAATTGAAGGGGCTCGTACAGCTAAGGGGAGTTACATTGTTTGTGTTGATGGTGATGATTGGGTTGCAAAAGACTATCTTTTAAGTTTTGCGAAAATAGCAGAGAGGTTTTCTCCGGACATATTGTGTTCAGGGGCTGTTTGGACAAACGGTGATAGTAGGGAATATAAGCGGTTTGATGCTGACGTTGGTTATTATACAAAAGAAAAGATTCAAAACCTGTTTTTATTAAACCTGATCGAAGATAAATCAGGGACAGGTTTTCCGGCTAATCTGTGGGCAAAAGCATTTAAAAAAGAATTATATCTTCGATTCCAGACTCTTGTTCCGCGCAAGATTAAAATCGGAGAAGATGCAGCTTGCGTAAAACCTTGTGTGTTTCATGCTGACAGTCTGTATATATCAGCAGAGTGTGGATATTTTTACAGATTTAATCCAACATCTTTGACAAAAAATCGTAAACCGTTTGATTGGGGTGTGCCTAAGATAATTGCAACCCATTTTCAAAATACAATGGATACAACCTATGGGGATATACAGAAACAAATTTATCGAAACACAACGCATAGACTATTTAATGTATGTGTATCCCAGTTTTACAGACAAGAAAACTACTTAACTATAAAAAAAGAAATTTTACTTTACTTGAATGACGAATTCTATAACCTATGTATAAAAAAGTCTGATTTTAATAAGGGGTGGAAGGTAATCCTGGCTCAAACAGCTTTGAAGTATAAATGGATTTTTTTAATATATTTATATTCAAAAAGGAAATAATAGTTGATGGATAAGAAAAAAATTATAGACAATGCTTCATGGATTATTGGATACAAATTAGTAAAAGCTGTTCTTACATTATTAGTTACAATTCTTACAGCAAGGTATTTAGGTGCATCAAATTATGGACTAATCAATTATGCGGCAAGTTTGGTAACATTTATGACCCCTGTAATGAAACTTGGATTGGACGCAATTTTAGTGCATGAACTAATAAATGATGCGGACCACCAGGGAGAAATCTTAGGCACTTCAATTGTACTGAATACATTATCGGCACTGCTGTGTATTATTGGAGTAGTTACGTTTTCAATGGTGACAAATGCAGGAGAAACTGAGACCCATATTGTATGTTTCCTGTATAGCTTATTATTATTATTTCAAGCTGTTGAAATGGTTCAGTATTGGTTTCAGGCAAAATTATTGTCAAAATACACAGCAAGCTCAATGCTGATTTCTTATGGGAGTATTACAGTATTCCAAATTTGCTTGTTAATGAGAAAGGCAAATATATATTGGTTTTCAGTTTCTCATTCATTGGAGTATATGATATTAGCAGGAATGTTGATTTCTATTTTCAAAAAGAAAACTAATTTGCAATTTCGATTCTCTCTTAATGCAGCTCATAGGATGCTTAATAAAAGCAAATATTACATATTGTCTGGATTAATGGTTACCATTTTTTCACAGACAGATAAAGTGATGATTAAGATGATGATGGATAATGCTTCGGTAGGGTATTATTCAGCGGCCGCGACGTGTGCGAGTATGACAAGTTTTGTATTCGTGGCAATAATAGATTCCATGCGACCGGTAATTTTCAAGAGTAAACAAGAAAATGAGACGCAGTTTAAGAATAATATATCATATTTATATACAATAATATTCTATTTTTCTTTATTACAATGTCTAGTCATAACAGCATTTTCAAGTGTAATTATTGGTGTAATGTATGGCTCTGAGTATAATACTTCTTCAAATGTTCTGCGAGTAATTGTATGGTTTACTACATTCTCATATATAGGTACTATTCGGGATATTTGGATTCTTTCAGAGGGAAAACAATCTTTTTTATGGAAAATAAATTTTTTAGGTGCATTTGCAAATGTTATTCTCAATTATTGGATGATTCCGAGAATGGGTATTATGGGGGCTGCGCTTGCGTCGCTGATAACACAAATTTTTACAAATATCGTTGTTGGAGAATTGATATCCGCTGTACGACCTAATAACAGATTGCTATACAGGGGAATCAATCCCAAGGCACTGGTGGTAATAGCACAGAAGTTACGAAAAAGATAATTGCAGCATCATATTCTATTACTGTGAAAGGTATTGAAAGATGGATTCAAAGACATTAAGAAGATTACAACTAACAGAGATTGATATTCTAAAAACCATTGATGATTTTTGCCGGGAAAACGAAATAAAATATACATTGACTGCAGGCACTGCGCTGGGTGCAGTAAGACACGGTGGATTCATTCCGTGGGATGATGATATTGACATAGGAATGGAAAGAACAGAATATGAGAGGTTTATAAAATTATGGCGAGAAAAAGGTGTGCAGGGGTTTTACCTGCAGGGAACGGATGATAATTCGTATACTTCCCTTAACCATTCAAAAATCAGAAAAGATAACACGGTTCTTGCTGGTAAGAAAGAAGTAAAACAGAAAGGTCACCATGGGATATGGGTTGATATCTTTCCATTTGATAAAGTTCCTAAAAAGAAATCCATTGAATTATATATATCCTTTGTTGCAGCAATTCGATTGGTTTACACACGAAATTATCCATTGATAGGTAATGGAAAAGTCTTAGAATACGTGTCCAGACTGATGTTAGCTCTCCCTAAGTCTATTAAGGATAAAATAAAACAATTTTGTGACCGTACAGTAACAAAATACAAAACCTGTAAAGATAATTACCACGTTGTAAGCTTTTCTGCACCAGAAAATATCAGAAGGTATTATCCGGAAGATCTCTTTGATATTTATACAAGCATAAAATTCGAAAACTATGACTTCATGATAGTTTTATCTTATAAGAAAATGTTGGAAGTTCTGTACGGTGATTATATGAAGCTTCCGCCAAAAGAAAAACAGATTTGCTCGCACAATCCAGAAGTGCTGTTATTTTGTGAAGAGTGATGATGAACGGTAGACAGAGAGGATTGCTGATGAAAAAATATGCACATATTAGCTACAATCTTTATTGTAACTTTACAAATTATGGTTCTGCATTACATACTTACGCGCTGCAGGAGGTTATGAATGGCATAGCACCTGGACAAGTTGAGTCAATTGTTCTTGACTATTGTCCTGATGTTCTTAAAGATAAAGATATTTTAAACCCAATTAAGAATCTTTGGGATGCCGACGAAGAGTCCAAAAGAATGATTGAACTTTCTATGCCTGCGATTCGTATGAATAATGACAAGTTTAAGCAATTTTACAGAAAGTATTATAAGCTCTCTTCGCAGAAATATACTTCTGAAAATTTTAATGACTCATTAGGCCTGGAAGGCTTATATGGCTACGTTTGCGGAAGTGATACAATATGGTGCATCAGAGAGTTTAAAGGCTTTGATGATGGTTATTTTGGCAATTATCCGGTTATGAAAAAAGCAAGAACAGTTTCTTATGCAGCAAGCTTTGGTGATG
Organism: Hungatella sp. L36; assembly: GCF_014288035.1. Taxonomy (NCBI): domain Bacteria; kingdom Bacillati; phylum Bacillota; class Clostridia; order Lachnospirales; family Lachnospiraceae; genus Hungatella; species Hungatella sp. L36. Next base: position 322,124 of record NZ_JACOPC010000006.1, on the reverse strand, counting down.
TTGTATTTTATCACGAAGAGCTTGAGACATTAAGGAATAGAATGCAGAATTTCAGAGCTATCTCTGTAAGAGAAAGCGTAAATTTAGATTTTATAAAAGAATCTGTGGACATAGAACGAGTTCCCGTTCAGAGGGTATTGGATCCCACGCTTTTGCTAAAAGGTGAGGATTATGAGAAGATAACTGAAAAACGTATGATTGATGAACCATATATTCTTTTGTATGTACGCCGGTATAACAAGGAAATGGAAGAATATGCGGATAGGATTGCAGAATGTTTATCATGCACAGTAGTTGAAATCAGTCTTCGAGCGACAAATGCTGAACGGCATATTATGAAATATGATGCTGGTGTGGAAGAGTTCCTTTCGTTGGTAAAATATGCGGAATGTGTAATTACAAACTCGTTTCATGGAGCGATTTTTGCAATTCAGATGCATACGCCGTTTAAGGTATTCTCTCGTGAACAGGCAGATACTAAGATTGATGAATTGCTTGAATTGCTTGATCTGAAAAGATGCAAAATGATTACAGGCTTTGAAACAAGCGAAGCTGCCATTGATTTTAATAAAGTCGAGGAGATTCTTAAGGCAAAGAGAAGTGATTCTCTGGAATATATTAAGGAGGCATTGGAGATTAATGAGTGATGGATTTCTTCACACAAAAATAAAATCTGAATGCTTTGGGTGTGAAGCCTGTATTCAAGCCTGTTCCCAATTGGCAATTTTTATGCAGGAAGATGAAGAAGGATTCAGATACCCTGTTATCGAATTGGAAAAGTGTATTCGATGTGGACGGTGCAATAAGGTATGCCCTAAAGAAAATATGCCAGCTCGATTCGAAAAGGATAAATATGTATTTGGCGGTTATTTGAAAGATGAAGTTGTTCGGGATAAGAGTACATCCGGAGGTGCATTTTCTGCAGTCGTGGAAGCGTGGTGCGATCAGAATTACGTAATTTTTGGTGCGGCGGCTGATGGAGTGGAGGTTTATCATACCTATATTACAGATAAAAAATATCTCGATATTTTCAGAAAAAGCAAATATTCACAGAGCCGCATAGGAACTGCATATGCAGATGCGAAGACCTTTCTCAAAGAAGGAAAAAAGGTATTATTTTCGGGAACGCCTTGTCATATCGCAGGATTGAAAGCTTTTCTGGAAGATACAGATCAGCAGAATCTGTTGACTATTGAAGTAGTATGTGAAGGAGTTCCGAGTCCGTGGTACGTCCGAAAATATAATGAATGGTGCAAAAAAAAGTATGGAGCGCCTATTGAATATCTTGATTATCGATACAAAGACAGTAAAAAATGGGACTTTGAGGTCATGGAAACCCGACTTGTTGGCGAAGGGAAAACGGAACATAGAAGATCCCGGTATAAAGCTAAATGGGATTTCCAGGTAATGCTTACAAAAATTCGGGGGGGGGGTAGAAATGAAGACAGATAGATGGTTTAATCCCTTCTGGTCGATTTGGCTTAATCATTTAATGAGCAGGCCCAGCTGCTATAAGTGCCCGTTTGCAAACACCGAAAGAGTAGCAGATATTACCCTTGGTGACCTTTGGGGTGTTCACTTGTATTGTCCTGAGTTATATGGAAAAAATGGTGGTGCTTCCCTTGTCGTTTGCAGTACGGAAAAGGGAAAGCAAACCGTAAGGAAAGCAGCGTCCCAAATGTATGGCCATGAACTTGATTTTATCACAGCATTAAAATATCAAAGCCCGTTGCTAAAACCAATTTCCTATAATCCGGATAGAGCTGCATTCATGACAGATCTTACTGGTAAAATGGATTATGATTCCATAAATAAGAAATGGGCAAAATCTCCCGGCATCAAACTGCTTTGGCAGAAATATGTATGGGGCAACAGGCAGAAGGTAGCTTTGTGGAATTTAAAACAAAAGTTAAGGAAAAATCGGAAGTGATAGATTGGGGGCATCAAAATGCTTAATTTTACAGTTGGACCGGTAATGTCCAGTGATAAAGTACGAGAGATTGGGGCACAGCAGGTTCCTTACTTTAGAACACCTGAGTTTTCAAAGATTATATTTGAAAATGAGGCTCTGATAAAAAGATTTACAAAAGCAGAAGAAAATTATAAAGTGGTTTTTATTACTGGTTCTGGTACTGCGTCTATGGAAGCTGCCATAATGAATTCGTTTACCACTGAAGATAAGGTTTTAGTAGTAAATGGTGGTACTTTTGGACAGCGTTTTGTGGAATTATGTGAAATCCATGATATACCTTTTACGGAGATCAGGGTGGACATTGGTAAAGATATCACATCTGAACAACTCGAAGTATTTAATGGAAAAGGTTATACAGGCTTTTTGGTAAATATCCATGAGACGTCTACGGGAGTTCATTATAACCTTGGCCTGATCCATGCGTTTTGTGAAGCAAATAGTCTTTTTTTGATTGTTGATGCTATCAGCTCTTTTCTTGCGGATGATATTAATGTCAAAACGGCTGGAATCGATATTATGCTGACAGGATCACAGAAGGCGCTTGCATGTCCTCCTGGTATTTCTGTCATGGTACTATCGCCTGATGCGGTTAACAGAGTGAAAAAGGGAAGCGTAAAGTGTATGTATCTTAACTTAAAGAATGCCCTTGAAGATGGTGAAAGAGGGCAGACTCCGTTCACACCGGCAGTTGGTATTTTGATGCAGATGAATGCTCGGTTAAGGGAAATTGATGCAAAGGGAGGTGTGGAAGCAGAAATAGCAAAAGCTGCTGCTTTAGCAGATGATTTTAGAGCAAGGATTCAGGGTCTGCCGTTTGAGATTATGTCTGAGTCAATGTCAAATGCAGTGACTCCTATCCATCCGACAACGGCATCAGCTCACGATATTTTCCGAATCCTTAAAGATGAGTATGATATCTGGGTTTGTCCGAATGGCGGAGAACTGGCTGATAAAGTTTTCAGAGTAGGCCATATTGGAGCACTAACCATTTCGGATAATACAATACTGATTAAGGCATTTGAAGATCTGAAAAGGCGTGGAATTATCTGAGTTCGGGTATAATTTTTGAAAGGCAGCCGAAACCAAATGATAAAAGTAATTACATATGGGACCTTTGATTTGCTTCATTACGGACATATTCGCCTGCTGGAAAGAGCAAAGGCATTAGGAGATTATTTAATAGTTGGTGTAACCGCTGATGATTTTGACAAAGTGAGAGGAAAAATCAATGTCCAGCGATCGCTGATGGAGAGAGTAGAGGCTGTTCGTGCGACAGGGATAGCGGATGAGATAGTAATTGAAGAATATGAAGGTCAGAAGATTGATGATATTAAGAGATACGATATTGATATTTTTACAGTCGGCTCTGATTGGGTTGGGTATTTTGACTATTTAAAGGAGTATTGTGAGGTTATATATATCGATAGAACTCAAGGGGTATCCAGCTCAAAACTGCGATCTGAGAAAAGAGAGTTACGTATTGGACTGGTTGGAGAATCTACTGTTCTTGGTAAAGTTGCAAAGGAATGCCAATATGTGAATGGTGTAAAAGTCATAGGCATATGCAGTATGAGGCTGGAAGCAATGGAATTTGAAAAAGAGATATACACTACAGAATCTTATGAAAGGCTGCTGGATCTTACCGATGCAGTATACCTGGTTTCTCATCCAACAAAGCACTATGAACAAATAAAGAAAGCTTTAGAGTTTGGAAAACATGTGATATGTGAGTCGCCAATTGCACTTTCAAAACAGCAATGTCTGGAATTATTCCAATTAGCAGAGAAGAACCAATGTGTTTTGTTTGAGGGAATTAAAACTGCTTATTCAACCGCTTATTCAAGGCTGTTACTACAGATCAAAAGTGGAAAAATCGGGCGAATTATTTCAGTAGATGCAACTTGTACAAGTCTGAAAGATATTGATGTATTTAATAAAGATGAAATGTCAATTACCTGGAACAGCATCTGTGCCTGGGGACCAACAGCCATGCTTCCTGTTTTTCAGTTGCTGGGTATTGATTATAAATCGAGGGAAATCGTAACACACATGATTGATAAGAATAGTAAATTTGATGCGTTTACAAAAATAAATTTTGTCTATCATAATGCAGTTGCGTCAATAAAAGTTGGAAAGGGAATAAAATCGGAAGGTGATTTGGTGATTTCAGGAACGGAGGGGTATGCATATATTCCGGCTCCCTGGTGGAAGACGGATTATTTTGAATTACGCTATGAAAATCCAGCCGATAACAAAAGGTTCTTTTATCAGCTGGATGGAGAAGGAATACGATATGAAATAGTTGCATTTGTTAAGGCTATTCAATCAAACAAGAATATGTCATATATTAATAAAGAGGTATCATCAAATATTGCAGGTATAATAGAGGCATTTGAAAACAATGTGGATATCGTTTACATATGATTCTGTGTTTTCAGAGAAACGAGATTCTTTGTAAACGGCAGATTAATATTCAGTTGTATTCAACGTGATTAAGAGTTATTATATTATAACAGACGAATAATCAGCAAGTGATTACTATCAATCAGACGGTGAAAAGTATGCTAGAAGATTTATCAGATGCAGGAATGAACAGGCAGACAGTGGCGGATAAACCAGGACAATTACTGAAATCAGGGCGTCCGAAAAAGAAACCATATTTTGACGCAGATTTAGTTATGCAGGAATTTATGGATGTAATAGCCGAGGCGTATGAGAATACAGTAAGCGAGAATATGATTCCTATGCCTGGCGTAGACAATGCCAGGCAGAAAGGCAGCAAATTAAAGATAATAGCGGAAGAATTCAACATAACACCGCTGAAGGTAAGAAAACTTCTGATTACGGCCGGATACCATTATCACATAGAGTTGTACAGTACATCGATAAGCCGAAAGGTAAACGACCTCTATGAACAGGGGAAGAGTGTGGCTGAAGTCATGGAACTTACCGGTTTAAGCCGTGCTTCTGTAAACGGGTATCTTCCATACAGTAAATCTGTATATAAATTAGAAGAGGTATCCGTGGCTGCTGATCGCATCCGGCTGTATCGCGAACGAAAGCTTGCGTGCGAAAGTCTGCAGAAGGCCATTCTTGCCAGAGCGGCGGATATGGATGATCTGCTCTGGGAGGCGGTTGCTGTATTTGCCGGATATCCATTTTATACGAGTAAAGGATTTAAATACTCTTATACTGTTAACCGACGCAGAGACGGATCGAATGGTGGAGAGATGTTCATCAGCCGTAAGGAAAAGTCCATTACAAGGGCTACAGTACTGATTGCTTTTCATAAAGCACTGGAACTTATGGAAAAGGAAGGAAAGATATCCGGCCCAAAGAGACTTGGAACATTTGGTGCAAGCTATCTCTATCCTATATTCATCAGATTGTTTTTGGGGGCATGGACAGTATAATGACGTATATAATGGAAAAAATAGAAGCGGGTCTATAGAAAGAAATTAGATTGAAACGTTAATTGATCAGGTTCATTTACAAGGTGAGGAGACAGCACAGTTATGTATAATAGTATCACAGACCTTATTTCATGGAATAGCATTTGGAATCCCTATACGTTCCCGGGAGCAAAGCGTATTGTGGCGCTGTTGATACTTGTGATGGCTGTAACAGTACTTTTGACAGCAATCGTTTGGGATATGAAAAAATCAGCGTTGGTTTTAAAACGGGAACTGCTTTTTTTCTGGATCTTTACAATACTTTCCGCTACACTGCTGGCCAGAAAGGAGACTGCAGAATCTAAGATTAATCTGGATTTATTCTGGACTATAAGACGTGCATGGGAGTACCGCTCAGGAATTCACTGGTTCTATATCCTTGGAAATATTGCACTTTTTATTCCGCTCGGATTCTTTCTCCCGATGAATGGAAACGTCTTTCGCTCATGTCTGGTTACTGTTTTTGTGGGGTTCCTTGCGTCGGCTGCGATTGAAACGACTCAGTACTTTTATAAATTGGGCTTATGTGAACTGGATGATATTTTTAACAATACCTGGGGCACACTCTTTGGATACAGTTTGTACCGGCTGATGGTTCCTGAATTAAAACTGCAGTCGGCATACAGTAAAGTCATAAAATTTTTCTGTAAGTGTGGCTGTGCTTTTGTAGTTTTTGGAACAGTATTTCTTTTTGGAGTATTGTTATGGTTAAATCCGCCGCTATGAAGATTTCCTTGACATTCCCATTAAATAATGCTATCCTAACTAAGTATGTGCCGCTCAACGAGGTCCTAAGCGTCCGGCTTCCCGGACCACCGAAATTGGCGAGTAAAGAAAACAGGAGGTGCCATATGTACGCAATTATCGCAACAGGTGGCAAGCAGTACAAAGTATCAGAAGGTGACACAATCAAGGTTGAAAAGCTTGGTGTCGAAGCAGGAGAAACAGTAACATTTGATCAGATTCTGGTTGTGAACAACGGAGAACTGGCAGTTGGATGCCCTACCGTAGCAGGAGCTACTGTAACGGGTACGGTTGTAAAGGAAGGCAAAGCAAAGAAGGTCATCGTTTACAAGTATAAGAGAAAATCCGGCTATCATAAGAAGAATGGTCACAGACAGGCTTATACACAGATCAAGATCGATAAGATCAACGCTTAATAAGGGGGACTGACAAATGTTAAATATGAATCTTCAATTTTTTGCACATAAAAAAGGTGTTGGATCTACAAAGAACGGCAGAGACTCCGAGTCCAAGAGATTAGGCGCCAAGAGAGCGGACGGCCAGTTCGTTTTAGCCGGCAACATTCTTTACAGACAGCGTGGTACACATATTCATCCAGGCATCAACGTAGGCCGTGGTGGAGATGATACACTGTTCGCAACCGTGGATGGCGTTGTCAGATTTGAAAGAAAAGGCAGAGACAAAAAGCAGGTTTCTGTTTATCCAAGAACAATCAGCGAATAATAAAGTAAAATCCCTGTGCCTGGCATGGGGATTCTTTCATTTAAAAAAAAAGTTGGTATCTCCCTGTATAAAAAAATCCAGAATGGGAATTATAATACTATCAACAAAAGAAAAAAGAAATACTTATCCTCCCCTTTTTAGTGTGGAAGGCTGAAAAACCTCGAGTTTATGCAGCTTTCTGCACTTTTTTTTGATTCCGTGTCCAAATAATCAAAAAACGTTTTGCAAATTTGTCAAAGTTGTTATATACTGATTCATGGAGTATTACAGAAATAAGAGATAAAAGGATGGTTGAGCGATGACTATTTTAGAAAATTGGAGAACCCTGGCGTATGGCGATGGGCTGGATGATAAAGCAAGGGAAGAGTTATGGTCTAATTACTTCGTAGTGGAGAAAGGCATCTATGAGCAGATCCTCTCCGCGCCGGAGACTGTAGTGGAAGGAACTGTGAAGGAACTGGCTGAAAAGTACGGTACCGATGTTCAGACCATGACAGGATTTTTAGATGGTATCAATGAGAGCTTAAAGGGATATGAGAACCCGATCGACACCATGGACGAGGATACTGTTGTAAAGATCGAGATCGATCCGGAAAAGTTATATTACAACATGGTAGAGGCGAAAGCGGAATGGCTTTACGGTCTTCCTCAGTGGGAGCAGCTTCTTCCGGAAGAGAAGAAGAAAGAGCTGTACAAGAAGCAGAAAGCTTCCGGAACCATTGTAAAGGGACCGAAGATCGGAAGAAATGATCCATGTCCGTGCGGAAGCGGCAAGAAGTATAAGAAGTGCTGCGGAAAGAACGCATAGTAACGCAAACTGATACCCTGCATGTTATGTGCGGGGTATTTGATTGTTAAGAGGAGGAGATGCAGATGGAGGCCTATACCGGATTTGCAGAGGTGTACGATACCTTTATGGACAATATTCCATATGGAGAATGGTGCCGGTATCTAACCGGACTTTTAAAGAAATACGGCGTAGAAGACGGCCTGGTCCTGGATCTGGGATGCGGAACGGGAAGTGTGACGGAGCTTCTGTCTGAGAAAGGCTACGACATGATCGGCGTCGACAATTCCGAGGACATGCTTCAGATTGCCATGGACAAGCGCGCCGCCTCCGGGCGTGATATTCTATATCTGCTTCAGGATATGCGGGATTTCGAGCTGTACGGCACGGTGGCAGCCGTGGTCAGCATCTGCGATTGCATGAACTATATCCTGGAATACGATGATCTGGTGGAGGTATTTTCTCTTGTTAACAATTACCTGGACCCGGAAGGTATTTTTATTTTTGATTTAAACACAATCTATAAGTATGAAAATGTGCTTGGGGAATCTACCATTGCGGAAGACCGGGAGGAGAGCAGCTTCATCTGGGAGAATTATTACGATCAGGACACCATGGTTAATGAATACGATTTAGCCCTGTTTATCCGGATGGAGGATGATCTCTACCGGAAGTATGTGGAAACTCACTATCAGAAAGCCTATTCTCTGGACACGGTGATAATGGCACTTAAAGAGGCGGGAATGGACTTTGTGGCGGCTTATGACGCATTTACGGAGAATCCCATAAGGGAGGACAGTGAGCGTATCTACGTCGTTGCCAGGGAACGCGGAAAGAAAGAGGAAGAACGATGACGGATTATATTGTACGAGCCACAGCCGGAGACCATCAGGTCCGCGCATTTGCGGCTACAACAAGAGAACTGGTGGAACATGCAAGGCATGCCCATAATACGAGCCCTGTGGCCACAGCGGCCTTAGGACGCCTTTTAACGGCGGGAGCCATGATGGGTGTTATGATGAAGGGCGATGACGATTTACTGACCCTTAAGGTACAGGGGAGCGGCCCGATCGAAGGCCTGACCGTGACCGCGGACTCTAAGGGCAACGTAAAAGGCTATGCCTTTAATCCGGGAGTCATGCTGCCGCCCAATGAGAAAGGCAAGCTGGATGTGGGCGGAGCCGTGGGAGAGGGCGTTTTAAGCGTGATTAAGGATATCGGCTTAAAGGAACCGTACGTAGGTCAGACAATTCTGGTCGGCGGAGAGATTGCGGAAGATTTAACCTATTACTATGCTACGTCGGAGCAGACTCCATCCTCTGTTGCACTGGGAGTCCTGATGAATAAGGACAATACGGTGAGACAGGCGGGAGGCTTTATTATTCAGCTTCTGCCGGGCGCGTCGGACGAGATGATCGATAAGCTGGAAAAGAAGCTGGGCGAGATCACCTCCATTACTTCGTTGCTGGATGAGGGAAATACCCCGGAGATGATTCTGGATCATATATTAGGGGAGTTCGGCCTTGAAATCATGGATAAGGTGCCGGCGGAATTTACCTGCAACTGTACGAAGGAACGTGTGGAGAAAGCATTAATCAGCATTGGAAAGAAAGAATTAAATGAAATGATTGATGAGGGCGAGAGCATCGAGGTGAACTGCCATTTCTGCAGCAGGCATTACAATTTCTCTGTGGAAGAACTGACGGATATCCGCGACCGCGCGGTGAGATAGGGGTTCATAGAGCGATCTTCTCTATGCAATCAAAAAGAGCCATCCGAACTCGGGTGGCTCTGTCTGTAATCATGTAAAACAATCGTACTTCTTCCTTTATGTTGTTTGCTTCAATCCACGCATTAAAAATTCGCAGTGGCGGTCACATCTTGAAAAAGGTACATCGTTAAGTCAATGATTAAAATTTGGTAACGTTTACTGCCTGAGGTCCCTTAGCACCATCGACTACGTCGAATTCTACGCTGGCGCCTTCGTCTAAAGACTTAAAGCCATCCATGTTCAGACCTGAGTAGTGTACGAATACGTCGTTACCCTGCTCGTCGGAAATAAATCCGTAACCTTTTTGGTTGTTAAACCACTTAACTGTACCTTTCATTGTGATACCTCCAAAATGAATAAAAAAATTATAGTATATTGAGCTGCAGCATCTCTGCAACTTCCCTAAGAATAGCATAGTTTGGGAAAGGTGTCAAACATTTTCAGCTTAAAAAAATAAGAAATCTAAAAAATAAAAGAAGAAAGAAATTATAGTGGCACTGAGTGGGAAAAGTGTGGTAAAATGGGAACGATTTGAAGCGTATTCTGCGCTTTTAAGAACAGATGGAGGCGGCCATGACGTTACATAATCTTTGGGGACATTTTCATACGATAACGGTGCATAAATTCAGAGTCATGAAGAATTGTTTCCGGGTTGGGCTTTATAAACAGGGACTCCTTCATGATCTGTCGAAATACGGTCCGGAAGAGTTTATTCCAGGGGTGATTTATTATCAGGGGACGAGGAGTCCCAACGCTGCAGAAAGGGAGGAGAAGGGCTTTTCGAAGGCGTGGCTTCACCACAAGGGGAGGAATAAACATCATTACGAATACTGGATTGACTTTACGACGGATATGTCGAAGGGACTGGCCGGCCATAAGATGCCGCTTAAGTACGTCATCGAGATGATGATGGACCGGATCGCGGCTTCCAAAACATATAAGGGGAAGGATTACACGGATGCATCCCCCTGGGAGTACTACAGCCATGCGAAGAAGTATATGGTTATAGCGCCGGAGACGGCTAAGCTGCTGGAAGAGCTCCTTCTGATGCTGAAGGAACATGGAGAAGAGCGGACCTTCGCCTATATGAAGGCCCTGCTGAAAAATGGTGATTATTGATTGGGGGAAAGCTATGAAATGCAACATCAGCCGCACAAAGCGGTCTTACGAGTTTCACATGGCGGAAAGCCACTGGCATACGCATTACGAATTTTATTATCTCTATTCGGGACACTGCAAGATCTTTATCAACCATACGCTGTATTACGTTGAGCCGGGGGATATTATCTTCTTAAAGCCGGGGGAGATACACCGGACCACATACCATTCGAGTCCGGTTAATGAAAGGGTTACCATCAGCTTTGACGGGGAATATCTCGACAGTATGAAGGAACTGTGCGGGGAAGAGAATGTGGAATATATTTTCCGTAACTCGAAGGTTACCGTTCCAAACGGAAACCGGAGCAGGGTGGAAGAGCTGATCAGCCGGATCGAATACGAGGAGACAGGACAGGATGGATTTTCACCGCTTATGAAAAGAGGGTGTTTTTACGAACTTCTGGTGTCACTGTCCCGCTGTCAGGAGGCGGAGACGGATCATGGCCGGCTGGAGCTGGGAGAAGAGACCATCGAGGAAGCTGCCAAATATATCTACGACCATTATCAGAATCCCATTACCCTGGAGGAGGTGGCGGAATTAAGCCACATGAGTCCCGCCTATTTCTCCCGGAAGTTTAAGGCGGTCACAGGTTTTGGGTATAAAGAATATCTGACCAATATCAGAATCCGGGAGGCGTCGAGACTTCTTCTCAATTCCGGCTGCTCTGTCACAGAGATTGCAGACCGGTGCGGATTTGGAGACGGAAACTATTTTGGAGACGCGTTCAGAAAGGCGAAAGGCGTATCTCCGCGTGCATTCAGAAAGATGCAGGGGGGCGTTTGAGCGAACGCCCTCTCGTCTGCTTCCTGCCTCTCCTCTATTTACTGCACAGGTAATCCAGCAAATGGCGGACGTAACCGCCGTTTCGTTCCTGTTCTGCAAACTGCCTGTCATCATATGGAAAGTATGTGATCCGGTCCTTATACTCCTTTTGAAGAACCGGATCAAAGATGGGAGCAAACTGGGGCAGATAACAGCCGGCCCGGCGCGTATAACAGGTCTTTGCCGTTGCCTTGATGCGGGCTTCCCTGTCCACGTATTCGGCGACGCTCTTATGGATCGCCCGGTCCTCATAGATCAGGTAGTAGTAATTTTTGTAATCAGGATAAAAATACTTAAGCTCCCCTTCATACAGATCGACAGTGGCGGTGAGCTGCCCGCCCTTCGCTTCGAGATCGGCCACGGAGGAGGAACGGGAAAATGGAACCGGCACGGTATAGTCGCTTTGGTAAACCAGTTTGAGGGCGTGATATTCCCGGCCAAAGAGATCGTTCCGTGTCAGAAGCTCCTGACCTTCCAGTGTGAAGCCGTGTTCCAGATAGTCCGGATAATTGAGTATCGGCAGGATACCAGGCATCCCCCGGAGATCGTCGGCATTATGTAAGAGAAGCATGTCCAAAAGCACCTGCTCGTGCGAAAATAAATAATCCTTATATACTTCAATCAGCTGGCCGCCGGAGTAGATATCTTCCCGCCCGACGCCGAGAAACTGTTCGATGGCTTTCTGTTTCATGCTCTCCAGGCCAAGCAGGTTCCGGTAAGGGCGGATTTTTTTATAGATATCCAGACTCGTCACTCCGGAAAAATCGTAAGGCAGGTCGTAGGCGCGGCAGCGCTTTAAAAGATAAGGAATATCGAAGCCGTCCCCGTTAAAATGCACGACGATAGGGAAACGTCTCAGAAATTCAAAGAAGGTGACAAGCACCTCTTTCTCGGCAGACACGGTGTCGGCAAACCACTGAACCAGGTTCCACCGGCCGCCCTCGTAATAGACGCATCCGACTAAATACAGGTTGGAATATTCTCCGGAAAATCCGGTCGTTTCTATATCAAAAAATAAAAGGTCTTCCCGCTTCCCGAGACGGTCCAAAGGGTATGTCTCAGGGAAAAGCGGTGTTTCGTGTATGGTAATCATCGTGATGTCTCCTGAAATCCGTTTTTATAAAGCCATTATATCATAAAGAAAAAATTCAGGAAAGACTTAAACCGGTCTTTTTAAGTGTGGATTTTCCGGAAAAATGGATTTCTTCCAGGCTGTGGACGGTAACCGCCGGGCGGGAAAACAGAATATTTGTTCGATTAACTGCTTGCATATGAATACACGGTATGATATGATAAAAGGCAAAGCAGAGAAGAAAAAAAGGAGACTGAGCGCGTGATTTCTTATGTAAAGGGACCTCTGGTCGATATCTTTGAAGACACCGTGATCATTGAAGCGGGATACATCGGTCTGGAAATCCATGTACCGTTATCCGTACTGGACCGCTTGCCGGGTATTGGTATGGAGACGATTTTGTATACATATTTTCAGGTGAGGGAAGACGGGATGTGCCTTTATGGTTTCTTAAACCGGCAGGACTTACGGATGTTTAAGCAGCTGATCAGCGTCAGCGGGATTGGACCGAAGGGGGCGCTGGGCGTTCTGTCGGCCATGACGCCTGATGATTTGAGGGTCGCTATTATTTCCGGCGACGCGAAGGCAATTTCCAGGGCGCCGGGGATCGGAGTGAAGACGGCCCAGCGGGTGATTCTGGATTTGAAGGACAAGATTGATATGGCGGATGTTCTGCCTGCACAGTTTGCGGCAGCGGAAGGTCCCGAGATATCAGCCGGAGGTGTGGCCAAAGAGGCGATCGAAGCGCTGGTTGCGCTGGGATATTCCCAGACCGAGGCGAACCGCGCGGTAGGCAAGGTGGAAGTGACTGAGGACATGACCTCCGAGGATGTCCTGAAGGCGTCGCTGAAGCATCTGGCATTCCTATAAAAACAGCAGGTAGATGAGAAGATGGAACGAAGAATCATAACGACAGAAGTTACGGAAGAAGATAAGCGGATCGAGCCCAACCTCCGTCCGCAGAGTCTGAACGATTATATTGGCCAGGAGAAGCTGAAGGCCAACTTAAAGGTGTATATCGACGCGGCGAAGGCCAGGGGAGAATCCCTTGACCATGTGCTGTTTTACGGACCGCCGGGACTGGGGAAGACAACCTTATCCGGGATCATTGCCAATGAGATGGGCGTGAACATGAAAGTGACCAGCGGCCCCGCGATTGAGAAGCCGGGGGAGATGGCGGCCATATTGAATAACCTCCAGGAAGGCGATGTCCTGTTTGTGGATGAGATTCACCGGCTTAACCGTCAGGTGGAGGAAGTCCTGTATCCGGCCATGGAGGATTACGCAATCGACATCATGCTGGGCAAGGATTCCGCCGCGCGTTCGATCCGCCTGGATTTACCCAGGTTTACTCTGGTCGGTGCAACCACCAGGGCGGGACTCTTGACGGCCCCGCTGCGGGACAGGTTCGGCGTGGTACAGAAGATGGAATTTTATACGCCGGAGGAGCTGGAGATTATCGTCTGCCACTCGGCTAAGGTATTAGAGGTGGAGATTGAGCCGGAAGGCGCCGCGGAGATCGCCAAGCGCTCCAGAGGTACGCCGCGGTTGGCGAACCGTCTGTTAAAGCGGGTTCGTGATTTTGCCCAGGTGAAGTACAACGGCGTGATCACGAAAGAGGTGGCAGATTTCGCACTGGATATTCTGGATGTGGATAAGTTTGGACTGGATAACAATGACAGAGCCATCTTAATCACAATGATAGAGAAATTTTCAGGAGGGCCTGTGGGGCTTGAGACGCTGGCGGCTTCTCTCGGCGAGGATGCAGGGACTTTGGAGGACGTGTACGAGCCCTATCTGCTGATGAACGGGTTTATCAACCGAACGCCCCGCGGCCGTGTGGCGACGGAACGGGCGTATCACCATCTGGGACTTGCTCTGGAATAGCTGCGAACAGGAAGAAATGTAAAAACTCAGTGCAGGAAAACACTTTGACATCCGTGTAAAATATGGTATATTATGATAAGAAAGCGATACAGCAAAAGATAACAGGAGAGCATGACATGGATACCAAGCACTATACCGAGGTTTTAATAGATGGAAGAATATATACTCTGGGAGGCACCGAGGATGAGGGCTACATGCAGCGTGTGGCCAGCTATATTAATGAGATGATCACAACGCTTAAGAGGCAGGAAGGTTTTACGAAGCAGAGTGCAGAGTACCAGACCGCCATGGTAGAACTGAATATGGCGGACGATTACTTCAAGGCGAGAGAGCAGATCGCGCAGCTGGAGCGGCTTAAGCATGAGATGGAAAAGGAAGTCTACAGCCTGAAGCATGAGCTGGTGACGACCCAGATGAAGCTGGAGGCTGCGAATAAGGAGCTGGCAGCGGGCAGAACTTCCAGACAGGCGGCATCTGCCGGGAATGCTTCGGAGAGTAAGAAGAACGCAGGTCAGACCGGCGGCACAGTCCGGACAGGCAGTGAGAATAAGGAATAAAATCGGGGGATGTCTCATGAGCAGGGAGACATCCCCTTATTATTAGAAAAAGTTTAGCAGGGAGGCTTACGTGAAACAGAAAAGAGTAGAGATTCTCGCTCCGGCGGGGTCATTGGAAAGTATGAAGGCAGCAGTGGCGGCAGGGGCAGACGCGGTCTATATCGGCGGCAGCAGGTTTGGAGCCCGCGCTTACGCGGATAATCCGGAAGAAGACCGTCTTTTAGAGGCGATTGATTATGCCCATCTCCATGGATGCAGACTGTACATGACCGTGAACACGCTCATGAAGGAAACGGAGCTGGCAGATTTATATGCGTTTCTGGAGCCTTATTATATGCGGGGAGTCGATGCGGTTATCGTTCAGGATATGGGGGCGTTTGCGCTGATCCGAGAGCGATTCCCGGATCTGCCGGTTCACGCCAGCACGCAGATGACCATAACTGGAGTGTATGGAGCACGCATCCTGAAGGAACTGGGCGCGGAGCGTGTGGTGACTGCCAGGGAATTGTCTCTGGAGGAGATCGCGGGAATTCACCGGGAAGTGGACGTGGAGATCGAAAGCTTTGTCCACGGAGCGCTTTGCTACTGCTATTCGGGGCAGTGTCTGTTCAGCAGCCTGATCGGCGGACGAAGCGGCAACCGGGGAAGGTGCGCCCAGACCTGCCGCCTGCCTTACGACGTGAAACGGGACGGGAAGACTCTGAATGGGAAGGACAGCCGGTATGTGCTGAGTTTAAAGGATTTATGCACCCTGGATCTCATTCCCGATATGATAGAAGCGGGAATCTATTCCATGAAGATTGAAGGCCGGATGAAGAGTCCGCGCTATACGGCCGGAGTGGTGGAAATCTACCGGCGCTACACGGACCTTTATCTGGAACGGGGACGGGCCGGTTACCGGGTGGATGAAAAGGACAGAAAGCGCCTTCTGGAGCTGTTTGACCGCGGGGGCCAGACGGACGGATACTACCGCCGCCATAATGGAAAAGATATGGTGGTATGGAAGGAAAAACCATCCTTCCGCGAAGGCAACCAGGAGCTGTTCGATTATCTGGATAAGAATTTTGTGGAAAAGCAGCAGCAGGAGCCGATCCGGGGAACAGTTGTTCTGGAGACGGGAAAGCCCGCATTGCTGGAGCTTTCCTGCGGAGACTGCCGCGTGTCCGTGTCAGGTGATCCCGTTCTGGAGGCGTTAAAACAACCCATGGACGAGGCCAGAATCAGAAAGCAGCTGGAAAAGACCGGGAATACTCCATTCTATTTTGAAACGCTTACCGTAGAGCTTGCCGGAGAAGTCTTTCTTCCGGTGCAGTCTTTGAATGATCTGCGAAGAAGAGGGCTGGAAGCACTGGAAGACGCAGTGCTTAAGCAGTACCGCCGCGAGGCGCCGCAAGCGGTGGAAACAGTGCCGCAGATGGTGGAAACAGTACCGCAGTCGGTGGAAACAGTGCCGCAGACGGTGGAAACGGCGGACGAAAAGAATCGCGGTACGGTGGAGACTGCCAACCGCAGAGAAAACGGTTTGGCGCGTATTTTCGTTTCCCTCGAGCGCCCGGACTGTCTCAGTGCAGTTCTTGATAATCCTCATGTGAAGCGAGTCTATGTGGACGCGGCTGAGTTCGGGCCGGAGCTTTGGAAAACGACGGTCTCGGCCTGTCACGACGCGGGAAAAGAGTGTATGCTGACGATGCCCCATATCTTCCGGACCGAGGCGGAACGGTATTTCGAACGCAGTCAGAAGGCTTTTTGCGAAGCCGGATTTGACGGAGTGCTGATCCGTTCCATGGAGGAGATCGGATATTTGAAGGAACATGGCCCGGAAATCCCCTGGGTTTTCGACTATGGGATGTATGGAATGAACGACAGAGCGGAATCCTTTCTTATGAAGATGGGTGCCGCAGAGCTGACCTGGCCGGTAGAATTAAACGAGAGAGAGCTTTCCCGGCTCTCCAAACCTGGCGAGTTGATTGCATATGGCCGTCTGCCCATGATGGTGACGGCGCAGTGCATTCACCAGGGAACGGAGAAGTGTGATAAAAAGCCGGGGCTTCTTATGCTGAAAGACCGTATGGCCAAGGAATTTCCTGTGAAGAATCACTGTGCGTTCTGCTATAACACGATCTATAATGCGGCGCCGGTATCCCTCCTGGGAATGGAGAAACAGATCAGGGCACTGGCTCCGGCGGCGGTAAGACTTCAGTTTACCGTTGAGACACCGCAGGAGACGGCGGCGGTGATCCGGTGCTTTACAGACAGCCTGCTGTCGGGAAAACGGGTGGAACAGCCCTTTGGAGACTTTACAAGAGGACATTTTAAACGCGGTGTGGAGTAGGAGCCTATGGTGAATCTGATTGTCGATGTTTCCAGGTATTTGATGATACTGCTGATTGCGGTGTATACCTGGTTGAATTTCCGGTATTTTTCTTTCCGGGACGAAGGAAAACAAAAGAAGATATGCGGACGTCAGAACCGGTGCATGTTTCTGATTCATTTTCTGGCATACGGGATTCTGTGGCTAAAAACGGAAGATGAGCGCATCCTCGCGTTTTATGTGGCGCAGGTGGTATTTTTTCTGTGCTACATTTACGTTTACCGCCTGTTCTACCACAATGTTTCGCGGCTTCTGGTCAACAACATGTGTATGCTGCTCAGCGTGGGCTTTATCATTCTGACGCGGCTGTCCTTTGACCGGGCGCTGAAACAATTCGTGATCGTGCTGGCGGCCGCGGTTATTACCTGGATTATACCGTTTATTATGGACCGGGTGTGGCAGCTGTCGAAGATTCCGTGGGTCTATGGGATCCTGGGACTGCTCCTGCTCGGCGTCGTGCTGATTACCGGGATTAGCAGCTATGGAGCTCAGCTTTCCATTGGAATCGGAGGCTTTACCTTCCAGCCATCTGAATTCGTAAAAATCAGCTTCGTCTTTTTCGTGGCGACCATGTTTTACCGTTCCACGAAGTTTAAGACGGTGTGCATGACTACGCTGGTGGCCGCCCTTCATGTACTGATTCTGGTGGCTTCCAAGGATTTGGGAAGCGCATTGATTTTCTTCGTAACCTACGTGCTGATGCTGTTTGTGGCTACGGGGAAATGGGTGTATCTTCTGGGCGGAGCAGGTGCGGGGGCCGCGGCTTCGGTGCTGGCCTATCAGCTCTTCGATCATGTCAGGGCGAGGGTGCTTGCCTGGAGAAATCCATGGTCGGATATTGAAAATAAGGGATACCAGATTACCCAGTCCCTTTTCGCCATCGGTACGGGCGGGTGGTTCGGCATGGGACTCTGCCAGGGAATGCCAGGGAAGATACCGGTGGTGGAAAAGGACTTTGTATTTTCCGCCGTTTCGGAGGAACTGGGAGGAATCTTTGCCCTGTGCGTTCTGTTCATCTGCTTCGGATGCTTTCTGCAGTTTATGATGATTGCCAGCCGCATGAAAGCGGTGTTTTACAAACTGATTGCCTTTGGCCTGGGAACGGTCTATATCGTCCAGGTATTTTTAACCGTGGGAGGCGTGACGAAGTTCATTCCCTCTACCGGAGTGACCCTTCCCCTGATGAGTTACGGCGGAAGCTCTGTGTTCAGCACGTTTATTCTGTTCGGAGTCATGCAGGGGCTGTATATTTTAAAACAGAATGAAGAGGAAGAAAAACAATATGAAAAAGGCTGACCCGAATCCCAAGGCAAACCGCCATATTCTGATGATTACCTATGCGGTGGCGGCTCTTTTCGCAGGACTGGTCCTGTATTTTGCCTTTTTTCTTCAGATAAAAAGTGAAAATGTGATCAACAATTCCTACAACGCCCGGCTCGACAGCTTTTCGGACCGGGTGGTAAGGGGAGAAATCTTAAGCAGTGACGGAAGAGTTCTGGCTCAAACAAATGTGGACGAGAACGGCGGTGAAACGAGGTATTATCCCTATGATGCCATGTTCTCCCATGTGGTTGGGTATTCTACCAAGGGAAAGACCGGCCTGGAGGCACTGGGTAACTTTTATCTGCTGACCAGCCACGTGAATCTGGCCGAGCAGGTAATCAATGAGCTGTCGTCCGTTAAAAATCTCGGGGACAATGTGATCACGACTCTCGACGTAGACCTCCAGAAGGCGGCGTATGACGCTCTGGGCAGCCGGAAGGGTGCGGTGGTCGCTATGGAACCGGACACCGGGAAAATACTCGCCATGGTCTCAAAACCGGACTACAATCCCAATACGCTGGCTGCGGACTGGGACGCTCTTGTGGCAGGCGACAACAGCGAGGGACAGCTGTTAAACCGCGCCGCTCAGGGGCTCTATCCGCCGGGCTCGACGTTCAAGATCGTGACGGCATTGGAGTATATAAGGGAGAATCCGGAGAATTTCAGGGATTATCGGTTCGACTGCAGCGGTTTTTTTCACTATGAGGATTACACGATAAAATGTTACCATGAGACGGCGCACGGCAGTCAGGACTTTGTCCGGGCTTTTGCAAATTCCTGCAACGGCGCTTTTGCGAATCTCGCCTTGACGCTGGATTTAGGAAGGCTTAAGACCACGGCGGATCAGCTTCTGTTCGATACGCCTCTTCCCATCGCCATTCCATACAGTCAGAGCGCCTATACGCTGACGCCGGACGGCGATACGTGGCAGATACTTCAGACCTCCATCGGACAGGGGCAGACCCAGATGACACCCATACATGGCGGCATGATCGCGGCAGCCATCGCAAACGGCGGCACTCTGATGAAGCCGTACCTCATCGACCACGTGGAAAATGTGGGAGGTGATGTTATTAAAAAATTTATGCCCCAGTCATACGGCAATCTGATGACCGCGGAGGAGTCGGCCAGCTTAACAGAGCTTATGCGGGCCGTTGTAACGGAAGGAACCGGTTCCGCGGTGCGTACGGATGCCTATACAGTGGCGGGTAAGACGGGATCGGCGGAATTTGACAAGGACAAGGAGACTCACGCATGGTTTATCGGATTTGCCCCGGCGGAGCATCCGAAGCTGGTGGTAAGCGTGATCGTGGAGGAAGGCGGTTCCGGGGGAAAAACGGCCGCTCCAATAGCCAGATCGCTGTTTGATACCTACTTTTCGAGATGATAAGTTCCGTTTCACGATCCGTCTGGAGTTTTCGGTACCCGGTCTCTGCTTCCCGGTCTGCCCCGGCTGGCTCCTGCGACCTTTCCAGTGACTTTGCAGGGGATTAGCAATTCTTAACGCGCGGGATTTTTCGTTCAGGGGAAATGCCCACCTGTCTGAGCGCAGCGAGTTTGGGCATTTCTCCTGGCTTTTAGAAAAATTCCGCACGTTTAGAAGTGCTTATGCCCGAAACCGGAACTGGAAAGGTCGCAGGAGCCAGCCGGGGCAGACCGGGAAGCAGAGGCCGGGCACCGAAAACTCCAGACGGATTGTGAAATGGAACATGACAAGAACACTCTTGCATATAAGTTTAAAAAGAGGTATACTATACCCAGTCTGTGAGACACACCAAAACCGGAATCCCGGACAGGGATGCAAGGTTTCAGTCTGGAGGAATTGCAATGATAGAGGCAACGAGCTGTGGCGGTGTGGTTATTTTTCGAGGTAAAATTCTGGTTTTATATAAGAATTATAAGAACAAATATGAAGGTTGGGTTTTGCCAAAAGGAACTGTAGAAGCGGGAGAAGAATATAAGGAGACGGCCCTTCGTGAAGTGAAGGAAGAGACGGGAGTCAGTGCGTCGATTATTAAGTATATCGGAAAGAGCCAGTACTCCTTTAACACGCCGCAGGATATGGTGGAGAAGGATGTTCACTGGTATCTGATGATGGCGGACAGCTATTACAGCAAACCACAACGGGAAGAGTATTTTATCGATTCCGGGTATTATAAGTTCCACGAAGCGTATCATTTACTGAAATTTTCCAACGAGAAACAGATTTTGGAAAAAGCCTATAATGAATATCTGGATTTAAAAAAGAGCAACTTATGGGGGAATAAGAAGTATTTTTGATGCATGGAATCGTGGATATACACGGATCACACGAAAAAATGGATGCAGGAATGCCGGAGATACCGGTTTCCTGCATTTTTCGTTTTTTAGCGTATGCTGGCGGAGACATCGGCAGATGGATAGTAGTAATTTCTGAGTTTTCGTATATACTGTTTGGTAAGACTGTCTCTTACCGTTTGCAGCATACCTCGTGGGCCGGATTTCCATACTTTACAGGATATGGCAGAAGAGGTATACTGAATACATGTTTGACAGAATATGAATAAAGAAGCAAGGAGATAAGGCATCATGAGCAAAGCATATGAAAGACTGGAAAAAGTACTGGAAAAGACAATGGCGTTACAGACCGCTCTGATTTTGTTTGAGTGGGATAATGAGACGCTGGCACCCGAGGAAGCCGGAGCCCATACGGCCAGAGTGATCGGAGCTTTATCTGAAGAGTATTACAACATGGTGGCAGGCGACGAGATGAAGGAAGCCATCGAAGCGTGTGAGAAGGAAGAGGGCCTCACAGATGTGGAGAAAGCCATTGTGAAAGAGGCGAAGGAGACGAGAGAACAGCTTGTCTGCATCCCGGCGGAGGAGTACCGCGATAACGCACAGCTGGTATCGGAGGCTACGAGAGTGTGGTCTAAGGCGAAGAAGGAGAATGATTTCGACAAATTTGTTCCCACTCTGAAAAAGGTAGTGGACTACCAGAAGAAATTTGCCTCCTACCGCGCAAAGGATGGCGTAAAACTCTACGATTCCATGCTGGATCTCTATGAGAAGGACTTTAACATGGAATTGCTGGATCAGTTCTTTGATGAGCTGAAAGAGGCCATCGTTCCCCTGATCCGTGAGATCAAGGAGCGTGGAAAGAAGATTGAAAACGCCTTCTTGACAGGAGATTATCCGGAAGAGAAGCAGAGAGAGCTGGCGGAATTTCTGGCAGAGTACGTGGGCTTTGATTTTAATAAGGGCGTGCTGGCAGTCAGTGCCCATCCATTTACGACGAATTTGCACAATCATGACGTAAGAATTACGACCCATTACAGCAACCATGTGGACAGCTCCCTGTTCTCCGTGATCCACGAGGCGGGCCACGGAATCTATGAACTCGGTATCGGCGACGATCTGACACAGACACTGGTGGGCCAGGGCGCTTCCATGGGAATGCATGAATCCCAGTCCAGATTCTTCGAAAATATTATCGGCCGCAACGCCGCCTTCTGGGTACCGCTTTATGAGAAGCTCCAGTCCATTTTCCCGGAGCAGTTAAAGGGAGTCAGCAGGGAACAGTTTGTGGAAGCCATCAATAAGGCAGAACCGGGCCTGATTCGTACGGAGGCGGATGAGCTGACATACAGCCTTCACGTTCTGATCCGATATGAGATCGAGAAGATGATCATCGAGGAAGACCTGGATTTAAAGAAGCTTCCGGAGATCTGGGCGGACAAATACGAGGAATACTTAGGAATCCGTCCTGAAAATGCCTCCGAAGGCGTACTGCAGGATATTCACTGGTCTCAGGGCTCCTTTGGCTACTTCCCATCCTATGCGCTGGGCAGTGCGTTTGGGGCACAGCTGTATTACCATATGAAGAAAGAGATGGATTTCGAGGGCCTTCTGGAGAGAGGGGAGATCGGAGTAATCCGTGAATATTTACGGGAAAACGTCCATCGTTTCGGCAAGCTGAAGACCAGCAGAGAAATTCTGAAGGATACGACAGGAGAAGATTTCAATCCGAAGTATTACATTCAGTATCTGAAGGAAAAATACAGCCGCTTATACGATTTATAGAAATATTTTCCATAATCACAAAAAAACAGTTGACAAATGGCAGTAACAAGACTAAAATCAGTAAAAAGAATTCATATAAGAACACTATGAATTGGAAAAGAGGATGATTATGGAAAAGATCAGAAAGAGTGCAATGGAACTGATTGGCAGCACCCCGCTGGTGGAGCTGACTAATTATGAGAAGAAGCATCAGCTGAAGGCGTCCGTCATCGCAAAGCTGGAGTATTTAAATCCGGCAGGCAGTGTGAAGGACCGTGCTGCGCTGTTCATGATTCTTGACGCGGAAGCGGCGGGAACCTTGAAACCGGGCGCAACCATTATCGAACCGACTTCCGGTAATACCGGCATTGGCATTGCCAGCATCGCGGCGATGAAGGGCTACCGTGCAGTTCTCACCATGCCGGAAACCATGAGCGTGGAGCGCCGGAATTTACTGAAGGCCTACGGTGCGGAGATTGTACTGACCGATGGCAAGAAGGGGATGAAGGGAGCGATCGCGAAGGCAGAAGAGCTGAGAGACGAGATCCCCGGATCCGTTATCATGGGGCAGTTTGATAATCCGGCGAACGTGAAGGCTCATAAGGAGACGACCGGTCCTGAGATCTGGAGGGATACCGATGGCACTGTGGATATTTTCGTAGCAGGAGTCGGAACCGGCGGAACGATTACCGGAACCGGCGAATATTTAAAGAGCCAGAAGCCTGACGTGAAAATCGTAGCGGTAGAACCGGAGGGATCTCCCATTCTTTCCGGCGGAAATCCTGGTCCTCACGGACTTCAGGGCATTGGCGCCGGATTTATTCCAACGATCCTGAACCAGGATATTTATGATGAGATCATTTGTGTGAAGGACGAAGATGCCTATGTGACCGGTCGTGAGATCGCTCAGAATGAAGGAATTCTGGTTGGTATTTCATCCTCGGCAGCGGTATGGGCTGCAAAGGAACTGGCCAGAAGACCGGAAAATGAAGGGAAGAGAATCGTTGTTCTGCTTCCCGATACGGGAGACCGGTATTTCTCTACGCCGTTGTTCTCCTGATGTATATAGAAAAAGTTCGCCGCAGGAATGTGATTGGTTCCTGCGGTTTTTTCGTATCATTAAGGTGCTTTTTTTGTGGTATAGATGGTTTTACGATACCTCATCGGCTTGTTCCTATACGGCTGATGGGGCATTTTTATGCATGAAGCTATGGGGGTGTGCTAAACTTAATTGCGGCAAAGGGAAATGTATGAGTATGCAACAATACGAATGGGGAAAGAGGTAGAAGGAATGAATGGACTTAAGATTAAAAGAACAGAAGTTGAAGAATTTAAAAAATATTTAATTATGGAAGAGAAAAGTAAAATAACGATTAAAAAGTATATTCATGACATCGGATGCTTTTTAAGCTATATAGGGAAAAATCCGGTGACAAAAGAACGGATCATCAGCTACAAGGAGTCCCTGCAAAAAAAATACAGCGCAAGAAGTGTGAACACTATGCTTGCGTCCTTAAACAGTTTCTTTCGCTGGCTGGATCATCCGGAATTTCTCGTTAAGCAGTTAAAAATACAGCAGCAGGCCTTTTGCCTGGAGGAAAAAGAACTGACGAGACAGGAGTATGTCCGCCTGGTAAAAGCAGCGAGAAGGACCGGCAATATCAGGCTGGAGATGATCCTGCAGACGATCTGCTGTACGGGAATTCGAGTGAGCGAGCTGAGTTTCGTGACGGTAAAGGCTGTCAGGCTGGGATACGCAGAGGTGTGCTGTAAAGGGAAAAACAGAAGGATCATGATACCGGGAAATCTGAGAAAAAAACTGCTTCTTTACATTCAGAAAAATGGAATCGAAAAAGGGAAGGTGTTTATCACGAAGGCCGGCAATACCATGGACAGAAGCAATATCTGGCGCAAAATGAAAGGTCTGGCGAAAGAAGCCGGGGTTCTGGCCGATAAAATATTTCCGCATAATCTCCGTCACCTGTTTGCCAGAAGCTTTTACGAAATTGATAAGGATATTGCGAAGCTCGCAGATGTGTTGGGGCACAGCAGTATCAATACAACAAGAATCTATATGATTTCCACTGGAGAGGAACACCGGAGGCAGCTGGAACGGCTGCGGCTGGTGGTTTGAGGGGATACAACATAATAAATATTATGTTGTAAGTATAACTATTAGATCTGTTTTAAACCGAAACTCCATATTATACTAGCACGCATTTCGACTTTTTACAACTCTTAAAATCCAAAATTCCCTAAAATATGTGAATGAATTTTTAAAACACCGTTATCCGAATGTTAGCGGCAGGCGACTTATCGTCCTATATACAACATAATATTTATTATGTTGTTTGGGCGAAAGGCGGGATGAAATGGTTACCTATAACAGGCAGGAAGTAGGCAAGCGTCTGGGCTGCCGTCGACGCGAAATGGGACTGACCGGGGAGGAAATGGGAAGAAGAATCGGGAAGAATGGCCGGTATTACCGTGATATTGAGAATGGCCGATGCGGCATGTCTGTTGAGACATTAATTCTTCTTTCTGAGGAGATGGGATTGTCACTGGATTATCTGATCTACGGCGCCTCGCCTGATGACAGCGGCGACCGGCTGGATGAACAGAAGCAGATTGTAAATAGATTGTCCCACTGCAATGGACGCATTCGCGAGGGGGCGGTGAATCTGTTGAAGGTTTATTTGGAATCTGTTCCAAAGTGATACGGATAAAAGTAATCCCGATTATATACAACCCGATAGATGCAATGAACAGATAACCTCGAAGTTTTTCGGGGTTAGGGGAGAATGGAGTATGAAGTACAGTGAAAGTTAATACAAATGAACGAAAGAATAATGACAAAGCGTTAAACCATGCAAATGATAATACCTCAAAAAAAAGACATATCGAACATTGGAAAGTAGTCGCTTTCTATCTCATCATATATGACATAATCGCAGTGAATTTTTCTTACTTTTTTGGTTTGTGGCTGCGGTTTGATTTGCGTTTTTCGAATATCCCACAGACATACCTTAATTCATACTTGAGATTTGCACCGTTCTATACGGTGTTTGTGTTGGTTGTATTTTATGCGCTGCATCTGTATAAAAGCCTATGGAGATTTGCCAGCTTTAGTGAATTAAATCGAATATTTGCATCGAGTGTGATTACTACAGTATTTCATATTGTATGCATCACGTTGCTCATTAAGCGTATGCCGATTTCTTATTATGTGATTGGTGCAGCCATGCAGCTTGCATTGGTAACTGCAATACGATTCGCTTATCGCTATATTACGTTGGAAAGGACGCGAAGAGAACGGAATGTGAGCGCTGTCCATAATGTAATGGTGATCGGTGCTGGTGCCGCTGGACAGGTGATATTGAAGGAACTGAAAAGTTCAACGGAAGTTATGGCAAAGCCATGCTGTGTAATTGATGATAATCCTAATAAATGGGATCGGTTTATGGAAGGCGTGCCGATCGTTGGCGGGCGCGATTCGATTATGGAATCGGTCGAAAAATATAAGATCGACCAGATTTTATTAGCGATTCCAACCGCATCTCCAAAGGATAAGAGGGATATTTTAAATATCTGTAAAGAGACCCATTGCGAGCTGAAGAGCCTGCCGGGAATATACCAGCTGGCCAATGGCGAGGTATCGCTGAGTAGGATGAAGGCAGTGGCAGTAGAGGATTTACTTGGAAGAGATCCGATCAAGGTAAATATGGAAGAAATATTCCAGTATATCAAAGGAAAGACCATACTTGTCACAGGCGGAGGCGGTTCCATTGGTAGTGAACTATGCCGTCAGATCGCCGGGCATGAGCCGAAACAGCTGATTATCTTTGATGTTTATGAAAATAATGCCTATGACATTGAACAGGAACTGAAAAGAAAATATAAGGAAAAGCTGAACCTGGTTGTTCTGATCGGTTCGGTGCGGGACAGCAGAAGAATCAACATGGTATTTGAGATGTATAAACCGGATATCGTATACCATGCGGCCGCGCATAAGCACGTTCCGTTGATGGAAACCAGTCCAAATGAGGCAATAAAGAATAATGTTGTAGGAACCTATAAGACAGCTTATGCTGCGTTAAAACATGGCACACAGCGGTTTGTGCTGATCAGTACGGATAAGGCTGTCAATCCGACCAGTATTATGGGGGCGAGCAAGCGACTCTGTGAGATGGTGATTCAGAGCATGGATGCGATCAGCAAAGAAGGTAAGATGGAGCTGCTGCCGTTTTTGCATGCGCATGTCAATAAAACAATAGATGGGCAGGTTGTGCCTGATCCGGTGGATCATATGGGGGTTGATGGTCTGGGGGAAGGAGACAGTCTGGATAGTGCTGGCAGTGGAAGCAATAAGGATATAAATAAAATTGGTGTGGTACCTGATTATGTTGAAAGCAAAGAGAACCTGCAGCTTCCAAAGGGAAAGGGAGCGCAAACACAATTTGTAGCAGTACGATTTGGCAATGTGCTTGGAAGTAATGGGTCGGTTATTCCGCTGTTTAAGAAGCAGATTGAAGCAGGCGGACCGGTTACTGTTACGCATCCGGATATTGTTCGGTATTTTATGACAATACCTGAGGCGGTAAGCCTTGTGATGCAGGCAGGAACATACGCAAAGGGCGGAGAGATATTCGTCCTGGATATGGGGGATCCGGTTAAAATTGATACGCTGGCTCGAAACCTGATTAAATTATCCGGGTATGAACCCGAAGTTGATATCCATATGGCATATACAGGCTTAAGACCTGGTGAAAAGTTGTTTGAAGAGAAACTGATGGCTGAAGAAGGAATGCTTAAAACGGACAATGAGCTGATTCATATTGGGAAACCGATTCCATTTGATAAAGGGGTGTTCTTGACACAGTTGGAGCAATTAGCCAAGGCGAGTTATGAGAACAGTAATCGCATTATCGAGATGGTTGAGGAAATTGTTACGACATTTCGGCCGGTGGGGGATAAGCCTACGGGGAATGAGGTTGTGAGAAAGAGTCAGGGTGGAAGTGCGATGGTGGAAGCGGCGGTTACGAGTATAACAGGGGGCAGAAAATAAGGCTTTGGAGAGTGTAAGAGAAAGAAACGACTGGAAGAGGAGCAACAGGATATGTTTAATCATGTGAATAATTTTAAACCGTTTAAGAAGCACCTGTGTCTGTCCACCCCGACAATGCATCAGGAATGCTTTGATTACATAAAAGAGGCTTATGAAACAAATTGGATGTCTACCGTTGGCGCTAATATTGATGAGGTAGAAAGAATAACGGCTGAAAAAGTCGGAGTCAAATACTGCGTTGGTTTATCGGCGGGTACAGCTGCACTTCATATGGCGGTAAAGTTAGCGGGTATATGCCCAGGCCAAAAGGTTTTTTGCAGTGACATGACTTTTAGTGCGACCTGCAATCCGATTGCATATGAGGGCGGAGTTCCAGTGTTTATAGATACGGAGTATGATACCTGGAATATGGATCCGGTCGCTCTGGAAAAGGCATTTTCGATTTATCCGGATGTAAAAGTAGTTATGACTGCTCATCTTTACGGCACTCCAGGTAAGATTAATGAGATTAAGTCTATTTGCAATAAACATGGAGCCGTGATAATCGAAGATGCAGCAGAATCTCTTGGTGCTACATATAACGGGCGCCAGACTGGTTCCTTTGGCATGGTCGGCTGTCTGTCAGCAAATGGCAATAAGATAATCACAGGTTCGGCCGGCGGGATGCTGGTAACGAACAGTCATGAAGATGCAGAGAAGGTAAAGAAATGGTCTACACAGAGCCGGGAAGCGGCGTCATGGTACCAGCATGAGGAGATTGGTTACAATTATCGTATGAGTAATGTAATTGCCGGTGTAATTCGAGGACAGTTCCCGTATCTGGAAGAACATATTGCCCAGAAAAGAGCAATTTATGAAAGATATAAAGAAGGACTGAAAGATTTGCCTATTATGATGAATCCTTATGATTCAAAGAACAGTATGCCCAATTTTTGGTTATCAGCCCTTACTATAAATAGAGAAGCAATGTGCAGACAGGTATTGGGAGAACGTGAAGCCTTGTATATACCGGAGCATGGAAAAAGCTGTCCAACGGAGATTTTGGAGGCGATTAGCAGCATTAATGCAGAAGGAAGGCCGATTTGGAAGCCAATGCACGCGCAGCCGATCTATATGAACAATCCGTTTATTGTAAAAGATGGTAACGGCAGGGCGAGGACAAATGCTTATATTGAAGGCGGCTGTCTGGATATTGGTATGGACATCTTTAACAGAGGATTATGTCTGCCTTCAGATAATAAAATGACTGTGGAGCAGCAGAATAGAATCATCGAGGTGATTCGGGCTTGCTTTGAGTAGAATTATTTAGAAATTTAACATATAGGAGGCCTATTTTGAGAACTGAAAAAGCGGAAACTATTAAAATAAATACGGTGACA
The DNA here is from genome assembly GCF_014288035.1 of Hungatella sp. L36. Classification (NCBI taxonomy): domain Bacteria; kingdom Bacillati; phylum Bacillota; class Clostridia; order Lachnospirales; family Lachnospiraceae; genus Hungatella; species Hungatella sp. L36. The sequence goes on along the minus strand of NZ_JACOPC010000006.1, from coordinate 292,999 downwards.
GTCCTGGGGGCTAACGGCGCTATGGGGAGAAATATTGCTGCAATTTTTGCTTCGTTTGGAAATGCTAAAGTATATCTGGTAAGCAGGAGTATGGAGAAGTCTATAGCGGCGAAGGATAAGGCTTATCTGTCTGTCCGTGCTGAAAGTGTCAGGGAGAAAATGATCCCAATAGATTATGAAAATTTGGAAGATTGTATCAGAGATTCAGATCTCATCTTTGAAGCTTGTACAGAGGACTGGAGCGTGAAAGAAGATATCCATACGCGTATTGTAAACGCGGCAGGAAGCAATGCCCATGATAAAGTATTTTGCTCTGGTACATCAGGTCTTTCTATTACAAAATTGGCAGAACTGTATCCAAAAAAATACCGGCATCAGTTTATGGGGATGCATTTTTTTAATCCACCTTATCAAATGACGCTTTGTGAGATGGTCCCAACAAAATATACAGAAGAAAATACATCATTTTTTGAACGGATGAAAATCTACGCAGATCAAATACTTCATAGAACTGTGGTGGAGACTGCAGATTCACCTGCGTTTCTTGGAAATAGAATTGGATTCCAGTTTATTAATGAAGCACTGCTGATGGCGGAAAAGTACAGGTACAATGGTGGGATTGATTATATCGATGCTATTCTTGGACCGTTTACCGGGCGCTCCATGCCACCACTTGTAACTGCTAATTTTGTAGGTTTGGATGTCCATAGAGCAATTGTTAAGAACCTCTATGATAATACTGATGACTATGCTCATGAGACCTTTATTCTTCCCGCATTTCTCCAGAAATTGATAAATGATGGTAAAACTGGTAGAAAAGCAGGCGCCGGTTTATACAAAACCGTAATTCACGACAGCGGACTGAAAAGTCATCAAGTTTATGATATTGCGCATGGATATTATCGGGATCAGATGAAATACACGTTCCCATTTGTAGAAGAGATGCTTTTGTTTTTACAAGTAGGAAATTATGCATCAGCATTTCGGGCGTTGGTAGAGAATCAGTCTGCAGAAGCGAGACTATGCTGTGAGTTCTTATTAAAGTATATTGTGTACAGTTTGAGTGCGGCAAAGGAAATCGGCTGTGATATGGTTGCAGCGGATGATGTTATGGCAGCAGGATTCCATTGGTGTCCCCCCCTGGCGCTGGTGGAGGCAATCAGCACCATTACTGATATTGAGAAACTTTGTGAGGAGCGTTTGGAACCGAAGATTGTTGATAAGATAAAAAAACAGCAATTGCTGGCTGGGGCAGAACGGTCCCGTTATGATTATAGAAAATTTGTTCTGGCTAAACGATGATTCAGTGTATCAGAAAAATAAGGTGCGGAGTGAAAGATATGAGTAAAGTATACGTATTAGGCGGTGCCCAAACCGATTTTGAAAGAAATTGGACAAAAGAGGGGAAGAATGTTATTGCTCTCTTAAAAGAAGTTATGACAGATGCACTCGATCAGGTGGGAGTCTGTTTTTCCGATATTGAAGAATTGAATAAAGATAATCGGGTTGCCTGTTTCGTAGGGAATTTTATTGCAGAAGATTATATCAGTCAGGGACATTTAGGAGCGCTGCTTACAGAGGTATCCCCAGCGCTATATGGTGTGCCCTCTGCAAGATATGAAGCAGCATGTGCCTCAAGTTCTGTGGCATTGGATGCAGCTATTACTAAAATAAAGGCTGATGAATATGATTTGGCAATCATTGTGGGATGGGAATTGATGAAGACAGTCGATTCTAAAGTCTGCGGAGATATCTTGGGAAGAGCTGCTTACTATGAGAAAGAGGGCAAAGATGTGTCGTTTCCGTTTCCTAAGCTGTTTGGAAAACTGGCAGACGAAACAATCATTAAGTATGGACTGAATGAAAAGCGATATCTTGATGCACTGGCTAGGGTGTCAGAGATTAATTATGGAAATGCCAAGAGGAATCCATTGGCACAGACCAGGAACTGGTTCATGAACTACGATCAGGCTAGCTGCAGAGGGACAGAAACAAATTCTTCTATTGGTGGAAGGCTGGCCATATCGGATTGTTCACAGGTAACAGACGGTGCAGCGGTAGTTGTGTTGGCAAGCGAGCGGATGATCAAAGAGATGGGATTAGACAATGTTCCGTATGTAAAAGGGTATGGGCATAGGACGGCCCCCATGCTGTTTGAGAAAAAAATCCATGAACAGCCGGAAAGCAGATATATTCTTCCGTGGACACGACAGGCGGTTCTGGACGCATATAGGAGAAGTGGTATGGGTGTGGAAAACATTGATGTGTTTGAGACCCATGATTGTTTCACATCGTCTGAGTATGCAGCGATCTCAGCCTTTGGTATTACAGAGCCTGGATATGAGTATGAAGCTGTTGAAAATGGAATGATTGCATTTGATGGTGCGAAGCCTATTAATCCCAGTGGTGGGCTGATCGGGTGTGGTCATCCTGTTGGCGGAAGCGGCTGTCGAATGTTTTTAGACCTTTATAAACAAATTAGCGGAAATGCCGGAGGATATCAGGTAATTAGAGGGGATAAAGTACCGAGCAATGCTATGATGCTGAATATTGGAGGAACTGCTACGACAAACTATGTGTTTGTCGTAGGAAGGTAAAAATGCAATGGAAAAGAGATATTTTGAAGTACATGCGGATACGTATGTGAAGGATAAGGACTTTATTATATATAGACCGGCATCTTTAAATAATCCAAAGGATAATGCTGTCATGTTCGTGACAGAAGGCTTTATGAAATATTCTAAAGTACTTTTAAATTGCAGAAATTGTCTTGTCTTTTGGCCTCGGAACATTGAAGTGTCCAATGCAATATGTGACCGTCATGCAATATTCTTATGTGATAATCCTCATAAAGAATATTGTAGATTTTATCGTAATAATAAGATCACTTATTTTCCTGAAATGGATGAGATTGATACTGTAAATGGGGCATTTATTGCAAAGAATGCAGTTATTGGCAGAAATTGCCGAATCCTTCCCGGTTCGTATATCGGCAGAGAAGTTGAAATCGGTGATAATTGTTATATTGGAAGTGGCGTAAGGCTGGTGGGTGAAGTACATATTGGAAATAATGTGGTAATCAGGGAGAATTCAGTTATAGGTGCAGATGGATTATCCACTGATAGGGACGAGAATGAAAAAGCACTTACTATGCCGCAATTCGGTGGAATTGTTATAGAGGATAATGTGCAGATCGGAGCGCTTACGGTGATAGCACGCGGTGCTATTGATAATACAGTTATTAAGAGCGGAGCAAAGATAGATAATAGTGTATTTATATCTCATAATGTCCAGATTGGAAAAGATACCTTTATAGTAGGCGAAACTATAATGTTTGGAAGCTCCTCCACAGGAAATCGTGTATTCATCTCTGGAAATTCAACAATCCGTGACGGGAGACATATTGGAGATGGCGCGAGGATTGGAATGGGATCAGTCGTTGTGAAAAATGTAGATAACTATACGGTTGTTAAAGGGAATCCAGCGAGGTGACGGACATGACGAATAAGGGTAACCAATCACTGCCGGAAGTAAAAAAAACAATTTATTCGCTGATAATAAAACGTCTTTTAGATCTGGTGCTTAGCGGTCTCGCTATTATAATTTTAAGTCCGGTATTCCTGGTTGTTGCGATTCTCGAACTTATTATTCATGGTAGACCAATTGTTTTTGCACAAAAAAGGCCAGGCTTGCACGGTAAGGTATTTAATATATATAAATTTAGATCCATGACAAATGAAACCGCTGCAAACGGTGAATTACTGCCGGGAAATGAGAGATTGACTAAATTTGGAAAATTCATAAGAAAATATTCCATTGATGAATTGCCGGAATTGATATGTATTTTTACGGGCAAGATGTCAATTATTGGTCCAAGGCCACTTCGGGTAGAGTATCTTCCGTTATATAGCTCTCGCCATATGATGAGACATGAAGTTCGGCCTGGCTTTGCCTGTGTGAGGTTAAGACCAGGAAAAACTTGGACATGGAACGAGCAATTCGAAAATGACATATTTTATGTTGAAAACGTGAGTTTTCTATTAGATGTAGCAATGCTTTTTGCAGTTGCAAGAGAGGCAGTTCATCCAAGCAAGTATCGTATTGAAGCAACACGAAAACCGTTTAATGGTACAAACCTGAATGAGTAAATGACATTTGGTAAATAACTGAAGTCAAAGAATGGAAATAGACAGAAACAGGTGATTTGTTATGAATGTATTAGTATTAGCACCCCATAATGATGATGAGATCCTGGGGGTTGGCGGGACGATTAAAAAGTTAATCAAAGAAGGGCACGACGTGTATGTGTGTGAAGTCACCAGTGGTATTCACTTCGCGTTATTGCAGGAAGAGGCGAAAAGAGCACATCGCCTTCTCGGTGTAAAACAATCTTTTTTCCTTAATCTTTCAGTAGGAAAACTGAAATCAATGGAACAAAGTAATTTGAATGCAGCGCTGCTGGAGGTAGTAAAACTGACTCAGCCAGATATCGCGTTTCTGCCATTTATTGGAGACATGCACATAGATCACCGGGAAGTAACAGAAAGTGCAATGGTCGTATTAAGGCCCATCGGAGATTATTCTATCCGGGAGATTTATATGTATGAAACATTGTCTGAAACAGGATGGAATATTCCCATAGAAGGACGCTGTTTTAATCCCAATATGTGGGTGGATATTACAGACACAATAGAGGATAAGCTTGGTGCAATGAGCTGTTATGAGAGTCAATTAATAGAATACCCACACCCGAGATCTAAAGAAGCAATCAGTGCTTTGGCACAGTTTAGAGGAGCGACAGTAGGTGTTCCCTATGCTGAGAGCTTTATGCTGGTCAGACGGATTGTTCGTTAACCTGGTGTTGTCAGTCTGAAAGAGAAAAAGATTGTGAGGAAAATTATGTACCAATATGAAGACGTCAGAATTAGAAAATTTACTTTTGAAGATATTCCTCTGAAAATGGAGTATATCAATAATTCTGCAAATAATGAATTCCTGCATTATGATCTTCCGCTTGAATATGACAAGACGGTTGCGTGGTTTGAAAAAAATAAAGACAGGACTGACCGTTTTGATGCAGTAATAGAATATTGTGGAGAGCCTGTAGGTCTGACCGGGTTGCTAAACATTGACTATAAAAATTCAAAGGCAGAAGATTATATGGTTGTAGGTAATACATCCTATAAGCGGAAGGGCATTGCTACAAAAGCAGGAACGCTGATGGCACTTTATTGCTTTGAAACGCTGAAACTTAATCGGTTATATGCGTTTATTGAAGTGGGAAACCCCTCATTGGGACTTGATTTGAAACGTGGCTTTCATGTAGAAGGCTACCTGCGGCAGTCGATCCGAAAAGGAGATATTTTTGTTGACAGATATGTACTTGGAATGTCAAGAAGAGACCTTGTGATTCCCGGAGAGGTTTGCTGGGAGGAAGATTAATGGGTAACACAATTATTCAGTATCTGGGCAGCGTTAGCGGCAATAAAACCTATATAAAGCGAGATGATTTAATTCCGTTATCTTTTGGCGGCAATAAGGCACGTAAGGCATTTAACTTTTTCAGGGAAATAGATGCGGGGAATTATGATTGCGTAGTTACATATGGAAGCAGCAGTTCGAACCATTGCCGTATTATCTCCAACATGGCGATTATGCGGGGAATGGAATGCTTTATTATAAGTCCTCAGGAGTCATCGGCACCGACCTTTAACAGTCAAATGATGAGAGTGTTTGGAGCAAAAATTACAATAGTTCCCGTAGGAGAAGTTCATGATACGATTGAAAATAAACTGAGAGAATTGAAAGAAAACGGAAGAGCCCCCTATTTCATAGCTGGAGGCGGCCATGGAAATTTAGGAACACAAGCATACGTGGACTGTTATAAAGAGATTCGGGAGTATGAAGCAGAACAGAAGATGCATTTTGATTATGTTTTTTTTGCTACAGGAACAGGAACTACACAGGCGGGACTTGTGTGTGGGCAGTTGATTTATAAGGATCCCAGAAAAATCGTAGGAATCAGTATTGCCAGGGCGAATCCCGGGGGAAGGCAGGTAGTGCTTGACAGTATCCAAGAATATCTTACCGAGAAAGAAATGGTGATAAGTAAAGAATGCATAGAAGCCTGCGTGATAGTTGATGACAGTTATATAGGTCCTGGGTATGGACAGAGTAATGAAGAGATACGGCAGACGATAAGAGAGATGTTGATTCATAATGGTATTCCGATGGATGCTACGTATACTGGAAAGGCCTATGCAGGAATGAAGAAATATATCAAAGAACATGGCATTTATAATGCGAATATTCTTTTTATTCATACTGGCGGTGTGCCGCTGTTCTTTGATGAGTTGAGGTTTTTAAAGTGAGGACAAGCAGATGATAAATATTTTGATTCTTAGTGTAGGAACCCGGAACAAAGTGGTCGAGTATTTTAAAAATACACTAACAATAGAAAATGGAGAACGAATCGGCCATGTGATTGCCACGGATATGAGCAATCTTGCGCCTGCGATATATGAAGCAGATAAATTCTATCTGGTTCCAAAGATGACAGAACGAGGATATATTGAAGTGATCTTTGATATCTGCCGAAAAGAAAAAATAACGGCAGTACTTAGTCTGATTGATCCGGAGTTGTCCCTTTTGGCAGAACATAACGATGAATTTGCGGCCCTTGGAGTGACTGTGGTTGGTTCCGGTTACGAACTCTGCGAGATGAGTCTTGATAAGATACAGATGCATAAATGGCTGGTATCGCATGGATATAAATCGGCGAGAAGTTACACAGATAAAGAGACTTTTTATAAAGATATAGAATCTGGATCAATAACCTACCCTGTGTTTGTTAAGCCGATTAAAGGCAGTGCCTCAATTGCTATCAGTAAAGTAAGGGACAGAGACACGATTGACTTGCTTTTTAACCATTCAGACAATCTGATGATACAGGAGTATCTTAGTGGACAGGAAATAGGAGCAGATGTCTATATTGATATGATCAGCGGTGACATTGTATCAATTTTTACAAAGAAAAAAATTGTTATGAGAGCTGGTGAGACGGATAAGTCAGTATCCTTTAAGGATGAGAAGTTGTTTGGACTGATTCGCAAGTTTGTTGCAGAGATCGGTTATAGGGGAGAGATTGATATTGATATATTTGATATCGGCGGAGAGTATTATATCTCGGAAGTTAATCCACGATTTGGCGGCGGCTATCCTCATGCTTATGAATGTGGCTGTAATCATATGAGAATGATTCTGGAAAATCTGTATGGCAGGGAAAATCAGAAGAATATAGGAATCTATGAGGAAGGAATATATATGATGAAATATAACGAGGTATCTATTAAAAAGTTGGATTAAAAATTATTGAAGCTTTTTTTAGATGACCTGTATACAGATAATGGAATCTTAATAACATGGAGTGATCAAAATCATGAGAAGTGGATTTAGAAAAAAGTGGGACAACCTGAATCTTAAAGTGGAGTCTGTTTTTCGGAAACGAAAATATCAGAAAAATGCAAAAATTCGTCTCAAAAGGATGGATGGTGGATTTAATTGCGATAAGGCATATGAGGAAGTTATTATCCCTTATTGGAAAAAATATGGTTACAAGCCTGCCAAATACTGGTATCAGATTTTTTGTGATCGTGAACAGGAAATTGATCCAAGATACATACCAGATGATCTGTATTATGGTGATATGATCCCTTATTTTAGCAACTCACAGTTCAGACGGTTTGGAGAAGACAAGTGTTATCACGATATATGGTTTGCCGACATTAAACGGCCACAGACGATCTGTAAAAATATAGCAGGGGTGTTTTATGATGCGGAGATGAATTTGATCACTGTTAAGCAGGCCGTTGACTTGTGTCTTGATTATAAAGAAGAGTTCTTGATCAAGCCTTCCATAGATAGTGGCGAGGGACGACTCATCGAGTTTTTTGCTCCGGATAAAGTTACTGAGAGAGATATAGAAAAGGCTTTTAAGGATATGGAGGCAAACTTTATTATGCAAGCCTCTGTAAAGCAACACCCCGTACTTTCCAGGCTGAATCCTTCCTCTTTAAATACAATTCGGGTCGTATCTTTCTTTTTTGAAGGTGAAGTACATTTCTTGTCCAGTATTCTTCGGATTGGTGCAACAAATGCAAAGGTCGATAATGTAGGTGCAGGTGGTTTTGCCTGTCCTGTTAAAATGGATGGTCAACTGAATGACAAGGCGGTTAATCGTAAGGCGGAGTGGGTAGAAGAAAATAGTACCGGAATAAAATTTAAGGATGTTAGAATTCCGTATTTTGATAAAGTGATTGAAACAATTATGCAATCTCATAAAAAACTGGCTCATTTTAAACTGATCGGATGGGATTTTTCCGTTGATTTGGAGGGCGATCCGGTTTTTATTGAATTTAATGTTTGCCCGGGATCCAACCAGATAAGTTGCGGGCCGACTTTTGGAGATTTAACTGAAAAAGTATTAGAAGAGTTTTTTATTACGAGATCTCTCTCAAACGCACAGAATTAATCTTTGGCTGTGGTGATTTTTTAATTCATAGATAATGCCAGAGGCTTATCACATATAACTTAAATCAGAATGAGGAGGAAATAATATGAAGATTGCTATGTTGGGAGCAGGAAATGCAGGGTGTGCGGTTGCGGCAGACCTGACTCTAAAAGGGCATGAGGTAATACTAATCAAAACATCTCATGCTATGCATGATGATAATTTTGAATTTCTGCAGAAGAATGAAGGGAAAATGACGCTGAATGAATTTGGAGATATTAAGTCAGCAAATATACATAAAGTAAGCAGAAATGTGTCAGACATTGAAGGCGCGGAAATTATTATTATCTATATCCAGACAAATTTCCACGAACAGTTGATTGAGCGGATTGCTCCGTATCTGCATGATGATCAGATTCTCCTGATCAATCCAGGGTATTTATCAACTGCTTACGTCCTTAAGCATTGTGCTGATAAAAATCTCATCATTGCCGAGGCTGAGAGTTCTTTTATTGATGGTAGAATAATGGAGCCGGGATACTTCCGTGTTGGATTCCGTAATGTAAGGAATCCTATTGGAATTTATCCGGTGGCAAGAAGAGAAGAAGCAATTAAGAAACTGGATCAATTAGGAGAACGATTTGTATATTTAGATTCTGTTGTGGAAGCTGCTCTCCATAATCCTAATCTTGTCGTGCATACGGTCGGTTCGGTTATGAGTATTCCTCGAATTGAAAAATCCCATGGTGATTTCTGTATGTATCATGAGGCTTATACAAGAGATAACCCTTCTACCTGGAAGATTCTTGAAGCGCTTGATGCAGAAAAGATGAATGTTCTTGAAAAACTTGGATTTTCCAGAATAAGTTATGTGGAAGCATGTAAATATCGGAATTCACTGGATGATAGTATAGATGCAAAAGAGGTTTTCCTAAATTATGCGGAGATGGATACCCGTGCAAAAGGACCAACAAAAGTGGATTCCCGCTATATCTCAGAAGATGTTCCTCAGGGACTTGTTATGCTGGAAGCGCTAGGAAAGTCTCTTGGTGTGTCCACTCCGATTGTCAGCGGATTAATTGAAATTGCAGGTGCGGCATTGGGACGGGATCTTCGCGCAGAAGGAAGGACACCGGAGGGGCTTGGACTGGATAATATAGATAAAATTCTGAAGGACTGTGAGAAATAAGAATGGAGATAGCATAAATGACCAATCGTTATTTAATGACATTAAAGCTCTATTTTATTAAATCTTCCATGAAGAGAGCTGCATATATGAGGAAAAAAGGAATTTTTCATTCTATAGGTGTAAGGGTTATGATTACAACACGAAAAATTCCATTATACTCCAAGCTGATCAGTATTGGAAATAATGTATGGATGGCCTCTGGAGTGGAGCTAATTACCCATGATGTTACTCACTATATGCTCAACGGACTTAACGATAAAACTAAATATATAGAGAAGATCGGATGTATTGATATTGGAAATAATGTATTTATCGGATCAGGTGCAAAAATATTGTATGATGTTAAAGTGGGTGACAATGTCATTATTGCAGCTGGTGCATTGGTTAATAAAGATGTACCTCCTAATTCTGTAGTGGGTGGTGTACCGGCAAGAGTAATTGGTTCATTCGAAGAATTTGTCTCAAAGCGAAAACAGTTTACTGTGATAAATGCGGCAGATAATATGAGACAGGAGATCTCAATAGAATGTGAAAATGAAATGTGGGAAAAATTCGATAAAATTCACAAAGTATAAAAACACACATATTTTTAACTAAAAAGTTGTTTTAGGATTAGAGGTGAAAATTAAATGCAGGTTGTCGATAATATAAAATCAATGTATTTTATAAAAAAAATAAGAAAGGTTAAAGGAAAAAGATATGCTTTGAGAAATATGCTTTCAGCTAAAACTGTTGGACAATTAGAAAAACATCCTGAGCAGATCGAAACGAAAATTGCAGAACACTTAAACAACTTTCCGATTTTAAAGAAAGCTTTATATAAAGAGATCAATAAGGCATTTATTCAATCAGAGATAATAAATGAAAATTCGATTGATAAAGAAAAGTTAAAATTAGATATTATTTATTGCTATATTGCATACGGATATTCAGTTAACGAGTATTTATGTTATGGATTTGTAGATAAGACACAAAAAGAGAGAAGAGAATTTATATCAGATAGAGAGAGCGTTTGTTTAGGACTTAAACTTAATGATGTTGACGCTATGATGATTTTTTCTGATAAAATGAAAACCTATGAAAAATTTAAAAATTACTATCGTAGAGAGGCAATTTCAATATGCAGTGTAAATGATTATAGCATTTTTGATGAGTTTTGTAATAGGCATCATAGATTTGTCAAAAAGAATGTGAAGGAATCATGTGGTCGTAGTGTTGAAATGATTGATATTGAAGAGTTGAAAAAAACAACTCGTTCTTTATTCGACAATTTTTTGGCTGAAGGAAAAACTATATTGGAGGAAATCGTTAGTCAAAATACGAGGATAGGCGCTTTCAATTCTTCGAGTGTAAACACAATTAGATGCATTACTCTAAATATAAATGGTAAAATAAAAATTCCCTATTGTTTTTTGAAGGTAGGACGAAAAGGTTCGTTTATAGATAATGGTGCCTCAGGAGGAATCTTGGTTGGAATAAATTGTGATTCAGGCAAGTTAGAGACCCTTGGTGTAGATGAGTATGGTCATAGGTATCTCCAACATCCTGATTCAGGTATCGTATTCCAAGGATTTCAGATTCCCGATTGGAATGAAATGCTTAAAATGTGTAGAGAAATGTCAAAACAAATACCTAAAGTTCGTTTAATTGGTTGGGATCTGGCATATACCGATTATGGCTGGGTATTAATTGAAGGAAACTCTTTAACAGAATTGATAGGGCCTCAAGGGACATGGCAAAGAGGAATAAGAAACGAAATAGAAATTTTAATTAAATCATGAATTTTAGTGGAATAATGTATTGTGAGGATAGTATAGATGCAGGAGAAAGGCAAGTGGATAATTAGACTTAATGCCGATAGTCTGGCAATGATAGCTTTTGTAATATATTTCAGCGTTGATTTTTTCAGAGCGTTTTCTATAAAAATTTTTGGGCATATTGGCTTTGGCGGCCTTGGAATTGTTTTTATAAATTTAGTTATTTATTCTTTCCTCATTTTGTCATTATTGAAAAGATCGAGAAAACTTTATGACTGCGTCTGCTTTTTTATTATAATACTAGTTTTGTTTGCATTTACATACATGTTACATCCTGATTACAGGTTTTATCTTACACGTCCAGTATATGGTTTTACAACGAGGGTTCTACGGCCAGATAGAGCGATTTATGCTTTTTTAATGATTCGGTGTATGAGATCTTCTCAAAGTATTTGGAAAGGTTTAAAATACGTTGCTTGGATAGAGTTTATATTTTATATCTACGAATTTATTGATTTTTTAAGAGTTGGTTATTGGCTTGATTATAACTCGATTGGTGAGATTTCTAAATATACATATAATTTGTCATATGGTTATAGTGTTACATTTCCGATAGTAATATTTATTACTTGGGCTATAAAAGAAAAGAAAAAAATCTATTATATACCAGCAGCAATTTTACTACTTGCCATGCTTATGGCTGGTAGTAGGGGGGCAATTGTTGTTATATTGATGTTCATAGCATTAATTATGTATTGTTACACAACAACACTTAATTTAGTAAAATATCTTTCTATAGTGGTTATGGGGATGATTACCGTTGTGTTTGTTGGGTTCGATAATATCATATTGTCAATAGCGTCTTTTGGAAGTAAAATGGGAATCTCATCAAGAACACTAACTAAATTGGCCGCTGGAACAATAACAGATGGAACTGGAAGAGATCTGATCTACGATGCGGCATGGGGGATTATTAAAGAACACAAATTCTTCGGAGCAGGATTGTTTGGAGATAGGCCAGTTATTGTTCAGTACCATAACGCTGGTTACTGCCATAACATCTTTTTGGAGTTGGCATCAAATTTTGGACTTATTATTGCGGCAATCGTTATAGTTCTTATTCTATTTTTTTCGTATAAGATTATGGTCGTTAATAAAGATAGAGAATGGAAATTATTATTTATTATATTTTTTTCAGTCAGTTGTCAGCTTTTCTTTTCAATGTCTTATTGGTTTGTCCCGTCGTTTTGGGCAATGCTTGGAATATTTGCCAGTTATACTAAGGAAAGAAAACTTAAAGGTAAATCAACTAGGATGTCATAAAAATATTTATTAAAATGATGCAAGAAGGTGTGTTTATGGGCAAAGATAAGGTATCACCTAAAATAGTGCTAAAATCTGGTTTGTGGTATACAATAAGCAATTTTGCATTTCGTGCAGTTGCATTTATTACGACACCTATTTTTGCACGTATTCTTACTAAAGCAGAGTATGGAGAATTCAACAATATTTCTAGTTGGATCACTATACTATTAATCTTAGCATCTTGTGATCTATACACATCTATTATAAGAGCTAAATTAGATTACGAAGATGATTTGAATCGCTATGCATTTTCCATGCTGACGCTAGAGTCTATTATTACTGTTGGTATGTTTATAGTCTTTATGATATTTAGAACTTCCATTTCTAATTTAATGGGTATAGAAGAAAAATATTTTTATATCATTTTTATATACATTTTGTTTGTACAAGGATATTATGTTTTTATCACAAATGAAAGAGCCCATTATAAGTATAAAGCATTTTCTATAATTACAGGGATTGGTATTATAGCCTCCAGTGCGTTGTCTGTTATTTTAGTACTTACTCTTCACAATAAATTAGATGCCAGGGTATATGGGCAATATATACCGTATGTTTTTATTGGGGCGGTGTTATATGTTCTAATTGCCCGTAAAGGGAAAAAAATATGCTTCGAGTATTATAAATATGGACTTTTACTTAGCTTACCTTTAGTTCCGCACCTTTTGTCGATGACGCTTCTGGGGTCGTCTGATAGAATTATGATTACGAAATTACTGGGAGCAGAATATACAGCTCTGTATAGTATTGCTCACATAGTTGCAAGTATTGTGGCTATTTTAATTGATTCTATGAATAAGGCTTGGGCTCCATGGTTTTTGGACTCAATGAAGGGGAATGAACAAAAAAGTATTGCTAAAGTTTCAACAATATATTTTGGCGTATTCCTGGCCCTTATTTTAGGGATTATATTGTTGGCACCAGAAGTCGTGTTGACTTTAGGCGGTAAAAGGTATATAGAAGGAGTTTCAGTATTGCCACCATTAATAATTGGCTGTGTATTTCAATTTGCATATACAATGTATGTGCAGGTGGAATTTTATGAAAAAAAGATGCGAATGGTTGCAATTGGAACAACTATTGCAGCGGTACTTAATATTATTTTAAATTTTATCTTTATTCCTATATGGGGGTATTGTGCTGCAGGGTATACGACGCTTGCTGGTTATGCAGTGTTGTTTTTGCTTCATTATATCGTGATAAGTCGGTTAGGATATAGGCATATTTTTAATAGAAAAGTAATATTTGGAGGTTTAGGGCTTTCTTTAGCAAGCATACCACTCGCATTAGTGCTGTACCAAGCTAGTATTGTTCGGTATAGTGTAATTGTCTTATATATTGCTATTATGCTGTTTGTCATATTTAGATACCGAAAATTGATTCATAATTTTATATCAAGTAAAAAGGGGGACTCATAAGTGAATAGTGAGAATTGTATCAAACTTTCTTTTTTAGGTGATGTTACTTGTGATCGCCCATTGCTAAATGCGTCAAAGAACAAGAGTGATGCATATGATTTTTCGCCAGTGTTTTCTGAAGTAAAGAGTATCTTTCGAAGCTCAGACTATGTGATTGCAAATTTTGAAAATGTTTGTGCTGGTAGTAGCAATGATTACAAAAATGAATATTTATTATATAACTGCCCTGATCAGTTTGTAAAAGACATGAAATCATCAGGTATAGATTTTGTTACCACGGCAAATAATCATTGTCTGGATCAAGGGATAGAAGGGTTAAAAAGAACAATTAGAGTATTGGACTCAAATTCAGTCGAACATACAGGGACATATACTGATCAAAAGAGTCGTGATGCTTGTAAGATTGTTTTGATTAATGATATCAAAATTGCAATTCTTTCCTATACATATGGCACAAACGAATCGAACACGGGTGTGATATTGAATCAAGATACAGATTATTATGTAGGGCTACTTAGAGAGCAAAAAGATGCAGCCAAAGATAGTAAAAAAATATGTAAAAAAGTAGCAAGATATTTAAAGGCTTCGCAAAGAAGAAAAATTAGCAGATTGATTAACAGAACGAAATTGCGTCTTGGCATATCCTATTTCAAACCATATACAGATAAAATTCAAGATCAAGATACAGCTAATCGATATCTGGATCAGATAGAAAAGGACATTATAAAGGCAAAAAGCCATTCAGATGTTGTTGTCGCATGCCTTCATATCGGGGGGCAGTTTAATGAAGAACCTGGAGAGTATTCTAAGTTTATAGTAGATTTTTTTGTAAAAAAGGGCGTTGATATTATTGTTGGTAACCATCCACATGTGATTCAAAAAGCATATAATATTGATTCAGCTGTCGTTGCATATTCATTGGGGGGATTTAATCTGTCTATTAGTGCGGATTATATTGTTCACGAGCCGTTACCAGAATATTCTTTAATTCTTAATGTATATATTGATGAGGCTAGTAGACGTTACCATAAAGTAACATTTTCGATTTTAAAGATTGTAGAAGACGATTCTCATATGTGTATTGTGTATCCTGTTGATAAGCTTGTAAATGAGCTATCTGACCATGAAATATTAAAGTTGAATGATGATATTACAAAGATATATAATAGAGTGACTGGAAAAAACTTGTCAAAGATTAAGATTCAAAATGAATATGAACTAAATTGTGAAAATAGCTGACAAAAGCATACTAATATTAAAGAAGAATTAGGATTAAAGTTAGAGGAAAGTTATATGTGACGGAAAAAAGAGATGAAGTTTCTATTTATCAAGGTTCTGCGAATATGCAGTTGTTAGATGTTAGGAGTTGGAAAAGTCCAGGCTGTACTCTTTAATTCTTTTAAAATATAAAAATAAATAGAATTTGAAAGCAGGAGTATTGACAATTAAAACTAAAAAGTGATATATTTATCCTATAAAGAGATAAATATATCACCATAAGGAGGCTGTCATGAATAATAAATACTCCGCAGGTCAAAAACCCACATTTACCAGAAAAATCAGTCCGAAGATGGGGCTGTTAGGTTTTTTGGGGTTGTCGGGATTTCTGGGTTTTCTGCCCCAGCTTTTTCGTGAAGACGGTATTTTGCCTGTGCCGTTTCCGCTGATATTTTTCTGCTTTTTTGGATTTTTCGGTTTTTACTATGAGGGGAAGATGTCCGGTACGATGATTGATGAGCGTTATTTAGCCAATGAGAACAGAGCCAGTGCCATAGCGAACAAAGTGGCCCTTACTCTGATTATCGCTGTGGCGCTTCTTTCTATGTCGGCATTTCGGATCAATAATCCCTATGTGATGCTAAAACTTTTAATTGCTGTTATCGGTTTTGCATTTGGCTTATCGCTGTTTCTTCAACAATACCTGCTGTACCGTTTTGAAAATGGAGAGTAGCCATGGGGGAATTTACGTGCAACCTTAAGAAGTACAGACAAATGAAGGAGATGACCCAGGAACAACTGGCTGAAAAAGTCGGTGTAAGACGGGAAACTATCATGCGCCTGGAAGCGGGCAGATACAATCCATCGCTGAAGCTGGCGATCGATATTTCGAGAGAGGTGGAAACACCAATCGAGGTTTTGTTTATTTTTGAGGAAAAATAGCCATATATACAGTAGAACTGTGATGGTATGGCAGAAGATTCCTTGTGGATTATCAAGATTGTTACACTATAACAAAAATGCGTCACAGTTACTGCCAAACAGTAAAATCATGAACACCTGTCAAACGGGTGTTCATGATTTTGCGCATTAAGCGTTCAACCGGCTAAAGTCATAAGAAGAGCAGGCTGTACATCAGCCTGCCCACATGTAAAGGGAAGAATTTCCACCATCCTTGATCTGGGAAAATGGTGCTTCAATCCCTCATCTTCAATTTCTCAAGTCATTAATTCCATAATCCTGAAACACTTCGCGCCCCGATCTCTTGCAGGCCACCTGGCATGACCGTTATCCCGCCTTTTTCTGCTCCTTCCAGTCCCCGGAATAAAAATAATTAATTTCCGCTCCAAGAAACAGTATACAGATACACACATACAGCCACAGCATCAGCAACACAATAGCCGTAAGGCTCCCGTACATAACAGAGAAATTGCTGAAATTGTTAAAATAAATGGAAAATGCAAATGAAAATGCGATCCATCCCAGTGTGGAGAAAATAGCGCCGGGCAGCTGCTTTTTAAAATGCTGCTTCTTTTCCGGCACATACGTATAGAGGAAAGTGAAGCAGATCGTCAGGATCAGCAGGAGCACGGTCCGAAAGCTGATGACGTAGTGGGTGATCTCTGCAACGACCGGAAAATGGTGTTCGACGAATCCCTGAATCGAACTTCCGAGAACCAGCAAAACCAGCGTCAGAATGCAGATCAGCATGAATATGATGGTATAACCGGCGCAGATCATCCTCGTCACCACGTAATTTCGCTTCTTCTGTTTCCCGAATACCCGGTTCAGTCCGCGCTCGATGCTCAGCATGCCGCGGGAGGCCGACCAGATGGCGGCGATTGCCGTTACGGATAAAACGGTAGCGGGAGAGTTGGTATAGATATTTTCGACGACGCCGAAGACCAGGCTCTTTAGGTTGGCCGGTACCAGACTTGTAATTACCTGCAGCAGGTTGGACTTTGTTATCGTTGGTATCAACTGGATCATAGCCATCAGCAGCATGATGAACGGAAATGCCGCGATGATGGTAAAAAAAGACGCCTGAGCCGCGTAAACAGTCATTTCATCCTTGCTGAATTTGTCGTAGATCTGTTTGCCTCGCAGTATTAATCCAATCATGATATCCCCTTTTTGTTAATGATATAACTAAAATATTACCATGACCGCAAAAAAATATCAAGCAAGACACCGGAATTTCAAATAGTTATGGTTCATGGTTGTTGCAGTTCACGGTTATAATTTTTCGTAACAGAAAAATTATTTTGAAAAACAAAGTAATTCTTTCGAAAATAAGTTGCCCTACCGTACTGCATTTGATAGAATGGTACTAATGGAATCAATCAGAAAGGGAGCGCGTATGGAATATATACCGGCGAAAACCATCGTGACGAAGACGAAGAGCTCCGAATGGTTCGGCATCGATTATAATATGAATATTTATAAAGGCTGCTGCCATGGCTGTATCTACTGCGACAGCCGGTCTTCCTGCTATCGGATCGAACGGTTTGACACGGTGCGGGCCAAGGAAGACGCCCTTCGGATTGTCCGGGATGATCTGCGGCGGAAGGTGAAAACCGGAGTGGTAGGCACCGGAGCCATGAGTGATCCCTATAATCCATTTGAAAAGGAGCTGGAGCTGACCAGACATGCGCTGGAGCTGGTGGACGCCTTCGGCTTCGGAGCAGGGATTGCCACGAAAAGCACTCTTTTAAAAAGGGATGCGGATATTTTGGAGAGCATAAAAGAACATTCGCCTGTAATCTTAAAAGTGACGGTGACGACTGCGGATGATGAGCTGGCGGGGAAGATCGAACCCGGCGTGCCGTCCTCGACCGAGCGGTTTGAACTGATCGATTACTTAAGCTCCAGAGGGCTGTTTACCGGTATTCTGCTGATGCCGGTCCTTCCATTTCTGGAAGACAGTCCGGAAAATATTACGGCTGTCGTGAGAAAGGCCCATGAGGCGGGAGCTTCTTTTATTTATGCGGCTTTTGGTGTGACGCTCCGTGATAATCAGAGGGAGTGGTACTATGATAAGCTGGGGCAGCTGTTTCCGGAGCGGGATCTGGCAGCGGAATACAGAAAACGGTACGGAGAACGCTACGAATGCCGGAGTCCGGCGGCAAGGCGGCTCTGGGCCATATTCGCGGCAGAGTGTGAGAAATACGGGATTCTGTACCGCATGAAGGACATTATTCACGGGTATAAGAAGAATTACGAAAACAGCCAGATGAGTCTGTTTGATTTTCTGCAGTGAAAACAGAGAAAGTGAGAGGAAACCTTACATGGGACAGGAGAAAAAAGAAAAGCTTACAAAAATGGAGATAGACTGGATTCTGTACGATGTAGGAAATTCCGCATTCGTGCTGCTTGCAACGACGATTTTGCCCATTTACTTTAATTATCTGGCGGGACTGGAGGGCGTCTCCGAGGTGGATTATCTGGCCTATTGGGGATATGCAGCCTCGATTGCTACGCTGCTGGTGGCCTTTATCGGACCGGTCTGCGGCGCCATAGCCGATACGAAGGGGTATAAGAAACCGATATTTATGATCTGTATGATGGTGGGCGTTCTGGGATGTGCCGCACTTGCCATACCAAAATCCTGGATTGTATTTTTGGTGGTATTTGTGATTGCAAAGGTGGGCTACTCTGCGAGTCTGGTGTTCTACGATTCCATGCTTCCGGATATCACGACGCCGGAACGTCTGGACGCGGTGTCCTCTCATGGGTTTGCATGGGGGTATATCGGAAGCTGTGTTCCGTTTGTGTTCAGCCTTGTGTTTGTTCTGTTCTATGAAAAGATTGGCATCACTATGGTGACTGCCATGGTGATTGCGCTCATCATCAACGCCCTGTGGTGGTTCCTGGTGACGGTGCCCCTGCTCCGCCACTACAAACAGGTTCACTATACGGGCAACGCGGAGTCGGGACGCGGAGTGGTGAAGGAGAGCCTGCGCCGCCTGGGGCATACGCTTCTTGATTTGAAGAATCATAAAAAGATCTTTGTTTTCATGATTGCATACTTCTTCTATATTGACGGGGTCTATACCATTATCGAGATGGCTACGGCTTATGGAAGCTCTTTGGGGCTCAATTCCCAGGGACTTTTGCTGGCGCTTCTTTTAACTCAGATCGTAGCGTTCCCATTTGCGCTGTTGTTCGGCAAAGCGGCGAAGAAGTACAGGACGGAAAAACTCATCCGCCTGTGTATTCTTGCATACCTTTGTATTGCGCTTTATGCGATTCAGCTGGATAAGCAGTATGAGTTCTGGGTGCTGGCTGTTTGCGTCGGCATGTTCCAAGGGGCGATCCAGGCGCTGTCACGGTCGTATTTTGCCAGAATCATTCCGCCTGAGAAATCGGGAGAATTTTTCGGTATTTTTGATATCTGCGGAAAGGGCGCTTCTTTCATGGGAACGGCTCTGATGGGATTATTCGCTCAGATTACGGGAAAGAGCAACGGCGGTGTTGCGATTCTGGCCGTGATGTTTCTCATCGGATTCTTTGTGTTTGGGAAGGCTGTGAAGCTGAATGAGAATTAGAGTGTGTTTCAAAATAAGTTACAAATTCTTTGGCTATGTTTGAAACATAGCCATTTTTTTTGTATATGGCGGTCATGCGGGTGACGGTTTCCGGAGAATCGATAATCCGGACTGTCAGGCCTTCGGCCGGCCTCATGCTGCTGATGGATTCCGGCACCAGGGCTACGCCTAAGCCGGCGCCAGCCCATTGGAGACACGTCCTGGCGTCGTCATTGCGGCAGAAGATATTAGGCGCTGCGCCGATATTCTGGAACGCCATGGATATGATAGCGTCAAAGCGCCGATAATAGATGAGAGGCTTTCCGGCCAGGTCTGTAAGACGGATTGTGCCGCCTGGGATCGCGTCAAACCAGGAGGAAACTCCGACTGCCGTAAGCGGTTCTTCTGATCCGAAGACACAGTGAAAACCGTCGGTATTAAACGGTGTTCGAACCACAGCGCATTCGATGATGCCGTTTTTCAGCTTTTCCAGAAGCTCGTAAGTGTTCCCCTCGGAGATTTCAAAACGAACATTGGGATGAAGCCGGCAGAAGCCCGGCAGGATGCTGTCCGCCAGAAAGCTGCCGGAGGAGGAGATCGTTCCCAGCTTTAAGATTCCCTTCGATGAGGAGGGGAAATTCTGGAGCTCATCAGCGGCCGTATCCATCATGGACAGAATATCCTTAGCCCGGGAATAGAGATAGGAACCGGCCTCGGTAAGCTCGGCCTTCCTTGCCCCGCGGGTCAGAAGACGGACGCCTAAGTCCTCCTCCAGCATCATGATCTGCTTGCTGAGCGGCGGCTGAGACAGCCCCAGCTTTTTTGCTGCCGCCGTAAAACTGCCCGTTTCCGCAATCACTGTAAAATAATAGAGCTGCCTTGAATTCATCTGTCCCATGGAATACACCTCTTTAATAATTATTTTTCTGCAATAGATACTTGTAATATTATACCAGAATGCTATAATATTACAATGAATTATTCTAAAAACATATGAATCCGGAGGAAGGATAAATGAAAAAACTCCTGAAATACTTAAAGGAATACCGGCTGGAAAGCTTCTTAGGGCCGCTATTTAAGCTTCTGGAGGCCAGTTTTGAGCTGATGGTGCCTCTCGTGATGGCGAAAGTAATCGATGTCGGAATTAAGACACAGGACCTCCCCTATATCTTAAAAATGGGCGGAATTCTGGTGCTTCTTGGAGTTGTGGGGCTGGTCTGTTCCATCACGGCCCAGTATTTTGCGGCAAAGGCGGCCGCGGGATTCGGTACGGCGCTGCGAAATGACCTGTTCTCCCACATCGGCAGCCTCTCCTATGCGGAGCTGGATAAGGCGGGGACAGCCACGTTAATCACCCGTATGACGAGTGACGCAAACCAGGTACAGTCAGGGGTTAATTTATTTTTACGCCTCTTTTTGAGGTCTCCTTTCATCGTGTTCGGGGCCATGGCCATGGCCTTTACCATCGATGTGAAGGCGGCTCTGATTTTTGTCGTTGTCATACCGGTGCTGTCCGTGGTTGTATTTGGCATCATGTTAATCAGCATGCCTCTCTATAAAAAGGTACAGCGGCAGCTGGACCGCGTGCTCCTGACCGCCAGGGAAAATCTAAGCGGCGTCCGCGTGATCCGGGCCTTTAACCGACAGGAGGATGAAGGCCGCCGGTTTGATGAGGAAAACGGTAAGCTGGTGAAAATCCAGGTGTTTGTCGGGAAGATTTCCTCCCTTTTAAATCCTCTTACCTATGTGATTATCAACCTGGGCATTATTGTGCTGATACAGACCGGAGCGAAGGAAGTGAACCGCGGGATTATCACTCAGGGCGAGGTGGTGGCTCTGGTGAACTACATGTCTCAGATTCTGGTGGAGCTGGTGAAGCTGGCCAATCTCATTATCACCATTTCCAAAGCGCTGGCCTGCGCGAACCGGATCAGCGCCGTGTTCGAGCAGAAGCCGGGGATTAGAGAGAAGAACCATACGTGTCTGGAAGCCGGCGAGGGCGCTCCGGCGGTAGAATTTAAAGATATGACATTTACCTATGACGGAGCGAGGGAACCGGCCTTAAGCAACATCTCATTTTCCGTGACGAGAGGGCAGACCGTGGGGATCATCGGCGGTACAGGATCGGGTAAATCGACGCTTGTCAATCTGATTCCCCGTTTCTATGATGCGACGGAGGGCGGGGTATCGGTGGACGGCCACGATGTCAGGGAGTATCCGCTGGATCAGCTGCGCGGCAAGACGGGAGTCGTTCCGCAGAAGGCGGTGTTATTCCACGGGACACTGCGGGAGAACATGCAGTGGGGAAAGAAAAACGCCACAGACGACGAGATCTATGAAGCGCTTAAGACGGCTCAGGCCCTTGAATTCGTGGAAGAAAAGGACGAGGGACTGGAGCTCTATATCCAGGCCGGCGGCAAGAATCTGTCCGGCGGGCAGAGACAACGTCTCACGATTGCCAGGGCTCTGGTCAGAAAACCGGAGATCCTGATCATGGATGACAGTGCGTCTGCCCTGGATTTTGCCACAGATGCCAGGCTTCGGAAGGCCATTAAAGAGAGGACGCAGGATATGACTGTCTTCATCGTATCCCAGCGAGCAACCACGATCCGGAACGCGGATCAGATTGTCGTCCTGGATGACGGCGCTATGGTGGGGTGCGGAACCCATAAGGAGCTGTTTGAAAACTGTGAGATTTACCGGGAAATCTGTCTGTCCCAGCTTTCGAAGGAGGAGGTGCGGTAGGATGAATATGAAAAAGCATAAAACGACCATACGGCGGATTCTCTCCAGCATCGGCCGGTATAAATGGGGCGTCCTGGCTTCGCTGGCCTGTGCATTGATCACGGTGGTCCTGACTCTCTATGTGCCGATTTTGACCGGTAAAGCCATTGACTGCATTCTTGCACCGGGAAGTGTGGATTTTGCCGTTATGGGCGGAATTCTCATGAAAATTGGCGTCATTATCCTGATTACCGCGGTGTCACAGTGGCTTATGAGCCATATCAACAATATCATTACGTACCGTGTGGTGAAGGATATCCGGGTCCGGGCGTTTGCAAAGGTGGAAAGCCTGCCGCTCAAATACATCGATTCCCATTCCCACGGCGATATCATCAGCCGCCTGATTGCCGATATCGACCAGTTTTCCGATGGACTTTTGATGGGATTTACGCAGCTGTTTACGGGTATCCTTACGATTTTAGGAACCCTCATTTTCATGTTTACAATTAATCCGGCCATAGCGGTTGTCGTGATTTTGGTTACCCCGGTCTCTCTGTTTGTGGCAAGCTTTATTGCAAAGCGGACTTACACCATGTTCCGGAAACAATCGCAGACGAGGGGCGAACTCACCTCCCTTGTGGAAGAAATGCTTGGCAGCCAGAAGGTGGTTTTAGCATTTGGCTATGAGTCGGAGGCTCAGTCCCAGTTCGAGGAAATCAACGAGCGCCTGCGGGTGTGGGGACTTAAGGCTACATTTTTTTCTTCCATTACCAATCCGGCTACCCGGTTCGTCAACAGCCTGGTGTACGCCAGCGTGGGAATTGCAGGGGCGTTTGCGGCTATTTCCGGCTATTTGTCGGTGGGGCAGCTCTCCAGCTTTTTAAGCTATGCAAACCAGTATACGAAGCCGTTTAATGAGATTTCCGGCGTGGTGACGGAGCTTCAGAACGCATTGGCCTCGGCGGCCCGCGTCTTTGAACTGATCGATGAGGAACCACAGATTCCGGATGCGCCGGATGCAGCCGTCCTGACGGAGGTAAAGGGGGAAGTGTCTCTGAGCGAAGTGAATTTCTCTTATGATCCCGAAATACCGCTGATCGAGAATATGAATCTGGAAGTAAAACCGGGGCAGCGTGTCGCCATCGTGGGGCCGACCGGATGCGGAAAGAGTACGGTCATCAACCTGCTCATGCGTTTCTACGATGTAGATTCCGGTTCGATTCAAGTGGATGGAACCGATGTGCGGGAGATTACGAGAAAAAGCTTAAGAACGAGTTACGGCATGGTCCTCCAGGAAACATGGTTGAAATCCGGCACGATTCGTGATAATATCGCATATGGAAGGCCGGAAGCGACCGACGAGGAAGTGGTCAAAGCGGCGAAGGAGGCTCATGCCCACAGCTTTATCAAACGAATGAAGGATGGGTACGACACGGTTATCTCTGAGGACGGAAGCAATTTGTCCCAGGGACAGAAGCAGCTCCTGTGCATTGCGCGCGTGATGCTGTGTCTGCCGCCCATGCTGATTCTTGACGAGGCCACGTCTTCCATTGATACGAGAACTGAGATACGGATTCAGAAGGCGTTTTCCAAGATGATGGAAGGCAGGACCAGCTTTATCGTGGCCCACCGTCTCTCCACCATACGGGAAGCAGACATGATTCTGGTCATGCGGGACGGCCATATTATCGAGCAGGGGACTCATGAGAGCCTGCTTGAGAAGAACGGTTTCTATGCGGAACTGTACAACAGCCAGTTCGCTGTATGACCGGATATAACAGGACAGGTGATGAGACAAATGAGAAAAACAGGACATTACGCCGCTTTTATCGGACTTTTCATGGCGGCCGCGCTTACGGTGACCGCCTGCGGTGCTTCAGCGAAAGCACCGGATGTGAGCAGCGTCGGCGGCGGATCAGAGACGGCTGCTGACAGCGCCGTCGGTGGAACAGAGGCTGCTGCGTCAGAGGCGGATCATGCAGGAAAGAACGGTGCGGGAACGGATACGGCAGAAGCGTCGGGCGGTGCCGCGGGATTTCAAAAGATCGACACGGCGGATAAGGGGAACTCCGGGGATACAGCTGCCGCGGGCAGCGGGGCCGGGCAGGCACAGCCCATTACAGGTGCGGTGCCGGCAGACGGAGAGGTGCTTTCCGGCATACCGATCGATACGGAGAAGTCGGAAGCGGTTTCCATATACTATGGCTCTGTGTGTTATTCGTTCTTCAGCGAGGAAAAAGACAGGATTAAAGCGGTGGCCGACTTATTTACAGGCTTCTCCTTAGAGGAGGTCCCGAACGGACAGCTGGACGAGGCAACCACGTACCAGATATATTTTTCGACGGATACAGAACAGATTGCGGCCATAAACGTGGATAAGAGCGGAATGTTCTATATTCCGGAGGAGAAGAAGTTCTATAAGGTGAAGGCGGGAACCTTCCGCTTTGATACGCTGGATGAGATTTATAAGGACAGTATGTATGCGGATGGATTTGATGAGAATCAGTGTTTGATTCAATAGAAGGAGCAGTGTATGGAATAAAATTCAGGCGAAAAATCCGCAAACCACTTGACATTTCCTGCTACAATGGATAAAATGAATTCAGTTTTATCAGATAAATGCAATGAAGGTGTCAGTAGAACCTTATTTTCTTTCAGAGAGAGGGAGTCACCGGCTGTAAGCCCCCTTAAGTTCAGATAAGCGTTTGAATTTCCCACTGAAGCAGCATGGCAGAAACCGTCCTATGAAGACGGCGGGTAGGTCATGACGTTCATACACGTTACGTATGCCGAGTGCCTGCGCGTTCTGTGCGGGAATCAGGGTGGTACCGCGAACTTCAGCTTCGTCCCTAACCAGGGGCGGAGCTTTTTTTGTAATAGGAAGGTGTTCCTATTACAAAAAAGCCCTCCGGGCAGGAGGCGCCCTCCGCGCTGAGGAAGTATGGTTGCTGAAGCAACCGCGCTCCGGCGCGAGAGTCCGGCGAGCCGGACTCTTTATTCATAGGAAGGTGTTCCTATTACAAAAAAGCCCTCCGGGCAGGAGGCACACTCCGCGCTGAGGAAGTATGGCCGCTAAAGCAACCGCGCTCCGGCGCGAGAGTCCGGCGAGCCGGACTCTTTATTCATAGGAAGGTGTTCCTATTACAAAAAAGCCCTCCGGGCAGGAGGCACACTCCGCGCTGAGGAAGTATGGCCGCTAAAGCAACCGCGCTCCGGCGCGAGAGTCCGGCGAGCCGGACTCTTTATTCATAGGAAGGTGTTCCTATTACAAAAAAGCCCTCCGGGCAGGAGGCACACTCCGCGCTGAGGAAGTATGGCCGCTGAAGCGACCGCGTTCCGGCGCGAGAGTCCGGCTTAACGAACTCTATGTATAAGAAAAATGATAAAAGAAGGAGAGCATGATGAAAGACCAATTAGAAAAAATCAAGGAAGATGCATTGAAGCAGATCGAAGCGTCGGACGCGCTGGAAAAGCTGAATGAGATCAGGGTCGCTTATTTAGGGAAAAAGGGCGAACTGACCAGCGTGCTGAAGAGCATGAAGGACGTTCCGCCGGAGGAGAGACCGAAGGTAGGCCAGATGGTCAACGACGCCCGCTCCATCATCGAAAACAGGCTGGAGGAGGCCAAGGCGTCTCTGGCAAAGAAGGCAAGAGAAGAGCAGATAAGAAGAGAGACCATCGACGTGACCCTTCCTGCAAAGAGAAACAATGTAGGCCACAGCCATCCGAACACCATCGCGCTGGAAGAAGTGGAGCGCATCTTCGTCGGCATGGGCTATGAAGTGGTGGAAGGCCCGGAAGTGGAGTATGATTTATATAATTTCGAAAAACTGAACATTCCGAAGAACCATCCGGCCAGAGACGAGCAGGATACCTTCTATATTAACGAATCCATCGTTTTGAGAAGCCAGACATCTCCGGTACAGGTCCGCACCATGGAGCAGGGCAAACTGCCGATCCGTATGATCGCCCCGGGACGCGTATTCCGTTCCGATGAGGTGGATGCGACCCATTCCCCATCCTTCCATCAGATTGAAGGCCTGGTGATCGACAAGAACATCACGTTTGCCGATTTAAAGGGAACGCTGGCAGATTTTGCAAAGGAACTGTTCGGACCGGAGACAAAAGTAAAGTTCCGTCCCCATCATTTCCCATTCACAGAGCCCAGCGCCGAGGTGGATGTAACCTGCTTTAAATGCGGCGGCAGCGGCTGTCGGTTCTGTAAGGGCTCCGGCTGGATCGAGATCTTAGGATGCGGCATGGTGCATCCCAACGTTCTCCGCATGAGCGGCATTGACCCGGACGAGTATTCCGGCTTCGCCTTCGGTGTCGGCCTTGAGCGTATCGCACTTTTGAAGTACGAGATCGATGATATGAGACTGTTATATGAAAATGACATTCGGTTCTTAAGACAGTTCTAGGGAAAGGAAGGGAAAAAAGATGAATACACCATTATCATGGATTAAAGCATATGTTCCGGACTTAGATGTCAGCGACCAGGAATATACAGATGCGATGACATTAAGCGGAACGAAAGTAGAAGGCTTCGAACGCCTCGACAAAAACCTGGAGAAGATCGTAGTCGGCAGGATTGACCGGATCGAACGCCATCCGGATGCGGACAAACTGATCATCTGCCAGGTGAATATCGGCGCGGAGACCATTCAGATCGTGACCGGCGCACCAAATGTTAAGGAAGGCGATAAGGTTCCTGTGGTTTTGGACGGCGGAAAGGTAGCGGGAGGCCATGACGGCGGCCCTCTTCCGGAGAACGGCGTGGCGATTAAAAAGGGCAAGCTTCGCGGCATTGAATCAAACGGCATGCTCTGCTCCATCGAGGAACTGGGTTCCTCTAAAGAAATGTATCCGGATGCCCCGGAGAGCGGCATCTATATCCTTCCTGCAGACGCAGAGGAAGGCGCAGATGCAATCGAGGTGCTGGGCCTGCGTGACAGCGTATTCGAGTATGAAATTACCTCCAACCGTGTGGACTGCTACAGCGTAATCGGCATTGCCAGAGAGGCTGCTGCTACCTTTGACAAGCCATTCCATCCTCCGGTCGTTACGGCTACCGGAAACGGCGAGGACATCAACAGCTATTTAAAAGTATCCGTGGAAGACAGCCATCTCTGCCCGCGTTACTGTGCGAGAATGGTGAAAAATATCAGGCTCGCCCCGTCACCGTCCTGGATGCAGAGACGTCTGGCCGCCTGTGGAATCCGCCCGATCAACAATATCGTGGATATCACCAACTACGTAATGGAAGAATACGGCCAGCCCATGCACGCATTCGATTATGACCTGCTGGCAGGCCATGAGATTATTGTCAAATGTGCAAAGGACGGCGACGTATTCCAGACCCTGGACGGTCAGGAGAGAAAGCTGGACAGCACGATTCTGATGATCAACGACGGGGAAAAGGAAGTCGGCATCGCAGGCATCATGGGCGGTGAAAACTCCAAGATCACCGATGATGTGAAGACCATGGTATTTGAATCCGCATGCTTCGACGGAACCAACATCCGTCTCTCCGCAAAGAAGGTCGGACTCCGTACCGACGCTTCCGGAAAATACGAAAAGGGTCTTGATCCCAACAACGCCGAGGACGCGGTAAACCGCGCATGCCAGCTGATTGAGGAGCTGGGCGCCGGTGAGGTCGTCGGCGGCATGATCGACATCTATCCGGAAAAGAAAACGGAAAAGAGAATTCCATTTGAGCCGGAGAAGATGAACCGGCTTCTGGGAACGGAGGTCTCCGAAGAAACCATGCTGGGCTACTTTAAGAAGCTGGATCTGGGATATGACGCCGATAGGCGTGAGATTATCGTTCCAACCTTCCGTCAGGATTTAAACTGCATGGCCGACATGGCAGAAGAAGTGGCCAGATATTACGGCTATGACAAGATCCCGGTAACGCTTCCGTCAGGAGAGGCCACGACCGGAAAATTATCGTATAAGCTGCGTGTGGAAGAGGTAGCCAGAGAGGTTGCGGAGTTCTGCGGATTCTCCCAGGGCATGACGTATTCCTTCGAGAGCCCGAAGGTTTTTGACAGACTGAAGCTTCCGGAGGACAGCCCGCTTCGTAAGACGGTGGGAATCTTAAATCCGTTGGGCGAGGATTTCAGCATCATGAGAACCTCTCCGCTGCACGGTATGTTAAACTCCTTATCAACAAACTACAACCGCAGAAATAAAAATGTCCGTTTATACGAACTGGCAAATATCTATCTTCCGAAGTCTCTTCCGCTGACAGAACTGCCTGACGAGCGGATGCAGTTTACACTCGGAATGTACGGCGACGGTGATTTCTATGACATGAAGGGCGTGGTTGAGGAATTCTTCGACAAAGCCGGTATGCACAAGAAACCGCACTATTCTCCGGAGGACAAAAAGAGCTTCCTTCATCCGGGCAGACAGGCCGATATCGTCTACGACGGAGTTACGGTCGGCTACTTAGGCGAGATTCATCCGGATGTGGCGGATAACTATAAAATCGGTGAGAGAACGTATGTGGCTGTGATCGATATGCCGTCTATGATTCCGTTCACCACATTCGACCGCAAGTATACAGGCATCGCGAAGTATCCGGCTGTATCCAGAGATATCAGCATGGTGGTGCCGAAGGATGTGCTGGTGGGTCAGATCGAAGACGTGATTGAGCAGCGCGGCGGAAAGCTTCTCGAGAGCTACCAGCTGTTCGATATCTACGAGGGCGCTCAGATCCTCGCAGGCTTTAAGTCTGTGGCCTACTCCATCACCTTCCGTGCGAAGGATCACACGCTGGAGGACAAGGAAGTCGGCGCGGTCATGAATAAAATATTAAATGGTCTGCAGGCGCTTGGAATTGAACTGAGAGCATAAACGATCGTATATTCTTGCATCAACGGGTATAAAGTGCCGGAGTTGTGTTCATCCTTACAGAAAATGGATTGTTTTGTAAGGAGGAATACGTTATGGCGGAAGGACTTGAAATTATAGAGGTGACCGGGCGCAGAATGCTGGATTCAGAGGGATTGCCGGCCGTGGAGGCGGAAGTGGAGCTGGAAAACGGCGCCCGGGGCCGCGCCATGGTAGCGCTCTGCGAGGACAGCGAAGACACGGACCGGGTCATGGAGGTACTGTCGGAATGCGTACTGTTTGAGGACGCGTCAGACCAGAGAGGCATTGACAAGCTGCTGGAGGAGGGCGCTTCTTCCTGCGGAATCAGGAAATGCGGCGGTTTCTTAACTGCGGTATCCATGGCGGTTTCCAGGGCAGCGGCGGCCGGCCTGGGAATGCCTCTTTACCGGTATCTGGGCGGAACGGCGCCTGGACGCCTCCCGGTCCCCATGATGACGATGATCAGCGGCGGGAGATACGGAAGGAACAACTCACTCGATCTGGAATCCTATATGGTAGTCCCTGTGGGCGCCGCCTCCTTTGGCGAAGGCGCCGAAAAATGCATGGAGGTATACCAGGCATTAAAACGGCTTCTCACCATCTCGGGATATCAGACCGGGGTGGGAGACGACGGCGGCTTTGTACCGGATTTGAGAAATTCGGAGGAGGCGCTGGAATTTATCTTGGAGGCCATGATGCTGTGCGGCTATGAGCCGGGGAAAGATATGTGTCTGGCCATCGGCGCAGGCGCGGGATCACTTTTCGATGAAGGTACCGGGTTCTATCAGTTTAAAGGGGAAAGCCGGATGACAGGCGTACCGGTCGAGCGGGACAGAAATGATATGATCGGTTTCTATATTCGTCTGCTGGACGGATATCCGGTCTGCGCCGTGTTCGACGGGCTGGCGGAAGCGGATGCGGACGGCTGGGGCATGCTGACCAAGATGCTGGGAAACCGGGCTGTATTTATCGGGCAGCACAAAAACCGGGAACCGGGCTGCTTAAAGCCGGGGGAAAGAGACTGGGCCTGCCTTGCAGACTGGGACGGCGTGGAGGAAAACGCAGCAGGCATTTCCATGTGCGGAGCGAAGAGCGTGACGGCGGCCATGGAGATGGCGGATCTGGCCAAAAGAAACGGGCTGAAATTAGCCGTGTCCCAGGGATACGGTGAGACGGAGGATCCGTACGCTGCCGACTTTGCCGCGGCTGTAAACGCAGACTGGATCAGGGCGGGCGCGCCGTGCCGGTCGGAGCGGACATCGAAATACAACGAGCTTCTGAGAATCGAAGAGTGGATGAAAGTAAGAATATAAAAATACAAAAAATGCAGTTGTATTTATGGAAAAAATATGATATGATTACCATGTTTGACTATAGGAGGTGGAAAAGGGACATGATCAGAACGATTTTATCAATCATATTTGTTATCATATGTATAGCATTATCTGCAATTATTTTGCTGCAGGAAGGAAAGACACAGGGCTTGGGTTCCATCGGCGGTATGGCGGATACTTACTGGGGAAGAAACAAAGGCCGTTCCATGGAAGGTAAACTGGAGAAATTTACAAGATACGGAGCGATTCTGTTTTTCGTTCTCGCGTTAGTATTGAATCTGAATATACTGTAAAGATTAAACACTCTTGTGGTTAGGCGGCAAGGGTGTTTTTGTTTCACAGGAAAATTCATCCGGTGAAGCAAGTGCCTTCCGGCGCGGGAGTCCGGCGGCCGGACTATTTACGTTCCTTCCGGGCATAATGATAAAAGCAGAGGGAACCGCAGCGTAAAACAGAAAACGAGGAAATTATGACAGAGGAACAACTGACACAGAGAAAGAACATGATATTACAGCTGGTGGAAGAACCGGCCTACGTTCCGATGAAGCTGAAGGAGATGGCGATTCTTCTCGATGTGCCGAAGGGGCAGAGAGAAGAGCTGAAGGAAGTGCTGGATGCACTGCTGTCTGAGGGAAAGATCGGCATTTCCAAAAAAGGAAAGTACGGCAAGCCGGATATCGGCTCCATAACCGGTACGTTCAGCGGCCATCCGAGGGGCTTTGGCTTTGTGACCGTGGAAGGACGGGAGCAGGACGTCTTTATACCCGAGGATAAGACGGCTGACGCCATGAACGGCGATACCGTGCAGATTACCATCGAGACAGAGGGTGAGGGCTCAAGACGGGCCGAAGGACGTGTCCTGCGCGTTCTGGAGCACGCGAACCGGACCGTGATCGGATATTACCAGAAAAATAAGAACTTTGGATTTGTCATTCCGGACAACCAGAAGATTGGTAAGGACATATTCATTCCTCAGGGAAAGGATATGGGGGCCGTGACCGGTCACAAGGTGGTAGCCGTGCTTACGGACTTCGGCGGAAGCCAGAAGAAGCCGGAAGGCATGATCACGGAGATTTTAGGCCATGTAAACGATCCGGGAACGGATATCATATCCATCGTGAAGGCGTATGGTCTTCCGGAGGAATTCCCTGACGAGGTCATGGATCAGGTGGAAATGGTCTCCGACGAGGTCACGGATCGCGAGCGGGAAGGCAGACTGGACCTGCGCAGCCTGCAGACCATCACCATCGACGGCGAGGATGCGAAGGACCTGGATGATGCGATTTCCGTATCGAAGGAGAACGGTGTGTATACATTGGGCGTCCACATTGCGGATGTCAGCCACTATGTGACGGAGAACAGCCCGTTGGATGAGGAGGCGCTTAAGAGGGGAACCAGCGTTTATCTGGTGGACCGGGTGATTCCCATGCTTCCCCATAAGCTGTCCAACGGAATCTGCTCCTTAAATCAGGGGGAGGACCGCCTGGCGCTCAGCTGTATCATGGAGATCGACGAAGCGGGCAATGTGACCGGGCACCGGATCGCAGAGACGCTCATCAACGTGGACAGGCGTATGACCTACACGGCGGTAAACGCGGTCGTGACAGACCGTGATGAGGCGATGATGAAGGAATACGAGGAGTTTGTCCCCATGTTCCTCCTTATGAAGGAGCTGGCCGATATCCTGAGGGAGAAGCGGAAGACGAGGGGATCGATCGACTTCGACTTCCCGGAGACCAAGGTGATTCTGGACAAAAACGGAAAACCGCTGGAGATCAAGCCGTATGAGCGGAACGCGGCGACGAAGATTATCGAGGATTTCATGCTCATCGCTAATGAGACTGTGGCGGAGGACTATTTCTGGCAGGAGCTCCCGTTCCTGTACCGGACCCATGATAATCCCGACCCGGAGAAGATGAAGAGTCTGGCCACCTTTATCAATAACTTCGGCTACTCCATCCGGTTCCATAACGGAGAGGTCTATCCGAAAGAGGTCCAGAAGCTTCTGGTGAAGGCGGAGGATACACCGGAGGAGGCGCTGATCAGCCGTCTGGCGCTGCGTTCCATGAAGCAGGCCAAGTATACGGTGGTGAATACGGGTCATTTCGGCCTGGCCGCCAAGTATTATACCCACTTTACCTCACCCATCCGGCGGTACCCGGATTTACAGATTCACCGGATTATCAAGGAGAACCTGCGAGGCGGGCTGAATGAGAAGAGAACGGCCCACTACGATAAGCTTCTGACCGGCGTATCGGTCCAGACCTCCGCCATGGAGCGGCGGGCGGATGAGGCGGAGCGCGAGACCGTGAAGATGAAGAAGTGCGAGTATATGGCGGGCCATATCGGCGAGGTATTCGACGGCGTCATATCGGGAGTCACAAACTGGGGACTCTACGTGGAGCTTCCCAACACGGTGGAAGGCCTGATCCGGGTAGGCGAGTTAAAGGACGACTATTACCATTTTGATGAAGAGCATTTAGAATTGATCGGCGATATGACGAGGAAGGTATATAAACTCGGTCAGCCGATCCGCGTCATGGTCACGGGAACGGATAAGCTGGCCAGGACGATCGACTTTATTCCCGCGAGCACTTCTGCGGAGGAATAACAGGAGGATAAGAGGATGGGGAAAGAGAGTTTCAAGCTGGTTGCCAACAACAAAAAGGCATACCATGATTATTTTATCGATGAGAAATACGAGACCGGCATCGAGCTGGCCGGCACGGAAGTGAAGTCCATCCGGATGGGCAAATGCAGCATCAAGGAAGCCTTTGTGAGAATCGACAAGGGGGAAGTATGGGTATACGGCATGAACATCAATCCATATGAAAAGGGTAATATCTTCAATAAAGATCCCTTAAGACCGAGGAAGCTGCTGATGCACCGGGCGGAGATCAGCAAGCTGGATTCCAAGATCGCGATCAAGGGCTATACCATCGTGCCCCTTCAGGTTTACTTTAAGGGCAGCCTGGTGAAGCTGGAGATCGGCCTGGCCCGCGGTAAGAAGCTCTACGACAAGAGGGATGATATCGCGAAAAAGGATCAGAAACGGGAACTGGAACGTGATTTCAAGATAAGAAACCTATAATATGAGACGCAGTCTGCGTCCTGAAGAGCCCACGGGAGAAAACCGTGGCCTTTGGGGGCGCGGACTGCGTCTTTTGTCTTTGCGAAACAGATGCGAATGCATGCCCAAACACGGAATGAGGTCTTTCATGAATTTATTGTTTGTGGTATACTGTAAAAGACGAACATACAATAAGAGGAAAACTGAGAGGAGAATCGGTTATGGCGCTTTATGACTATTCAGGTGCTTTGAAAAAAGGAAGAAAACAGTATCAGGTTTCCGTGGCAAAGGGAGAGTATCCTTATCTTCCGGTGCTGGATGACATACTTTCCTACACAGATATCATTTCAGAAGTGAATCTGGGACTCATGGACGTCCCGCTTGATAAGATCGTGGGAACGAAAACAAAAGGCAGAACCAGTGCCTTTGCCAATAATTTTATGCCTCTGCTGGCAGAAAAATCGGAGTTTGGAGCAAAATGGGCGTATTTATACGACCATCAGATAGAAGAAGGGATTCATGACCCCATCGTTGCGTATGAGTTCATGAACCAGTACTATGTACAGGAGGGCAACAAGCGTGTCAGCGTGCTCAAATATGTGGGCGCGTTCAGCATTACGGCTTCGGTGACGCGCCTGATCCCCAAGAGAACGGATGACCTCGACAACCGCCTCTATTATGAATTCCTGGAGTTTTACCAGGTCTCCTTTAACTGTGATGTCTGGTTCAGCCAGGAGGGCAGCTACGACCGCCTGTTAAAGGCCATGGGAAAGGCCCCGGAAGAGGTGTGGAGCGAGGACGACAGGATCTACTTTAAATCCGCCTACGACCAGTTTTCCAAGGCGTTCCGCGCGTTTGGTGGGAATTCCTATGAGATGACGTGTTCCGACGCCTTCCTTGTCTATGTCGAGCTGTTCGGCTACGATGTGGTGAAGCTGAAGACAGAGGGCGAGATCACAAAAGATTTGACGAAGATTAAGGATGAACTTCTCCTGACCTCCAGAGGCAGCAAGATCGCCCTGGTAGAGCAGCCGGAGGAGGTGGAAGAGCCGGATAACAGCCCGTTGAAGATCATCAACTGGCTCCGCCCATCCCAGAACATTGAGCCGGAGATGCTGAAGATCGCATTTATTCACGCGAAGACCGCGGAGACCTCCAGCTGGACCTATGGCCATGAGCTGGGGCGTATGTACCTGGAACAGGCCTTTGAGGGGCGGTTAAAGACGGTCGCATTCTTCGAGGCCGATACGGATGCGGAGATTGCCAATGCCATCGATCTGGCGATCGCGGCCAGATGCAACATGATCTTTACGACGGCCTCCCAGATGATCGGTTTAAGTGTCAAGGCGGCTATCGAGCACCCGGAGGTAAAGATTTTCAACTGCTCCGTCAACATGTCGTACTCCTCTGTCTGCACCTACTATGCCAGAATGTACGAGTCGAAATTCCTAATGGGCGCGCTGGCCGCTTCCATGGCGCAGTGCGATAAGCTGGGGTATATCGCGGACTATCCGATCTACGGAACGATCGCCAATATCAACGCCTTTGCACTCGGTGCGCGTATGATTAATCCCTATGTCAAGGTTCATCTGGAGTGGGCGAGGGTAAAAGACAGGAATGCCCGCGAGGAACTGGAGAAGGAAGGAATCACGTTCATCTCCGGGGAAGACATGATTACGCCAAAGACCGCATCGAGAGAATACGGTTTATATAAAAAAGAAGCGGACGGAGAATTCCGGAATCTGGCGACGCCGATCTGGCACTGGGGCAAATTCTACGAGAAAATCGTAAATACCACCTGCCGCGGCGGCTCCGATGTAAAGGAGATGAAGGGAAAGCAGGCCATCAACTACTGGTGGGGAATGTCCGCCGATGTCATCGACGTCATCTGCTCTCAGAATCTGCCGCACGGCACCAACCGGCTGATCACGTTCCTGAAGAACTCGATCCGGAGCGGAAGCTTCCAGCCGTTTGTGGGAACGATCTATTCCCAGGATGGAACGGTTCAGTGCGAGGAGGAGCAGAGGCTCTCTCCCGAAGAGATCATCACGATGAACTGGCTGGCTGAAAACGTGGTGGGTAAGCTTCCTGAGTTCGATGAGCTCACAGAGGAAGCACAGTCTCTGGTAAGGCTGCAGGGACTGACGATATACGACAATGCGGTGATGGAGGAATAATAGTTTGAAGATTCTGGTACTGGCTGATGAGGAGTCAAAATCCCTTTACGAGTACTTCTCACCCGAGAAGATCAAAGGGGTGGACTTAATTATATCATGTGGGGATTTGAAGGCCTCCTATCTGACTTTTTTTGCCACCTTCTCCCATGCGCCGCTTCTGTATGTGAAAGGCAATCACGACGGGCATTACGAGGAGCGGCCGCCGGAAGGCTGTGTCTGCATCGAGGATGACATCTTCGTGTTCCGCGGCGTGCGGATTCTGGGCCTGGGAGGTTCCATGGAGTATATTCCGGGAGCCGACAACCAGTATACGGAAAGAAGGATGGAGCGGAGAATCAAAAAGCTCTGGTGGAAGTTAAAGAAGAACAAAGGGTTTGACATTCTGGTGTCTCACGCGCCTGCATATCAGATTAACGATATGCAGGATCTGCCCCACCAGGGGTTTGAATGCTTTAAGAATCTGATGGACAAGTATATGCCGAAGTATTTTATCCACGGCCATGTCCACGCCAACTACGGCGGAGGATTCAAACGCGAGGATACATACGGGAAAACCAGAGTAGTCAACGCATACGAATATTATATCTTTGATTATCCGGAAAACGGAGAACAAGCGGCACAATAATTCCGGAAAGGGGGGATATCCCATGGAGGTTTTTTACCGGCCTGAACTTTCTGTTCAGACGCTGTTGATGGATGCGAATTCTGTGCAGGAAACTGCGGAGAATCTGGCCGACTATATCAATCATCTGATGCATGCCGATTCGGTACTCTTAGTCCGCCTGGACAATCAGATGCGTTATAAGGAAGTTGGCTCCTGGAGAAGCGGAAAAAGCGGTGACACCGGTGCGGAGGCGGTCATGAGACAGTGGCTTCCGCGGCTGGTGGAAAGCTGGAATACGCGGGAGAAGCTTTCCGGTGAGGAGCTGGATGCCTTTTTAAAGGCGCTTACACCTTTTACGGTGCCGGGAGGTTATCTGACGATTCTGCCAATCTGCAATAATATACGGTTTGTGGGATTTGCGGTATTTGGAAAAAAATCCGGGGAGGGCGACTGGACGGACCGGGAGCTGCCCATACTCCGGTTTTTGCTGTCCATTATCGCGGTGACATTTGCCAATAAGAACCTGTATGAAGACTATATGCTGCAGAACTGGGTATACAATACCATGATGGGCCGCATGCAGGCGAATCTGTATGTGACCGATATCCATACGGACCGGATTCTGTTCATGAACAAAACGATGCAGGAAGCGTTTGGCCTGGAGAATCCGGTGGGCAAGGTATGCTGGCAGATTCTTCAGAAGGGAAGCAGGGGAAGATGCCCCGGCTGTCCGGTACAGAGGCTGACGGAGTCCGGGGAGGAAGGCGTTTACCGGCGGTGGGAGGAGTTTAACACTCTGACGGGCCGCTACTACGATAACTACGACAGCCTGATGAAATGGACAGACGGCTCCACCGTTCATTTTCAGCATTCTCTGGATATCACGGCTTCCAAAAAGCTGTCGAAGGAGGCCAGCACGGATGATCTGACCGGCCTTCTCAACCGGAGAGGCGGGAAGAACCGGCTGGCAGAGATGCTGGATGCGGCGAGACATCAGGAGACGATTCTGACGGTCTGTATGTATGACGTCAATTCCCTGAAGAAGGTCAATGATACGTTCGGACACCGGGAGGGGGACAATCTTCTGCGGGTCATTGCCAACTCGGTGAAGGGCGTTCTGACCGGGGAGGACTTCGCATGCCGCTTAAGCGGAGATGAATTTCTCGTAACGTTTGCAGGGAAGACGGAGCAGGAATCCGCTGCATTGATCAAACTGGTGGAAGAGAGGCTGCTGGCTGTCCGCAGACAGGACCGGATTCCTTATGAACTGAGCTTCTGTACGGGAATTCTGGAGCTGAGGCCGGAGCACACCATGAGTGTGACGGATATTCTGCGGGAAGTGGACGAGCGCATGTACGAGCAGAAGCGCCAGTATCACATGCAGCAGGGGAAGGAGTCGGTGCTGGC
This sequence comes from Hungatella sp. L36, assembly GCF_014288035.1. NCBI lineage: Bacteria > Bacillati > Bacillota > Clostridia > Lachnospirales > Lachnospiraceae > Hungatella > Hungatella sp. L36. The sequence continues at coordinate 254,822 of NZ_JACOPC010000006.1, read as the reverse complement.
GGCAGCGGAGGCCCAGTGGCGGCTTTTAAAGCCGGAGGCGTTTGACTACGACCAGCAGTACCTCTATGACGCGCTGGTGGAGAGTACGGACAACTATCTCTACGTGTGCGACATGGCGACCAATACCTTCCGGTACAGCAGGAAGCTGGTGGAAGAGTTCGCATTTCCGGGTGAGGTGATTCAGAATGCAGCCGATATCTGGCGCTCCATCATCCATCCGGCCGACTGGGAGCGGTTCTGGGAATCGAACCAGGCGATCAGCGACGGGCGGACCGTGAGCCATGAGGTCGAATACAGGGCGAGAAACCGGAAGGGCCAGTGGATCAAGCTTCACTGCCGCGGTCATGTGGCTCAGAATTCCGCGGGAGAGCCCAGGGTATTTGCGGGATTCATATCGAATGAAGGCCAGTGGTTCCCGGAGTGGACCGAATAGAACGACGGGAGTAAAAGGATGGATTACAGATTTAAGCTGTGTTTTTGCAGGGATATCTATGATCATAAACAGAATAACAGAGCTTTTATGGAGGCAGTCCACAGGAATGTGGACTGCCATCTCTTAAAGTGCGAAGATTACAGGCGGATTCTGGAGAGACGGGGATTCTCTCGGGAGGATGGAAAACGGGTGACGGATGCGGGGGAGGTGCCGTGCATTCCGACCCTGTTTTTTAAGTACCACGATCTGCATTCCATGCCGGAATCCGCTATGGTGGTAAAGGCCACCTCCTCGGGGACAAAGGGAGTGAAGAGCCATATCGGATTTGACAAAAAGAGCCTTTTCTTCGGTGGAATCGCCGCATGCCGGGTCATCGCCCGCCACGGGCTGTTTTCCATGCGTCCTGCCCGTTATGTAATTCTGGGGTTTCCGCCCGGAAAGGACAATCAGACGGCGATCAGCAAGACCCAGCGGCTCAGCACGATGTTTGCCCCGGCGCTCAGCCGGCGGTATGCGCTGCGAAAGGGAAAGAACGGATACCGGCCCGATTTTAAGGGGCTGATGGCAGCCCTCCGGCGTTATAGCGGAGGAAGGGCTCCGGTGAGGATTATCGGCTTTCCGGCATACCTCTATTTCCTGTTAAAGGAGATGGAGCGAAGAGAAATCTTTCTCCGCCTGCCCAGGCATTCCATGATTATGGTCGGCGGCGGCTGGAAGCAGTTTTACAAAGAGACGGTGGACAAGGCGGAACTATACCGGCTGTGTGAGAGGCATCTCGGTGTGCCGGAAAGTCATTTCCGGGAGTTTTTCGGAGCGGTGGAGCATCCGGGCGTATACTGTGACTGTCCGAACCACCATTTCCATGTTCCCGCCACGAGCCGCGTCGTAATCCGGGATGTGGATACGCTGGAACCAGTCGGCTATGGAAAGGCGGGACTGGTTAATCTAATCAGTCCGCTGGCTGAAAGTATCCCTCTGGTGAGCATACTGACCGATGATCTGGGCGTCCTGCACCGCGGATGTGAATGCGGCTGCGGAATGGAGGCGCCGTACCTGGAGATCATCGGCAGGACCGGTGTCCCCGATATCCGGACCTGCGCGGCCGGTGCGGGAGAACTGTTAAAGGAGGTGGGACGGAGTGCATTCCATTGATCTGGAAAAAAAGACAGCGGCCGCACTGGAGAAGCCCCCTCTATCCAGAACCGTGGTAATGAGAGCCTGCGGCCGGTTAGCCGGACTCTTGACCGGAGGCGCGTATGACGGCGAGATCCGGGCGCGCGGGCTGGAGAAGCTTCTGACGAGAGAGAGAATCTGTCAGGCGGCTTTTTTCCTGCGGGAGGATACGCTGGAGAGAAGGGTGAAGACAGAGCTTTTGGGCCTTCAGAACCGTTTTCTCATGCCTCTGGGCGTCCTCATGCACGTGACCGCCGGCAATATGACCGGAATCGGAGCCTACAGCGTGCTGGAGGGCCTTCTGGCCGGCAACATCAATCTCCTGAAGCTCTCTTCCGAAGACGACGGGCTTTCGGTGTTCCTGCTTCAGGAGCTGATCCGTATCGAGCCCGTGCTGGCGGACTATATCTATACCTTTCGGATTCCCTCCGGGGATCGGGAGAGGCTCTTAAAGCTCTTAAGGCTCTCCGACGGCGTGTGCACGTGGGGCGGCGACGAGGCCATCCGGGGAATCCGGAGCCTGGCTCCCGCGGGGACGAAGCTGATCGAGTGGGGACACCGGATCAGTTTTGCCTATGTCACCGAAGCGGGCCGCAGCAACGGGGAAACGTTGCAGGCCATCGCGGATCACATGGTACGGACCAGCCAGCTGCTGTGCAGCTCCTGCCAGGGAATCTATGTGGAGGCAGAGGGGCGGGAGGCCGTGGATTTCAGCCGCCGTTTCCTAAGGCTGCTGGAACATTCTTATGAGGAGTATGGGAATAAGGAAGTGGGATTCCGGGGCTGCAGCACCATCCGGATCTACCAGAAGGAACTGGAGTCCGCCATGACGGGGGAACGCATCTTCCGGGGACGCGGCGTCAGCGTCACCCTGTCGGAGGAGCCGGGGCTTCAGCTGTCGCTGATGTACGGCAGCTGCTGGGTGAAGCCGATGAACAGGGAGAAACTCGTAAAGACCCTGAGAAAGGATCGGGGGCGGCTTCAGACCGCGAGGCTGGTCTGCCTGGAGGAAGAGGAAACGGAGCTGGTCCGGATGCTGGCAGGAGCAGGGGTAAACCGGATTCTGACGGGACGGGATAAGGAGGCGGGAGAGCAGTTCGGAAGCCACGACGGCGAGTATCCGCTGATCCGGTATTCCCGGATTATCGAGACAGACGTTTCACTGTGAATCTGCCGGAGCGGGACGTTTGAGGCAAAACGCAGAAGGAAAGCCTTGTGGCCTGAATCTAAAATATTTTTAGGTAATCTAAAATATTTTTGTGCAATGTGATGATTTTTCAGTCCTATGTTAAGCTACAATGTCCATTGAAGTGTGCATTTTTTCGTGTTATGATAAAATAACAAAAAAAATTAGAAGACAAAAATAATTTTTAGGAGAGATGCGCGCATGGATCATCACGTGATAATGAAAAAGTACCGGATGTTTTTGTATGGAATGATTGTGGCCGCTTTAGGAATCAGCATGATCACAAAGGCGGAGCTTGGGACGTCTCCGATTACGAGTCCGTCCTATGTCCTGACGTTTATCTTTCCTTACAGCCTGGGAGTCTTCGTACTGGCAGTAAACAGTACCCTGTTTCTTTTCGAGTGCCTCGTACTGGGGCGCAGCTTTAAAAAGATACAGCTGCTGCAGCTTCCGGCTACGCTGATCTTTTCCGCCTGTATTGACGGATGGATGTGGGTGCTGTCATTCTGGACTCCGGTGTTCTATGTACAGAAGGTCCTTCTGCTTCTCGCCGGATGTGCGGCCCTGGGACTGGGGGTAGCGCTGGAGGTGGTGCCCGATGTGCTGATTCTTCCGGGAGAAGGCCTCGTCCGCGCGATATCACGCAGGAAAAACTGGGATTTTGGCATTGTAAAGACATGCTTTGATATGAGCCTTGTCCTTACGGCCGTTCTCCTTTCCGTTCTGTGTCTGGGACATGTGGAAGGGATCAGAGAAGGTACAGTGGCCGCGGCCTTCCTGGTAGGCGGCATTTCCAAATTCTTTATCCGCCATATCACGGAATTTGACAGGAATCACAGAGCGCTTTTTGTGCGCGAGGAAGAGGAGATTCTCCTGGTGCCGGAAAAATAGAGACGGGCTGAAACGGTCCTTCGTATCCCATTGCGGGAGCGGAGGGCCGTTTTTCATTTTTCGGCGATTCCCCGTTATAATGTGACACCTGTCATATTACCGCCGATTTGGCAATGGTATAATGATCCTATAGAATCAATGGAACGTTTGAAAACAATCGGAAGCTTTAAGAAAGGACAGGATCATATGGAACAGAACCGGGTACTGGATGTGCTCACATCCAAAGAATTAACGTATGAGCAGAAGGTATTTTCACTGGCGAAGGAAGCGGAAGACAGCCTTTCCGTACTGGACATTCCGCCGAAGACCAGGCAGTATTTTGAGACAGGCGCGCTGAATGATTTGTTTGAGGGACATGCGCCCTACCGCCCAAGGTATATCATGCCGGACTATAAGAAATTTGTGAAACAGGGGAGCGAATTCCTGCGGGTAGAGCCTCCGAAGACGTTTGACGAGCTTCTCACGGGACTTCAGATCCTCTATCACCATGTGCCCTCCATCACGGGATTTCCCGTATATCTGGGAGAACTGGACACTATGATCGAGCCGTTTATCGAGGGGATGGCGGACGATGTGGTGAAGGAAAAATTAAGGCTGTTTCTGATCTTTCTGGACAGGACGATTACAGACAGCTTCTGTCATGCCAATCTGGGATCGAGACCGACCAGGGCGGGGCGGATAATTCTGGAGCTGGAAAAGGATCTTCAGAATACCGTTCCGAACCTGACCTTAAAGTACGATCCGGAGGTCACCCCGGATGAGTATGCGGAGCTGGCCGTCGCCACCTCCCTTACCTGCGCCAATCCGGCGATCTGCAACGATGCAGACAACCGCAGCACCTACCCCTGTGAGTACGGGATTTCCAGCTGCTATAACATTCTTCCGGTGGGCGGCGGCGCCTACACGCTGTCTAGGATTACACTGACCGAGCTGGTCAAGAGCGCGGAGTCCGTCGACCAGTTCTTACAGGAGTTGCTTCCAGACTGCCTGGAGGCGGTGGGAAACTATATGAATGAGCGGGTGAAGTTCCTCGTGGAGCGCTCCGGCTTTTTCGAGTCGTCGTTCCTGGTGCGGGAAGGGCTGATTGAACGGGAAAAATTCGTGGGCATGTTCGGCGTGACCGGACTGGCGGAATGTGTCAACGCTCTGATGGCCGACACGGGAGAGCGGTACGGACACAGTGAAAAAGCAGATGAACTGGGACTGCAGATCATGGAGATCATTCGGAAGTTCGCGGCGGATTTCCCGGCTGTTTATTCGGAGATTGGCCAGGGCCATTTCCTTCTTCACGCCCAGGTCGGCTTAGACAGCGACAAGGGAATCACCTCCGGCGTGCGCATTCCTGTGGGAGATGAGCCGGAGAACCTGCTGGATCACCTGCGCCACAGCGCCAGATTCCACGAATACTTCCCGACGGGAGTGGGAGATATCTTCCCCTTTGCCGTCACGGCCAGGAAGAATCCGGGAGCTCTGGTGGACATTGTGAAGGGGTCCTTCCAGCTGGGCGTCAAATACATGAGCTTCTATGCGTCCGACAGCGATTTGGTCCGGATCACCGGCTTCCTTGTGAAGCGCAGCGAGATGGAAAAATACAGGAACCACGACGTCGTTCTTCAGAACACCACCGTGCTTGGCAGTAAGAATTACGACACCAATCACCTGGAGATGCGAAAGGAGCGTATGGCGTGAAAGCCCCGGTCAATAAGATCATCCCGGTCAGTGTGGTAGACGGCCCGGGTAACCGGACCGCCGTGTTTCTTCAGGGCTGCAACATTTCCTGTGCGTACTGTCATAACCCGGAAACGCAGAAGTTATGCACAGGATGCGGTATCTGTGTGGACGGATGTCCGGCGGGAGCACTGGCCCTGAATGGCAAAACGGTGTCATGGGATGAAAAAAAATGTGTTTCCTGCGACCGGTGCATAGCCGTCTGCCCGAATTACGCCTCTCCGAAGATCCGGGAGATGAGCGCAGAGGAGGTCTTTGAGGAGGTATCCGGAAATCTGCCGTTTATCCGCGGCATTACGGTATCCGGCGGAGAATGCTGCCTCTATCCGGAATTTTTAAAGGAGCTGTTTGGCCTCTGCAAAGAAGCCGGTTTGTCCTGTCTCATCGACAGCAACGGGATGGTGGATTTCTCCCTCTATCCGGAACTGCTGGAGCTTAGCGACGGCGTGATGCTGGACGTGAAGAGCTGGGATCCAGAGGTTTACCGGAGGCTGACGGGTGCAGACAATGCCGTTGTAAAAAAAAACCTGGAGCTTCTCTGGAGGAAAAATAAACTGGAGGAGATCCGCATCGTCTGTCTTTCCGGGGAAAGCGATTACGAGGAAGTGCTGAGAGGGATCGCCGGTCTCATGGGAAGCCCGGTCACGGCAAGAGTCAAGCTGATCCGGTTCCGGCCCTTCGGCGTCAGAGGCAGGCTGAGCGGCGCATCGGAGCCTGACGACAGGGTGATGCAGGAGCTGGCGGCATGGGCCGGCGAGATGGGATATCGGAATGTTGTGCTTACATGATTCATGGAGATACAGAAAAAATGGGACTTTTCCTTGCAGTTTATGCGTGGAAAAGTCCCATTTTTTTATATACTTTATGCAAACCTGATAATTTCTATTTTCCAGATTTTACCTCATATAAAAAATATAGCATTTAGCATATACAAAATGCACAAAAATAAGGACGAAAAAGATACAAAATATAAAAATAGCTTAGGTGTGACATGTGTCATAGCAGTAAAATTGACTGGCGTGTATGATAAAGCTACAGAAAGCAAGAAAAAATAAGCAGTTCGTTGTGATATAATGATGCAGACCAAAAAGGTACAGAAAGGAAGCCAGAAAATGAAGACAGAAAAAACATCTGGTCAGCTGAGAGAGCTTTTTCGAGTTGCATACGTAGAAAATCAGGACCAGGCAGTGAAAACCCATGAACTGGACCGGTTTTTAAATCCATGTATCACGATGCGGACGGTGAAGAAGGGAGAGGATATTGTCCGGCCGACGGATAAGCTTCAGTCAATTATTATGGTTGTAAAGGGAGGGGCCCATTTCACCCGCGTTTCCACAGACGGAAACACCAATATGCTCGCGGCGGTCAACGCTCCGTTTTTTATTGGGATCACGCAGCTGGTATCAAACGATAAGGAGTACTATTCCCAGATCATTGCTGCAAAAAACTGTCTGCTCCTTTACATTGACTGCAACTACTTTTTAAAGGAAATCCGGGAGGACGGAGAGGCGGCCCTGGTGGTCATTCGGGATCTCGCCAAAGTGGTGGAGAGAAACCATACGAGGATGGACCGAATGGTATTTTTAAAAGCCTCCAACAATTTAATGGCATACATTGAAAGCAAATGGAATGAAGGCGAGACCAGCCGAAAGGACAGGCAGCTCATAATCAGGGAGCGCCACGGAGTGATTGCCGCGGATCTCAGCGTAAGCGTGAGAACGCTGTACCGTTCGATCAACAGCTTGAAAGACGAGGGACTTTTATCGGTACAGAAGGGCGGCGTTCTGATAGTGAATGAAGCGCAGATGGAAGAGATGAAGCGCAGACTTGTAAAATTGGGAAAAATGTAATTAACATTTATAATTTATATAAGAGGAGAAGGAGAAAAGATTATGAGACATTACAAAAGGATCGTTTCAACATTACTGGCGGCAGGCATGGGACTGTCACTTCTGACCGGATGTCAGAGCGGCCAGCCGACAGGCGGAACTGCGGCAGCAGAAAAGACGGAAACAAGCGGAAAAGCGGAAGCGGCCTCCGAGGACGGCGCACAGGATAAGAAATCAGATCTGGTGGTCGGAATGATTGCCAGCGCGTTTGGAACACAGAGCTACAACGATGACGTACTCGCCGGAATGGAACTGGCCGAGAAGGAGCTGGGCGTGAAGGGAATTCCGCTGGAGGTTCCGGAGATATCCGACTCTGCAAACAGCCTGCGCACACTGATCAGCCAGGGCGCCAACTTCATCATGGTACCGTCTTCCGAATATAAGGATGGAATGCTGGAAGTGGCGGCTGAGAACCCGGAGGTAAAGTTCCTGTATCTGGCCGAAGCCATTGACGGCGGCGGAAACATCATGTCGGTTGCTTACCGTGAAAATGAAGCCGCATTCTTAGGCGGCGCGCTCTCAGGACTGATGACGAAGACCAACAACGTCGGCGCCGTTATGGCCGTTGGTGAGACACTGCAGTACCGCTATCAGTTCGGATTTACCGCAGGCGTCAAGGCCGTGAATCCGGAATGCGAGGTTCAGTCCGCATTTACCAACAGCTACACCGATGTGGGACAGGGCAGCGAGGTTGCGAAGATCATGTACAACAAGGGTGCGGATATCATCGGAACGTATTCCGGCGCATGCAACCTGGGAGTCTTCAATGCGGCCAAGGATGCAGGTGAAGGAACGTACTGTTTAGGCGCAGCCAACGGACAGTTTGACAAGATGCCGGATAAGATTCTCGCTTCCGTAGTAAAACCGGCAGACCAGGCTATTTTATCCATTCTGAAGGAATACCAGGAGACAGGCGTCTTCGATACGAGCGTACCGATGTCCCTGGGCCTGAAGGAGGGCGGCGTAAAGCTGTTATTTACTAACAATGAAGAGCTGTTAAAGCTGATCCCCGATGATGTAAAAAGTGCCATCGACGATCTGACTGCAAAGGTAGAGTCCGGAGAAATCAAGGTTCCTTCCAACGAAGAAGAGTTTAACAGTTTTACTTACCAGTATGCGAAATAGCCGCGTATCGAAAATCAGAGAACGGAGGTGCCTGAAGTGGGGAGCATCATTGAACTGAAGGGGATTACGAAACGGTTCCCGGGAATCGTTGCCAATGATCATATATCGATCAGCTTTGAAGAGGGAGAGATCCATACGCTCGCCGGAGAAAACGGAGCGGGAAAATCTACGCTGATGAACATCCTATACGGGCTGTACCAGCCCGATGAGGGGGAACTGCTGATCCGTGGGGAACCGGTTAAATTCAGCAATTCCAAGGATTCCATCAGACATAAGATCGGAATGGTTCATCAGCATTTCATGCTGATCCCAAAACTGACGGTGACGGAGAATATCATCGTCGGACAGGAGATCGGCACGGCCTTAAAGGTGGACCGGAAGAAGGCCGGGGAGACGATTGGCGCGCTGTCAGAACAGTACGGACTGAAGATCGATCCCAACAAGAAGGTGGCGGATTTATCCGTTACGGAACAGCAGCGTGTGGAGATTTTAAAGGTGCTCTACCGGGAAGCGGAAATCCTCATTTTCGATGAGCCGACGGCGGTGCTCACACCGCAGGAGATCGATGAATTCTGCGACATCCTGCTGAAGCTGAAGGAAAAAGGAAAGACCATAATCTTCATCAGCCATAAGCTGGCGGAGGTGATGAAGATATCCGACCGGATCACCGTGATCCGGCTGGGAAAAGTCGTGGGAACCGTGGAAAAGAAGGAGACTGATTCGGCCGAGCTGACCAGAATGATGGTGGGCCGTGATGTAAACCTTGGAAGGCGCAGCCGCCGCCAGTTTGAGAAGGCGGAAAATATCCTGGAGGTAAGGGATGTCAGCTATACGGTCGACAAAACAATTAAGAAACTGAAATCAATCAATCTGGAGCTGAGAAAGGGCGAGGTTCTCGGGATTGCAGGCGTGGATGGCAACGGCCAGGAGGAACTGGTAAATGTCATATGCGGAAAGCTGATGCCCGACAGCGGCAGCGTCGTGATGAATGGGAAAGATATCACAAAGGACAAAATCCGCGACAGAAAGGACCACGGACTGGGGCTGATCCCGGAGGATAGGCACAGGGACGGTCTGGTTCTGGAATACAGCATTGCCAACAATCTGATTCTGGGCCTGCAGTACCATGAAACGTTTGCGAAAAATGGAATCTGGCTGAATTTTAAGAAGATCCACGACACGGCGGAGGAAATGAAGGAGCAGTTCGATATCCGCTGCGCCAGCGTCGATGTAAACGCCGGTACGCTGTCCGGAGGCAACCAGCAGAAGATCATCATTGCAAGGGAGGCCTCCAGGGATCCGGATGTGCTGATTGCGGTCCAGCCCACCCGCGGCCTGGACGTGGGTGCCATGGAATTCGTTCAGAAAACACTGCTGGAGCAGCGGGATAAGGGAAAAGGCGTGCTTCTTTTCTCCCTGGAGCTGGACGAGATTCTTTCGGTCAGCGACAGGATTGCGGTTATCTTCAAGGGGGAGATCATCGACGTTGTGGACGCACAGAGCGTGACGCGTCAGGAACTGGGAATGATGATGCTCGGATCCGTAAAAGGAAAAGGAGGTACAGAAGTTGGGACAGCAGGTTAAAACAGGAAAACAGATGCCGGCAAAGTTTCGGGAGGTAGGCCTTAATTTTCTGATCTCCTTAATTGCGCTGGTTCTGGCAATTATAACAGGCGGAATTATCATCTGGCTGTTCGGCAACAATCCGATCGAGGCGTATAAAGCGCTGATTCAGGGCGCCTTCGGCACACCGATGGCATTTACCCAGTCTCTGACAAAATCGGTTCCGCTTCTGCTCACGGGACTTGCAGTGGCTCTGGCCTATAAATGTACGGTATTCAACATCGGCGCCGAGGGACAGCTTCTCGTGGGAGCGATTGCGGCGGGCATTGCGGGAACCCTGTTTCCGATGCCGGGGATCTTAAATATTCCCTTCGTTCTGATCGTATCCATGCTGGCCGGCATGGTCTGGGCGTTTTTCCCGGCCCTCCTAAAGCAGAAGGCCAATGTCAACGTCGTAATCAGTACCATTATGTTCAACTATGTAGGCCAGTATCTGGTGCAGTACTTAATCCTGGGGCCGTTTAAGGCGGAGGGCGCTGCGTCGGCCACGAGACCGATTCAGGCCACGGCCATGCTTCCGAAGCTGCTGCCGTCGCCCTACGTGCTGAATCTGGGCATTGTGATCGCCCTGACAGCGGCCGTGGTCGTCTACTTCCTTTTAAACCGTACCTCATTGGGATATGAGATGTGTGCGGTGGGATTAAACAAAAATGCATCCCTCACCAACGGCATCAACGTGGAGCGCAACATGTTCTTCGCACTGCTGATGAGCGGCGCGTTAGCCGGTCTTGCCGGAGGAATTGAAGTAACAGGAACCATGGGAAAGGTCATCAACGGTTTCTCTGCAAACTACGGCTTCAGCGGAATCCCGGTTGCCTTAATGGCGCGCAACAATCCGTTTGCGATCATTCTCACGGCGCTTTTAATGGGAAGCATGCGCAGCGGATCTCTGATGATGCAGTCCAGCGTAGGTGTCTCCAAAAACATGGTGGATATCATCCAGGGACTCGTAATCGTATTCCTGTGTGCGGAAAATGTGATCCGTTATTACATAAAGAAGGGGCGGGGAGGAAAATAATATGCTGAATTTCTTGATTTTTATGCTGGCTTCCACATTGCGAATGGGAACTCCAATCGCGCTTACCGCCCTGGGCGGGCTCACCTCAGAACGCTCCGGTGTTGTCAATATCGGTCTGGAAGGAATCATGCTGGCAAGCGCCTTCGGTGCGGTGCTGGGAAGCTATCTCACAGGGAACCCGTGGATTGGCGTGCTGACGGCCATACTGGTCGGTGTTTTAATCTCGGCGATACACTCGGTGATCTCCATTACCTGGGGCGGCAACCAGTCAGTCAGTTCCATGGCGCTGGTGCTCCTTGCAACCGGATTTTCCGGTGTGGGACTGAAGGCGGTCTTTGGGCAGCAGGGCAGCTCTCCGCAGGTTCCGAGCCTGGAGCATACGCCGATTCTTTCGTCGATTCCGGTGGTGGGAGGATTTTTATCCGATTTGTCCCCCTTCGTGTATATCGCGTTTCTGGCGCTGATTCTGATTCACTGTATGTTTAAATACACCCCCCTCGGACTTCGGATCATCACCGTGGGTGAGAACCCGAAGGCAGCCGAGACGGCCGGCTTATCCGTTCACAAGATCCGGTATTTCTCCGTGATCCTGTCCGGTGTGCTGGGCGGGCTGGGAGGCGCGTTTCTCTCACTCGGACAGATGAACTTATTCCAGGAGGGAATGGTGGCAGGCCGTGGTTATCTGGCTCTGGGAGCCGTTACCATGGGACGCTGGTCGCCGATCGGGGCCTTTGCCTCGTCCATGTTCTTCGGACTGTTCAGCGCGATACAGCTCTACGTGCAGACAATCCCGGGAAATCCGGTGCCCAGTGAGTTTATCCAGATGATTCCGTATCTGGCCAGCCTTTTGGTTCTTGCCGTCAGCTTAAAGAAGAACAGCAGCGCGGTGGGAATCGCCGCCAGCGGCAAGCCATACACCAAGTTCGTCCAGCAGCGGTAGCTGCCTGGCAGCCCGCGGTCACAAAGCGCGGGCTGCCGAATACGGCGCGGTCATCAGACAAACGCTGACCGCGTATTTTTTTAACCCAATTTCAAGAAAAGTTATCAAAAAGACAAGGAGAATATGTTAAAATGTCACAAAAACCCAATATCATATTTATACAGAATGACCATCAGGCATATTACCATTGGGAATGGGAAAACGGTCCGGTACCGATGCGTCCGAACTTCATGAAGCTGGCTGCCGAGGGCGCCTGTTTCACTCATTCCTACTGTGCGACACCGCTGTGCGGCCCGACGAGGCGTACCATGCTGACCGGCCTGTTTGCCCATACCCACAAGCAGTATCACAACTATACGGACCCGCCATACGATCACGAGGTTTATCTCGATACGCTGGCGGAAGCGGGATACGACAATTACTATTTCGGCAAATGGCATGCTGGTCCGGGCGCGGCGAATGAACATCACTGCAGCGGATTCTCCAGAACCGATTACAGCAACCCTTATATTCAGCCGGAGTATAAGGAATATTTAAAGCGGTACAACTTACCGCAGGCGCTCCATCACATCGACCGTTACTTCGACATTCCTGAGATCAGCAGCCGCGGCGACTGGGCGGAATGCGCAGATGATGTGGATTACCAGTGCAAGGCCAACTGGTGCGGCGAGCACGCAGTGGGAAGCACACTCACTCCAAAGGAAACCCATGAGTCCTTCTTCCTGGCCACGCTGGCCTGCGAGCAGCTGGAAAAGCTGGCAAAGTCGGAGAGTGACCAGCCATTTTCCTTACGAGTGGATTTCTGGGGACCTCACCAGCCTCATTTCCCGACGCAGGAATTCCTCGATCTGTATCCGAAGGAAGACTTCGTTCTGCCTGAGTACGGCAGCTACCGGAACCGCCTTCAGGGAAAACCGGGCGCATATTACCGGGAGAGAAGTTCACCATTCGGAAAAGATGACCAGTTAATCATTCCAAGCGCCGTAAACTGGGATGAATGGACGGAGATTATCCGACATGCGTTTGCACACATCACCATGCTGGATGCGGCAGGCGGAATGATCGTCGACAAGTTAAAGGAGCTGGGCCTGGATAAGAATACGATGATTATCTGGACAACGGATCACGGCGATGCGCTGGCCAGCCAGGGCGGCCACTTTGACAAGGGCTCCTATATGTCCGAGGAAGTCATGAGAATCCCCTGTGCGGTCAAATGGGACGGCGTGATTCCGGCAGGCCAGGTTCGGGATGAACTGATCAGCACCGTCGATTATCCGGTTACAATTCTCGATGCGGCAGGAACCGCCTTTACAAAGAATAAAGTCCACGGCAGAAGCCTTCTGCCTCTGCTTACCGGAAAGACGGACCAGTGGGATGACGACCTGATGGCAGAGACCTTTGGCCACGGGTACGGAGAAGATATCAACAGCAGAATGCTGGTTCACGGCGATTACAAGCTCATCGCCAATAAGGAAAGCATTGCGGAACTCTACAATCTGAGGACAGACCCGTTCGAGTTACATAATCTGTATGAAGATCCGGCCTTTGCCGATGTGAGGGCCGATTTGGAAAACAGGCTCCGCGTATGGCAGAAACGGACCGATGATCCGGTGGAGGTACTGTAGAAATGGATGAAAAAATCACGCAGATGCTGATAGAAGAGGCGGCGGAGGCCAGAAAACAGTCCTTCTCCCCCTTTTCCGGATTTGCCGTGGGAGCGGCGCTTATGACGGCAGAGGGAGCGGTCTACCGAGGCTGCAATATCGAGTGCAGCGGTCTGACGGCCAGCAACTGTGCGGAGCGCACCGCATTTTTCAAAGCGGTCAGCGAGGGAGAACGAAATTTTAAGGCGATCGCCATAGTGGGCGGTCCCAGTGACAGGGACGTGGAAAGCCTCTGCTATCCATGCGGAATCTGCCGCCAGGTAATGGCGCAGTTCTGCGATCTGGATTCGTTCCGGATTATCGTTGCGGCAGACCGCACCCATTGGGAGGAGTGTACGTTAAGGGAGCTTCTCCCCCGGGCGTTCCGGAGACACTGTATGGCGGAAGGGAGCGAAGAATCATGAGAATGTATGATGTTATTATGAAGAAACGGGATGGAGGAGTCCTGACCGACGAGGAGATCGGGTACTTCGTAAATGGGTATACAAAGGGAGAGATACCGGATTACCAGGCGTCCGCCCTGCTGATGGCCATCTATTTTCAGGGGATGAACGAGCATGAGACCGCTTTTTTGACGGGCTGTATGGCGGCATCCGGCGATGAGATCGATCTGTCGCCCATTCCCGGAATCAAGGTGGATAAACACTCCACCGGCGGCGTGGGAGACAAGACCACCATGGTGATCGGGCCTGTGGCTGCTGCCTGCGGCGTTCCTGTGGCGAAGCTTTCCGGCAGAGGACTGGGACACACGGGCGGTACTCTGGATAAGCTAGAGGCCATACCGGGCCTCTCAACGTCTCTGGACCAGTCGAAATTCTTCGATATGGTGAAAGAGATCGGTATCGCCGTGGCCGGGCAGACGGGGAACCTGGCGCCGGCGGATAAGAAGCTGTATGCGCTCCGGGACGTAACTGCCACGGTGGATAATATTTCCCTGATCGCGGCCAGCATCATGTCCAAGAAGATCGCCTCCGGTTCCGACCGCATTCTTCTGGATGTGAAGACGGGAAGCGGCGCATTTATGAAGACGCTGGACGATTCCATCGCGCTGGCCAGGGAGATGGTGGATATCGGCACGAACGTGGGACGGGAAGTCGTCGCCCTGGTCACCGATATGGACCGTCCTCTGGGCAGAAATATCGGAAATGCCCTGGAGGTCATGGAGGCGGTTGCCACACTGAAGGGCCATGGCCCTGAGGACTTCACGCAGATCTGTCTCGCCCTGTCGTCCAACATGCTGTATCTGGCCGAGATGGGAACCATGGAAGCGTGCACCGCCATGGCGAAAGAGGCGATTAAGTCCGGAAAGGCATTCGAGAAATTCTGTCAGATGGTGGAGGCTCAGGGCGGAGACGCTTCCTATGTGAGAAAGCCTGAGAAATTTACTGTCTCGCCGGTGGAATATGAACTGAAAGCAGAAAAAAGCGGCTATATTACCGCCATGGATACGGAGAAGATCGGGATGGCGGCCGTGGAGCTGGGGGCCGGCAGAAGAAAGAAGGAAGACTCCATCGATTACGGTGCAGGCATTATTCTGAATGCGAAGATCGGTGACCGTGTGGAAAACGGACAGACGATCGCCACGCTGTATACCTCGGCGGTAAGCCTCTTATCGGGAGCCATCAGCTTGTTAAAAGAGGCGGTCGTGATCGGAAAAGAGCAGCCGGAAGCGGAAAAACTGATCTATGCGAGAATCACAAAAGACGGCGTGGAACGATATTAGAGAGAGAGGATAGAATAACTATGACATATGCTGAGATGCTTCATTGCGTGGACCATACCCTGTTAAAGGCCTGTGCTTCATGGGAGGAGATATGCAGACTGTGTGACGAGGCGGCCGAATACCAGACGGCATCCGTCTGTGTGCCGCCCTGCTATATTAAGAGAATCCGTGAGACGTATCCGGACCTGACGATTTGTACGGTTGTCGGCTTCCCGCTGGGATACAGCGTGACAGCAGCCAAGGTCTGTGAAGTGAGAGAGGCTCTGGCGGACGGTGCGGATGAGATCGATATGGTGATCAATTTGACCGATGTGAAGAACGGAGAGTATCAGAAGGTTGAGGACGAGATCAGAGCCTTGAAGGAGGCCACAGGCGACCGTATTTTAAAGGTTATCATCGAGACGTGTTATCTCACGGAGGAAGAAAAGACTGCCATGTGCCGCGCGGTGACCAATGCGGGGGCGGATTTTATCAAAACCTCCACCGGATTCGGAACCGCAGGCGCCCTGCTCTCCGATATCGGGCTGTTTAAGGCAAATATCGGGGAGAATGTTAAAATCAAGGCCGCCGGCGGCGTCAGAACGCTGGAAGACTTAAAGAATTATGTGGAAGCGGGCTGCAGCCGCGTAGGCGCCAGCAGTGTGGTAAAGCAGGTGGCAGAGCTTCAGAAGTAAAAAGTGGATCAATGGTTCCTGCAAGATAGTCCGGACCTGGCGAACGCGCCTGCATTTGGCGCGAACGAGGGGCCGGACTTTTCTGCGGCTCACCATATTCCCTCAGTCATAAAACGGAAGTATAACCTGAATTTATAATACACATTACTTTTATGTAGTTGACAAATAGAAGCAAGGTTGTTATCATTAAAATTACTATACAAAAAGGCGGGGATATGAATGGAAAGAATCGTATTATCGTTGCTGGTTGACAATACTTCCGGTGTTTTGAGCCGTGTGGCAGGGCTGTTCAGCCGCCGTGGCTACAACATTGAAAGTCTTACCGTGGGTGTCACCGCGGATGAGAGATATTCCAGAATGACAGTGGTTTCCATTGGAGACCAGGAAATTTTGGACCAGATCGAGAAACAGCTTCGCAAGCTGGAGGATGTGCGCGACATTAAGGAATTGAAGCCGGGTCATTCCGTATACAGGGAGCTGATCTTAGTCAAGGTCCGGGCCAATGCCAGTGAAAGGCAGGCGGTCAGCGCTATCGCGGATATTTTCCGTGCCACCATCGTCGATGTCGGCAAAGATTCTCTGACAGTTATGCTGACGGGCGACCAGTCAAAGCTGGACGCGCTCATCAATCTGTTGGAAGACTATGAGATACTGGAGCTGGCGAGAACCGGTCTTACGGGACTCTCAAGAGGGTCTGATGACGTCCGTTACTTACCATAGTTTTATGAAGTTAGCTAGAGGTATTGCCAAAGGCGGACAGAGAGTCGTCGGCATAGTTCCTTTAACAATAATAATATGAATACATATATGAGGAGGAAATAAAAAGATGGCAAAGATTTATTATCAGGAAGACTGTAACTTATCCTTATTAGAGGGAAAGACCATTGCAGTCATCGGATACGGCAGCCAGGGACATGCACACGCATTGAATTTAAAGGAATCCGGCTGTGACGTAATTGTAGGACTTTATGAGGGCAGCAAGTCATGGGCAAAGGCAGAGGCACAGGGCTTAACCGTTTATACAGCAGCAGAGGCAGCAAAGAAAGCCGATATCATCATGATCTTAATCAATGATGAGAAGCAGGCAGCCATGTACAAGGAATCTGTAGAACCGAATCTGGAAGAGGGCAACATGCTGATGTTTGCACACGGCTTCGCGATCCATTTCGGACAGATCGTACCTCCGAAGAATGTAGATGTTACCATGATCGCTCCGAAGGCACCTGGCCACACCGTAAGAAATGAGTATGTGGTTGGCAGAGGAACACCGTGTCTCGTAGCGGTTCATCAGGATTATACAGGCAAGGCAAAAGATATGGCACTGGCTTACGCGCTGGCATTAGGCGGAGCAAGAGCAGGCGTTTTAGAGACAACCTTTAAGGTAGAGACAGAGACAGATCTTTTCGGCGAGCAGGCTGTATTATGCGGCGGTGTATGCGCACTGATGAAGGCTGGCTTCGAGACTCTGGTAGAGGCTGGATATGCGCCTGAGAACGCTTATTTCGAGTGTATCCATGAGATGAAGCTGATCGTAGACTTAATCTTTGAGAGCGGATTCGCTGGAATGAGATATTCCATCTCCAATACGGCTGAGTACGGCGATTACATCACCGGACCGAAGATCGTAACAGACGAGACTAAGAAGGCGATGAAGCAGATCCTGACAGATATCCAGGATGGTTCCTTTGCTAAGGACTGGCTGCTTGAGAACCAGGTGGGCTGTTCTCACTTCAACGCGATGAGAAGAAAAGAAGCGGAGCATCCGGCTGAGAAGGTTGGTGCTGAACTGAGAAAGCTTTACAGCTGGAATGACGGCGGCAAGCTGATCGATAACTAATTAGAATACGCGGGAGATGGAAGGTAACTGCCATCTCCCGCCTTTTTTTATTTCACAGGAAAGTTCGTCCTATGAAATAAAAACCCTCCGGGGGATGCGCACTCCGCGCTAAAGAAATATGGCCGCTGAAGCGACCGCGCTCCGGCGCGAGAGTCCGGCTCGCCGGACTCTCTTGTATGGCGAATCGTAAGTATATCTAAGGAGGCTGTGTGATGAAACATTTGGGAACGAAGAGAGTAGAGACAGAGAGGCTGATATTAAGACGGTTTACAATGGATGACGCGGATGCAATGTTCCGCAACTGGGCCAATGACCCGGAGGTAACGAAGTATCTGACATGGCCGGCTCACACATCGGTGGAGGTTTCAAGAATGGTGCTGGAAAGCTGGGTGTCCCAATATGATGACAACGCAGTTTACCAGTGGGCGATTGTGCCCAGGGACATCGGTGAGCCGGTCGGAAGCATCGGCGCAGTCCATGGCAGAGATGAGATCGCAATGGTGCACATCGGCTACTGCATCGGGAAAAAATGGTGGCAGCAGGGGATCACATCGGAGGCGCTGGCCGCCCTGATCCGATTTTTCTTCGAGGAAGCCGGAATGAACCGGGTAGAGTCCCGCCACGATCCTCATAATCCCAATTCGGGCCGCGTGATGAAAAAGTGCGGAATGAAGTATGAAGGGACTATGAGGCAGGCGGATATCAATAACCAGGGAATCTGTGATTTCTCTGAATACGGGATTCTGGCCGAAGACTATTTCGGCGGAAAGCAGGCAGAGAAATAGAGCGAACCGCAGACGGTAAGAGGGAATGGGGCCGGGCTATGCTTCTATCACAGAGATCCGTTCTCTGATATGGCTTCCGTTTATGGCCTCTTCGATCATGGCGGAAGCATAGTCCGCGTAGCTGATCACGCTTTCTCCCTTCGCATTCAGGAAAAGTTCTTCCCCGCCAAACAGATATTTTCCAGTCTCCCCGCCGTCCGCGCGGAAGTCACAGGCAGGACTCAAATAGGTCCATCTGACATCCTTGCGTTTCCGGAGTTCATCGAGGGCCTGCCCCATGCTGCCTGCCAGAGGTACGAAGGCCTCGGGAAAGTCGGGTCCATCCATGACTTGCGCCGTATGATCGGGGTTGACGTAGAGGCTGCCGGCTCCGCCGACGACCAGCAGGCGGGTCCCGGTACCGCTCAAAAGATCACATAGATGCTTTAAGGACGAGCTGTGCTGCGGCAGTGTTTCCGGAGTCCATGCGCCGAAGGCGTCAATAACCGCATCGAAGCCCGCCAGATCTTCCGGAACCAGGGAGAATAAGTCCTTCTTGATAACGTTTTGGGCCGAGCTTCTGTTTTCCCCTCGGACAACTGCGGTGACCTCGATCCCGCGTTCCACCGCTTTTTCAACAATCAGCCTTCCTGCTTTTCCGTTTGCACATACTACCGCCATTTTCATAGATTTCATTGATAAGATCCTCCTTAAAATGTAATTGGACTTGTTTTTTGGTGTTTATAGAATTATAATAGGGCTGTACAGCAAAAATGTAAAGTAAGCACTTTTTTGTGCTATAGGTACCTAAAAGAAACTATGAATGAGAAACCAGACAAAACAGGAAATGGAGGAAGCAATGGAAAAGATATTGCCGGCATGTCCGGTTGAGACGACGCTGATGCTGATCAGCGACAGATGGAAAGTGCTGATTATCCGGGATTTGTTAGACGGTACGAAGCGTTTTGGGGAACTGAAGAAATCCATCGGTTCTATTTCCCAGAAGGTGCTGACCTCCAATCTGCGGGAGATGGAGGCGGATGGACTGGTGAACAGAAAGGTCTACGCGGAGGTGCCTCCCAGAGTGGAGTATACACTTACAGATACAGGCTGCAGTTTAAAGCCCATTCTGGATGCGATGGTTGATTGGGGGATGGAGTATAAGAGAAAGCTGAACTGAGTATAAAAATGTGAAAAAAGAGAAAATAGAGAAAAAGAGAAATAGAGAAATAAGAAGGGACCGCCTGGGACAACAGATAACTGCTGTCTCCATGCGGTCCGAATTATGCCGGTATCGCAATATCCAATTTTCGCAATATCCAGTTTTCGCGATATCCGGTTACGAGATCGGAAAACTGTCACAGAAGGATAAGAAATCCTCTAACGCTCTGGAAGTCCCCCCTGGATTATAGGCGAAGCCGATGGTACGCTTTTTGATCGGCCATTTCATGGGAATCGTGACCAGTGTCTTTTTGTCCAGCTCTTCCTGAACGAACTCCCGGATCACACAGCCGATTCCGAGGCCAATCTTGGCGAACTCGATCAGAATATCCATGGTGTTTACCTCCAGCACCTGGCCGGGGACGATCTGATGCTCGCTTAAGTACTCGTCGATGTATTTTCTTGTCATGTTGTTCCGGTCCAGAAGCAGGATGTTGCCGGTCTGGAAGATATCTGTATTTCGGCCTTCCCGCAGGTATAAGTTGTCCAGATACGGCTTTGTGGATACGAAGATATCCTGAATGTTCATCACCGGGACAAAGATCAGCGGTTTCCTGCTGGACGGTTCGGCGATAAGCCCCAGATCGATGTGCTGCTGTTCCAGCATGGCGATGGTGTGGGTGGTGGACTGGCTCTCGATGGTGATCTTCACATGCGGATACTTTTCGATGAAGCCCTTTAAGTAAGGGAGCAGGATATATTTACAGAGTGTGTTGCTCACTCCGATGCGCAGATGGCCGATATTAAAGTCCTTGATCCGCTTCAGCTCATTTTCCCCGCGGCTCAGTGCCTCGAAGGCGGATTCCGTATGGTGAAAGAGCAGTTCACCCTCGCTGGTCAGCTGAACGCCTCTGGAATTCCGGGTGAAGAGGGAGACACCTAAACTGTCCTCCAGCTTGCTGATAGATTTACTGATGGCGGGCTGACTGATGTAAAGCTCCTTGGCGGCCTTGGAGATGTTTCCGGCCTTTGCCACTTCGTAGAAAATCTTATATTGCGAAAGGTTTTGTTCCATATATGCCTCTTTTCCTGGTATCCGTTCCGGTTGGCTCTCTGCCCTGTGCGGCGCGCTCTGGTCCGTCCCCGTCCAGCCGGTCTGCCCGACCGTTCCAGTTCCGGTTTCGGGTATAAGCGGTTCTAAACGTGCAGGATTTTTCTAAAAACCAGAGAAAATGCCCAAACTCGCTGCGCTCAGACAGGTGGGCATTTCCCCTGAACGAAAAATTCTGCGCGTTAAGAACCGCTAATACCCTGCAAAGTCACAGGAACGGTCGGGCAGACCGGCTGGACGGGGACGGACCAGAGCGCGCCGCACAGGGCAGAGAGCCAGCCGGAATGGTATAACTGACTATTATATTAAGTATTCATATTATGTATTTCTATTATATCAATAAGTATGTTAGAATGTAAAGCAGAAAATGAGAACAGGGTTTGAAGGAGGATATAGATTATGGGAATGACAATGACCCAGAAAATTTTAGCGGCTCATGCGGGGCTTTCGGACGTGAAGGCCGGACAGTTGATTGAGGCGGATTTGGATCTCGTATTGGGGAATGATATCACCTCTCCGGTGGCTATCAACGAGATGAAAAAATTCGACACAGAGACAGTTTTCGACAAGGATAAGATCGCTCTGGTTATGGACCATTTTATCCCGAACAAGGATATTAAATCAGCAGAAAACTGCAAGTGCTGCCGTGACTTCGCATGCAGACATGAGATCAGCAATTACTTTGACGTGGGACAGATGGGAATCGAGCACGCGCTGCTCCCGGAAAAAGGACTTGTGGTAGCTGGTGATGCAGTGATCGGCGCCGACTCACATACGTGTACATACGGCGCTCTCGGTGCATTTTCCACCGGTGTGGGAAGTACGGATATGGCGGCCGGTATGGTGACGGGAAAAGCATGGTTTAAGGTACCGTCCGCGCTGAAATTCGAGCTGGTTGGCAAACCTGGCGGCTGGGTCAGCGGAAAAGACGTCATTTTACATATTATCGGCATGATCGGCGTGGATGGCGCTCTCTATAAATCCATGGAATTCACCGGCGAGGGAATTAAGAACTTAACCATGGATGACCGCTTTACCATCTGTAACATGGCCATCGAGGCGGGCGGAAAGAACGGGATTTTCCCTGTGGACGACCTGGCGGTTCAGTACATGAAGGAGCACTCCAAACGGGAGTTCACCGTGTATGAGGCCGATCCCGATGCAGAGTATGACGAGGTCTACACCATCGATTTATCGGAACTGAAACCGACAGTGGCGTTCCCGCACCTTCCGGAGAATACAAAGACCATCGGTTCCTTCGGTGATATCACGGTGGATCAGTCGGTGATCGGTTCCTGTACCAATGGGCGAATCGACGATATGAGAATCGCTGCAAAGGTGATGAAGGGCAGAAAAGTGGCGAAAAATGTCCGCTGTATCGTAATTCCTGCAACACAGGAGATCTACCTGCAGGCCATGAGAGAGGGACTTCTGGAGATCTTTATCGAGGCGGGAGCGATCGTGAGCACACCGACCTGCGGACCGTGTCTGGGTGGTTACATGGGAATTCTGGCAGCAGGAGAACGCTGTATCTCCACAACGAACAGGAACTTTGTAGGCCGTATGGGCCATGTGGATTCTGAAGTGTATCTGGCAAGCCCGGCGATCGCGGCGGCCAGCGCCATCACTGGAAAGATTTCAGCGCCGGAAGAACTCGGCTTATAAGGAAAAAGGAGGACAGATTAATGAAAGCGACAGGTTCCGTTTTTAAATATGGGGACAATGTGGACACGGATGTCATCATTCCGGCCAGATATTTAAATATTACAGATGGATATGAGCTTGCCAAACACTGTATGGAAGATATCGACAGCGATTTTGTGAAAAATGTAAAAAAAGGCGATATTATCGTAGCGAATAAGAATTTTGGCTGCGGCTCCTCCAGAGAGCATGCGCCGCTCGTAATCAAGTGCGCGGGGGTCAGCTGTGTCATAGCGGAGACTTTTGCAAGAATTTTTTACCGCAACGCTATCAACATCGGCCTGCCGATCATCGAATGCCCGGAGGCTGCTAAGGCCATCACTGCGGGTGACGAGGTGGAAGTCGATTTTGACAGCGGCATCATTACGAATAAGACGACGGGACAGTCCTATGAGGGCCAGGCATTCCCGCCGTTTATGCAGAAGATTATTTCTGCAGGGGGATTGATTCCATATATAAATCAGAAGTAGGGTACCGTCCCGAAAACGGAAGCCGGAGGAGCCCGGATATACCAGAGACAGCATTCTGGCATATCCGGGCTTCTCTTTCATGATTTGCTGCCTGCAGGCAGAACCTGCGGAGCGCGCTGCTCATCACAAAGCGGGCTGAAATAATTTTTCCTATACACGGCGCGCAGGCAGTGCTATATTATATAGAAGAAACACATCAGAAACTGTCGAAAGGGAGGACATGCCGTATGACAATTCAATTTGCCGCGGAGGAAGACACAGGGCTGATCCTGCGATTTATAAAGGAACTTGCCGATTATGAGGGAATGCTTTCCGAGGTGGAGGCGACAGAGGAGCTGCTGCGGGAATGGATTTTTGAAAAGAAAAAGGCTGAGGTGCTGATTGGGAGGGAGGGTGGAGAACCGGTGGGATTTGCCCTGTTTTTCCATAACTTTTCCACATTTCTGGGCAGAGCCGGAATTTACCTGGAGGACCTTTACGTCAGACCGGAATACCGGGGAAAGGGCTGCGGAACCGCGTTTTTGAAGCGCCTGGCAGAAATCGCTGTGGAGCGGGGCTGCGGACGCCTGGAGTGGTGGTGCCTCGACTGGAATAAACCGAGCATTGATTTCTACCGGGCCATGGGAGCCGTTCCCATGGACGACTGGACGGTTTACCGTATCGCCGGCGATCAGCTGAAGAAGCTTTCCGGACATGCCGGAAATTCAGAAAGGAGTGAATCAGATGGTGAAGACGAACGCCATGCGTATGCTGGACAAGGCAAAAATTGAATACAGAACAAAAGAGTACGAGGTGGATGAGGATGACTTATCGGGAAGCCACGCCGCGGACATGATGGGAGTGGATCACGGAAGTGTGTTTAAGACGCTGGTGCTGAAAGGGGAGAAGATGGGCTATCTGGTCTGCTGCATCCCTGTGGATGCGGAGCTGGATTTAAAGAAGACGGCCAGGGCGGCAGGCGATAAGAAGGTGGAAATGATCCACATGAAGGACCTTCTGGCCGTTACGGGATACATCAGAGGGGGATGCTCTCCCATCGGGATGAAGAAGCAATTCCCCACTTTTGTCGAAGAAAGTGCTGTTTTGTATGATGAGATCGCCATAAGCGCCGGATTAAGAGGCCAGCAGATCCTGATTTCCCCACAAACCCTGGTGACCTTCATCCGGGGAAAATTTGCTTCCCTGACGTTTGAATAGTTTACATAAAATAGAAACGCAAAAAAACACAAAATTTGCAACTTTAAATAAGTAACAGAAATGTAACAGATTTGTAAAGAATGAATAATAAATATAGATAAAAACATAGCTTGAAACAAGCTGATAAATGTAATATATATACAAAAAATATAAAAAGACCAGAAAATGGTCAAGGAAAATATCACAAAGATGTTAAATAAGTATTGACTTTGTTGACAAGACTCCTCTATAATACGCTCGTCACCCGGAAACGGCTGCAAAAGTCTGCGGCTTAGATGTATGAGAGAAAAGAAAGAGGAGTATGTATGCTGACATTGCGCTCAATTCTTCAGCATATCTGTCAGTTCTTTCGGGGACTGGCGGTGAAGGCCACAAAAAGGATGTATCGATCGTCGGCTGTCTTTATGGCAGGCGCTGCGGTGATCACCGTTGTGGCATTTACCTCGACCGGTTTCGGCAGCGGAGGAAAGAACGCCCTGACGGCGTTTGCGGAAACTCCGGGGCAGGAGACGGCGGCAGAAGAGGAAGATGCAGAAGAAGAGGAACCTGTTACGGAAGCAAAAGTACAAGTCCAACTTACCGAAATAAAGAAGCAGGGACAACTGTTAGCCGGTAATCTATTGGAAAAAGAAGTACAGCAGAAACAGGAGATCCAACAGGAATCGAAAGAAGAGCTCGAACGTATCAATGAACAGATTGTCATGGATGCTAAAATAAAGGCGCTGGAGGCAGAAGAAAATGCCCGCCAGAAAGCTTTGGAAGAAGAAAGACGCAGGGAAGAAGAGAAGAAAGCTGCAAGCCGGAAGGCGGTCTCAGACGACGATTATCAGGTTCTGCTGCGGATCGTTCAGGCGGAAGCCGGAGTCTGTGACGAGAAGGGAAAGATTCTCGTGGCCAATGTGGTGCTGAACCGCGTGAAGAGCCAGGAGTTCCCGGATTCGGTAAGAAGCGTTGTCTATGAGCCTTCTCAGTTTTCGCCGGTATCAGACGGTTCCATCAATTCCGTGAAGGTGACAGAGGAGACGAAGGAATGCGTGAACCGGGCGCTGGAAGGGGAGGACTATTCCGACGGGGCGTTATACTTCATGAACCGGAGAGGTTCCAGAAGCAGAGCTGTGAGCTGGTTTGATTCCCATTTAACGTATCTGTTCCGCCATCAAAATCATGAGTTTTTTAAATAAAAACATTGTAGAATATTCTGCTTTAGGTGTATACTATAGCTAGACGGCAGCGGGAAGAAACTCTGCCGGAAACTAAGAGATTTTATACATAAAGGAGAACAGGACTATGATTTTTGACTCAGCAAAGAATCTTGATTTTTACAGAGGGCTTGGAATTGAAGGCAGATACGATAAGGCGGTTGATTTCCTTCAGAATACCGATTTAGAGAACCTGGCACCGGGGAAATACGAAATTGACGGCAGGAACGTTTATGCCAATGTAACCGAATACACCACGATTCCGTGGGAAGAGGCGAAGTACGAATCACACCATGATTACACGGACATCCAGTACATGATCACGGGCACTGAGACCATGACCTATGCACCGGTGGACGCACTGAATGTGACAGTACCGTATAACGAAGAAAAAGACTGTGTTTTATATGACAACGCAAATCCTGGATTAAAGGTAGTTGTCGGAGCAGGTGAATATATGATCTTTAATCCGTGGGATGGCCATAAGCCGAAAGCAGCAGACGGCGAGCCGGCCCCGATTAAGAAGGTAATTGTGAAAATTAAGGAAAATTAATGAGATATCTCATAACGGAGCGTTCCTTTCGCGGGAGCGCTCTTTTTTTGGTTTCATAGGGAAGTTCGTCCTATGAAACCAAAACCCTCCGGGGGAGGCGCACTCCGCGCTAAGGAAATTTGGCTGCTGAAGCAACCGCGCTCCGGCGCACGAGTCCGGCTTGCCGGACTCGTTGTGTGAAGGGAGTTTTTTTGTTTCCGTAACCGTTCCAGCGAAAAATTCCCCCTGAATCAAAAAAATGTGGAGTTTTTCCCCGGCCATTTTCCAACTATAATGAAATTACAAAGAAATGAAGCAGAGGAAAAATGTGGAAAATATGAAGGGGTGGAACCATGAAAAAGAAACGGCTGACGTACAGTAACTTTTACTTTTACCTATTGCTCCTTGCGCCGATTCTGGCTGTCTATATCCTGTTTTTTGTTATTCCTGTGGTATCCAGCATGTTTTTCAGCCTGACGAATTTTAATGGAATCAGCCTGAAATTCAAGTGGGTGGGATTTAACAATTACGATGTGGCGTTTCATGACAAGGTGTTTAAGAAGGCCATGGTCAACACCTTTCTGTTCGCACTGGGAGCGACAGTATTACAGAATCTGTTCGCAATCGTGTTCGCAATGGCGCTGAACACGAAAATCAAGTCCAGAAACTTCCTGCGGATGCTGCTTTTTGCACCGTGTATGCTCTCCCCCGTGGTGGTGGCATTTATCTGGCAGTTTATCTATATGCCGGACGGTATGCTGAACCACCTGCTGGGAACCGACATCACCTGGCTGGGAAACAGAAAGACAGCGCTGTCCTGTGTGGTGATCGCTCATGTGTGGATGTGGATCGGATATTCTTCCACCATTTACATGTCCAACTTACAGAGTATATCGACGGACATTCTGGAAGCGGCGGCCATCGACGGAGCGGGGCCGTGGCAGAAATTCAAGAGCATTATCCTGCCGATGCTGGCTCCGGCCACCACCATCAATGTGACGCTTGCGTTTACCCAGTCCCTAAAGGTATTTGACATTGTCTACGCCATGACAGGCGGCGGACCGCTGAACTCCACGGAGACGGTGGGAACGTACGTGGTCGCCAATATGAACCGCGGCCTGCACGGCTACGCATCGGCTCAGACCGTACTTTTAACCATCGTGATAGTCCTGTTCGGGCAGGTTTTAATCGGAGTTCTGAAAAAACGAGAGGAGGCGATTTACTGATGAAAACCAGAAAGAAACCATTGCTTTTTCTGTTCGAACTGCTGATGATCGCCGCCTGCGTGCTGATGTTTTACCCGGTGATCATGATGGTTCTCGTGTCCCTGAAGGATGAGGCGCTGCTGGCTGGCGAGCCCTTAAGCCTGAAGACCAGCTTCGCCTTTGAAAACTATATAACGGCGGCGAAGGGAATGAAATACTGGAGGGCGCTGCTTAACTCTTCCGTATTGACGGTATTCAGCTCTTTGATCACCACGTTCTTTGGGGCCTGCGGGGCGTATGCCATCATGCGGGCGAGAAGAGGAAAGAAGCTCTTTCTCGTACTGAACGCGCTGTTTCTCATCGGTCTGGCGCTGCCGCAGCAGGTGGCCATGGTGCCTCTCGTCTTATGGATGCAGAAGCTTCACGTAGCCAATACGCTGTTCGGATTGATCCTGGCGTTTATCGGAGCCAACGCGGCATACGGCGTGTTCTTTTTTTCCGGCTTTGTGAATACCGTACCCGTCACCCTGGAGGAGGCGGCCTATATTGACGGAGCCAGCCCCTTTACGACCTTTATCAGAATCGTGTATCCGCTGCTTAAGCCGCCCATGGTAACGCTTTTGATCGTGATTGCCTTAAGGGTCTGGAACAACTTTATGTATCCCCTGCTTCTTCTGCAGGGTCAGAATTCCAGGACACTGCCTCTCACGGTATTTTTCTTTAAGGGTGACTTGTCCATCCAGTGGAATATTCTGTTTGCGGCGACAACCCTGGTGATCCTGCCGCTGATGATCGTCTATTTCATACTGCAGAAGCAGATCATTTCCGGCATGTTAAACGGGTCTGTGAAGGGGTGAATCAGTTAAATGCAATAGTAACAAAATCATAATAAAGGAATAACAGGAGGAAGAAACATGAGAAAAAGAAGAACAGCAGCATGGTTCATGGCGGCAGCCATGGTAATGGGATCTCTGGCCGGATGCGGACAGAAGGCGGCGCCGGAGACGACGGCAGCACAGACCAGCGAGGCGAAGAAGGAAGAGACCGCCGCAGCGGAGGAAACAAAGGCGGAAGCGGAGAGCACGGGAGAACAGGTGGAGCTTAAGGTGTTCGGATTTAAGACCGGAGCGGAGGAAGGCGCGATTCCGGAACTGATCGAACAGTTCAACAAGGAGAATCCGGATATCAAGGTGGTGTACGAGGGAATCAGCAACGCGGGCGGTTATCAGGATGTACTCACCGCAAGACTGGCTTCCGGGCAGGGGGACGACGTGTTCTTTGCCAACCCCAATTACCTGCCGCAGCTTCAGGAAGCGGGCTATACCGAGGATCTGTCCGATATGCCTGTGGTGGAGAAGTACAGCGGCCTCGTAAAGGATTTGCTGACCATCAATGACAGCATTCCGGGTCTCGGCATGGAAGTGGCCGTATTCGGTATGTTTTCTAACCTGGATGTGCTGAAGGAAGCGGGCATCGACCACGCGCCGGCAAACTACAAAGAGTTTCTGGAGGATTGTGAGATCCTGAAGAAAGCCGGGAAGACACCGGTCGTGGCCGGAGCCAAGGATGGTACGGGCGTTGCCATTCTCTCCCTGGCGAAGAGCATGGACCCGGTCTATCAGGCATCCGATAAGATGGACCAGATCGCCAGAATGAACAGCGGCGAGCTGAAATTCGGTGATGTGATGCAGCCGGGATTTGCACTGGTGGAAGACCTGATCTCCAAAGGTTATCTGGACGGAAGCAAGGCCCTCGTCTATGCGGCGGGCCAGGACGATATTGCAGAATTCGCAAAGGGAGAGGCCGGCTTTATGCCTGGCGGAAGCTGGTTCGTGGCAGGACTTGAGAGCGCGGCTCCGAATATGAACTATACTCTGGGCGGTATTCCGGTCGAGGATGACGATTCCCTGATTCTGATCAATGCCGGTGTCCGCGTCTGCATCAACAGCTCTTCTGAGAAGAAGGACGCAGCCCGGAAATTCGTGGAATTCTTCACCGGACTGGACAGCATGAACGCCTACGTGGCAAGCCAGAACAGCTTCAATCCGCGCACGGATGGAGCCAGCACGGACAACGATGTGGTGGAGCCAGCGGCGGAGCGTCTGAGCGCGGCCCGCATGGTTCCGTGGGTGGATTCCGCCTTTGACATCGCGGTGGTCAGCCCGTGGGCGGACGCCCGTACCTTTACGGCCAATGTGGCGGGCGGTGATTCCGTGGACAATGCGGTCAAGGACTTAAACGCACAGGTGGAGAATAATCTGAAGCTGAAATAATGCAGGCTGGCAGCCGCAGGACTGAGTCTTGCGGCTGCCTTTTATCTATGTTAGAATGGCACAAGAGAGGGGGACGGGGACATGTATCGGATACTGATTGCGGATGATGAGTTCTGGGTGGGCCGGTGGCTGAGCCAGGTCTTAAAGGAGAGCCCCTTTGAGGTGACGGTGACGGGAATCAGTGATAACGGGGAAGAGACGTTGAAAGCGCTGCTGGACACCAGACCCGACATATTGATTACGGATATCAATATGCCGCTGATCGATGGCCTCGATGTGCTAAAACGCCTGGAGGAAGCGGGGGAAAGGCTTCCGAAGACCATCGTCATATCCGGTTACGACGAATTTGACTATGCGAGGCGCGCCATTGAGCTGGAGGTTATGGCCTATTTATTAAAGCCGCTGGAGCGGTCGGCGGTCTACGAAGCCGTGGAGAAGGCTGTCGCGGCGCTGGAAAAGGAGCAGGAGAGAAAGGAACAGACCCGGGACGGTTTTACGGCGGGGGTGGAAAACATCCTGACGGAGTACCTGCGAAGTCCCGGCGACGAGACGAAGCGGCAGCTTCGCAGCCTCCTGGTGTCCGGACAGGGGCAGAGCGGCTTCTTTGAACTGGCACTGTTTCAGATGCGCCGTCTGGAAAAATCCGCTCTGACGAGGGAGGAGATGCGCGGACGTCTGGAGGAGGCCGCTGCCGGTAAGGACATCTACCTCTGCCCGCTGGACCGCTTTACCTGGGGCGTCCTGATCACAGGCATTGTGAATCCTGCGGGCTTCCGGCTGGATGAGAGCGTGCTTGTGAGTCTGCTTCACAGCTATGAGTATGGGCTGAGCGAGGCGCATGAGGCGCTGGAGGAGATTGGCGAGGCATTTGCGGAGGCGAGGGAAGCCATCATTCTGCGGCTGGGGAGGGAAGGGAAGACGGAGTCCTTTCCAGTGTCGGAATCCGATCTTCACGCGGATTTTCTGGCTGTGTTAAAGGCCGGCAACATGGAGCGGATCAGGGAGTGTACGAGACAGGCCTGCGGGCTCTTTATCCAGAAGGGGTACGACTTAACCAGCTGTTTAAATTTCTACTTTGTTCTGTCGGGAGAGGTGATCAAGCTGTTAAATGACAGGTATAAGGAACAGAGCCGGACGGAATATCTGGAACTGATCGAGGAGGGATACGATTTCTCTGTCCGGATCCGGAATTACTACAGCATCCGGTCCATCTGCCACCGGTTTGAAGAGTATATTGTAAAGGCCGCCTCCTGTCTAAAGGAAGAGGACTGCATGGATGTGGCGGCAATTGTCAAACGGATCCAGCGTGAGATCAGGGAGCATTACAGCACTGATATCAGCCTCGCCTGGGTGGCGGACGAATACGGAATCAATCCCAGCTATTTCAGCAAGAAATTCAAGGATGAGACGGGTGTTAATTTCATCGATTATCTGACGGAGGTGCGGATCGGACAGGCAAAGGAGCTTTTAAGCCACACGGGCCTTTCCGTCAGCGCCGTCAGCCTTCGGGTGGGATTCAAGGAAGCAAAGTATTTCAGCCGGGTGTTTGCCTCCATGACGGGGGAGAAACCGTCGGAATACAGGGAGAGGATGAGGCGGGAGGAGGAAAAACGTGAAGAGAGTGCGCATTAAGACGTGGCTGGAGAGCCGTCTGAACAGAAAAATATTTCTGAGCTTTCTGACAGTCTCCCTCATTCCTCTTTGTATTGTCTACTGCTATATTAACTCCGCCTATTCCGAGAAGCTGAGGAGCGATGCCTTCACCCAGAACCAGCTGACGGAACGGAACACGGCAGTTTTGCTGGAGGACTATTTGACTAAAATCGAATACATCTCCAATCTCTTTTTTGACAGCGATACCCAGGCCATGATACGCGGGGCCTCCGATTCGCTGAGCAGCTACAGCGCCCGCATGGCGCTGGAGAAAAAGGTGCGGGTGAATCTCGATCTGTTCAAGGTAATGGCGTACGTGGATCAGGTTACATTTTTAAAACAGGATGGAACGGCCATGGATGTGATGAATTCCTTAGGCTACGCGGACACCATCCTTTTTTCAGTACCGCCGGAGGAGGTGGGAAAACGGTTTAAAAACCAGAGGCTCATGCGAATCGAGGAGCTGAATGACAGTTACACGGATAAATACGTCTATCTGCGCCAGATCGATGATTTAGACTTGAAAAACGGCACCCTGGGCTGGCTTTTTATCGTCTTTGACCGGGACCAGTTCGATCTGCTTCTCCAGGATTTGCGTACGGTGCTGAACACGGAGATCGCCATGGACGACGGACAGCTGCTGCTCTATGACACGATGAGCGGCGGGCCGGAAGCGGTGAACCGTCTGCGGGCCGCCGCAGTCTCCTACTCGGCGCCGCCGAAGGAGAGGAGGCGGGCGGAGAGCATCTCGTGGGACTACCGCATCGAAAATCTGGGAATCAGAGTCACATTTTTCGATGACATGAAGGGCGTGGAGAGCAATATCCGTGCGCTGAGCACCATGACAGGAACCGTGATCTTCATAACCGTGCTCATCATACTGGCGGCCTCATTCCTTTTCTCGGAGACCATCGTCCGCCCGGTGACCAGGCTCCATAAGAATCTGGTCCGGGTGAAGGAGGGCGATTACACGGTCCGCGTGCACGTCGAGACCAGGGATGAGGTGGGAGACCTCTGTGACGCGTTTAACGGCATGGCAGAGGAGATTGACCGCCTCGTCAACCGGGTGTATTCCGTGGAACTGAAGGAAAAGGAGGCGGCCATCAAGGCGCTGCAGGCTCAGATCAACCCTCATTTCCTCTACAACACCCTGGATATGATCAAGAGCATGGCGGAGCTTTACGGGGCCTTGCAGGTATCGGAGATGATCATGGCCTTATCGAAGCTGTTCCGCTACGCGACCCATACGGACGGTGTCCTCGTCACCATCAGGGAAGAGCTGGAGAACCTTTCCAGCTACATGACGATCGTCAATGCCAGATTCGGCGGGCGGATTGCGTTCGCCGCCAGGGTTCCGGAGGAGCTGCTTGCAGAGCCCATCGTTAAGGTCTGCCTGCAGCCGCTTGTGGAGAACTCCATCTCCCACGGGCTGGGCAGAGGCCGCGCTGGCGGCCGGATCGCGGTTACGGTAAAAAAAGAGGACGGAATCATGACGGTTACGGTGGAGGACAATGGCGGCGGCATACAGCCGGAGCGGCTGGCGGAGATCCGCGGCCGCCTGGAGCGGAGAGAACGGGTGGAAGAGGAGTCCGGCAGGGGCAATGTGGGACTGAAGAATATCCACGACAGAATCAGGCTTTATTATGGAGATGCGTATGGCATTGTGATTGACAGCTTTCCGGGAAAGGGAACCGTGGTGACACTGTCCTATCCGTCAGACGAGATTCCGGCCCCGGAGATGATAAAGGAGGAACCGATTTGAAAGAGAGACCCAATCTATTATTTCTGATGACAGATGAGCAGCGTTACGACGCAGCCGGATGGGTGAACCGCCAGGTACATACACCGGCCCTTGACCGGATGGCGGAAGAAGCCGTGTGCTTTTCCCGCGCCTATACCACAAACCCGTCGTGCATTCCGGCGAGGGCAGCCATCTTTACCGGGCGCTATCCCTCCCAGTGCGGCGTACCGGGATTTGTCAGCAGCCTTCCCAAAAAGGAGACCACATTTATGAAGTATTTACAGGAGGGGGGCTACTATACGGCTGTCATCGGAAAACAGCATTTCTGGCGCTCTGAAATTGAGCGGGGATACGACTATGAGGACATTGTGGATGAACATTTTCCTCCGGAGATAATCACGAAGGAGCTGGCCGACGGCGAATTCGGCCTTCCGGCCAACAAGACGGTCTCCGACCGCGTCTCCAGCTATGTGGAGTTTCTGGCCGACAGCGGTTTCACCAGGGGATCCCAGCTTTTCAGGGAGATAAACAACAAGGGGATCTATGAATTTACAGGGGAAGAAAAGTACCACGTGGACGCCTACATCGGCGACCGGGGAAGGGAGTGGCTGGAGGAGAGCTGTCCCGATGACAGGCCCTGGTTCCTGACCCTTTCATTTCCGGGGCCGCACATGCCCTTTGACGGGATTGGGCTTCCGGATGAAGAGGCCTACGGGGAAATGGAGCTGGATTTGCCAGGAACGGAGCTTTCCGATCTGTTCCATAAGCCGCCCCATTATCTCGACATCGCTAAGAAATTCGGCAGTCTCGATTTAAAGAATCACACGTCGCCGGATGGGCTCACCCCGGATGAGATCCGGCTGATGAAGAAGGCCTACTATGCCAATATGACTCTGATTGACCGGAAAATCGGCCAGGTGATTGAGTTCCTTAAAAAGAAGGGGCTTTACGATAATACCCTCATCCTGTTTACCTCGGACCACGGGGACTTTATGGGAGATTTCGGTGTGGCCACCAAGGCCCAGTACTGCTCGGAGGCCCTGATGAGGATTCCGTTTCTGTTAAAGCCTCCGTTTTCCGGCTTTAAAGGCCGCAGAGAGGACAGCTTCATCAGCTCGGTCGAAATCGCGGCCACATGCCTCACGGCGGCGGGAATCGCTGTCCCGGATACCATGATGGGCCGGAGTCTTACACAGTTTTACGAGGACGGCGCCAAAGAAATATGGCCGGACGTCTACATGGAAGCGAGAGACATCCGGGCCATACGGGATGAACATTATAAACTGATCTACTACCAGAACAGGAGCTACGGCGAGTTCTACGATCTCCAGAACGATCCGGAGGAGAAGTATAATTTATGGGATGATCCACTGCTTCAGGAGCGGAAATACGAACTGATGAAGCGGCTTCTGGACCGGATGATCGACCTCGGCGAGGGCGGGAAGACCGTCTGGAATATCGGCGCTCCCGTCATATAAGCGGTGAAGATAAGCGGTGAAGCTTTCCGCGTGCCCCTATTCCGGAGCCCAGCCGTCATTTCCTGAGAGAACGGTGGCCTTTGTAAAGCGTCCGGCCTCTTCTTTCGTCAGGCGGCGGACCCATTCCGGGCGGCGGTCCATGGCGGCGCCCGGTCCAAAGCTCTCATACTCCGCATAAAACGCGTGCTCTCTGGCCTCCGGTTTGTTCCAGTCATCCCATCCCTCTTCGCAGATATGGGAATCCATGTAGCAGTTCAGGAGAACCGTTTGGGCGTATTCACGCCAGGGCCGCCCCAGGAAGGCGCTGTGCGGGGGACAGCAGCTCTCGAAACGGCAGTCCTTCATAACATAGCCGAATTCCTGGCCCTCAGGCGTGGAGGCCGCGGTGACGTAGCTGTTTACCGGGCTGTCCGTACACTTGGAAAACAGGGTACAGCCTTCAAAATAGGCGGCCGCTCCGCCGAAGATGAAGTCGATATCGCCCTCGATGTAGCAGTTCCGGTAATAATGCCTTCCGCTGATGCGGGGGGCATTCTGCTTCGGCCCGGTAAATCCTCCCGGCTCAATTTCCCTCGGCGGGAGAGGCGCGGTAAAGAGAGTATCCTGGTTTCCCAGGAAACGGCAGGAGTCGAAGAAGAGGCGGTCCCCATCCGCATAGAGGGCCAGGGCCTGTCCGGCCTCGGTCCCTTTCCCGGCGCTGTTTTCAAAGGTGATGCTGCGTGCGGTGAAGTCGTGGGTGTCGATGAAGCATGTAAAGGTGCGGAACGTTCGGAGCGGCCCGCCCTCCGGTGCTTCCATGCGGGCAGAGAGGCAGCCGGTGATTACGGTGGAGCCGTCCTCTTCCCCGAGGAAGGTCAGATGCGGTATGCGCACGGTAATCTGTTCCCGGTAGATTCCGCTGTGCAGGAACAGCGTTTCTCCTTTTCCGGAATCCGGAGTTTTTGCAAGGCAGTCCAGCGCTTCCTGTATGGATGAAAAATCTTTTTTCCCGTTTTGATCGATCTCTATCATAGAATTCCTTCTTTCCAAATGGAGTAGATATTTTTGCGATTCGTACTAAATATATCCATTTTACGACAAATTTGCAATAGAAATGATTGACTTCTAATTCACAAAGTGAGATAATACCTTAAACTGTGAATGGAATTAATTCAAAAATGCATATGGGGACGGGAGCTTGCCTTCCGTCTCCGTTGCATTCTTATCCATGGAGGAGAGAATGGAGAAGGAATATCTGTTATTTGATCTGGACGGAACGCTGACCGATCCAAAAGAAGGCATCACCAAATCCGTGCGCCACGCCCTGAAGGCTTATAACATCGAGGTGGAGGACTTAGATACGCTCTGCTGCTTTATCGGACCGCCGCTGAAGGACAGTTTCATCGAATACTACGGATTCAGCGAGGAGGATGCGGTGAACGCGATCGGTGTCTACCGGGAGTATTTTTCCGACCGGGGAATCTTTGAAAATGAGGTCTACGAGGGGATCGAGGAGATGCTGAAGGCCCTTACGTCCTCCGGGAAAAAGCTTTTTGTGGCTTCCTCGAAGCCTGAGGTCTTTGTCAGAAAGATCATGGAGCATTTCGGACTGGATTCGTATTTCACCTTTATGGGCGGCGCCGATTTAGGAGAGACCAGAGTGAAGAAAGCGGATGTCATCCGGTACGTCCTCGCGGAAAACGGGATTACCGATCTGGAAAAAGTGATCATGATCGGTGACAGGAAACACGATATCTTAGGAGCCAGGGAGGTCGGAGTCGACAGCGTGGGCGTTCTCTACGGTTATGGAGACCGGGAGGAGCTGACCGGCGCGCAGGCAGATTTTCTGGCGGAGACAGTTTTTGATTTGCAGAATCTCTTATAGTGTGATATGATACACAGTATTATGGCGCTTAAGGAATAGTTTTGGCTGACGGCGAAGAGGAACGCCTTAAGGAGGAGACGCATTATGATTGAACTGGGAAAAGAAAAGAGACAGATAATCAGACCGCTTTGCGGACAGGCGGATCACGTTCTGGTGCATGGAGCGGTTCGGGGATACATGGGCCGTGTATGGGTGCCGGAGCTGACGAATCCATCGTACTGCCTGATACATCTGGGTGATTTCGCATACCTGTTTGGCATATGCCCAAAGGGTGAACAGGCCATGGAGCTGAAAGCACAGCTTTACAGAGAATGCGGCCAGGATTACATCACCCCATCCGATGAGAGATGGGCCGAATGGCTGGAGGAATCCTTCCTGGGAGAATACAGGGTTTTATCCCGGTATTCCATGAGAAGGGACAGGAACCATTTTTCGGAGGAGGCACTGGAGTCTTACTGCGGGAACCTGCCCGCAGGAATTCGATTAAAGAAAATCGATAAGAGACTGTACCAGACGGCGCTTAAGGAGGAATGGAGCCGTGATTTCTGCTCCAATTTCGAAACTCCGGAGGAATTTGAACAGAATGGCCTCGGCTTTGTGGCCATGGATGGCAGAAAGATCGTTTCCGGCTGTTCCGCCTATGGAATCAGTCAGGGAATGTTTGAGATACAGGTTGAGACCCGGAAGGAATACCAGCGGAAGGGGCTGGCCCTGGCGTGCAGCGCCCGGTTCATCCTCACGTGTCTGGAGCAGGGGATCTATCCGAGCTGGGATGCGATCAGCTTACAGTCAGTCGGGCTGGCGGAGAAGCTGGGATATATATTTGACAGGGAATACAAAGTTTATCAGCTCTACGATATGGAGAGCGGCCTTTTAATGGCGTAGCTGGCACCAGTACAGTATTTGGAGGAATACCAACGATGAAAAGAGTAAAAGTCGGATTCTGGGGAATTGATTCGATCCTGGAATTTGTAAAAATAACCGGCAGCAGCCGTCATAAGATGGAACTGGTCTGCGGGAGCACGGTGGTGGATGCGAAATCGCTGCTGTCGGTGCTGTCCGTAAAGGCGGCCCAGGCGGTGGAGCTGGTGATTCACGAGGAATGCTGCGAACGTCTGCTGGAGCGTCTGGACCCTTATATTGAGCATGGCAGCCTGCTGGACAGGGCGCACCATTTAAGCGCCTGAGGAACGAACAGCCGCCGCAGGACAGGGCTGAGAGCATGTCCGCCGGGCGCGTCGTCTTCATAATTAAAACTGACAGGAAAAGGAACTTGAAAAATTGAGTAAAGTGGTGTATACTAATGCTATAAAAATAAGATGAATTGTAATTCCTGGAATGTTCGACACTCTTACCTACTTTGAACCTACATTTTGACATTCGGGATTCCAATATTTTTAAGCGGATGTCAGGCCTCCTATATTGAGTGGAAGGCAGAAGCTTAAGTGAGGTCGCCCACCTAGCAAGGCTAGGCGTCAAACAGTAAGAACCGGCATTTTGGGGTTACAAAAGAAAAAAGCAGCGAGAAATCGCTGCTTTAACTTTTTACAAAAGTATGATAATGTATACATAGGGCAAAGCCCGTATCTTAAAATACAGGAGAATAATATGAAGGAAACGAAATTCAGGAATTATATATGCTGGGGAGTGACCGCGCTGGCGGTGATCGCGCTGAGTATCGCGTTTGCTTTTTTTCTTACGAGATTTCAGGTGATGAAGGCTGGGGTGAGGGCATTTATCGGCATATTGATGCCGGTGATCTATGGAGCTGTCCTGGCATATCTGCTTCTCCCGATTTACAACAGGACGAGAAGCCTTCTTGAAGGATGGATTGCGAAGGGCGTAAAAAAGGAAAAGACAGTCAGGGGGTTATCGAAGGCCGGAGCGACGGCTGTGAGCCTGATCGTCCTTTTTGTGATTGTTGCGGGACTGTTCTGGATGGTGATTCCGCAGATCTACACGAGCATTATGACGCTGCAGGAGGGACTGGGGGAGAACATCAACAACCTGGCGCTCTGGCTTCAGAAGCTTCTGGAGGATAATCCGTCCCTGGAACAAAAGGTAATCCCGATGTACGACGAGGTGACCAATCAACTGGAAACCTGGCTGACCACCTCCCTGGTACCGAACGTGTCGACGGTGATAAGCGGCCTGTCCAGCGGCCTTTTGAGCGTTGTGCTGGCGCTTAAGAACATCCTGATCGGCGTCATCGTTATGGTGTACTTATTAAACATCAAAGAGACTCTTTCCGCACAGGGAAAGAAGATCATCTACAGCGTGCTGCCTCTGCGGATGGCGAATCAGTTTATCGAAGAGCTCCGTTTTGTCCACCGGGTGTTCGGCGGATTTATCACGGGCAAGCTGTTGGATTCCCTGATTATCGGTATCATCTGTTTCGTATGCTTAAACTGGATGAAGATGCCGTACGTTCTGCTTGTCAGCGTGATCGTGGGTGTGACCAATGTGATCCCGTTTTTCGGCCCGTTTATCGGAGCCGTCCCAAGTGCCTTCTTAATTCTCCTGGTCAGCCCGATGAAGTGTCTGTACTTCCTGATTTTTATCGTACTGCTTCAGCAGTTTGACGGCAATATCTTAGGCCCGAAGATTTTAGGACAGTCTACGGGACTTCCGAGCTTCTGGGTGCTGTTTTCCATCCTGCTGTTCGGCGGCCTGTTCGGGTTTGTAGGCATGATCATCGCAGTACCGACCTTTGCGGTGGGCTACAGCATGTTATCCGGACTGGTGAACCGGGCACTCAGGAAAAAAGAACTTTCCCTTAATACAAACGACTACAAGGATTTAAAGCACATCGACGAAGAGAAGAAAACTTATATGAGATAAGAGGAGCGCATGAATAAAAGGAAATTTATCGCATTTGCAGCCGGAATTCCTCTTCTGGTTCTCATTTTAATTATCATCATCCTGGTCAGTGAGACGAAGCCGGGTGGGATATCGAGAGCGGCGGCCTATAAGTCAGCCGCCCTTCTTTTGACGGATGCCGAAAGCTGTGAACAGCTGCTGAAGGAGCAGGGCCAGAACTATTTTTCGGAGAAGGACAGGAATAACTGGTATGCGAAGTATTTGAATTATCTCTACGTGAACGGATACTTATCTCCGGACACGACCCCTTCGGACCCGGAATACGTACAGGGATATTTAACGTACCGGGAGGCGGAGGAACTGGCGGAGGCACTGGTCCCGGGACAGGGAGAGGCTGCTCACGTGGGAAAGAAAAAACAGGGCAAAACGTTTCCATCGGACAACTGGTGGTTTATTTACGACAGCCTTCGGAAGGAACTGGATCAGGAAGGCAGAGTAAAGGAAATAGACGTTCTCCTCTACGGTACTCCGATGAACATCAGGAGCGCCCCGGCGTGGACCGCTTATACGAGCGAGGGCAAATTCCGCTTTGAAGGAATCAGCCTCGACAGCTACATAGACTGGGAACTGAAGGTCCTGGTAAAAGACGGTGAGATGATCGCGGTCAGGGAAACGGTGAGTGATTCCGTCACCTATAAGAATGTCTGGCTGACACGCGGCGAGGGGGAGACCTTTTCCGTACATCTGGGCACAATCGAGAGAACGTTCCCCATGGAAGCCTCTCTGGGGCAGCCGGAGGAGTTTGCCGATAATCTGGCGGACCTGTCTTTGAAGAACGGCAAGCTTCAGAAGGTGACTTTGAAGAAAAAGAGAATTACCGGAAAGGTCCTGGCGGTAAAGGACGATTCCATCGAGATCGAAGGCTACGGTAAGATCAAGCTGGATAAGGATTTCAAGGTGTATAAGCTGTATGGCCAGTTTGAGGAGCAGTCCATCTCGGATATCCTGGTCGGCTACGACATTCAGGAATTTGTCGTGGCCCATGGAAAGCTTTGCGCGGCTTTGACCATGCGGGAATTCGATGCGAAGACGATCCGGGTCATGATTATGAATACGAATTTTCAGTCTGTCTTCCATCCGTCGGTCACCTTATCGGCGGAGAGCGGATTGAACATTGCCTACGGAGAGGAGAGCGTGCAGATCCCGGCGAAGGCCGAAGTGATTATCGATCCGTCGGATGAGCGGCTGAAGGACGGTCGAATTGTCGTCACCCCCGTGGATGCCGGCGATACCATCTCTGTCAATTCGATCCGCCGGTCCCTCGGCACGCCGACGTACAGCGGAAGTATCGAAATACGGAAAGAGACAGAGGGGATTACTCTGATTAATGAACTGTATCTGGAAGAGTATCTGACCAGGGTAGTGCCCAGTGAGATGCCTGACAGCTACGAGATGGAGGCGTTAAAGGCCCAGGCGGTCTGTGCGAGAACGTACGCCTACCGCCAGATTCAGAGCAACACCTACAGCCAGTACGGCGCCCATGTGGACGACAGCACCAGATTTCAGGTGTATAACAACCTAAAGACATCGGATAAGACGGAGCAGGCGGTTCGTGAGACGTATGGAAAGCTTCTGTTCTATCAGGATGCGCCCATTGAGGCATTTTATTTCTCCACCTCCTGCGGCCATACGACAGACGGCAGCATCTGGGGAAGTGATCCGGCCAAATATCCGTATCTGGACGGCTGCCTCCTGGAGACAGACCGCAGCGTCTTAAATCTGTCCACCAACGCGGCATTTGAGGCATTTATCAAGGATAAGGAGTACCCATCCTATGATTCCTCCTTCCCGATGTACCGCTGGGAGACTACGGTCACGAACCGGCAGCTGGAGGAGGAGATTACCGCGGTGGGAACCATATTGAATATCTCCGTCACCGAGCGCGGTGTGGGCGGCATCGTGAAAAAAGTACGTGTGGAAGGCTCCGATGGAATCATGACCATCAACGGGGAAGGCCAGGTGAGAGCAAAGCTTGGCAATCCCTACATGAAGATTACGAAGAATGACGGAAACGTCATGAAGGATATCGAGTCCCTGCCCAGCGCCTATATTGCCATCGAGAACGAGGGCGTGGATGATAATAATATCACCACCTTCCATATCTATGGAGGCGGATACGGCCACGGAGTCGGCATGAGCCAGAACGGAGCGCAGGCCATGGCGGCGGAAGGCAAAACCTATGAGGAAATCCTCCGGTTCTTCTATAATGGAGTGGAGGTCCGGGAGGCCGAGAAGGAGACGGCGGGGTGACAGGCTCCGGTTATGCCAGCAGAATAAAATATACAGAAAAAAGAAAGAGGCTGTTCTTTGCCGTGAATCAGGCAAAGGCAGCCTTTTTGTGTGGGGCGCGGGTTCATCTCATCCGATACTCCTTCGGCGTCACAGCCGTAAGCTGCTTAAAACGCCGGATAAAGCTGGACGGCGACGTATATCCAATGGAAGCGGATATCTCCCCGATCGTCATGGTGGTGGTGGTCAGTAAGTGTTTCGCCCGTTCAATCCGAAGGGAATCGATATAAACAGACAGCTTGACGCCGGTAGCTGTCTTGAACTGATGGCTCAGATTAGAGACCGACAAATGAAAGCGGTCGGCTACCGAGGACACGGTTAAGTCGTATTCCTGATAGTGCTGCTGTATGTATTCGATGACGGCCTGAATGGACCGGGAGGTATCTCCCAGTTCCCGAAGCTGAATCAGCCCTGTAATCTCCCCGGTCAGCGTCAGCATAAACTCGATCAGTCCGGCCTTGGAGTTCGGCGCCTTCAGGGAGACGATATTATACGTTCCCGCCGCCTTTTGAAAGGCGTGGGAGATGGTATAGGTCAGAGGCGGAAACAGCAGATGGCGGTCATCCAGCCGGTCGATATACTTCATCAGCTCCTGGACGCATGACTGCAGCTTTTCGCCATCCTGGGCGGCTAACGCGTCATAGAGGCCGGACAGTTCCTTTTCCG
This sequence comes from Hungatella sp. L36, assembly GCF_014288035.1. Classification (NCBI taxonomy): domain Bacteria; kingdom Bacillati; phylum Bacillota; class Clostridia; order Lachnospirales; family Lachnospiraceae; genus Hungatella; species Hungatella sp. L36. The sequence continues at coordinate 212,734 of NZ_JACOPC010000006.1, read as the reverse complement.
GATAACGCCATTCCTCCTCCGTCCCCATCGGCAAAAGGCAGTCAAAGAAGCTTAAACATTCTCCCTCACAGTCCGGGTCCTGACGTATGAGCTCCCAGCACTCTGTAAGTGCAGCCGGAAAATCCCCGAGAGAATCACAGCGCGTGCTTACACACAGCTTAAAGGGCACAGAAAGCTCAGCTAACAGATGATCCTTAAAGCCAGTCAGCTTTTCCCGGAGGACGTCCTCTGCGGATTCGGAGAAAAAGGCTATCAGAATATACATATCCTCCCATTCCTGTTCCAGCGCCAGCAGTTCTATGTCACTCCCCCCAATCTCCCGGTACTTCTCCAGAATCCGGCGGTCCCATTCCTCTGATTCTTCTGTCTCCCGCCAGCGCAGGGCAATAACCAGAAAGCGGTCGTGTGCCGTATCAACCATATAGGGAGAATTCCCGTTAAAATCTTCAATGCTCTTATAGCTGCCGCTCAGCAGCTTCAGCAGGCATTTCTCGCAGTCCAGCTGCCGGTTGTGCGTATCCAGAATATCCATCCCCATGGCTACCCGGTCCAGGGAGTGCATCTCCCCCGGCGTGTTTAATCCGAACCGCTCCAGAGAGGCGAGAAGCCGCCGGATCGGCTTGTAATACTGATGGGTCAGGAAGAAGGTAACCGTAAATCCAAGCAGCAGAATCAGCGCGTCCAGGACGATAAACTGGCCTGACAGGGAGTTGGCCTTTTGAAGCAGCAGCTTCTCGTCGATCACGCTCATATAAGTTAAGTCCGTGTCAGAAGAGGTCAGGCGGCTTATAAAAAGGTTTCCGCTGTGCACCGTCTCCAGACGGGGGGACTCCGACTCCGAAAAGGCTTCCGTATCGACGGTGAGCTCCGGAGGCATATTGGAATACAGCCTGGTATGGTTCCAGTCGATCAGCGTATAGGCGTCATAGCTCCCCGAAGAAACATCCTGTAAGGACTCGTCAAAAAATCCCCTGTCGATGCGGAAGATAAAAAAGGCCGCCTGATTCTTCACGGGGATCACGTATTCCACGGCCGGCTGGCCGGAGGTCAGGAGGGCCTGGTCTGCGGGGAGGAAAGAAGGGCCGTAGAAGGCCTCCATCCTGTCCAGGAAGCTGGAAAAGCCCTCTGAAAAAATCGGGTTGATTCCTGCGTAGCCGGAGATATTGTACGTTCCCTTGCAGGAGTAGAGCGTATCCGGCGTCACTTTCCCGTTATAGTAGTAGATGTCCAGCAGCGCGGAATCCAGGGAGCGTGCGCCGTTTAATTCGGAATAGATGTTATAGAAGGAGCTTGCGTGCGCGGAAATATACCCGTCAGAAAAATACTGGTTCATGGTGAGATTGGTAGCGATCTTATGGATCAGATCGATCTTTCCGTCAAAGTAAATCTGGGATTTGCTCAGGGAATTCCCCTCCTGGCGGATAGTTTCCGTCTGATACAGGTTCAGGAAGTAACGCTGACAGCAGACCGTTACGGCGATAACCGGTATGAAGATGATAAAAAAATAAGTACAGAGATGTTTCAAATATTCTTTTGCAATATTCTGGTTCAATAGAATCCCATCCTTCTCAATTATTGAAGATCACTTCAAATACTGGCAATCGATCCCGGATTTCTCCCTGCCGGGCACCGCTTTCGGAACCTTAACAAAAGTATCATACTCTCATAAAAGAATCAAGGAAAAACCGCTTTTTTCAAAAAATGTTTATAGTAAAAATACTGTTTATTTACATCATTTTCGAAAAATGTTGTAATAAATGTACTAAAAAACAAAAGGGGGAACGAAAAAATTGACTAAGTTGCTTAAAGAAAGTCAAAAAAAGGCAGCCGCATCCCTGCAAACACCGTCTCAGCGTGCGGCCGAAAGAAGGGCCGGGAGAAAGCGGACCTGGATGCTGATGAAACGGAATTACTTCCTGTATCTGTTCATCCTGCCATCCTTTCTCTACATCCTGATTTTTTCCTATTGGCCCATGTATGGAGTCCAGATCGCATTTAAGGATTTTCTGCCATACGCGGGAATGATGAAGAGTCCATGGGTGGGATTCAAACATTTTAAGAAATTTTTCGAATCCATTATGTTCTGGAAGCTGTTGGGCAATACGGTGTCGCTCAGCCTGTATGCGCTGATCGCCTCCTTTCCTCTGCCGATTATCCTGGCTTTTATGATCAATTATACAAAGAACGCCCGTCTGAAGAAGTTCACACAGACCGTTACCTACGCCCCTCATTTCATATCCACGGTGGTGCTGGTCGGTATGCTCTCCATCTTTCTCTCTCCGAGATCGGGATTTATCAATACGATTATCCAGGCATTCGGAGGAAAGTCCGTATTCTTTATGGGGGAGGAAGGATGGTTCCGCCACGTATACGTGTGGTCCGGCGTATGGCAGGGCACCGGCTGGGCCTCCATCATCTATATCGCCGCTCTGGCGGGAGTCAGCCCGGAGCTGCATGAGGCGGCCATCATAGACGGCGCGTCCAAGCTGCAGCGCATGCGGTATATCGACCTTCCGTCCATCATGCCTACGATTACGATTCTTTTAATACTGAATATGGGACAGATCATGAATGTGGGATTCGAAAAGGTGCTTCTGATGCAGAACGATCTGAATATAGGCATCGCAGAGGTCATCTCAACTTACACCTATAAGGTCGGCCTCGTAAATGCCGAGTACAGCTATTCCACCGCCATCGGTCTTTTCAACAATATCATTAATTTTGCCATTCTGCTGGTCGTAAACCGGGGCGCTAGAAAGCTGTCGGGGACCAGTCTGTGGTAGGGGAGGAGTATTTATGAACACACACATCAAGGAAGGCCTGGGGGACCGGATATTCAACGGCGTCACCCTGATCCTGATATTACTGATTATCGTTGTCGTAGCCTATCCGCTTTACTTCGTGCTGGTGGCATCTATGTCCAGTCCTACGGCAGTCAACTCCGGAAAGATACTCCTGTATCCGGAGGGCTTTTCCCTCATCGGCTATCAGAACATCCTGGAGAATACCAAGCTTTGGAGCGGCTATGCCAACACCATATTCTATACGGTGGCAGGGACATTTCTGGGGGTATGCTGTACCATTATGGCCGGCTATGCATTTTCCAGAACGGACCTGCCGGGGCGCAATCTGCTGATGGGACTGTTCGTGTTTACCATGTATTTTTCCGGCGGCCTGATTCCGCTGTATTTGGTGGTAAAGCAGCTTCACCTGATTAATACGAGGGGAATCATCGTGCTGCTGGGAAGTATATCCGTTTATAATATTATCATTGCCAGGTCCTTCTTCACCTCCAGCATTCCCAAAGAGCTGCAGGAAGCCGCCTTTGTGGATGGCTGCACCAACCAGAGATTCTTTGTCTCCATCGTGGTTCCCATCTCAAAGCCGATCATCGCGGTGATCACGCTGTACTGTGCCATATCGTACTGGAACTCGTTTTTCAATGCCATGATTTACTTAAATGACCGGAATAAGTTTCCGCTGCAGCTCGTTCTGCGCGAGATTCTGCTCTCCTTCCAGGTGATGCAGCAGCAGGCGGCGTCAGGCGGCGGTGTGGATGCGGAAACGATTGCGGAGATGAATACCCTGGTGGAGGTGGTAAAGTATGGCGTCATCGTGGTAGCGGCGGTTCCTGTGCTGTTTATCTATCCTTTTATTCAGAAATATTTTGTCAAGGGCGTCATGATTGGAGCGGTCAAAGGCTGATCCGGTCCGCAGAACTTAAAACGCGCATTACCCGGCCGCCTGCTTCCGGCAGGTCCGGCCTGGCCATAAACATAAAATGAGAGGAGAAATCGTATGAAAAAAGGAAACGTATTTACAAGAGCGCTGACTCTGACGCTGGCGGGTTCCATGCTGCTCACCGGCTGCGGCGGGGGAAGCAAAACGACGGAGACGAAAGCCGCCCAGGAGGCAGTGGATTCCGACGGCAGAAAGATGGAGGGAAATCTCTACACGGAAGGACTCCCCATTGTAAAGGAGCAGGAGACCTTTACCATCGCTGTCATCGGTCATCCCCTGGCCAAGGGGACCTACGAGGATAAGCCCTGTGTGATCCAGGCTGAAAAGGATACCAATATCAAGATCAAGTGGATGGAGATCCCTTCCACCGGATGGCAGGAGAAGATCAACGTCATGTTTGCCTCCGGCGAGCTTCCGGACGCCATTGCTACGGGAATCACAGACTCCTCCATCGTAAAAAATCTGCCCCAGCTTGTACCGGTAGGAGATTATATCGATAAGTACGCTCCCCATGTGGCAGAGACGTACAACAAGTATCCCGATCTGAAAACCATGCTGAAGCAGGATGACGGAAAGATTTATTCCTTTATGACAAATTCCCAAACTTCGAGAAATGACTCCACCAGCGGCGTTCTCTTCATCAACAAGCAGTGGCTGGATAACCTTGGACTTCCGGTCCCCGCCACGGTGGATGAGTACTACGCCGCCCTGAAGGCGTTTAAAGAGCAGGACCCTAACGGCAATGGAGCAAATGATGAAATCCCATTCTCCTTCTGCCAGCAGTATTACGCCTCCCAGTTTAAAATGATGATGGGCGCCTTCGGCATCAAGGATGACACCGACCACATCATGATCGAAGACGGCAAGGTGGAGCTGTCTGCGGCGAAGCCCCAGTATTATGACGCATTAAAGTACTACCATAAGCTGGCTTCCGAAGGGCTTCTCGACGTGGAAGGCTTCAGCCAGACCCAGCAGCAGTATTATTCCAAAGGCCAGCAGATGGTGGTCGGTTCCTTTTTAGAGTACCTTCCCTATTACGTTGTAGGGCAGGAGAATGACAGCCAGTACATTCCTCTTGCACCATTAAAATCTGACTCCGGTGAACCATTATGGGATGGCATAAAAGACAAGTTTGCCGGATGGCACAACGGCTTCGTCATTACGAAGGCGTGTAAGAACCCGGAAGCACTGGTACGCTGGTTTGATTACTGTAACACGTCCTTTACGACGAAAATGCAGTGGTTTAACGGTGACCGCGGCGTACTCTGGGAAATGGATGACGAGACAGGGGAATGGTGGAATGTCAATAATTATCCGGAAGGCCAGACCAAAGGAGAGTACCGTTATACCATGTCCACAGGCCCTCACGCCCCCATTTTTTTAACAAAAGACGATTGGGATAAATTCGTTCAGAAGGATGATCCCCAAGCAGAGGAACGCAAAGACTGCATCAACCTTTTAGAACCGTATTTCCCGAAAGACTATATATTGCCGGTATTTGAGAAAACGGCGGTCGTGGAGGAAAAGGAAAATCTCAGGGTGGATATCGATAATTACATCAAGAATTTTACCGCACAGGCCGTATTGTCCGGTATTGACGACGCCGGCTGGAAGGAACACTTAGCCAAGCTGGAGAAGCTGAATACAGCGCGGTATCTGGAACTGCAGCAGCAGACGTATGACAATACAAACGCCAATTGATCCCGCGGCAGCAGGTCCGATCTCTCCGATCAGGGGACGGCATGGAAGGAGACAGAAACAAAATGGAGAAGCCAAACATATTATACATATTTTGTGACCAGTTCCGGCGTCAGGCTATCGGCTATATGAAGGAGGACCCGGTGGTCACGCCGAATCTGGACCGGTTTGCCGGTGAAGCGGTGGTATTTAAAGAAGCCGTCAGCACTTATCCGGTCTGCAGCCCTTACAGGGGAATCCTGTTTACGGGTATGTACCCGCACGAAAACCACATCTTTACCAACTGCACCTCCCAAAGTGCGGCGGAAGGCTGCTATCTTCACGATGATCAGGTATGCCTGTCGGATCTTCTGGCAGCGGGCGGATATGAGATGGGTTATATCGGAAAATGGCATCTGGATGCCCCGAAGCCCGAACAGAATCCTTATACAGAGGGCTTCCGCGGAAATGGATTGATCTGGGATGCCTACACACCGCCGGGAAAGGGGCGCCATGGATTTGATTTCTGGTACTCCTACGGCTGCTATGACTGGCACATGAAGCCCCACTACTGGAAAAACGATGCGAAAATCGACGAGCGGATTGATGTAAGGGAATGGTCCGTGGCGCACGAAACAAAGGTGGCGATCGATTATATTAAAAACCAGGATAAGCCATTTGCGCTGTTTATGTCCTTTAATCCGCCCCACACGGACTTTGACATGTTCCCGCAGGAGTATTTGAACGATTACGAGGGCAAAGAGGCCGGAGACCTGCTGGTCCGCCCCAATGTGAAGATGATTCCGGAAGCCGTCAGGCACGTGAAGAATTACTTTGCCTCCATCACGGGAATCGATGAGAATTTCGGTAAGCTGATGGCTGCTCTCAGGGAGAAGGGAATCGAGGACAACACGATTGTCGTCTTCACATCGGATCACGGGGAAATGATGGGAAGCCAGGGGCTCATGCACAAGAACATCTGGTATGAAGAGGCAGTGGGCGTGCCGTTTCTGGTACGCTGGCCCGCCAGATTCTCCCACCACGACAGTGACGCCCAGCTGTCTACCATCGACATACTCCCCACGCTGCTGTCCATGGCGGGTCTTAAGGACCGCATCCCCCAGGGCTGCAGCGGCTATGACTTTACCCGTGACATGGAGACGGAAGACTATTCCAACTCGCCGGAGTACTCTCTCTATGTGGTATCTGACCCGGAGAGCAATGGCTTCGGAAGAGGTCTCCGCGGCCGGCGCTATACCTTCATGCTGTCAGCGGCCCAAAATACAACGGCATACTACCTGTATGACCGGCTGGAAGACCCCTATGAGCTTCATAATGCGGCGGGGGAAAATGAGGAAATGGTTCAATATTATCTCGGACTGTTAAAAGAGAAGCTGGAAGAAATCGGGGATCCGTTTTTGGAGGAGATCCCATTATGGGGCAGCCGGCTCCATGAGACGGCCGCAAGCCAGTGACAGGAAAGAATCCGAATACACCCGTGCCATGATGCGTATGATAGAGTAAAAGAATAACGCAGAGAAGCATATGCAGAATCAGAAGCTGGAAAACCTCTTAAACCTCTCTCTCAGTGCCACGACAGAGGAACGGGAAAAATCGGAGTCCCTGAATGTGGGGTATAACTCCGAGCTGAATACATGGGAACTGATCGTCAGGTATTCCGGGAGCCTGGCTGAGTTGACAGAACACGGGATCATTGTGGATGAGATGATCAACGAGTACGCCATTTTAACGGTGCCGGAGCCGGAGATCGACTATGTCAGCAGTCTGCCGCAGATCGATTTCATAGAAAAACCGAAGAGGCTGTACTTTGCCATTAACCAGGCGAAGGCAGCCTCCTGTATTAATCTGGTGCAGCGGGGGGAGTCGGACCTGTCCGGCAGAGGGGTCCTGGTGGCGGTCATCGATTCGGGAATCGATTATTACCACGATGATTTCCGAAAGGAGAACGGGGACACCCGCATCGTCATGCTCTGGGATCAGACGCTGGACCGGGTGTTTACAGAAGAGGAGATCAACGAGGCGCTGGCCGCAGGGAGCCGGGCGGGGGCAAGGGCGATCGTGCCCTCTGTGGATACGAGCGGCCACGGAACCGCAGTAGCGGCAATTGCAGCGGGCAACGGAAGAGAGAATAACGGCCAGTACCGGGGAATCGCGTATGAGAGTGATCTCCTGGTGGTAAAGCTGGGTGTGCCGAGAAGCGACAGCTTCCCGCGGACGACGGAACTGATGCGGGCGGTCAACTTTGTGGTGAGAGAAGCCGTGCGCCGGAGACAGCCGGTGGCGGTCAATTTAAGCTTCGGCAACACGTACGGTTCCCATGATGGAACGAGTCTCCTGGAAACGTTTCTGAATGATATTTCGAATTACGGAAAAGCGGTCTTCGTGGTGGGAACCGGTAATGAGGGGGTGGGAGACGGGCACAGCGCCGGCCAGCTGGTGATGAACCAGCCGCAGGAGGTGGAGCTGACGATCGGGTCGTATCAGACCAGCTTCAGCATCCAGCTGTGGAAGTCCTATACGGATATCTTTGATATCAGTCTGATTACGCCGTCCGGCGAGACCATCGGTCCGATCAGCAGCCGTCTGGGGCCGCAGACCATTTCCTTTGAAAACCTGACGATCCTGCTTTACTATGGTAAGCCGGGACCCTACAGTGTGGCGCAGGAGATTTATCTGGACTTCATTCCCAAAGCAAATTATGTGGAAGAGGGGCTCTGGAGAATCCGTCTGACGCCGCTGGAGATCGTGGAGGGAAACTTCGATTTCTGGCTGCCCTCTGCCAGCGTGCTGAGCCGTTCAACCCGTTTCTTAAGGCCTACACCGGAGACGACGCTGACCATCCCATCCACGGCGGCAGGGGTCATATCCGTAGGCGCCTATGACGACGCTTATCAGTCCTTTGCCGATTTTTCCGGCCGCGGTTTTACGCGAAAGACCAATCAGGTGAAGCCCGATCTGGCGGCTCCGGGAGTCGGAATCATCACGTCCAGGTCCGGGGGCGGCTACGAGTCCGTGACGGGAACCTCCTTTGCCACGCCGTTTGTCACGGGAAGCGCGGCGCTTCTGATGCAGTGGGGGATCGTGGACGGGAGGGACCCTTTCCTGTACGGCGAGAAAATAAAAGCCTATTTAAGGCGGGGAGCCAGGCATCTGCCCGGATATTCGCAGTGGCCTAATGCGGAGCTGGGGTATGGAACCTTATGTCTGTCGGAGAGCATTCCGTTATAAAATCGGCCTCTGCGGCAGCCTTCAGGGAACCTCCTTTTACAGCAATTCCATAACCGCAGGTACGAAACATGGCAATGTCTTCCTCGGAATCGCCGACAGCCGCCGTCTCACGGGGATCGATTCCCAGAAACGCACACAGTTCGCGGACCCCGCTCCCTTTGTCGGCCTCCCGGGAAACGATCTGAAGATTGCCGCACTCCGTGAAACAGCGGAACGCGCCGGGCGCCAGAAGTCCGGTGACCGCCTTCACCTCTTCCTGCCTCCAGCCGCGTTTCTGCGGTCTCGTGAGTGTAAGCTTATAAGGACGGCCTTCGTGTTCAAAGAGGCGGAGGCGAAAGCGGTAGCGGGAGTCGGACTGAAGCGCCGAGAACTGAGGGAGCCAGGGGGCGTCGAAGGTGTGGAAGATCTCATGCCGGTCGTCCCCTGAGTGGTCTTTCGCTGTACGATCTTTCCCTGCCTGATCATTTCCTGGCCGAAAGACCACATGCGCGCCTCCTGCAAAGACACCTCCTGATATATAGGGGAGTATGCTCCTGCATTTGGCGGCCGCCTCTTTCCAGGGCAGGGAGGTGGCCAGAAATAAGGACCTGGTCCGGGACTCGCGTTTGAAAAAGTCCATCCATTCCCCACTGATCCCCGGCTGGGGAAGGAGGCGGTCCTCCGCCCGGCCGTTTTTAGGAATAAGCGTTCCGTCCAGATCGAGAAACACTGCCCTGGGACTCCAGGGGATGCGAAAAAGAGGCCAGCGCCCGAATGCGGTCCGCTCCTCACAGTCCATCCGGCCGCCATAGGCCAGGTAGCAGGTACATGCCTTTTTCCTGCATGGAAGTGTCTCTGTCCCTCCCGTATCATACCAGTTTCCTTCCGGGGGAGCGGAGATGGTACAGCGCCTCATTCTGCCGTCAGACTCTACAAAAAGGCGTCCCGGACATTGCTCCGGCATCGCCTTTTTTACGTGCAGTTCGCGGTAAAACCAGGGATCGATCCTGAGAAATGCCTGCTGTTCTTCCTCTGTGTAGCGGCGGTTCAGCCCATCCATGCGGTTGATCCAGAGGCAGCATCCGCCGGGAAGTGCCTCCTTTAAGCGCCGAAGTGTTTCCAGGTTCTCCGGCACGCCAACTGCCCCCGCACAGACGCGGATTCCGGCAGACAGCAGTTTTCTGCACTGCTCTGCAAAGAGGGGCACGGTCGTCATCTCCGGATGAAAGGTGGCCCAGACGCGGAGTTTTTCTTTCCTGCCGCCGTTTTCCTTGAAGATGGTAAGCTGGCGATCGATATCAAAGCTTACGTTGGTCTGCGCACCAACGGCATCCATTGTCCCCATGCGGCTCAGCCGGGCAAGCCCCTCCCAGTAGTAATCGTGGATCAGCGCCTCCCCGTAAGGAACCACCATGACGGCTCCATACGGTTCCCCCTGCGTTTCCAGATGTCCGACAAACCGCATCCAGTCTTCCCTGTCCTTTAAAAGCTCAGACGGAGAAGAGGGCCGTTTGGCGAAGGGGCAGTAGGAACAGCCGTAATTACAGCTCTTTAAACTCCCTCTGTATTGGATCATGTTTCGTGCCATGATGAGCCTCCCATTGATTCATTTTATCCTGGACTTCCTTTGAAATGAGCATGGGGCCTAGATAATCGGACAGCCCCATCCCTTTTTCCGTCAGTGCAAGACAGTCCCCCTGCTCCTCAAGAAAGCCCTGCTCCGTCCACTCATGAAGAATTGGAAAATCAGCGGCTGCGTCACCATGAAACGCTTCCCGGTAAGCCGTGAGAGGAAGCCCGGGAAGAATGAGCAGATGGCGTATGACAAATCTTCGTTTCTGTTCCTCTTCCGACAGCAGAATCCCGTGGGTGACTGCGCAGAAATCCGTGGTCTCTTCGTATTGGACCAGCTGCTCTAAGCAGCTTTCTCTTGTGACGGCATAGGGAGTACAGGAATGGAGGTTTCCCAGATAGCTTCTGCCGCCGCATCCCAGTGACAGCGTGCTCCCAAAGCCGCAGTCTGAAAATTCCCTGCTGCCCCCGGGCGATTCCGGCCTGACGAACCGGCGCATGGAATCCTGACGGTAACCGTGCGAGGCAAGCCATTCCGCAGCCGCTTCATACTGGCGGAAGGCCAGGTCCTCATCCAGAACGAGGCCGCAGTTTAATTCCTGTTCCAGCGCCGCGCCGTGTTTTACGTACAGAGGATAGAGAAACAGCTCGTCAGGGCCGAAGGATACCGCTTCTTTTACCGAGGAGAGGAAGGAGGAGACGCTCTGTCCCGGCACGCCGTAGATGAAGTCCGCATTGACCCTGGAAAAACCGCTGTTCATCAAAAGATTCAGCGATTCTCTGGCCTTCTCTGCCCGGTGGCTCCTCTTAAGGACCTTCAGCTCCTCATCGAAAAAGCTTTGAATACCCATGCTGACTCTCGTGACACCGGCGTCCTTCAGCAGAGCAAGCTTTGGCTTCGCCGTCTGATTCGGCGCGGTCTCGATGATGATTTCCGCGTCCCGGGTAAGCCGTGTATAACGCCGTATCATGGCAAAGCACCGTTCCAGCTGCGCTTCCGTCAGCAGCAACGGGGTTCCGCCTCCGATCGTAAGGCCGGTAAAAAGGGAGTTTGCAGAGGCAAAAAGCGGCTCATACTGGCGAAGCTGCCGTTCCACGGTGTCTAAATACCGGTCTATGGCCGTCTCCCCCAGCCCCGTGACGGAGAATAAGTTGCAGTAACCGCATTTCGTCTCGCAGAAGGGGAGATGGAGGTAGAGATCATGCCCGGGACCAGCCAGATCAGGAAGATACTGATTCAGAGTAACTCCTTCCAGGGGACCGTAGGCCGTCTTATGGGGATAGCTGTACATATACTGCGTATATCGTTTCATATTCATGGGTGTCGAACTCCTGACCTTAAAGGGTAAAATGCTTATAGGGAACCGTGGTTACGGCCGGGTGATTGATGCCGTGAAACTGGCAGCCGTCTTCCCCGTAACACGTTCCATGATCGGAACAGCAGATTACAAAGGTGCTGCCCCGCACCGCCTTCCAGCGTTCAAACAGCCGGCCCAGCTGGCCATCCACATAACGCAGAGCTGCGCCATGGCTCTCAAGGCTGTCATGAACGGCGCCATCCAGATAAAAGTAATTGGGGTAATGGATAGCGTCGATGTTTAAGTAGAGAAAAACCGGAATGTCCCTGTCTGCTTTTTCGATCTTCTTTAAGAGAAAATCCACCTGATTGCCGGTGCTGTCCTTGACGGGACAGGCAAAGGAGGGATTCCAGTAGCTGCGGCGGAAATATCCGGGAAATACTCGGCCCAGGTCGGAGCGCTTGTCAAAAAATGCCACGCCGCCCACGCACCAGGTGTCGTAGCCGGCCTTCTCCAGCCCTTCCATGATGGTCGCCCCGGAAAATCCAAAGGCGCCGGCGGGCGCTCTCTTTCCCATACCCGCGTTTACCGGGAAGAAGAGAGGCTGCCGGTCCGCGATGCTTTTGGCATCATAAGGGCAGGGCAGAAATCCGGCGAACATGGCGTGGTGGGAGGGATAGGTGAAATTGCCGGGAGCCTGGCACTTCTCCCAGGGGCCATACCGGTTCAGTACCGGCGTCGTACCTTTTGCTTCCTCCTCCGCGGCCACATCGTAGCGCAGGGTGTCGAGGCAGATAAAAAGGATGTCATGGCTGCCTGCGATTTTATTCATATCGATATCCGGCTGCATGGCGTTCAGCGTCCGGCCAAATAAGCCGGCCGGGACCTCGCGCAGTGCTTCTTGGCACGTCACATTTTCGTGCATCAAATTATCATTTATCAAATCATCATTCATCGAATTATCATTCAATGAATCATCATGTATGGCATCATCGCTCATAAAGTACCTCCCTGCTCCAGCCATGCCTTCATCATCCTGACCTGGTGGCTGTAAATTTCATTCTTATCATAAATATCCTGGTAAAGCAGGTCGCCCTGTCCGTTCATCTCGATGATCCGTGGCTTTAAGCTGCCTTTTTCCAGGAGAATATCGATCCCGGCGCTGCGAAGGCCGGGGTAACAGCCGCAGGCCCTCCGGCAGAGCTCTTGTATGGTCGAAGTGACGTCTTCCGGCAGCGCCAGACGGGAGGCCTCCAGCGGGTGATTGTTTAAATGGAGATTGGTGACAGGCCCTTTCGACAGCCGTGCCAGCAGAAAATCGAGGGCTCCATCCTGGCAGACCGCCCTCAAGTCGTAGGAAAATCCCTGAAAGTCCGCCTTCGGGTACCACCGTTCCACAATACATCCGAGGGAGAGCAGACTGTCTAAAAAATCCAGGATTTCTGCAGGCTCCGTGATGGTGTGAAGTCTCTTCGTATTGATAAGCGGCGGTCGGAAAGAAGAGGAACGCTCCGGCTTTAATGCTGCCTGATCGGGTGCGGCGCAGGAGTAGGCGGCCATGCGTCCAGTCTTTGGCTGGAAGCGAAATGCCGTGACCCCGGCCGCGCCGGATCCGGATACCGGTTTGATAAAGACCGAAAATATCCGCATGTCCTTCATGCGGGAGAGAAGCGTTTCGCTGTCCCCGATGCCTTCTCCCAGGCTTTGGGTAACGGGAAGACCGGCCTCCTTTAATACCTGCTTGCATCCGGTCTTGTCGAGCAGCTCCATGACCGCACGAGGCGGATTTAGGAATTGGGAGACTGACACCTCCTTTTCCAATGCCTTCAAATCACTGCGGTAGGAGCCGACCAGATCATTGAGGCCGGAGAGATGGCCATCGGTCCAGACCGGGGGATCGATCTTTACAAACAGTTGGCTGTCAGCGGGAAAACCGCAGCGCTTCCAATCTTCCCACTCCAGAAACAGAAAGGGCAGTCCGTTTTGGCGGGCCGCCTTTTCAAAGTAGATGGTTCGCTTCGTGTCCCGGTTTCCCAGCAGCACCGCGGTTCTCATTCTGTCAGCATGGCGTTCATCCAGACCTCGCCGCGGTAGTTATCCGGTTTGTTCTGTTCGGACAGCTCCGTCTCGATCGGAAGCGCGGCCAGACGCTGCATCATCCCGGTGCTTAAGTAGTGGTAGTGGGCATCCAGCTTCTGGATATTGGGATGCGCGGGCAGCGCTTCAAGAAGAAGGGCGCCTCCCTTGTCAGACAGAGTCCCGCAGGACAAGTCCAGTGTGTGGATCTGGTCCATATAGCGGCACCCCAGTACGGTTTCCGTCATCTCATCCTGCATCTCACTGTCGACAATCCCTAAATACTCCAGTTTCGGAAAATCCATGGTGTCAAGCAGAGAACGGATGGTCTCACAGTCGCCCTCAAAGCCGTAACTATCGCTTCCTATGTAGAGAATCAGCTTTTTTAAGCCGGGCAGCCGCGCATTTTTCACGGACTCGATGACAGAATTCGGAAGTCCGCCGCAGATGATGGTGAGCGATTCCAGTTTCTCATGAGAGACAGCGCCCAGCTCCAGATCGGTGCTTCCCTTGATGGTCAGCTCCGTCAGCTCCGGAAGCGCCGCCCATAAGCCGCCATAGTTGCCCTGAATGATCCAGGATACCTCGCACTCCTCGAAATCCATGTCTCCGATAAAGAGGCTGCGGATATGGGAAAATTCTTTCGCGTGTGAAATAATTCCGTCGATGATTGGCTGGCAGCTTTCCTCCCAGCAATCGCCCCAGTTTCCTATGGAAAGCTCTGTCAGTCCGGAAAAATCAGGGTCGGCAAAAAGATCATCAATCAGAGTGTGGGCTCCCTTTGTCCCGTCTTCATATTCATCGTATTCGTAGCTGAAGATTTTGCTTTTGTTCATTTGCAGATGTCCCCTTTCGTTTCATGGCTTTATTTTAGCATAACCGGTGAGAGAAGTCATCCCCGGAATCGTCCAAAATCATATTTTCGGCAGCCATAGCAAAACGAAGACAGAGAAAGAAGAAATCGTAAAATATGCACAAAAATCGCTTGCGGCTCCCTGCCATACATGTTATACTTTACTCGTAAATTGAATATTCGGATGAAGAGTTCGGGAGAGACCGCCTTTACTGGCGGAGCCGAAGGTGAGAAAAACTCTCAGGCAAAAGGACCGGATTTGGACGAAACTCTGGAAAGGTGATGGACACCACCGACGAGGCAGCTTTCCAGCCGTATGTTCCTCAGACCGGACACAGCAGCCGTGGACTGGATCAGAAAAGGAACGGCGACGGCTGAAGGTAATCTTTCAGGTACGAAGACGGGGCATATGACAATTCTTATTTCTTGTTGTATGTCTTTTTTATGTCCAAAATTTAACGATCTTGATTGGAGGTAGGGAAACATGGAATGTAAGACAACTTTATATGATACTCATGTAAAGTACGGGGGAAAGATGGTGCCGTTTGCCGGATTTCTTCTGCCGGTGCAGTACGGGACCGGAGTGATCGCGGAGCACATGGCGGTGAGGACGGCCTGCGGCCTGTTTGACGTGTCCCATATGGGGGAGATCCTGTGTGAGGGCGAAGCGGCGCTCGACAATTTAAACCATCTGCTGACCAATGATTTTACCAGCATGGTGGACGGCCAGGCCAGATACAGCCCCATGTGCAATGAGGAGGGCGGCGTGGTGGATGACCTGATCGTTTACAAGATCAGAGACAATCACTATTTTATCGTGGTGAACGCATCCAACAAAGACAAGGACTTCGCATGGATGATGGCCCATAAGCTTCCCGGCGCCGAACTGAAGGATATATCGGCGGGAGTCGGCCAGCTGGCGCTTCAGGGGCCGAAGGCGGAAGAGATTCTGCTAAAACTGACAGACAAAGAGAACCTGCCGGTAAAATATTACACCTGCCTTGCAGACCGTCCGGTGGCGGGAATCCGCTGCATCGTATCGAAGACCGGCTATACCGGGGAAGACGGATACGAGCTCTACATGGATGCCGGGAAGGCGCCGGAGCTTTTTGAGGCACTGATGGAGGCGGGAAAAGAGGAAGGTCTGATTCCCTGCGGACTGGGAGCCAGAGACACGCTGAGACTGGAAGCGGCCATGCCTTTATACGGCCACGAGATGGATGACACCATCACTCCGCTGGAGACGGGACTCTCCTTTGCGGTGAAGATGAAGAAGGAAGACTTTATCGGAAAAGCGGCCATCGAGGCAAAGGGAGAACCTACACGGGTGAGAGTCGGCTTAAAGGTGACCGGCCGGGGCATTATCCGGGAACATGAGACCGTCTATGCGAATGGGGAAGAGATCGGCATCACCACATCAGGAACCCACGTTCCTTACTTAAAATGCCCGGTTGCCATGGCTTTGGTAAAGAAAGAGTATGCTGTGCCCGGTACGAAGGCAGAGGCGGACGTAAGAGGACGCCGGATTGAAGCAGAGGTAGTTCCGCTTCCTTTCTACAAAAGAACGAAATAGATATTCCACGAAAATATAAATTATAATATGGAGGAAAAAACAATGACATATCCAGAAAATTTAAAGTATGCAAAATCTCACGAATGGGTCGAATTTTTAGAGGACGGTTCAGCCAGAATCGGTATGACAGACTATGCGCAGGATCAGATGGGAGATCTCGTATTCGTTAATCTTCCGGAGCCGGAGGATGAGGTGACGGCAGGCGAGGCGTTCGGCGATGTGGAGTCCGTAAAGGCAGTTTCCGATGTCTATTCCCCGATCACCGGCGTGGTTGCGGAAATCAACGAAGACTTGCTGGACAGTCCGGAAAGCATCAATTCCGATCCGTACGGGGCCTGGATGATCCGTGTATCCGATATTGGGGATCAGGAAGAGCTGATGAGCGCGGGGGAATACGAGGAGTTCGTCAAAGAATAAGAACGTTAGATGCAGCTGTAATAGGGCAAAAAGGAGAATGCAAATGGGGTCTTACTTATCCAGTACCGATCATCAGCAGAAGGCGATGCTCGATGAAATCGGTTATAAAGATTACGATGATCTGTTCGGCTGTGTGCCGGATTCAGTGAAGTTAAAGGGGCGGCTCTCCATCCCGGAGGGCAAATCAGAGCTTGAGCTGCGCAGGCAGATGGAGTCTTTGGCGGGAAAAAACCGCGTGTTTGACCATGTGTTCCGCGGAGCGGGGGCGTACCGCCACTACATACCGGCCATAGTTAAGGAGGTGGTCTCCAAAGAGGAGTTTGTTACCGCCTATACGCCGTATCAGGCGGAGATCAGCCAGGGAAATTTACAGGCTATCTTCGAGTACCAGACCATGATCTGTGAACTGACCGGCATGGACGCGGCCAACGCGTCGGTCTACGATGGGGCTTCAGCCGCCGCGGAGAGCGTATTCATGTGCCGGGAACGGAAGAGAGTCAGAGTCCTGGCGGCGGACACGGCTAACCCGGATGTGCTGGCGGCGATGGAGACGTACTGCCACGGCAGAGGCGCCCACGTGGAACTGGTTCCTTCAAAGGACGGAAGCGTCGATTTAGAGGCGCTTAAGGAGATGCTTGATGGGACGACGGCCTGTTTCTATGTACAGCAGCCCAATTACTACGGGATTCTGGAGGATGTTACGGCCATGGCGGAACTGGTTCACGAAGCCGGAGCCAAGCTGATCGCCGGCTGTAATCCCATCTCCATGGCGGTTTTACAGACTCCGGCCGAATGCGGTGCCGATATCGCGGTGGGAGAGGGACAGCCGCTGGGGCTTCCGATGGCATTTGGCGGTCCTTACCTGGGATTTATGGCGACCACGCGGGATATGATGAGGAAGCTGCCCGGACGTATCGTGGGGGAAACGGTTGATTCCGACGGAAAGAGGGGCTTTGTCCTGACGCTTCAGGCGAGAGAACAGCACATCCGCCGGGAAAAAGCCAGCAGCAACATCTGTTCCAACCAGGCGCTCTGCGCGCTGACGGCCTCGGTCTATTTATCGGCCATGGGGCCGGAGGGACTTCGGGAGGCGGCGCTCCAGTGCACCTCGAAAGCCCATTATTTGAGAGAAAAGCTAAGAGCAGCCGGTTTAAGTCCGGTCTATGACAAGCCATTTTTCCACGAGTTCGTGACAGACTGCCCGGCAGATACAGCGCGGCTGTCCGCCAAGCTGGAGGAAGAAGGTTACTTAGGCGGTCTGCCTCTGCCAGGCGGACGCATGCTCTGGTGTACCACGGAGATGAATACGAAGGAGGAGATGGACCGTCTGGCCGATCTCGTAAAGGAGGTGTGCTGCGCATGAAACTGATATTTGAACGAAGTGTAAACGGGCGTCACTGCCAGATTCTGCCGCCATCCGACGTGCCTTACGTGATGCCGGAGTGCACGAGAGCGCTTCCGCTGCGCCTTCCCGAGGTATCTGAAAATGACATAAGCCGCCATTATACGGAGCTGGCCAAAGCGACCCACGGTGTCAACGACGGCTGTTATCCCCTGGGTTCCTGCACCATGAAATACAATCCAAAGATCAATGATGAGATCGCCGGACTCCCCGGATTTACAGGAATTCATCCGCTGCAGCCGGAATCCACCGTTCAGGGCGCCTTAGAGGTCCTGAAGACTTCGGAGGAAATATTCTGTGAGATAACAGGAATGGACAGCATGACGTTCCAGCCGGCGGCCGGCGCCCACGGCGAATTCACGGGACTTCTGCTGATTCGTGCCTGGCACGAGAGCCGCGGGGATGAGAAACGGACGAAGATCATTGTTCCGGATTCCGCCCATGGGACGAATCCGGCCAGTGCAACCATGGCCGGCTACAAGGTAATCAATATTCCATCCACAGCCGACGGACTTGTGGATTTAGAGAAGCTTCGGGAGGCTGTCGGAGAAGACACGGCAGGTCTCATGCTGACGAATCCCAATACAGTGGGACTCTTTGATCCCAACATCCTGGAGATCACAAAGATCGTCCACGATGCAGGCGGCCTCTGCTATTACGACGGAGCGAACTTAAATGCGGTTATGGGAATCACACGGCCGGGAGACATGGGCTTCGACGTGGTTCATTTGAATCTGCACAAGACCTTTTCCACGCCTCACGGCGGCGGCGGACCCGGAAGCGGTCCGGTGGGCTGCAAGCGTTTCCTGGAACCGTTCCTGCCGGGACAGAAGGTGGTGGAACGGGACGGCGTGCTTCGCATGGAGCCCTATGAAAAATCCATCGGCATGGTTAAAGAATTCTACGGAAACTTCCTGGTGGTGGTGAAGGCGCTCTCTTACGTGCTGACGCTGGGCCCCGACGGCATTGCCGACGCCTGTAAAAACGCGGTGTTAAATGCCAATTACGTCAGGGTAAAGCTGTCAGACTATTACCATATGCCGTTTAAACAGACGTGCATGCATGAGTTCGTCATGAGTCTGGAGCAGGAAAAGGAAGAGATGGACGTGACGGCCATGGATATCGCCAAGGCCCTTTTAGATCATGGAATCCATCCGCCGACCATGTACTTCCCGCTGATTGTCCACGAGGCCCTGATGGTGGAGCCGACGGAGACGGAATCAAAGGAGAACTTAGATGAACTGATCGCCGTGTTCCACGAGATCTATGAGACGGCGAAGCGTGATCCCGAATATATCCGGAGCTCCCCCCACATCACCATGGTGAAGCGCCTGGATGAAGTAAATGCGGCCCGGAATCCGAAGCTGCATTACGCATTCGGGGAGGAAAGCGCAGAGGGGGAAGAGGCGTGATCCGCCGACTGACCCTGGCCCTGGGGCCGGGGTCATACCCCTATCCCAATTTCGGCATGGAGGAGTATTTGCTTTACCATGTGGAAGAAGAGGAATGCATTCTCTACCTGTGGCAGAATGAGAAAACCGTGGTCATAGGCAGGAATCAGAACGCATGGAAGGAGTGCCGCAGAGAGGAACTGGAGGCCGCCGGAGGTCATCTGGTGAGACGGCTGTCGGGAGGCGGCGCCGTGTTCCACGACCTGGGCAATTTAAATTTTACCTTCATCACAAGAAAAGATAACTACGATGTCACAAAACAGACGGAGGTTATCCTAAGGGCGGTCAAAAAGCTGGGTGTAAACGCAGAACGGACCGGCCGCAATGATATCACAGTGGATGGCCGCAAGTTTTCCGGCAACGCGTACTACGAGACCGGGGACTTCTGCTATCATCACGGGACCATTCTGCTCTCCGTGGACAAAGAAGAAATGGCCCGCTATCTAAACGTTTCCAGGGAAAAACTGAGATCCAAAAGCGTGGATTCCGTCAAAAGCCGTGTGGCCAATTTAATCGAATTCGTACCGGATCTGACGGTTAGACGCATGAGAGACAGCCTGGAGGAAAGCTTCGGCGAGGTCTACGGCCTTCCCGCAGGCCCATTTCCTCCGGAACGGCTTTGCGAAGACGAGGTAAGAGCGCGGACGGAGAGGTTTGCCTCCTGGGAGTGGAAATACGGCAGGAAGATCCCGTTCAGCGATGAAGCCGCCGCCCGTTTTACCTGGGGGGAGGCCCAGGTGCTGGTCCATGTGGAAGAGGGGCGTGTCCAGGAAGGAAAGATCTGGTCCGACGCCCTGGATACGGACTTTATCAAAGCCGTGGAAGACATTCTGACCGGCATGATCTGGAACAGAAAGGCAGCGGCAGACCGTTTTGCAGCCCTGTCCTGCGGCACTCCGGTTCAGGAGGCGATGCGGCAGGATTTACAGGATTTGGTCTGCGATATGATGTAGTGCTGTGCCGTCGATTCGCAGACGCGCCTGAGAGAACAGGAGGATTGGATGGAAAAACATTATGATCTCGTCGTAATCGGCGCGGGGCCGGGCGGCTATATGACGGCCCTTTACGCGTCGAAGGCGGGAAAAAGAACGGCCGTGATCGAACGGTCCCATGTGGGAGGCACCTGTTTAAACTGCGGATGCATTCCTACGAAAACGTATCTCCACACCACCGGCCTTTACCGGGAGGTGAAGAAGACAGAGGCCGCCGGCCTCCATACGGAAGGCCTGCGGGTATCCATGGAGGAACTGAAGAAACGCAAAGACGCCGTGGTGGAAGAATTGCGCGCCGGCATCGAGAAGCAGCTGGCCGCCGCAAAGGTCGATCTATACCGGGGTACCGGCGTAGTGTGCGGAGAACATTTAGTGAAAGTGATGCCGGGTGAGGAAGAAGTAACCGCAGATTATATTCTGCTGGCAGCAGGCTCCGAGCCTTCATCCCTTCCCATTCCGGGCATGGACTTACCGGGCGTGAAAAACAGCACCCAGATGCTGGAGGAGGAGTGTGTTCCGGACCGTCTCGTGATCATTGGCGGCGGAGTCATCGGAATGGAGTTTGCTACTGTCTATAACGACCTGGGATGTCAGGTCACGGTACTGGAAGCCATGGATAAGATCCTGCCCGGCATGGACAAGGAGATTTCCCAGAATTTAAAGATGATTATGAAAAAACGCGGCGTAGATATTCATACCGGAGCTACGGTTTCCTCCGTCGAAAAGATGGGAGACGGAACGTATCTCTGCCGCTATACGGAAAAAGAAAAAAACTGTGAAGCCCCGGCCGCGCTGATTCTGTCAGCCGTCGGCCGCCGTCCCTTAAGCCGCGGTCTGTTCTCGGAAGACATGCAGGAGCGCATCGAAATGGAGCGGGGCCGAGTCCTGGTAAACGAGCGCTATGAAACCTCGGTACCCGGCATTTACGCCATTGGAGACCTCATCGGAGGCGTCTGTCTTGCCCACGTGGCTGCGGCAGAGGGCTGTCAGGCAGCTTCCGCCATGTTCCCGGAGCTGAAGGGAAAGGATATGACCGTCATTCCATCCTGCGTATACACCGATCCGGAGATCGCCTGCGCAGGCCTCACCGCCGACGAGGCAAAGGCCGCCGGCATCGATACCGCCACAGGAAAATACATCATGTCCGTAAATGGAAAGTCTGTCCTGTCCATGCAGGACCGTGGCTTCTTAAAAATAGTTTCCGAAAAGGAGACCGGCCGTATCCTGGGCGCCCAGCTGATGTGCGCCAGGGCAACCGATATGATCGGCGAACTGGAACTGGCCATTTCAAAGCGCTTGACGGCCGAAGATCTGGCGGCCGTCATCATGCCCCATCCAACCTTCTGTGAAGGGATCGGAGAGGCTGCAGAATCAATATTGATGTAATATGAAGTACAGGCAGAGTTATCATTACACAATCCCCACAGTTTATGGTGAAACTGTGGGGATTTTAAGATTCATATTACTTTTCTGATATGTATTTTTGGGCTGAGTTCTCCAGTTCTTTAAAATTTAAACATCTTCTGGACAAAGGAGCATCAGGATATTTATATTTTAGATTATAGATATACTGAGCCTTTGAAGATAAGTCTAAAGAATTTATTACATGTAATTCTCTGTCTAATAAATCTATATATTTACTTTTTTCTTCTTCTGATTGAAAAGTCCTGTATGTATCTATTTTTCTTTTTTCAAATAAGGAAAATTCGGACTTTGGAATAGGAAACATATAATTTAAATTGATGACTGCGATCAATCTGTTTGAAATTGCAGGATCATAAATTTTATAAAAATCTTTTTGTTGTTTCATATTTTTATGTCTTGACTGGGCATGTGATATTTGTGTGATATAATACAAATTGTTCTTTTCAAACAATATGCAAAAAAATGGTTTATATCTGTCATCACCATAATCCGTTCTGGGAATTCTGCTTTCACTATTTCTTAAATAGTCTAAATACGATTCATTTACATTGATCCATTTCATCTTTTGTGTTCTCCAATTAAAAAAGAACCGGTATCAAGTACCGGCTCTTTTTAATACGATTTTGATAGGCTTCGTAACCGCTATTAATACAGTGTTTGGCAGGCTCTGTAACCACTATTAATACGATTTTGGCAGGCTTCGTAACCAACTGCTTTATAGAATACAATAAATATTCTATGTAAATATTATATAATAATTCCCTGCAAAATACAAGCGAAACATTAGAAAAATAAACTTTAAAATTGTGTTTTTTATATAATATTATATGCTTTATTGCAGTTTTTGGCTACTGCGTTTATATGCGGCCTGATTCCTGTATCGGAACAGAGCAGTATCCGTTTACCATAGGAACAGAACGGGAAACAGAAGCCGCTCGAACGGGGAGCTGCTGCTCAGATGTCTTTGTGAAGTGAAGAACTTTAAATAGAGGGTATTAAAGTTACTGAAAATATGATATAATGTAACATAACTTTGGGTATTTATTTAGAAGAACAAATGTAACCCCTTTCCTCTTTGCAGATGGAAGGCGGAATCGACAAAAACAAGTAAAAAACAGGAAGGATGTGACACATGAATATCAGGGAATCCACGGAATCCTGGGAAGCAGAAGCTTTAAGCCCTTACGCCTCACTCAGCAGGAATTCGAGAGGAAGGGAAAGGGAGGAAGAACCGTGTGATATACGGCCCGTCTATCAGCGTGACCGGGACCGGATTATCCACTGTAAGACATTTCGCAGGCTGAAGCATAAGACACAGGTATTTCTGGCGCCGGAAGGCGACCACTACCGGACGCGCCTTACCCATACCCTGGAAGTATCTCAGATTGCAAGGACCATTGCCAGGGCGCTGCGCATGAACGAGGATCTGACGGAGGCCATCGCGCTGGGGCACGATCTCGGGCATACGCCCTTCGGCCATTCAGGGGAAGCGGTCCTGAACAAGATCTGTTCGGAAGGATTTGCCCACTACCGGCAGAGCGTTCGGGTTGTGGAGGTCCTGGAAAAGAATGGAAGAGGCCTTAATCTAACCTGGGAAGTGCGCGACGGCATCTTAAACCACAGAACGAGCGGAAGCCCATCGACGCTGGAAGGAAAGATTGTACGGCTTTCCGATAAGATCGCCTACATCAATCACGATATCGATGATGCGATCCGTGCCAGGATGTTTGTGGAGGAAGATCTGCCGGAGTGCTATACGGAGGTTCTCGGGCACAGCGTGCGGGAACGTCTGAATAACCTGATCCATGATATTATCCGAAACAGCTATGAGAAGCCGGAGATTATCATGTCCCCCCACATGGAGGAAGCCATGCAGGGGCTTCGCACCTGGATGTTTGAGAACGTATACCGGAGCGACGTACCCAAGGCGGAGGAAGGAAAGGCGCAGCATCTCATTGTGATGCTGTTTAACTATTATATGGAGCATACGGATAAGCTCCCGGCGGAATACCACTATCTGATGGATGTACGCCACGAAAACCGTGAACGCGTGGTATGCGATTACATAGCGGGGATGAGCGACAGCTACGCCATCGACAAGTTCGAGGAGCTGTTCGTCCCAAAGGCCTGGAAGGATATCTGACAGTTAAGGGAATCAGGGAGGTGTGAAATATCATGCGATATCCGGAAGAAGTAGTAGAAGAAGTCAGAATGAAAAACGATATCGTGGATGTGATTTCAGGTTACGTGAAGCTGCAGAAGAAGGGGAGCAACTACTTTGGACTCTGCCCGTTTCACAATGAGAAATCACCTTCCTTTTCCGTGTCGCCCTCCAAACAGATGTATTACTGTTTTGGCTGCGGCGCCGGAGGCAATGTGATTACGTTTGTGATGGAATATGAGAATTATTCCTTTATGGAAGCGCTTCAGATGCTGGCCGACAGGGCCGGCGTGGCGCTCCCGAAGCAGGAGTACAGCAAGGAAGCAAAAGAGGCCGCGGATCTGCGGACGGCCCTGCTGGAGATTAACCGCATGGCGGCAAATTATTACTATTTTCAGCTCACGAATCCGCAGGGCGAGGTGGGTTACCGGTATTTGAGGGACAGGCAGCTGGCCGACGATACCATACGCCACTTCGGACTCGGCTTTGCCAATAAGACCAGTGACGATCTGTACCGGTATTTAAGGGCAAAGGGATACGACGACAAGATTTTAAAGGAGACAGGTCTGGTCACCATCGAGGAGCGCGGAGCCCATGACAAGTTCTGGAACCGTGTTATGTTCCCCATCATGGATGTGAACAACCGTGTCATCGGTTTCGGCGGCCGTGTGATGGGCGCAGGGGAACCGAAATACTTAAACTCTCCGGAGACGAAGCTGTTCGATAAGAGCCGGAATCTCTACGGCCTCAACTATGCAAGACTTTCCAGGGAAAAATACATATTAATCTGCGAAGGCTATATGGATGTCATCGCCATGCACCAGGCCGGCTTCACCAATGCGGTGGCGTCGCTGGGAACGGCCTTTACGACGCAGCATGCGGCGCTGTTAAAACGCTATACGGATAAGGTGGTTTTAACGTACGACAGCGACGGAGCGGGAACGAAGGCGGCCCTGAGGGCGATTCCGATTCTGCGCGACGTGGGCATGTCCATCCGGGTGCTGAACATGCAGCCGCATAAAGACCCCGACGAGTTCATCAAGAACATGGGGGCCGAAGCGTTCCGTGAACGGATCGAGCAGGCGAGAAACAGCTTTTTATTTGAAATCGACGTTTTAAAGAGAAACTACGAGATGGATGACCCCGAACAGAAGACCGAGTTCTATAACCAGGTGGCGAAGAAGCTCTGTGAGTTTCCGGAGGCCCTGGAGCGGGAGAACTATTTAGAGGCCGTGTCCCGGGAATTTTTCATCAATTACGAAGATTTAAAACGTCTGGTAAACCGCATGGGAGCGAGACTGGGTCCGGTGGCTCCGCGGGAGGAAGAAGAGAATACTGCAGGAAAGAAGAAAAAGGACAGGGAAGACGGAAGAAATCAGTCCCAGAGGCTTCTCCTCACATGGCTGATCGAGAATCCGTTCCTGTTTGACAAGATAGAGGGAATCATCACTCCCGATGATTTTATTGAAGATCTGTACCATCAGGTAGCCAAGATGGTATTTGACGGACACGCCGCCGGGAATTTGAATCCGGCAGAAATCCTGAATCATTTTATTAACGATGAAGAACAGTACCGGGTGGTTGCGGGACTTTTTAATGCGAGCCTGAAAGAATCCCTGGATAATGAAGAACAGAAGAAGGCATTTTCAGAAACGATCATGAAGGTGAAAAAGAACAGCCTCGATTATGCCAGCCGCAACGCAGCGGGGATCGAGGAGCTGCAGAGAATCATAAAGGAGCAGGCGGCGCTGAAAGATCTGCATATTTCACTGGATTAGGGTGAACACTATAGGCAAGCTGTGGAAGGATGGAAGAACATGGGCGAGAATGTTAAGAGAACGGCAGAGAAGCTGTCATCATCAAAGAAGGTGGACGAGGCCAGGGAGGCAGAACTGAGGGCCGCAGAAGAACTGGCTGCATTTGAGGAAAAGTTAAATCAGCTGCTTCTGCTGGCGAAAAAGAAAAAGAATGTTCTGGAAAATCAGGAAGTGCTCGACTTCTTTACTGGCACTACGCTGGATGCAGACCGGCTGGACCAGATCTATGATTTCCTGGAAACGAATAAAGTGGACGTTCTTCAGATCAATGAAGACGAGGACCTGGAGCTGGATCCCGATTTGTTTATCGAGGAAGAACTGGAGGAAGAGGAAGAAATCGATATGGAGCACATCGATCTCTCTGTTCCGGAGGGCGTCAGCGTTGAGGACCCTGTCCGCATGTATTTAAAGGAGATCGGCAAGGTTCCGCTTTTATCCAGTGATGATGAGATTGAACTGGCCAAGAAGATTGAACTTGGAGATGAACTGGCCAAGGAGAAGCTGACGGAAGCCAACTTAAGGCTGGTCGTCAGCATTGCCAAACGGTATGTGGGACGCGGCATGCAGTTCCTTGATCTGATTCAGGAGGGGAATTTAGGGCTCATCAAGGCGGTGGAAAAGTTCGATTACAGGAAGGGCTATAAATTCAGTACTTATGCGACCTGGTGGATTCGTCAGGCGATCACGCGTGCGATTGCAGACCAGGCCCGTACCATCCGGATTCCCGTTCATATGGTGGAAACCATTAACCGTCTCGTGCGGGTTTCAAGGCAGCTTTTGCAGGAGCTGGGCAGGGAACCGTCGCCGGAAGAGGTTGCTTTGAAAGTGGACATGCCGGTGGAACGGGTGCGGGAGATCATGAAGGTATCCCAGGAGCCAGTATCCTTAGAGACGCCGATCGGTGAAGAGGAAGACAGCCATTTGGGTGACTTTATTCAGGACGATCAGGTGGCGGTTCCGGCGGACGCGGCTACCTTTACCATGCTTCACGAGCAGCTTATGGAGGTCCTTGACACCCTGACAGAGAGGGAGCAGAAGGTGCTTCGCCTGCGGTTCGGCCTCGACGACGGAAGACCGAGGACGCTGGAAGAGGTGGGCAGGGAGTTCAATGTGACGAGAGAGCGAATCCGTCAGATCGAGGCCAAGGCCCTGCGGAAGCTCCGCCACCCAAGCCGGAGCAAAAAGCTGAAAGATTATTTAGACGACTGATATTGGAGCTGTATATATGAAATTATCAAAACGGTTAGAAACAGTTGCTTCCTTTGTTCCCAAAGGAAGCAACATTGCTGATATAGGGACGGACCACGGTTACGTTCCCATTTACTTAGTCAGGGAAGGTCAGGCGGAGCACGCGGTAGCCATGGATGTGAGAAAAGGCCCGCTGGAACGCGCCAGAGCCCACGTGGAGGAGGCTGGACTCGGAAGCCGAATCGATGTGCGCTTAAGCGACGGCCTGGCTGGGCTTGAAACAGGGGAAGCGGACTGCGTCGTGATTGCGGGTATGGGCGGGGAACTGATCATACATATTCTGGAAGAAGGGCGGGATCTGTGGGAGACCATCGGATACTGGGTCCTTTCCCCGCAGTCGGAACTCGATAAAGTGCGCCGTTTCCTGGAAAAAGAGTCATTTTCCATTGTTCGGGAGACTATGATGAAGGAAGATGGAAAATACTATACGGTGATGGGGGTGACACGGGACGGTATTTCCTGGGATTATACCTCCGAGCCGCATTACCTGTACGGAGGACGGCTGATCCGGCAGAAGAGTCCCGTTCTTGCAGAATTTCTTAAGAAGGAACAGGAACAGCTGGAACAGATTCTGGATACACTGAAGGACAGCGACACGCCGGCGGCCTTCAAGCGCCGCGGGGAGATGGAAGCCATGCTGGCCTGGAACAAGGAGGCACAAGATGAAATGCTTGGAACTGATACAGAAGCTTGAGACACTGGCGCCGTCTGGCTGCGCCTGTGATTGGGATAATGTGGGCCTGCTCGTCGGATGGAAGGAGCAGGAGATTCACAGAATCTTAATCGCACTGGATGCCACAGATGAGGTGGTGGAGGAAGCCATTCGAATGCGGGCCGATCTTCTGCTCACACACCACCCGCTTATTTTTAAACCGCTAAAAAAGGTCAGTGATGATGATTTCATTGCCCTCAGGGTGATGAGTTTAATCCAGTACAATGTGAATTATTACGCCATGCACACCAATTTCGACGCGGCTCCCGGCTGTATGGCGGATATTGCCGCCCAACGGCTGGGTCTTATGGAACCGGACGTTCTGGAGGTGATGGGCACCATGGAGATCGACGGAAAGCCTGTTCCATATGGTATCGGCAAGGTGGGAGCGCTTCCTTATGCGATGACATTAAAGGAACTGGCCCTGTTCGTCAAGGAGCGGTTCGGTCTGCCGTTTATTACCGTTTACGGGGAACACGCGGTGAAGGAGACGGTAACGCGTGTGGCGATTGCTCCCGGCTCCGGAAAGAGCTCCATTGCCTACGCGGAAAAGGCCGGCGCCGAAGTCCTGATCACAGGCGATATCGGGCATCATGAAGGCATCGATGCGGCGGCCAATCATCTGGCAATTCTGGATGCCGGACACTATGGACTGGAGCATCTGTTTATCGGATTTATGGCGGATTACCTGGAAAGGGAGTATGGAGACAGCCTTGAGATCCACAAAACAGCGGCGGCATTTCCTGCAGCCGTGCTCTAATACTGCAGCAAGGAGGTATCAGATGGCATTAGTAACAATCGGTGATGTAACAAAAGAATATCCGAACGGGACGACGTACTTGGAGATTGCGGAGGAATATCAGCCGCAGTACGAGGACGACATTCTGCTTGTGCGGATTAACGGTAAGCTTCGGGAGCTTCATAAAAAGGTAAAGTTTGACTGCAGGCTGGAATTTTTCACAGGAAGGGACCAGCCGGGAATCCAGACGTACCACAGAAGCGCTACATTCCTGTTGCTGAAAGCATTTTACGACGTGGTGGGAGCGGAGAAGATCGAGAAGGTCACAGTGGATTTTTCCCTCGGAAAAGGCTACTATATGGAACCGCATGGAAGTTTTACGCTGACAGAAGAGCTGATTGACCGCGTGAAGGCCCGGATGCATGAGTACGTGGAAGAGAAGATTCCCATCATGAAGCGGAGCGAGAATACAGACGATGCGATTGAACTGTTTCACAGACACCGTATGTATGATAAGGAACGGCTGTTCCGCTACCGCCGCGTCTCCCGCGTCAACATCTACAGCATCGGCGGTTTCGAAGATTACTACTACGGCTATATGGTACAGAATACCGGCTATATCAAGTATTTTGATCTGGTTTTATATGACGATGGCTTTATGCTGATGCTCCCTCAGAAGGAGAATCCCAAGGAGGTTCCCACGTTTGAGGCGGAGAAGAAACAGAAGCTTTTCCAGGTGTTAAAGGAAAGTGTGAAATGGGGCGAGCGCCTGAACGTCTCCCATGTCGGGGAACTGAACGAGGTAATCGCGAAGGGAGACATAAGCCGGCTGATCCTGATTCAGGAGGCTCTCCAGGAAAAGAAGATTGCGGAGATCGCGGAGAAGGTCACGTATGAACGGGATAAAAAGTTCGTCATGATCGCAGGCCCGTCATCTTCCGGAAAGACCTCCTTTTCCCACCGGCTGTCCATCCAGCTGAAGGCACAGGGGATGATCCCCCATCCGATCGGCGTGGATGATTACTTTGTCAACCGGGCAGACAGTCCTAAGAATCCGGATGGAAGCTATAACTATGAGGTGCTGGAGTGCCTCGATGTAGAACAGTTTAATAAGGATATGATGGCCCTTCTGGCCGGAGATACTGTCGAGATGCCGCGCTATAATTTCAAGACAGGGATGCGGGAATACCACGGAGACATGTTAAAGCTGGGCAGAGACGACATCCTGGTAATCGAGGGAATCCACTGCTTAAATGACCGGCTGTCCTATTCCCTTCCGGCGGAAAGCAAATTCCGCATTTACGTCAGTGCGCTGACGCAGCTCAACGTTGACGAGCATAACCGGATTCCCACCACGGACTGCCGCCTGCTGCGGCGTATGGTCCGGGATGCCAGGACGAGAGGCGCATCTGCTCAGGATACGATCCGTATGTGGCCGACGGTGAGACATGGGGAAGAGCAGTATATCTTCCCGTTCCAGGAGTCCGCCGACATGATGTTTAACTCCGCCACGGTATATGAGCTGGCGGTTTTAAAGCAGTATGCAGAACCGCTTCTGTTTGGAATCCCCAGGGATTCGGAAGAGTATATGGAAGCCAAACGTCTGCTTAAGTTCCTGGATTACTTCCTGGGCGTAAACAGCGAGACTATTCCCAATAACTCGATTATACGGGAATTTATCGGAGGAAGCTGCTTCCGTGTATGACAGCAGCCCCCGAATACAAAAGAAAATGGATTGTAAAGTGAGGAAGTAAACGTGGAACTGGCTGTTATTACTGCGGAAAAGATAAGCGTCATGTTTGTCATGGCACTTATTGGGATGATTTGTTACCGGATTGGTCTGATAAGCGGACACACCAATGAGAAGCTATCGGATATTCTCCTTCTATTGGTGTCGCCGCTGCTTATTTTTACATCCTATCAGCAGGCCTTCGATCCGGAGAAGCTAAACGGGCTGCTGACCGCGTTCTTTATGGCGGCGGTCAGCCACGCAGTGGCCATCACGATCACGTCCTTTCTGGTGAAAAAGGGAAGAACGGACTGGGAGGTCGAACGGATATCCTCGATCTACTCCAACTGCGGTTTTATGGGGATTCCATTGGTGAGCGCACTTTTCGGAGCCGACGGCGTTTTCTATGTGACCGCCTACATAACGGTGTTCAACGTTCTGGTATGGACCCACGGAGTCATCCTGATGACCGGGAAACAGGATTTTAAATCATTTTTGACGGCCCTTCGATCGCCCTGCATCGTGGCAGTGGTGGTGGGGCTGTTCTGTTACCTTGCGCGCATCCGGTTTCCCGCGGTTATTCTGGAGCCGCTTACAGCGATTGCCGATATGAATACGCCGTTGGCCATGCTGGTAGCTGGTGTCTCCATCGCAGGAAGCGATATCCGCGCCCTGCTCATGAAGGTGCAGATCTATTACGTCTGTGCGATCCGTCTGCTCGTCATACCGGTCGCGGTCCTTCTGGTGCTGAAGGCTTTCCGGCTCGACGATATGGTCACGACGGTAGTTGTTCTGGCCACATCCTGTCCAACTGCCACCACCGGTACACTTTTCGCCCTGAAATTCCACCGGAATTCCGGTTACGCCTCTGAGATATTCGGTTTGGCCACGGCAAGCTCCATCGTGACGATTCCGGTTATGATGCTTTTGTGCGGTTTGATAAGGATATAGAGAACTGGTCTTTACAAAATCCAAAATCTATGGTAAACTAACAACGTTTTGAGTAAGACAAATGGCCGCAGCTGTAATGCCGAAAGGCTGCAGATGAGGAAAGTCCGGGCTTCACAGGGCAGGATGCCAGATAACGTCTGGCGGAGGCGACTCCAGGGAAAGTGCAACAGAAATATACCGCACCGGCATGCCGGTGTAAGGGTGGAAAGGTGGTGTAAGAGACCACCGCTCTCCTGGTAACAGGAGGGGTCCATGTAAACCCCATTCGAAGCAAGACCGAACAGAGAGCATAAGGCGGCCCGCCTGCTTTCGGGTAGGTTGCTTGAGCCTGCCGGCGACGGCAGGCCTAGATAGATGGCCATTCAACGACATAACCCGGCTTATCGTCTTACTCAAAATATGAATGAAAAAGCCCTCTGCCATGCGGGCCTGCATTCCGTTTTTGCAGGTCCATGCGGCAGAAGGCTTTTTTATTTCACAGGATTTTAATATTTAAGGTTTATAATAGCATTCAGTAAATCCTGGAAGGTTGTGACAATATTGAAACAAAAGAGAATGCATAAGAGGCAGATGCTGATCTGTCTGGCGGTTTTGGCGGTGCTGTCCTGGATGACGTTTCACATTCTGTTCAAGGACCACTCGCCGGAGGCGCTGTACGAAGTTTTTTCCAGGGCAGACTGGAGATTTGTGGGGCTTGGCGTGGCCTGTATGGCCGTCTATCTGATCTGTGAGGCGGAAAGCATCAGGACCCTGATGGGGGCGTTTCAGACGAAGGTTCCGTTTCTTCGGTCGGCCGGGTATTCGTTCGCTGATTTTTATTTCAGCGCGATCACCCCGTCTGCAACCGGGGGACAGCCCATGCAGCTTTACTATATGACGCGGGACGGCTTTGGCTTTGCCCAGAGTTCCTTTTCCCTCCTTACGCTGGCCGCGGTATACCAGCTGATGGTTCTGGTGTACGGCGTGGTCATGGTAATCGTGAAGTATCCGTATGTGCAGAGCCAGAGCCGTCTGATCAAGTGGCTGCTCCTATTCGGCATCGCAGTGAACGGTATCTGTTCCCTTGGCATCCTGCTGGTGATTCTAAAGAGGGCGCTGGTGGAGCGCATTGCAATGATTGGCATTACGATTGCGGTGAAATTGAGAATCATTAAGGACAGAAAGAAGATGGAGCGGAAGGCGGAGCACCTGATTGACGAGTACAGCAGGGGCGGCGAATGCTTTCGCAAGTATCCGCTGGTCTTCGTGAAAGTGGTAATTTTGACGGCGCTGAGGCTGACGGCGCTGTTTATGATCCCGTATTTTGCCTGTCTGGCTCTTGGGATCGGAGATGTGGGGCCGTTTGAGTTTCTGGCGGTCCAGGCAATTCTAAGCCTGGCGGTAACCGCGGTTCCGCTGCCGGGATCAGTCGGCGCATCGGAGGGCAGCTTCATGCTTTTATACAGCGGCATGGTGGCGGCAGGCAATGTATTTCCCATGATGATGCTGAGCAGGGGAATCAGTTTTTACGGCTTTCTGGCCGTCAGCGGCGCGGCGACCCTGATCCTTCAGTTCTGGAAGGCGGGATACACAAAAGAAAATACATAATCCATACAGTTGGCTGGGACAGGCTCCGGCCAGCTGCATTTTTTTGTGTAATAGAAAAACGCATCTTACAGACGAAAAAATACCACTTACCGCGTTTGGTGAGACAAATCCGAAGGGGTGGTATACAATGACATCAGAAGGGAGGAAGAATATGAAAATTATCATCGAACCGGGAGACATGGAAGAGCCGGAGGTCATCATACGCGGACGAAGCGGAAGCGAGGAAGTCAGGCAGCTGCTGGAGCTTTTAGGCGGCGCGGGAGGTATTTCCCAGATACCGCTGTATGCAGAAGAGAAGGAATACTTTTTCAGGCCGGAGGAGATCAGTTATTTTCTCACGGAAGGCGGAAAAGTCAGTGCATATCTGGAATCCGGAGTCTATGAGGCAAAAGGAAGGCTCTATGAGCTGGCCCGGCAGCTTCGCCACAGGGGATTTATTCAGATCAGCAAAAGTACCGTGATCAACGCAGCTATGGTCGCTTTTGTGGAGGTGGAGTTCAGCGGGAATTACACCGCATTTTTGAAAGATGGAAAGACAAAGCTGCTCATTTCCAGAAACTACATGAAGGATTTTAGAAAATATATTATGGAAGGAAGATAATATGAAACGATTGGAAGGATTTTTAACGTATCTGTTTACAGGAATTGGAATCGGGGCCGTTGTGTGTACGGTGTCCCTGGCAGTTATGGGCGGCATGGATGGAACGCTTAAGCAGATTCTCGCATGGCTGGCGGCGTCCGCGCTGTTTACGGTAATTTCGCAGATTATGTGCATGGATTTTGGCAATCTGCTGATCCGCACCATAATCCATTTCTGCCTCTGCTTTACCCTGGCTGTAACGGTTGGAACGTTTCTCAACTATTCCGTCAGCTGGATTTCCAGCGCCAGAGTGATGCTGCCCGCATTCCTTGTCATTTATGTGATTATCTATGTAGGGACATTCATGGTGCGGCTGGCCGAAACGAAGGAACTGAATAAAAAGCTGAGCAGATAAGAAATAACAGGTTTTCAGAAAGTAAAAAAGAATCATGACAGTGCCAGTTCCCCTGTCATGATTCTTTTTATTTTATTTTATTTGGAGTACTTTTCCTCGCAGTACATGCAGCGGTAGGTCTCGGTCTCCGAATCCGCAAGATAGAAGATATGCGGCAGCTCCTGCTCGATGGAGGTGATGCAGCGCGGGTTCCTGCAGTGGATCACATTGGTGATCTTTTTCGGAAGCTTCAAGGTCCTCTTTTCCGCAATCTGATTGCCGCGGATAATGTTGACGGTGATGTTGTGATCGATGTAGCCGAGAATGTCGAGATCGATGTGGTCCAGACCGCCCTCGATCTTAATGATGTCCTTGCGTCCCATCTTGTTGCTTCTTGCGTTCTTGATAATCGCTACCTGGCAGTCTAACTTGTCCAGTCCCAGGTTATAGTAGATGTCCAGGCTCTTGCCGGCCTGAATATGGTCTAATACGATGCCTTCGTTTAATCCGCTGATATTTAACATGGTTTTTCTACCTCCAGTAATGTCATAATAAGGGCCATGCGCACGTATACGCCGTACTGGGCCTGTTTAAAGTAGGCGGCTCTCGGGTCGTTGTCTACTTCTACGGAGATTTCGTTGACCCTGGGAAGCGGGTGAAGAACGTACATGTCTTCCTTGGCAAGCTTCATCTTGTTCTTATCGAGAATGTAGCAGTCTTTCAAACGAATGTAATCTTCCTCGTTGAAGAAGCGTTCCTTCTGTACGCGGGTCATATAGAGAATGTCGAGAGAAGGCATGGCCTCGTCTAAGCTGTCCATTTCCACAAATTCGATGTTGTTCGCTTTTAAAACGTCTTCCCTGATGTATTCCGGTACACGCAGCTCCGGCGGGGAAATAAGGACGAACTTGATGTTCTCATAGCGAACCAGGGCGTTGATCAGGGAGTGAACGGTGCGGCCGAACTTTAAATCGCCGCAGAGGCCGATGGTCAGGTCATGAAGACGGCCCTTTAAGGAACGGATTGACAGCAAGTCCGTGAGTGTCTGGGTCGGGTGCTGATGGCCGCCGTCACCGGCGTTGATGACCGGAATTCCGGAATGGGTGGCGGCAACTAACGGAGCGCCCTCCTTCGGATGTCTCATGGCGCAGATATCGGCGTAGCAGGAGATGACGCGGATCGTATCAGCCACGCTCTCGCCTTTTGCTGCCGAGCTGGAATCGGCAGAAGAAAAGCCGAGTACGCTGCCACCTAAATTTAACATGGCTGCTTCAAAACTCAAACGAGTTCTTGTACTTGGCTCATAAAATAATGTCGCTAATTTTTTACCATCACATACGTGGGAATATTCCGAAAGGTGATGTTCAATGTTGTCTGCCAGATCGAGCAGCTGACCGGTTTCTTCCACACTAAAGTCTAATGGGTTTAATAAATGTCTCATAAGAATCTCCTTTATCCAATGTCTTATACAATCCGCATTTTGAATGGGAATCAAAATGACAGGGCAGCAGTGCTGCTGAATTCTTTACCCATTATATAGTATCTTATAAAATATTTCCATAGTTTTTTGTAAAAAAAGTGCCTGTAAGGAATATTTAAGGAACTTTAAGAAAATTAAGGAAGACCGGATGGAAAACCTGTTGTATAATGGCAGTATGAGAAAAGAAGGGCGCTAAGTGCTCATAGCGAGGAGGTATCTGCTTTGGCGGAAGAAAACAGGGAAGAGAAGAGTAAGAAGATACCTATGATTCAGGTAAAAAATCTCTACAAAGTATATAAAGTCGGCGACACCAAGGTCTATGCCTTGGGAGGGGTCGACTTTACGATATATAAAGGAGAATTTTGTGCGATTGTCGGTCCCTCCGGTTCCGGAAAGTCCACTCTTCTGAACATGATGGCCGGATTGGAGAAGCCCTCGAAGGGGGAGATTCTCATTGCCGGGAAGCATATTGAGAAGCTGACGGAGAACCAGCTGGTCGCCTTCCGGCGGAAGCATGTGGGCTTCATCTTTCAGTCCTATAATCTGCTTCAGACGATGAACGCCGTGGAGAATGTGGCTCTGCCGCTCTCTTTCCGGGGAGTCCCGAGGAAGAAGCGGAACGAGAAGGCAGTGAAGTATATTAAGCTGGTCGGCCTGGAGAAGCAGATGAAGCACATGGCCAACGAGATGTCCGGCGGACAGCAGCAGCGTGTGGGAATCGCCAGGGCCCTGGCCGTGGACCCGCAGATCATATTCGCGGATGAGCCTACCGGTAATCTGGATTCGAAGACGACGAAGGAGATTCTGGGGCTGATGAGAAAGATTGTGCGGGAGCAGAATCAGACGCTTGTCATGGTAACCCATGATAATTATATTGCCGGCTTTGCCGACCGGCAGTTACATATTGTAGACGGCAAGATCTTCAAGATCGAAGAACAACACCATGATGATACCGAGGAGGATACAGAGAATGAAGAAGAGAGGTAATAGGGTACTGGCGGGTCTGCTTGCCGTACTGGTAGTGCTGGGGGCTGTGCCGCTTCAGTCGATGGGGGCGCAGTACGGGATACAGAAGAATAAGTATCTCGATGTCAAGAAGACTCCGACCGGAAAGACCGGTCAGAATATGACCATCAGCATGATATTTGACAACAGCAAGGGAAGCGAGGATTTACAGGGAGTGTCCGTGCGGTTTGACGACAGCGCAGTGGACAGCGAATACGACGCGGCGGAAGATCCGGATGAGGACACTAAGTATAATGGTTCCGTGTTCCCGTTTGAGATTACCTCCAGCATCTTTGATGCCAAGGTGATTGGCTCTGTAAAGGCAGGCGCTACCAGAACCGTTTCTTTATCTGCCAGGGTCAGAAGAGATATTGCCGAGGGCTACTATTCCGTACCGATCATCGTCAAGGCCAACGGCAGCGACGCTACGACCGACCACATCAACGTCTGGATCACAAAGTCCAGCGGGACCACGGAATCGGGAGACGACGACGGATCGATCCGTTTTGAGCTGGGGGAAAACCAGTCCACCCCATCCGGCCAGTATCCGGATGTGATGAATTTTACCGTAAACTTACGCAACGCATCGAATATTACGGCATTTGATGTCAATGTTCGCATGGGATTAAGCGAAGACAGCACAAAATTCCCCTTTAACATCAATGACGGAAACTACGTGAGACATTTTGACCGTGTCGGCGGCGGTGAGAGCCAGGAGGTATCCTACAGTATGGCTATCCGCAAGGAGTCGTACACCGGATACTATCCGATCACCTTTACGATCGAATACAGAGACAGCACCGAGGGCGATATTCAGAAAGCGGAATCCATCTTCTACGTACACGTTCAGAACAAGGACAAGGAAGAGGAGACGGGAGAGTTTAACGCCAACGACAGAACGAAGGCCAGACTGATCGTTGACGGATTCCAGACGATTCCGGAGGTGGTTTACGCAGGCGATGATTTCGACCTGATTCTCCGCATGAAGAACGCATCCGAGAACGTGGCTGCCAGCAACATCTTATTTACCCTGGAATCCGAGAAGGTGACGGACAGTGCGGTATTTACCACAGACTCCGGCTCCTCCTCCATCGTGGTGAATTCCCTGGCGGCAGGACAGAGCACAGAGCTTAAGATCCGCATGAAGGCGGGGGCCTGGGTGGATCAGAGAACCTACGCCATTACGATCAATGAGAAATACGACAGCCCGGAATTCAAGAACGCCGAGGAGAAAGTAACGGTGGACATTCCGGTGAAGCAGATGGCACGGCTTAACACCGGCACCATCGATATCATGCCGGACTCCATCTCTGTCGGAGCGGAATCCAATGTCATGTTCCAGATCAACAACACAGGCAAAGTCCTTCTCTATAACGTGATGGTCACCTTCTTAGGCGATTCCGTCCAGAAGACAGACGCCTATGTGGGCAATATCAAGCCGGGAGACTCCGGCAGCGTGGATGCCATGCTGTCCGGCATCGCCCCCACTGCGGATGACGGCAAGATCAAGATTATGATCACCTACGAGGATGAGAACGGAGTAGTCAGCGATCCGATCGAAAAAGAGATGACGCTCATGGTAACTGAGGCTGTGGATCAGGACTTCGATATGACGGATGACATGGGCACGTTTCCGGCGGATGCGGAACCGACGGGCATTAAGAAATACCAGAAGTTCATAATTCCAGCGGTAATCGTAGTGCTTGTGGCCGGCACCGCGGCAGGCATTATCCTTGTTAAGAGACGGAAAAAGAAGAAGGCAGCAGAGGAAGAGGAAATAGACGATGAGATTTAGTGATTTGCTTTCCATGAGTGTGAACAATTTAAGACGGAGAAAGCTCAGGACATTCCTGACCGTTCTGGGGGTTGTAATCGGTACAGCCTCCATCGTGGTCATGGTCTCTTTGGGTATCGGTTTAAATGAACTCACCATGGAGCAGATTGCCTCCTACGGCAGCCTGACGGAGATATCCATCTATTCTGACGCCATGTGGGGAGGTTCCGATGACGGAAAGGATCCGAAGTATATGACGGATGAGGTCATGGACCAGTTTCGAAGGCTGGACCACGTGACTACAGTCTCGCCGATCCTGTCGACGTATGTTATCATGCGTCAGGGCGTCTACCAGGCGAATGTCAACCTTACCGGTGTGACAAAGGAATATATGGAAAAGATCCCCTTAAAGGAGGGGACTGTGCCGGATACCAGCGGCAATGAACTTCAGATGGTGGTCGGCAACATGGTGCCCAGACAGTTTTATAATCCGAAGTCCAGGAGCAACCGGTACGGCATGAGCGGAGACGACGTCCCGGATATCGACTTCATGAATAAGCCGATTTTCGTGATTTTCGATACGGATGCCTATTATCAGAGCCAGAACGGAAGCACGACGGAGGGAGGAACTCCGGTCAAGGCTCCCAAGAAGTATTTGCTGCCGACCTCGGGCCTGGTGGAAGGCGGACTGGAGGACTGGAACAACTACAGCTACAGTGTGTATGTGGACATCGACATGCTGAAATCCCAGCTAAAGCAGGTATTTAAGAAGAAACCGATTCCAAACCAGCCGACGAATAAGAAGGGGAAGCCCTTTAATTACTTCGTCTACGAGCAGGCGGTGGTGGAAGTGGATGATATGAAGAACGTCACCGAGGTGCAGAAGATCATCAACGACATGGGATTCCAGGCCAACAGCAACATGGACTGGCTGGAACAGTCCCAGAAGCAGTCCAACATGGTGCAGGCCGTGCTGGGCGGCATCGGCGCCGTGTCCCTGTTCGTAGCGGCCATCGGCATTGCCAATACCATGATGATGTCGATCTATGAGCGTACGAAGGAGATCGGTATTATCAAGGTCCTCGGATGCGACATGGGCAATATCAGGAACATGTTCCTGCTGGAATCCGGTTTTATCGGTTTCATGGGAGGTGTGATCGGAATTGTCTTAAGCTATGGAATCTCCTTTATTGCCAATAAGTTTTTATCCGGCCAGTTTCTGGTGGGCATAGAAGGAGATTTATCGAGAATTCCACCGTGGCTTTCGGTATCGGCAGTGGGATTTGCCATATTCGTCGGTATGGCGGCAGGCTTCTTCCCTTCGCTGAGAGCCATGAAGCTAAGCCCGCTTGCGGCAATCCGGAACGAGTAGGAAGTACGGGAAAAAATACTTGCATTTCAGACCGGAATATTATATGATATGTGACAGAGTGACGTGCGACTGGCGGATAAGTGGAGAGATACCACGGGGAGCACGTTCGATAAGAAGCCGACCGCCTGGGCACCGCTTTTGGGGTATCCAGGCGGTTTTTTATTACTTAGGAAAGTTTGTCCTATGATTTCGGACGATACCACTATTTAGGAGGAAAGAAGATGAACATGATTTCACTGAAGGACGATTTGAGAGGCAATTCCTATCCGGGAAGAGGGATTATCATCGGAAGGACACCGGATGGAACAAAGGCGGTGGCCGCTTACTTTATTATGGGAAGAAGCGAGAACAGCCGCAACCGTGTATTCGTGGAGGACGGGGAGGGAATCCGTACCCAGGCATTCGATCCGGCGAAGCTTACCGATCCCAGCCTGATCATCTACGCACCTGTCCGTGTTCTTGGGAACAAGACGATCGTAACCAACGGAGACCAGACAGATACGATCTATGAGGGCATGGATAAGCAGATGACATTCGAACAGTCCTTAAGAAGCCGTGAGTTTGAGCCGGACAGCCCCAACTATACGCCCCGGATCTCTGGAATTATGCATGTGAAGGGCTGTACGGACTGTGATGTCCGGGAAAAGGGCCATTATAATTATGCCATGTCCATCTTAAAGAGCAGCAACGGAAATCCTGATTCCTGCTGCCGCTATACATTTGCCTACGAGAATCCTGCTGCTGGAGAGGGCCATTTCATCCATACGTATATGCATGACGGCAATCCGCTTCCAAGCTTTGAAGGCGAGCCCAAACGAGTGGAGACCATGGACGACATCGACGCGTTCACCAGCCTGCTGTGGGAGAATCTAAACGAGGACAACAGGGTATCCCTGTTTGTACGGTATATTACGATTGCCACAGGTGCGTATGAGACACGCATTGTGAATAAAAACCAGTAATTCTTTATACAAAAGGAGAAAAAGCGATGAACGAATTAGAACTGAAGTATGGCTGCAACCCAAATCAGAAACCATCCAGAATCTTCGTGAAGAACGGAGATCTGCCGATCGAGGTGCTGAGCGGCCGTCCGGGCTATATTAATTTCATGGATGCCTTCAACGGCTGGCAGCTGGTAAAAGAACTGAAAGAGGCGACAGGACTTCCGGCCGCGGCTTCCTTTAAGCATGTGTCTCCGGCGGGAGCGGCCGTGGGCCTTCCGCTGGACGAGACGTTAAGAAAGATTTACTGGGTGGACGATATGGGAGAGCTCTCGCCCTTAGCCAGCGCCTATGCCAGAGCGAGAGGTGCGGACCGCATGTCTTCCTTCGGTGATTTCATCTCCCTGTCCGACGTCTGCGATGCGGATACGGCCAGGATCATCAAGCGGGAAGTCTCCGACGGCGTCATCGCTCCCGGATATGAGCCGGAGGCACTGGAGATCTTAAAGTCCAAGAAGAACGGCAATTACAATGTCATCGCTATCGATCCCGCGTACAGACCGGAACCGATCGAGCGCAAGCAGGTGTACGGCATTGTATTTGAGCAGGGAAGAAATGAACTGAAGATCGATGAGGAACTGTTAAAAGAAGTCGTGACTTCCAATAAAGAGATTCCGGATTCCGCGAAGATTGATCTGATCATCTCCCTGATCACCTTAAAATATACCCAGTCCAACTCTGTCTGCTTCGCAAAGGGCGGCCAGGCCATCGGCATCGGTGCAGGACAGCAGTCCCGCGTTCACTGTACGAGACTGGCAGGAAACAAGGCGGATAACTGGTTCCTGCGTCAGTGCCCGAAGGTCTTAAATCTCTCCTTTGTCGACAACATCCGCCGCGCAGACCGCGACAATGCGATTGATGTCTACATCGGCGAGGACTATATGGATGTGCTTGCAGACGGCAGATGGGAGAGTATTTTCAAGGAAAAACCAGAGGTATTTACAAAAGAGGAGAAGAGAGCGTGGCTGGACCAGATGACGGATGTGGCCCTCGGCTCCGATGCGTTCTTCCCCTTCGGTGACAACATTGACCGGGCGTATAAGAGCGGCGTGAAGTATGTGGCTCAGCCGGGCGGATCTGTCCGTGACGATCAGGTGATTGAGACGTGTGACAAATACGGCATGGCGATGGCATTTACCGGTATCCGTCTGTTCCACCACTAAGACTCTGCGTTTTAGTGGAGACAAAGGCAGACAAAAGAAAAGACAAAAGAAAAGACAAAAGAAAAGACAAAAAAACGAGGCAAAGTATTGACAAACCGAAGATATTTGATAAAATATTAGTGGTTCATCGGAGGGATATAAATCGTTTGAATTTTATATGCCGGATAAGATGTCAGGTGGAAATCCTGATATTTTATCCGGCTTTTTTACGTAGTAAAGAAAGCTCAGGA
Source organism: Hungatella sp. L36 (assembly GCF_014288035.1). Lineage (NCBI taxonomy): Bacteria > Bacillati > Bacillota > Clostridia > Lachnospirales > Lachnospiraceae > Hungatella > Hungatella sp. L36. Next base: position 171,086 of record NZ_JACOPC010000006.1, on the reverse strand, counting down.
GGTACCTTTATATGAATTCAACCACTCAAAACACACTGACAGAGGGAAAACTGGCCCCGGCGCTTCTGCGCTTTGCCGTTCCATTTCTCATCTCAAACTTTCTGCAGGCGTTATATGGAGCCGTCGATTTATTTGTCGTGGGACAGTTTTCGACTTCCGCGTCCGTATCTGCCGTGGCGATCGGCAGCCAGGTGATGCAGACGGTCACCTGGATCATCCTGGGAATATCCATGGGCGGGACCGTACTGATCGGTCAGAAGATCGGAGAGAAGAACGAGGAAGGCGCGGCGGAGGCTGTGGGCTGCGTCGCCGTCTTATTCGGCCTGATGGCCCTTGTCTTAACCCCGCTGATGCTGATTGCCGTTAATGGGGCTGTAGCCCTGATGAAAACCCCGCCGGAGGCGGTCAACGCGGCGCGCAGCTATATCTTCATCTGTTCCTGCGGACTTCCGTTTATCACCGGATATAACGGCGTCAGCGGTATTTTCCGCGGGATCGGGGATTCACGGACTCCGGTAATCTTCATCGGCCTGGCCTGCATCGTCAATGTCATCGGCGATTTCCTGTTCACCGGCTGGATGGGCATGGGCGCAGCCGGAGCGGCCTTCGCCACGGTTATCGCCCAGGCAGTCAGCTTCCTGGCGGCTCTGGCATATATGTATAAAAAAGGATTTTCCTTCCCCTTTGGACGGCGTCACTTAAGACTCCGCAGGAAACCGGCCGCGGCTATCCTGAAGGTAGGATTTCCGCTTGCCCTGCAGGACGCGCTGGTCAACGTCTCATTCCTGATTATCACAACGATCATCAACACCATGGGACTGACCGCGTCCGCCGCCGTGGGAGTCGTGGAGAAGATCATCTCCTTTGCCATGCTGCCTCCAAGCGCCATCGCATCGGCAGTGACCACGGTGACTGCGCAGAACATCGGGGCGAAGAAGCCGGAGCGGGCGAAGCGGGCGCTCTGGTACGGGATCGGCTTTTCCCTGATCTTTGGGATCGCAGTCTGTATTTTCGTCCAGTTTTTTGCGCCGCTGGTCACTGCGGTATTCTCCAGGGACGAGGCTGTCATACTGGCGGCGGCCCAGTACCTCCGGTCGTACTCCTATGACTGCATCCTGGTCAGCTTCGTGTTCTGCATCAACTCGTATTTCAGCGGCAGGAGCAACGCGCTGGTCCCGTTTATCCACAGCATGATCGCTACCTTTCTTGTCCGGATTCCGGCGACCTACGGCTTCAGCCTGATCGCAGGGGACAGCTTATTCCCCATGGGACTTGCCGCGCCGCTGGCTTCCTTCGTGTCCATCGTCATCTGTTTCGGCTATATGAGGTGGGAAGAGACGCGAAAAAGGTAAAAACGGGGGAAAATAAAAAGAAGTATAAGCCTATATTTTTTGTAAAAGCACTTTAAAAGGAAAGACGGCATAAAATGAGAGTAAGTAAGTTTTAAGGCGGCTTTCTTTGAAAACTTTTCCCAAACCTTTAACTGCGCGAGAGGAACGAGAGTGTCTGGAACGATACCAGGAAGGGGATCAGGAGGCGAGAGCCACACTCATCGAGCGGAATATGCGTCTGGTAGCGCATGTGGCCAAGAAGTATCAGAATACGGATTATGATATGGAGGACCTCCTGTCTGTCGGAACCATCGGTCTGATCAAGGCCGTCAATACGTTTCACACGGACAGGGGGTCAAGACTCGCCACCTACGCCGCGAAGTGTGTGGAAAATGAAATCCTCATGCTCCTTCGTGCTAATAAAAAATATTCAAAAGAGGTGTCTTTATTTGAGCCCATCGGAGTAGACAAGGATGGTGAGACTGTCAGCCTGGTGGATGTCATAGAGATGGAGAACAAGGAGGCTCTGGAGACCATCATCCTGAGCCAGGACATCAAGGAACTGTACGATGCGTTTGACCACTGTCTCAGAGACACGGAAAAAAAGGTGATCGGCATGCGGTACGGACTATACGGAGGAAAGGAGCACACCCAGCGGGAGATCGCTGATATGTTAGGAATATCCAGATCCTATGTCAGCCGGATCGAGAAGAAATCCATTGAAAAATTACGTATGGAATTCGAGAAAAACAATAAAAAATCAGGAATTATTAAATAAGTATAAAAAATGTCTAAATAATTTGTTGACTTTTTCCTAGAGTTCTGGTATAGTATGAATTAAGTTAATACGAGATGGATTGTTACTGGTAAGCAGGCAAAACCAATTTTGATCAATGAAAATATAATTTTATTTTCGCTGGCAAAATTGGTTTTTTTATTTGTAGGTGAAGTATGAAAATTGACAAGATTATCAACAATAACATTGTCAGTGCCATAGAAGCGGATGGAAAAGAAGTCGTTATCATGGGCCGGGGACTGGGATTTGGAATGAAGCCCGGAAAAGAGATTCCGGAGGGAAAGATCGAGAAGGTCTTCCGGTTAGACAGCCAGAACAGCACGGATAAGTTTAAAGAGCTGTTGGCGAATCTGCCTCTGGAGCACATTCAGGCATCCACGGAGATCATCAATTATGCGAAAAGCGTGTTGAACCGGCGTTTGAACCAAAGCATCTATATTACACTGACAGATCATATTAATTTTGCCATCGAACGATTTAAAGAGAAGATGATGTTTACCAATCCGCTGTTAAACGAGATCAAGACGTTCTACAAGGAAGAGTACTTAATCGGCGAGTACGCCGTGGCCCTGATTGAGCGAAGGATTGGAATTACACTTCCGGTGGACGAGGCGGGATTTATCGCACTTCATATAGTAAATGCGGAATATAATACAGCCATGCGGGACACGATTGATATTACAACCTTAATTCAGAATGTTGTAAAAATCGTGAAAGAATATTTTTCCATGGATTTAGATGAAACTTCGCTGAATTACCAGCGTTTTGTCACGCATCTTCGTTTCCTGGCTCAGCGGATTATCGGAGGAGAGATGCTAAACAGCGAGAATCCGGAATTCAACCAGCTGATCAGTCAGATGTATCCGGAAGAATACGCGTGCAGTCTGAAGCTGAAGGATTATATCCAGGTGACCTACCACCATGATGTGACCGAGGAAGAAACGGCATATCTGGCTGTCCATATTAAGAGAATAAGAATTTAAGGAGAAGAAAGGAGATTGAGGAAGCATGTTTAGTTCATTGAAAAAGATGTTTTCAGGAGGCGAGAAGGAGAGAGAAAAGATCCTTGCGCCGGTAGAAGGAAAGGCGGTACCGTTAAGCGAGGTCAGCGACCCGACCTTCAGTCAGGAAATACTCGGAAAGGGTGTTGCCATCATTCCGGAAAAGGGAAGAATCGTGGCTCCGGCCAGCGGTGTTCTGACCGTTATGTTTGAGACAAAGCACGCAGTCAGCGTAACGACTGACGGAGGCGCTGAGATCATCGTCCATGTGGGCCTTGATACCGTAAATTTAAAGGGAGAGCACTATACCTCCTATAAGAAGCAGGGCGAGCATGTCAAGGCGGGAGAGCTCCTTGTGGAGTTTGACATCGACGCGATCAAGGAAGCTGGCTACGATGTGATCACACCAATTATCGTATGCAACACGCCGAATTATCCGGATATGGTATGCCATACCGGCATGCAGGTTAAGGAACTGGATCCGATTATCGAATTATAGGGCTGGAGATCTATGAGGGAGTTCTTATATGAAGTGAAAGACCCTATGGGCTTTCACGCAAGGCCGGCTTCACGGCTGTTCATGAAGGCGAGAGAATACGAATGCCGGATTGACGTTGCCGCGGAAGGGGAAACGGTGGATGGAAAGAATCTTCTGGCTCTGATGAGTCTCGAGATCAGAGAAGGAGAGATGCTTCGGTTCCGGTTCGAGGGAACCGATGAGGAAGAGGCGGAGAAAGCGCTTTTAGAGGTGCTGGACCAGATATGATTTGAACCTGTGATGGGCACAGGATCAGATAAATAATGTCCGTTAGGACAAAAAAGAAAGGGGTTTCTTTATTATGATGAAGTATTTGCAAAGACTTGGTAAATCATTGATGCTCCCCGTAGCGTGTTTACCTGCAGCTGGTATCCTGATGGGTATCGGTTACTGGATTGACCCGAATGTAATGTCGGGACTCGGTACACCAAGCGCGCTTTCGTTCTTCCTTGTGAAGGCAGGCGGTGCGCTGATTGACAACATGGCGATTCTGTTCGCAATCGGTGTTGCAATCGGTATGGCTGATGACAACGATGGTACAGCGGCTTTAGCCGGTATTGTATCATGGCTGATGATTCAGCAGATTCTTTCACCTGCAGTAGTAGGTTCCTTAAAGGGAATTGATGTATCAGAAGTAAATGCAGCATTCTCCAAAATCAACAATCAGGCTATCGGTATCTTAAGTGGTTTGATTGGCGCTACCTGCTATAATCGCTTCAAGAACACGAAGCTTCCGGATGCACTTGCATTCTTCAGCGGTAAACGCAGTGTTGCAATTGTAACGGCTTTGGTATCGATCGTTGCTTCTCTGATTCTGTTCTTTATCTGGCCAATTGTTTATTCCGCACTCGTAGCTTTTGGCGAGTCGATCATCGGTTTAGGCCCGATCGGCGCTGGTATTTACGGCTTCTTCAACAGACTGCTGATTCCGCTTGGTTTACATCATGCGCTGAATTCCGTATTCTGGTTTGACGTTGCTGGAATTAACGATCTGTTCAAGTTCTGGGGAACCGTCGATGGTGCGGTTTACGGACAGACAGGTATGTACATGTCTGGTTTCTTCCCAGTCATGATGTTTGGTTTACCGGCTGCAGCTCTTGCCATGTATCAGACAGCAAAACCGGGTAAGAAGAAAAATGCTTATGGTTTATTATTCGCAGCAGCACTTTGTTCCTTCTTTACAGGTGTTACAGAACCTCTGGAATTCGCATTCATGTTCCTTGCACCAGGATTATACTTAATCCATGCTGTATTAACAGGTATTTCACTGGCAGTCACAGCTTTACTTCCAGTCCGTTCCGGTTTCTGGTTCAGCGCAGGTTTCGTTGACTGGTTACTGAGCATGAAGGCTCCAATGGCTGAGAATCCATTGTTTATGCTTCCGTTAGGTTTAGTTTACGGTTTGATTTACTATGTGGTATTCCGTTTTGCCATCGTTAAATTCAACTTTAAGACTCCTGGCCGTGAAGATGATGATGAGCTTGACATGGATGAGTCAAAAGTTACATTAGCCAACAATGATTTTACCCAGATCGCTACAATCATTCTGGAAGGTCTTGGCGGCAAAGAGAACGTAACAAGTGTAGATAACTGCATTACCAGATTAAGACTGGAAATCAAGGACTACACAAAGGTTAGCGAGAAGAAGATTAAATCTGCAGGTGTTGCAGGCGTAATCAGACCAGGTAAGACCAGCGTACAGGTTATTGTTGGTCCTCAGGTACAGTTCGTAGCTGACGAATTCAAGAAACTGTGTAAGTAATTACGATAGAGAGACAGCCGGGCGGGTGACCGTTCCGGCTGTTTTACTATTTCATAGGAAAGTTCGTCCTGGGCCGCTGAAGTGACTGCGCTCCGGCGCGAGAGTCCGTCTTGCCGGACTCTTTATTCTACCAAAAAGGGGATTCTCAGGAGGTTTGCCAAAAATAAATGTTAATTTTATGTGAAAAGGCTGAACGAAAGGTAAATTTTGTGGTAGAATAGGAAAAGAAAACAGAACAGCAAAGGAAATGTGCAGACATGAGAGAGAAAAAAGAAAAGTTACAGGAACAGGAAGAGCCGTTTGATCTGAAAAAAGAAATATTTGAATGGGTGAAGATCATCATTGCAGCTGCGGCGATCGCGTTCTTCCTCAACACCTTCATTATAGCGAACAGCACGGTGCCCTCCGGTTCCATGGAAACGACGATCATGACAGGAGACCGGATTATCGGTTCCAGGCTGGCCTATAAGCTCGGCGGAGATCCTGAGCGGGGAGATATCGTTATTTTCGATCATGAGACAGGACCCGGCAACGAGGAAACACGCCTGGTGAAGCGGGTCATCGGTCTGCCCGGAGAGACGGTGGAGATCAGGGACAATCAGCTGTACATTGACGGAACCCTGCAGGACGAGCCGTATTTGCGGGAGGCGATGGAGTCCGACGATTATCATTTTGAAGTGCCGGAGGACTGTTACCTGATGCTGGGAGACAACCGGAATTACTCCGCAGACGCGAGATACTGGCCGGATCCCTATGTGCCGGAGAAGAAGATACTGGCAAAGGTTCTCTTCCGTTACTATCCCAGAATTGGAAAAATTAAATAATTTTTAGAAATCACTTGACCTTCCAGTTACTGGAAGGTCTATTTTATGTAATAGAATAGAGCATTGTTAATGTTACAGAGACTGGGAGGAACTGGAAGATGAAACAGAAGAATAATCTGACGGAAGGAAATGTGTTCCGGGTTTTGCTGGAATTTTCGATTCCGTTTGTGATTGCAAATGTGATTCAGGCGCTGTATGGGGCCGTGGATCTGCTTGTGATCGGCAAATACTGTACGCCGGAGAGCGTCGCCGCGGTTTCCACGGGAACGCAGGTGACACAGATCATCACCAGCATGATTACGGGACTTACGCTCGGCGGAACCATCATGGTGGGAAAGTATACGGGGATGAATGCGAAGGAAGAGGTGAAGAAGACCATCGGGACGACGCTGTCCATATTCGGGGCGGCGGCGGTCGTACTGACGGTACTGATGCTCTTTTTTACTCCGGCTATCTTAAGGCTGTTGAAAACGCCTGAGGAGTCGTTTGAACTGGCAAAGCTGTATGTGATCATATGCAGCTGCGGAATCCTCTTTATCTGCGGCTATAACGCCATCAGCGCGATCCTGCGGGGATATGGGGACTCCAAACGGCCCATGATGTTTATCGCCCTGGCCTGCGTGTTAAACATCGTGGGCGACGTGGTACTCACGGGCATCCTCGGCATGGGGGTGGCGGGAGTCGCCATTGCCACCATCGGATCCCAGGCGGTCAGCATGATCTGTGCGATCTGGTACTTAAACCGGAATCAGTTTATCTTTACCTTCCGGTTTGCCAATCTGAAAATCGACCGGGACAAGGCGCTGGAGCTGGCAAAGGTGGGGATTCCCATCTCCCTGCAGGAATGCATGGTGCGGCTCTCCTTCCTCTATCTGACCAGTGTGACGAACCGGCTGGGCGTCTATGCGGCGGCGGCCGTGGGCGTGGCAAGCAAGTATGATGTGTTTGCCATGCTGCCGGCCACCTCCATCGCCAACGCGCTGGCGGCCATCACCGCTCAGAATTACGGGGCGGGTAAGCCGGAGCGGGCAAAGCGTTCCCTTGCGGCAGGGCTTGCCTTTGCGGTGGCGGCTTCCGCAGTGTTCTGGCTGTGGGCTCAGGTGTCTCCGCAGACCATGATCGGGATTTTCTCAGATAACCAGGATATCATAGCGGCGGGGATTCCGTTTTTCACATCGTGCAGCTATGACTATTTGGCAGTCAGCTTCGTGTTCTGTTTAAATGGCTATTTAAATGGCAGGTCGAAGACCATTTTCACCATGATCAGCTGCTGCTTCGGAGCCCTGGCTCTGCGTATGCCTCTGATCTGGCTGGTCTACAGCCGCTGGCCGGATAATCTGTTCCGCATCGGAACCATCGCCCCGCTGGTGTCCGGATTTATGGCCTGTTATACACTTATTTACGTAATCTATGGCTTTTGGAAGGAGAGAAACGCAGGAAGGGTTTCCAAAACCGGTTAAGCGGAATATATTACTAGAAAAAGCAAAGACAGATGACTATGTTTCATATCCTGGTTTTAGTCCTGGCCCTCTGCATGGACACCTTTGTGGCCAGCATGGCCTATGGCGCAAATAAAGTGCATATTACATGGGAAAAAATCGTTGTCATGAATGCAATCTGCAGCGGTTGTCTGGGGATTGCGCTGGTGGCGGGAAGTGTACTGGACGGTCTGGTTCCGGAGAGCATGACCCGGACGGTGTGTTTTATCAGCCTTTTCCTTCTCGGCGTGGTAAAGCTTCTCGATTATACCATTAAGAAATACATTAACAGGCATGTAAGCCTGCATAAGGGAATCACATTTTCTTTCTCCGGCCTTCGTATCATTGTCAATATCTACGGAGATCCCATGGCGGCGGACTGGGACCATTCCCAGTCGCTGTCATGGAAGGAGGTTCTGTTTCTGTCCTTCGCCATGTCGATCGACAGCCTGATCGCGGGGGCACTCTCCGCATTTCTGGAAATACCGGTGGGACTGACGATGGGGACGGCGCTCATCATGGGAATCGTGATGATGTATGCGGGCCTTTTTTTAGGAAGAAAGCTGGCTTCCCGCTGCAAATGCGACCTCTCCTGGATCAGCGGCGTCCTGTTCATGATTCTGGCCGTGACAAAAAGCCTTTCATGAGTTATACTATGAGCACCTGGTGGGGGTTCTGAATAATCAGGTGACAGGAGATAAGAGAAATGAAGATAACAGTACCACATTATTACAGCCGGTTTCAGTGCGTGGCGGGCGAATGTCCGGATACGTGCTGCGCCGGCTGGCAGATTATGATCGATGACGCATCGTTAAAAAAATACAGGAAAAGAAGAGATCCCTTCGGCAGCCGGCTGAAGAATTCCATTGACTGGGAGAATTCTGCGTTCCGCCAGTATGACGGGCGCTGTGCATTTCTAGATGAAAATAATCTCTGCGACATCTATTCGGAGGCGGGGCCTTCCATGCTCTGCCGGACGTGCCGGGCGTATCCCAGGCATATCGAGGAGTTTGAGGGGGTGAGGGAGATCTCTCTGTCGCTGTCGTGCCCGGAGGCTGCAAAGCTGATTCTGGACTGCGAGGAGCCGGTGCGGTTCCTGAGTAAAGAGACAGAGAAGGAGGAGACTTACCCTTATTTTGATTTCTTTCTTTATACGAAGCTCATGGACTGCAGAGATTTCATCATTTCCACGCTGCAGAACCGGGAGCTGGACTGGAACCTGCGCACGGGAATCGTACTGGGGCTGGCTCATGACTTACAGCGCAGAATCGTGAATGACCGTCTGTATGAGACGGATTCCCTGCTGGAGCGTTACGGAAGGAAGGGGGCTGTCGGGAAGCTGGCCTCCAGGCTTTTGGCGTATCAGATTGACGGGGAGAGCCGTTTTGACGGGATGAAAGAACTGTTCGGTTTCTTTGACGAGCTGGAGGTGTTAAACGCCGGCTGGCCGGATTATATCGGGCGGATCAGGAAGGTTCTGTACGGCGCAGGGGAAAGTGCGTATGAGGAGCAGAGACAGGAATTTTATGAATTCTTAGAGGTATCGGAGAAGCGGCGTGAGACATGGGAGCGGTGGTCTGAGCAGCTGATGGTCTACTTTGTGTTTACCTGGTTCTGTGGTGCGGAATACGATGAACGCCCTTATGAGAAGATGAAGCTGGCCGTGGTGAGTACGCTCCTGATCCGTGAGACGGCGCAGGCCCTGTGGAAAGAGCAGGGCGGCGTACTGGATAAGAACGTGTTTTTTGAGGCCGCGCGCCGCTATTCAAGAGAGGTGGAACACTCTGATCTAAACCTGGAACGCCTGGAGAATCTGTTCCGTGAGGAGAAGGTCTGCGGCCTGGACCGGCTGCTTACGCTGGTCATGGGGTAAAATTAAAAGAAAGAGCAGAACCGGACATGAAATTGTTTTGCGTTTTACAACCATACACGACTGTGATAGAATAAAAGAAAAAAGCTACCGGAGGTACAAAACCATGTCATTGGAAGGCAAGATGAAGAGTGGCCGCTTATACTGCGAATTCGGCCACGAGTTGGAAGAGAACAAGGCATATGAGCAGAAGATCCAAAACCAGCGCGTGCATTGTAAGGAGCTGGTCTATGATTATAATCAGACAAGACCGTCGAATGGAAAGGAAAAACGGAGGATTTTAGACGAACTCCTGGCGGAAGCAGGAGAGGAAATCTGGATTGAATCCCCCGCCTTTTTTTCGTACGGATGCAATACGCATATCGGTCATCACTTTTATTCCAATTTTAATATGTGTGTCGTCGATGACTGTGAAGTATTTATCGGCAACTACGTGATGTTTGGACCGAATGTGACGCTTACGGTCACGGGACATCCTGTCTGGGGAGAGTACCGCCGCAAGGGCGCTCAGTTTTCCCTGCCTATCCACATCGGGGACGATGTATGGGTCGGATCGAATACGATTATTCTGCCGGGGGTGACGATCGGAAACGATGTGGTGATCGGAGCCGGCAGTGTGGTAACCCACGATATTCCTTCCCATTCGGTGGCCTTCGGGACGCCGTGCAGAGTGGTGCGGGAGATTACGGAGGAAGACCGTCTGTCTTACCGGAAGGGCTGTCCGGTTAATGAGGACTGGGACAGGGACTAGAGACTGAAAAAACAGATTAAAGTTACAAAAAAACCGCTGAAAAGTCATAAAATGACAAAATGGTTACATATTTAAAAAAATAACTGGAAAAGTCTGTCATAAAAATGTAATATATCGTAATGATAAAGAAATTGAAAGATATTGGTTGTTTTACTATAATGAAGATAGAAAATAACTGGTGCATTTTTATGAGGAGGATTTGATATGAAAGGAAAGCGGTTAGGGTTTATTATGACACTGGTCCTGATCATGGCGCTGGCCATGCCGGCATGGGCCGCAGATACGAAGATTGATTCGGTGAAGCTGGACTTCTCGTACTCGGGGGAGGAACCGAAGTCCGGCAATGAGATCGGCCGAATTCACGTGAAGGCGTCGGATGGACAGCCATTTACCGTTGAATACGCGGAGTATTCAAACGAAGGCGACGTCTGGGTGGTTGGCGACCGGCCGCTGGTTCATGTAGAACTGACGGCGAAGAGCGGATACCGTTTCAGCTCCACATCGAAGAGCAGATTTACGTTAAACGGATGCAGCGCCGTCTATAAGAAGGCCAGAATCTACGACGACGGGACACAGATGGAACTGGAGGTATATTTAAAGAGAATCGGCGGAACCTTAAGCAGCGTTCAGAACCTGGAGTGGGGTGGAAACGTGGCTTACTGGGATCCGCTGGAAGGCTCGAAGGAATACGAGGTCCGTCTTTACCGCGACGAGAAATCGGTAGTGACCGTCAAGACAACAGACAGCAGCTATAATTTCGCAAACAATATGGACCGTGAGGGTTCCTACACCTTCCGTGTCCGCGCCATTGCAAGCTATAATTCCAGAGCAGGCGAGTGGTCCGACTATTCGGAGGATTACTACATTGACGAGGATGAGGTCTGGTACTACGGCGGAAACGGAGCATGGCAGCAGAACGCCAGAGGCTGGTGGTACGCATATTCAGGCGGCGGATATCCAAGAAGCTGCTGGAAGCTGATAGACAACGCATGGTATTATTTCGACGGTGACGGATATATGACGACAGGATGGAGACGGATCGACGGCAATAACTACTATCTGGGACCTGACGGCAAGATGCGCACCGGATGGCAGCAGATCGACGGGGCATGGTACTACCTGGACGGAAGCGGCGTGAGAACGACGGACTGGCAGTATGTGAACGGACGCTGGTACTACATGAATTCCAGCGGCGTGATGCAGGTCGGATGGCAGAGAATCAACGGCGACTGGTATTATCTGGATGGAAGCGGAGCCATGATGACGGGCTGGCAGTATATTAACGGAGCCTGGTACTATATGGACGGAAGCGGCGTGATGTACGCGGGACGCTGGACTCCGGATGGAAGATATGTGGATTATAATGGAGTCTGGGTACAATAATATCATACAAAATAGTAATCAAGGGGGGCTGATTAGTTCATGAACTAATAGAGTCCCCCTTTTTCAGAGGGTTTAACTATGGCATGACAGGGAAGGCGCTTTATGGTAAGATAGATGGTGGAATTAAACTTCAAAACATGGAGAAAAGTATGCTGAATATTTTAATATGCGATGATGAGAAGCCTTTTTTAGACAAATTGATCAATAAAATTTCCATCTATTTAAACGCGAGAACGATACCATTTCAAGCTGCGGTATTCGGCTCAGGGGAAGAACTGCTTAAACTCGGTGAAGATGAACGGTTTGATATAGCGTTTCTGGATATCAGCATGCATAAGGTCAGCGGAATGGAGGCAGCCTGGCATCTTAGAACTATCAATCAGAGAATTTGTATTGTTTTTGTGACGGGTTATATGGATTATGTGCTGGACGGCTATAAAGTCGGGGCGTTCCGATATCTGGTAAAGGATTCCCTGGACGTAAGTTTTGTGGAGTGTATGGAAGCGGTGCTAAAGAAATTTCATATCGATACGGATGAAATCTGTCTGGAGTTTACCGACCAAAAGCGGTATCTGAAAGCGGATGAGATCTGCCTTGTGGAGAGCAAAGGACATAAACTCCTGTTTCTGGCAGCCAGCGACAAACATGTGATTGGAACTATGAACCGGAAACTGACGGAGATGGAGAGTCTGCTTCATGAGCATGGTTTTCTGCGGGTTCATCAGAGCTATATGGTGAATATGAAATATATTGTCAACATCATCAGTTACCGCTTGGAACTACGGCAAGATATTACCCTGTTTATTCCGAAAAACAGATATCAGTCTGTAAAGAGGGAATATGCTCTTTATAAAGGAGACCATCTATGATCAATTTTATCCTGGCACCACTGTGGGTGTTTATGGAAATACTTCTCCTGGATACTCTGGCTGATGCCTTTTTGATAAAGAAGATATCGAAAAGCAGATTAAAACGAGTCTTTGGTCTGCTCCTTTTGACGATGCTTGAGTCAGTCCTTGTGCTGCTGCTGCGGGATGTAGTGATGATCAAAATATTTCTTTTTTTTCTGCCTGTATATGCCTATCTTTTACTTTTTTACCATACCACATTAGGAGAGGCATTCTCTGTCTATGTAATTAATTACTCTGTGATTATCAGCATTGATTTTATTTGTGTATCCGGGTATTACTATATTTTTGGAGCTTCGGAAAATATAGGGATGCTTTATATCATGTGTATGGTAACGAAATGTACAGAACTGGGGAGCGGTTTTTTAATACGCTGGCTCTGGAGAAGAGGCGGGGAAGCGACCATACGCTCGGAGGAAATACGGGCGTTATTTCCGTCCTTCGTAATCATTGTGGGGGTAGGGATGTTCGCGGCAGAGTTCCTGATTCGGACGCAGTCCGTGCCTGTGGAGGTAATGGTTTTAATGGCCGGGATGATAGGACTCAATATTTTTCTGTTTTTTTATATGCTGCTGGCAGCAAAAACGGAACTGGAAAAAAACAGTTTGAGGGATGCGGCCCGGCAAACAAAGATGCAGCTTGAAATCTATCAAAATAAACAGGAGTTGTATATTAAACAGGGAAAACGTCTCCATGAATATAAGAATCAGCTTCTGGCGATCAGCCATATGCTGGAGCAGGGACTGGTATCCCAGTCGTTTCAATATATCCAGGGCCTGACAGGTGGGATAGCAAAAGAACTGGACCGCATTTACACCAATCATCCGATTGCGGACGCTATTTTGAACATGAAGAGACAGGAGGCATTGAACAGAGGGATCAACGTAAATTTTATGTGCAGTGATTTAAGGGAGATGAGGCTAAAGGAAGATGAGATTATTATATTGTTGGGAAATCTGTTGGATAATGCCATAGAAGCAACGGAAAAATGCGAATCAGACAAAAATATCCAGGTTTGGATCGTCCAGGAAGAACGACAGTTTGTGATTACTGTAAAAAATCCTTACGTCGAGCGGCCGCGCTGGGAAGAGGGGCGGATCGTGACTTCAAAACCAGACGGGGGAAAACATGGTTATGGATTGGCAGCCATTTATGATATTGCCGAACGGTATGATGGAGTTTTTGGTATCAAGACGGAAGAAGATTATGTGAAAGCGACTGTTTTGATACCGGAACCATGACAGACAGGGTACATGGGCTTTTTTTGCTTTCTATGGTATGATTTTGCATAGGCCATTCTGTGTTTTTGATAAATAAAGTATAATCAGGAGCAGTTAGCGGTGTGATATTGCAGCCTAACCAATTTATAAAAACATAGAAAGAGGGAAACAATCATGCAAAGTAATAGGAAGGGGCGCCGAAGACTCTGTTCTATTGTGCTGACGGCCGCGATGGTATTCGCCGCATTACCGATGACAGCTTTTACAGCGAATGCGGAAACCGCCTTGAGCTGTCGCCATGAACATGATGACAGCTGCTATGAAGAAGATCCAACTGCAACCGGCAGCGATTCTAAAAAGCTGGTCTGTCGTCATGAGCATGACGAAAACTGTTATGAAGAGGTTATATCTGATGGAGGTACGTCTGTGGCGTCACCGTCAGAGCTGTTTCAAATGCGTCCCAAAACCATGACCGGGGCGGAAGAACTGGCGGCCGATATCAACTCATGGGCGGGCGGCAACGGCATTGAAGCCAGAGCAGATGGAGATAAGGTAATCGTGACTGGGCAAGCTGTCTCGGATAAATCGCTTACAATTGCTATTCCGGAGGATGTGACCGTGGAGTGGAAGGCAGTTCTGGAAAGCAGCGCCAAGTATGTGGTACACATTAGGGATACGGCCGATCCAAACACGGTGTTTCATATGGCTGGCGGGGCGATTACTTCTCTCAGCACCGAGGTTGAAAGCGCTGCTATTTACAATGGCGACGACGATACTGACATTGTTGTATCTGGAGGAAGTATTACCGCCGGAGACAGTGGAAAGGATCGGAGTTATGGTATAAGAAATAATACCGATAACCGTATCACGGTATCCGGCGGCGTCATAAGTGGCGGGGACGGGAGCGGCAGCTACGGTTTGTCAAATAATTTAGGTACGGTTATAATAAAGGGAGGCACTGTTACAGGCGGCCCCGGTATAAACAGTGGAATCCACTGTGAGAATGGCCGCATTGAAATATCGGGCGGTACTGTTTCGGGCGGCAGCGGCGATGACAGCTTTGGTATATATAACTTAGACAGCAGCGTGATTATTACAGGCGGCAAAGTAATAAATTCCGGGGGCTATGCAATTGCTTCTATTTTTATACAGAATGCGGATACGGCGGTTATCAGGATCGATGGCAGCAGTGTAATCTTTGGTCAGGATCCCGCTGAACTGGGCAGCACCGTCGGGCAAATAATGAACCCGAGTGTGATCCCAACTGTGGGCGGAAATGCCGCTGTAATTACATGGACGGGCAGCAAGGTGGAATATGTGAATGGCACTGCCGATGATTTAATCGTATCTCCCGAATCTGTTACGGCAAAGTGGAGCCAGCAAGGCGGAAAGGACGGCATTGCTTATGAGGCGGGTGGAACGAATAAAGGCTTTATCGAGGTGCCGGGAGTAACCGTCGGGACTGAGGTAAAAAGATTAGCGGCCATAGCCGTGACAAACGGGCCGGCAAAAACCGTTTATACGGAAGGCGAAAGCTTTGACAGCGCTGGTATGACGGTGACTGCGAA
Source organism: Hungatella sp. L36 (assembly GCF_014288035.1). Taxonomy (NCBI): domain Bacteria; kingdom Bacillati; phylum Bacillota; class Clostridia; order Lachnospirales; family Lachnospiraceae; genus Hungatella; species Hungatella sp. L36. The sequence continues at coordinate 155,656 of NZ_JACOPC010000006.1, read as the reverse complement.
CTATTCAGACGGTACGAAGAAACCAGTGACAGGATATACGGTAACACCGTCCGGCGCATTGACCGTGAACGATAGAAGCGTGACGGTTACCTATACAGAAGGCGGCATAACGAAAACGGCTGTACAGGAAATTACGGTCAATGCCGCGGCAGTTTACTATAAGATTACCTTCCATGCCAATGGCGGCAGCGTGACGCCCGCCGCAGGGACAACGGGCAGGGACGGAAAACTGAAAAGCCTGCCAATCCCGACCCGCAGCGGCAATTACCGGTTTGACGGCTGGTTTTCGGCGGAAAACGGCGGTACCCAGGTAACAACGGATACGGTATTTAAGAAGGACAGTACTATTTACGCCCATTGGAGTGATACGGGCGGCATTATATTAGATTCCATAGCCGTGACAACTGGGCCGGCGAAAACCGTTTATACGGAAGGTGAAAGCTTTGACAGCACCGGTATGACGGTGACTGCGAACTATAAAGACGGTTCGAAGAAGCCAGTGACAGGATATACGGTAACACCGTCTGGTGCATTGACCGTGAACGATAGAAGCGTGACGGTTACCTATACAGAGGGCGGCATAACGAAAACGGCTGTACAGAAAATTACGGTCAATGCCGCGGCAGTTTACTATAAGATTACCTTCCATGCCAATGGCGGCAACGTGACGCCCGCCGCAGGGACAACGGGCATGGACGGAAAACTGAAAAGCCTGCCCATCCCGACCCGCAGCGGCAATTACCGGTTTGATGGCTGGTTTTCGGCGGAAAATGGCGGCACCCAGGTAACAACGGATACGGTATTTAAGGAGGACAGTACTATTTACGCCCATTGGAGTGATACGGGCGGCATTGTATTAGATTCCATAGCCGTGACAGCTGGGCCGGCGAAAACCGTTTATACGGAAGGAGAAAGCTTTGACAGTACCGGTATGACGGTGACAGCGAACTATAAAGACGGTTCGAAGATACCGGTAACAGGATATACGGTAACACCGTCCGGCGCATTGACCGTGAATGATAGCAGCGTGACGGTTACCTATACAGAAGGCGGCATAACAAGAACGGCTGTACTGGAAATTACGGTCAAAGCCGCGGCAGTTTACTACAAGATTACCTTCCACGCCAATGGCGGCAGTGTGACGCCCGCCGCAGGGACAACGGGCAGGGACGGAAAACTGAAAAGCCTGCCAATCCCGACTCGCAGCGGAAATTATCGGTTTGACGGATGGTTTTCGGAGGAAAACGGCGGCGCTGAGGTGACAACGGATACAGTATTCACGAAGGATAGTACCATTTACGCCCATTGGACTTATACAGGCGGCACCGGTGGTTCTGGCGGAGGTACCGGTGGTTCTGGCGGAGGCACAGGCGGTTCTGGCAGTTCCAAAGGTTCGGTTTCTGCCAGTGACAGGCTCAAAGAAAGTCTGCCCCCCAATTATACCGGTGAGACTCAAATTATAAATAACGTCAGAGTTCCCAGCTATGTGGAAGAGGTAATCTGGATAGCGATGGAGGACGGCAGATGGAGACTTGGCAGGGCAGATGGAAGCTATTATGTGAACACCTGGGTGGCTGCTTTTAATCCATATGCAGACTTAAGTGCCGAGCAGTCAGCATTTGACTGGTTTTTGGCCGATATGGATGGATATATGGATACCGGTTGGTATACGGACAGCTCAGGAAGTACCTACTACTTAAATCCGTTGTCTGATAATACCATGGGCCGTATGATGACGGGCTGGGTTCTGATTGACGGGAAACAGTACTATTTCAATGAAAAAGCGGATGGCACGAGAGGAAAACTGTGCCGGAACACATTTACTCCGGATGGCTGCTATGTAGACGAACATGGAGTTTGGGTTCAGCAGTGATGCAGGTATCTGGAAGTAACGCAGGTATGCAGCAGTGATGCAGATAAATGGGTACAGTGGAGCTTTCCGCTGTACCCATTTTTGACTCTTTTTCAAGCTCAGATTAATGGTGGTTAAATAAAATTCGCAAATACCGATGCGAACAACACCGTGCAAAGCCCGGACACGGCGATGGCGAGGCTGCTCATGGCTCCTTCGATCTCGCCCATTTCCATGGCTTTTGTGGTGCCGATGGCGTGGGATGCAGAACCGATGGCGATCCCCTTTGCAACTGGCTCTGTGATGTGGAAAAGACGGCAGACGGTCTCCGCGATGATGTTGCCGATGATCCCCGTAATGATGATGCAGGCCACGGTAATCGTGACAATGCCGCCCATCTCCTCTGATACGCCCATGCCGATGGCGGTGGTGATGGACTTGGGAAGAAAGGTGACATACTGTTCGTGAGTCAGCTGGAAGAGCAGCGCAAGGACCAGAACCGTCGCCATCGTGGTCAGAACACCGGTCACGGTTCCCGCCAGAATGGCCCTGGCGTGCTTTTTCAGCAGGCTTAGCTGCTGATAGAGCGGGACGGCCAGACAGACGGTGGCGGGAGTCAGCAGATAGCTTAAGTATCTGGCGCTTACATTATAGCTTTCATAGTCAATGTGGAAAACGGATAAAAATATCATGACTGCGATAATGGATATCAACAGTGGATTGAAAATCGGAAGTCTGAACTTCGCCTTGAGAAAGAGGCCCAGTTCATATCCCATGATGCTTACAGCTGCTCCAAAAAATAAAAACTCTTTTATCATCTCATTCATGCTCCGGTACCTTCTTCTTTTTGTCAGATCTTATAAAAAACTGCGTAATTTTCCCTGAGGCGACCATAACCACCACTGTGGAGACCATGGTGATGACCAGAAAAGGGATGAGGATCGGCCGGAGCAGTCCCCAGGAATCGAGAAGTCCCACTGCGGCAGGTATGAACATCAGCGGCATAATGTCGATTAAGAAGTAACTGGCTTCCTGGACGCTGTCCAGAGGTATGAGCTTCGTCTGAAGCCCCGCGAGCATAATAAGCAGCCCGTAGATGCTGGCTGGAACTGGCAGAGGAATAAAGTAGTGAAGCGCTTCCCCAATCAGGGAAATTATCAGGATGATACTGAATTGTTTGATGAATTTCATGTCTTTTGCCTCCCTTTATGTATCATTCGTTTAACTACGGTTTATCCTAAACTCAAATAAGCCGCTTGTCAAATATTTTTTCAACTGTTATAATACCCATTACACCGAAAAAAAACAGATTCATACCGGAAGGAGCTTATAAATCATGATAGAAGCGGAGTTTGGAATTCTTTATTTTCTGCAGTCCATCCATACACCATGGCTGGATGTGGTGATGAAAAATATTACCCATCTGGGGGACAGCGGAATTTTCTGGATTCTCACGGGACTTGTGCTGTTCTGTTTTAAAAAGACGAGGAAGATGGGATTCTGCGTTCTTTTATCCCTGGCAGGCGGTTTACTGATCGGCAATATTCTCTTAAAGAATTTAGTGGCGAGAGACCGGCCGTGCTGGATCGATCCTGCCGTACAGCTGCTGATCGAAAATCCGGGGGATTTTTCCTTCCCTTCCGGCCATACCATGGCCTCCTTCGAGGCGGCTGTCAGCATCTTTCTCTATAACCGGCGCTGGGGAGCGGCGGCGCTCGTTCTGGCGGCGCTCATTGCATTTTCCAGGCTGTATCTCTTCGTTCATTTTCCGTCGGATGTTCTGACCGGACTCGTGCTGGGAGTCGTGATCGCGCTGGCAGTCCATAAGGGCGTGGAATGGCTGGTAAGACAAAAGAAAGAAAAGGATGGAGATGCCGAATGAAAAAATATTTGCATTTTCCGTATTCTGTGATATACTGAGTTCGTTACAAATTACAAATCAATATTAGCAGAGTAGGTTTGTGTGCGTTAAGTGCTGGTTGAACAGGGAGTTGTCAGCCGGACGAAAAGATTTTTCTTGCGGTACACGAATCGCATCCCGCTGCATCAGAAGATGATACGTTTATTATCTCCGGTTGTAGTAAGAGGTCTGCAAAGGAGGTATTTTTTTATGAAAAAATTCGTCACTTTGTTCACCGATTCTTACAAAGAACTGAAATCTGTAAGGACCATCACCACCGCGGCTATGCTCGCGGCCATCGCCATCATTCTGGGCATGTTTTCCATCAATGTTGGCAGTACCATCCGAATCGGCTTTTCCGGCATTCCAAACGGCGTATGCGCCTATTTATTCGGACCTGTGGTAGGCGGAATCTTCGCCGGAGGTCTGGATGTGCTCAAGTATCTGCTGAAGCCTGCCGGACCATTTTTCCCGGGGCTTACGGCTGTCGTCGTACTGGCGGGCGTGCTCTATGGCTGCTTCTACTATAAGAAGCCCATCACCTTCTGGAGGGTGCTGTTAGCCAAGTTTGTAGTCATGCTGATCTGCAACGTGATCTTAAACACCCTGTGTCTGTCCGTCCTGTACGGCAAGGGCTTTATGGTGATCCTGCCGGCCAGAGTGATCAAGAACCTGATTATGTGGCCCATTGATTCCATGATCTTTTACAGTGTTTTGAAGGCACTAAACCTGCTTGGGATTTTAAAGGCGGTCCGTACGAATTTCGCGTAATTTTAACGGCTGCTCCCGGCAGTGGATTCTGATAAAAAGTTCCAGGCCGCCTGACGGATGAGCTCCATCTTCCGCCGGGTGGCCTCGTTGCTGTATGGGACCCGGTCGATGAGCTTATCGATGGTGCCGCGACCGGCCACAATACGGCGGCTTTCCGGAAAGTTTAAGTCATAGATATAGCCGAGGTAGGAGATCCACATATCCATGTGCGTCACACGGTCGGCGTTTTTGATGGGACAGCGGTTTAAGAAGGACGTGAGGATATGGTCGGAGATGGCCTCCGCGCCCAGCTCTTCGGCTTCGACATCCAGCATCGCGTGGATGGAGTCCTGCTCCTTTACCCGGAAATTATCGAGTTTATCGGCATCCCGGATGAGCATGGAATGGAGGCGTTCCTTTCCGGTGAGGGAGTCGTCCATCTGGTAGAGCCCATGATTCTTAATGGCCGTATAGATGATGGAATCGTAGCCGCGTTCCGGAATGAAGCTGCGGATCAGATGGTCCTCGAACAGAATCGAGAGGCTTAACTCCGCGTGAGGAACGATGGAATCGTCGAAGCTGTCGTATCTTTTCAGCTGTTCGAAGCGGCCGATGTCGTGGAGAAGCGCAATGTGCAGGGCCAGGTCGGTGTCCTCATCGGAGAGGCCAAGGCCTTTGGAGATCAGCCGGGCGGCGTCTGTTACGCCGTAGGTGTGTACGATTTTCAGCCGGATTTTCTCGTTTTTCGTGTCATACTGCTTTAAATATCCAGCAAATATTTTTTTTGCCTGTGTAAAATCCATAGACAGAACCCTTCTTTCATACTATAATCTTAAGTGTCTGCATTATACTACGAATCGCAGACGATGGCAACTTGTAAAGGAAGAGATGAGAATGAGCAAAAGGCAGATCAGAGCCATATTTTTTGATATAGACGGGACGCTGCGTGATTTCGAGACGAAGAGGGTTCCGGAAAGCACAAAAGAGGCGCTGCGGAAGGCGAAGGAGGCAGGAATCCTGCTGTTCATCGCTACCGGGCGCCATAAGCTTGAGATCGAGGAGGAGAATCTCCTGGAGGACATGGAATTTGACGGATTCGTCACGTTAAACGGGCAGTACTGTTACTGCGGTGACCACGTTGTATACGACGATCCCATTGACGGCGCGGAAGTCGATGCCATGTTGACGCTTATCGGGAAAGATCCCTTTCCCTGCCTTTTCATGGAGGATGACCGCATGTATATCAACATGGTGGACGACGTCGTGGAGAAGGCCCAGGCTGGAATCGGGACAAGAATTCCGCCCGTTATGGATGTGAGGCGTGCGTCAGAGCATCCGATCTACCAGATCGTGCCCTATATCGGCAGGACGCGGGAGGAGGAGATCCGGCGCGCGGTTCCCGGATGTGAGATCATCCGGTGGCACGATGAATACGCCGTGGATGTGATTCCGCGGGGCGGAAGCAAATGCATCGGAATCGAGAAGATGGCAGCCCATTTCGGCCTTTCGCTGGAGGAGACAGCGGCGGTCGGCGACGGAGCAAACGACGTTTCCATGGTGGAGATGGCCGGTCTCGGCATCGCCATGGGCAATGGAAAGGCTGTGGTGAAAGCCGTGGCGGATTATATTACGGATTCGATAGAAACGGATGGCCTTCTAAAGGCTGTCTTCTATATATTAGAGAATAATCATCAGGAGGAATGAAACATGAGTGAAACAAACTGTACTCATAATTGTAATACCTGTGGGGAGAGCTGCAGCAGCAGACAGACGGAGCAGACCAGCTTTCTGGAGCCGTTAAACCCTGCAAGTACGGTTAAGAAGGTAATCGGTGTGGTAAGCGGAAAGGGCGGCGTTGGTAAATCGCTGGTCACCACCATGATGGCGGTCCGCATGAACGCAAAAAATTATAAGACGGCAATTCTTGATGCGGATATTACCGGACCTTCGATTCCGAAGGCATTTGGCCTGGGAGACGACGGCGTCGGCATGACACCGACGGGACTCATGATCCCGGCGACCACTTCCATGGGCATCGAAGTAATGTCGGCCAACTTAATTCTCGATCATGAGACCGATCCCGTGATCTGGAGAGGACCTGTGATCGCCGGAGCGGTTAAGCAGTTCTGGCAGGAGGCCCTGTGGGAAGATATCGACTATATGTTCGTGGATATGCCTCCGGGAACCGGCGATGTTCCGCTTACGGTATTCCAGTCTCTGCCGGTAGACGGCATCATCATTGTCACATCTCCTCAGGAGCTTGTATCCATGATCGTGACAAAGGCTGTAAACATGGCGAAAAAGATGAATATTCCGATTCTTGGACTGGTTGAGAATATGAGCTACTTATCATGTCCGGACTGCGGAAAGAAGATTTTCGTATTTGGAGAGAGCCGGATCGATGAAGTGGCGAAGGAGAATGAAATCCCTGTTCTCGCCAAGATCCCGATTGAACCCAAGATTGCCAAAGCTGTTGATGAAGGCGCCGTGGAGTATTTGGAAGCACCGTGGCTGGACGAGGCGGTTAAAGCCGTGGAGTCCATATAATATGCGTTTCGTGACAGCTTAAGGATAGGACAGCGAGGTAGAAATATGAATATAAATATGAACCCCAACAGCGAACTGCACCAGTCCATCGTTAATGTGCCGAATCTGGTACAGGTCCCGGACCCGCTCATGAAGCAGGCGTACCAGTTCCAGGAAGCGATGATGATGTACACCTGTGCGATCAGGGAGATTAAGACGAAGCTGGAGGTCTTAAACGACGAACTGTCCGTACGCAATTCCAGGAATCCCATTGAGATGGTGAAATCCAGAGTGAAGAAGCCCCTGAGCATTGTGGAGAAACTACAGCGGAGAGGTCTTCCCGTAACGATGGAATCCATGATGGAGAATCTCGACGATGTGGCGGGAATCCGTGTCATCTGTTCTTTTTTAGATGACATTTACGCCGTAGCCGACATGCTGACCCGTCAGGACGACGTGCATATCATCGCCATCAAGGACTATATCCGCCATCCGAAGGAGAATGGATACCGGAGCTACCACATGATCGTGGAGATTCCCGTCTTCTTTTCCGACCGGAAGAAGTGGATGCGGGTGGAGGTTCAGATCAGAACCATTGCCATGGATTTCTGGGCCAGCCTGGATCATCAACTGAAATATAAGAAAGAGGTCGGTGACAGCTCGGAGGAAATCAGCGCAGAACTGCGGGAGTGTGCGGAGGTCATCGCACAGACGGATGAACGGATGCTGAAGATCCGGCTGAAGATTGAATCAGAGGGAATTACTGTCAGTAAATAGTAAAGCGAATAAGAGGAAGTTCATTCTATGAAAATAAGAAGCTGATGCCTTAGATCCGGGGATACCGGAGGGCGTCAGCTTCTTATTTTTATAGGATATGAGCGGTTATTGACCGTCTGAATGATCGTGAAGCTTCAGCGGCATGGTCAGATGGCGGATCATGATCTGATAGGCATCGTTGCCATTACCTTCTCTGAGGGCGCGGTAGTAGAGCTCGTGTTCCTCCAGCGTTCCATCGACACGGCCAGTGACCGAGAGCGCGGTGGCCGATGTTAAATGGATCAAATACAGCAGGCGCTGGAACAGCTGATTGAACTCATCATTCTCTGCATAACCGACAATGGCCAGATGAAAGGCGTGGTCGCTGTCAATAAAGGTCTGAAGGTTATCATCGAGATCTTTTGCCTTCTGCATCTGCTCAAGTATCCGTCCCAGCTCATCCAGCAGCCGTTTTCCCTTTTCGGTGGAGAGCTGTCCGGCTATGATATGGGTGCAGAAGCCTTCAATGGCACAGCGGACCTCGATGGTTTCCTGCATGTCCTTATCCGTCAGGTGGCGGAGCATAAATCCCTTGCTGGGGACGATAGAAATATATCCATCCTGGCTTAAACACTGTAACGCTTCCCTGATGGGGGTTCTGGATATGTCCAGCTCTTTGGACAGGCGCGCCTCAGAGTAGAGGGTGTCCGGTACCAGCTTTCCTTCCAGAATCTGTTCTTTTATGTAATCGTATGCCTTGGATTGTAAAAAGCTTTTTTCTTTCAATGTGATGCATCTCCTGTTTGTTTGACATACCATTATTCTAATATAGAAGTTGTTTTTGGTCAATCACTCTTTTAAAGGACATTTTGCGGATGAAAATAACTGTTACCGTTCACAGTCCTGTCGGTCTCAGCGTCCCGGACTGCCCCGACTGGCTCATGTGTTGTTTCCAGTTCAAGTTTCGGGGATAAGCACTTCTAAACGTGCAAAATTTTTCTAAAAACCAGTGAAAATCCCCAAACTCGCTGCGCTCAGACAGGTGGGGATTTACCCTGAACGAAAAATTCTGCGCGTTAAGAATTGCTAATTCCCTGCAAAGTCACTGGAAACAACACATGAGCCAGCCGGGGCAGACCGGGACGCTGAGACCGACAGGACTGTGAACTGTAACAAATAACCGATGAAATCGGAAAATTTTGTTTTGTTGGTGTTGACAGTATACCGGTATAGCGGTATACTGGTTATAAAGAGCAACGGTAGTTATTTATTATATTAAAATAGAGGAGGAAGACAGGATGTGCGTTTATAAGATGGGGAATTTGAGAGTGGTGGATTTGACGAAGGAGCTGGATCCGAAGACGGAGAGCCGGAGATGCCACATGTATCGGTTCAATACCGGGGGGCCGATTCCGGATTACCATACGATTATGGATCTTACCAGCCATCTGGGGACACACTGTGAGTGCCCTTACCATCATGATGACAACTGGCCGAGCGTGGCGGAGCTGCCGCTGACCACATTTATGGGCAGGGCATTGTATGTGGATTTCAAGGAGGACGCTGCACCGGGAACCCACATTACGGCTGCGGATCTTGACAAGGCTACGGCAGGAAAGCTTAAGGAAGGGGATATTGTGATCATTGATTCCACCTATAAGATTCCTCCGTTTACCCCGGCGACCAATACGGAGGCGGACAAGCGGCTTCTGGTAGGAAAAGAAAGCGCGGAGTGGTTCCGGGATCATAAGGTGAAGTGTGTAGGCTTTGGAGACGGCGTTTCGATCGAAAACTGCAATGAGGATGTCAAGCCATTTCATGATATACTAATGGCAGAGAATATTGTATTCCTTGAGGTCCTGAAAAACCTCGAGAAGCTGGAGCAGGATGTATTCTTCATGAGCTACGCCCCCCTTCCGATCCTCGGCCTGGACTCCTGTCCGATCCGTGCATATGCAATCGAGGGGCTGGCAGACTTTTCAAACTAAAAAGTCAGAAAGGCAGGATACCCAAATGAAAATAACAGTCATTGGCGCCGGAGCCATGGGCTCCGTCTACGGCGGCCATTTATCAAAGAAGCATCAGGTATATCTGGTAGACACGAATCCGGATATTGTAACGCAGATCAACCGGGAAGGACTGAAGATCGACGAGGATGGCGTGACGAATACGTACCATCCGACGGCGGTAGCCGGCACGGAAGGGCTGGGGGAGATGGACCTGGTCATTCTGTTCGTGAAGTCTATTTATTCCAGGGCCGCGCTGGCGGGGAATCAGGGCGTGATTGGGGAGAAAACACGCCTTCTGACGCTGCAGAACGGCGCAGGCCACGAGGATATTTTAAAGGAATTTGTCCCCGAAGACCGTGTGATCATCGGCACGACGGAGGACAATGGCGCGGTACTGGCGCCAGGGCATGTAAGAAGAGGCGGAGTTGGTAATACGAATGTAGGGATGCTGACGGAGGACCGCGAAGAATTCCTGCCGCAGCTGAAAGAGGCGTTTGACAGCTGCGGATTTCAGGTGAAAATCCATGAGAACATTCAGTATCTCATCTGGGACAAGCTGTTTACCAACGTTTCTTTGAGCGCAGTAACCGGCATCCTGCAGGTCGATATGGGATTTATCGCGGAGAATGAATACGCATGGAAGTTGACGAAGACGCTGATTCACGAGGCGATTGCGGTCGCCGGTGCGCTGGGCCTTTCCTTCGACGAGGAAGCTGTTACGGAGCGGGTTCGTCAGACCGCCATCGGGAATCCGGCGGGATGCACTTCGATCCGTGCAGACCTGCGCGATGGCAGAAGGACCGAGGTGAATACCATCAGCGGCTCCGTAGTGACTGCGGCAGGGCGGTGCGGCGTTTCGGTGCCGAGCCATGAATTTGTCGTGAATATGGTACACGCGATGGAGATGAAAAAATAAGCTGCAACAACAGACAGCCCGGGACAACTCTTGATAACAAGAGTCGTCCCGGGCTGTTTCGTCCCTCTACTAAGGAACCGGAAACATTACCGTAAATGTCGTCCCTTCCTCCAGGCTGCTGGATACGGTGATTTTCCCCTTATGCTGTTCTACGATCGTCCTGGCTATGGAAAGCCCCAGGCCATATCCGCCTTCTTTTCTCACCCGCGATTTGTCCGTGCGGTAAAACCGTTCGAAGATATGCTTCTGATCGGACGGAGGGATAGGCTCTCCCGTATTATTGACGGTCAGCACTGCGTGATGGGGGGAGGACTTCAGGGAGACGGAGACCGTTCCGCGGATGCCGGCGTATTTGCAGGCATTGTCCAGAAGGATTGTAACCACCTGTTTGATCTGGGGCTCGCTGCCGCAGATGTGGATGCCGGGAACGATGTCGTTGTTTAAGGTGACCTTGTTTTCAAATGCCACCGATTCAAAGAGCAGAACACAGTTCAGCACGCTGTCGCTGTAATCAAACTCGGTATTTGCCGTGTGGGTGACTTCCACCGTGCCCGCATCGGAGCGCGCAAGAAAGAGGAGCTCCTCCACCAGCTGTTTCATGCGGGATGCCTCCTCCTTCGTGTTGTCAACCCATTTGATCTGGCTCTTAATGGATGAGTCCTGATGGGAGAGCAGAATTTGTAAATTAGCCAGGATGACCGTGAGCGGCGTTTTCAGTTCGTGGGACGCATCGGCGATAAACTGGTTCTGCTGTTTCCATGCCTGCTCCACCGGCTTTAAGGCCCAGCGGGACAGGAAAATGCTGAGCAGAAGAAACAGGATAGCGGCGATGAAAAACAGCAGGAGGCAGTTAAGGCGCAGTGCCCGGATGTTGTTCAGCTCAAAGCTCTGATCTGCGAACGCAATGGTGATGCTGTCCGGCGTCTCGGAGCGGTTATAGCGAAGGGAGTAGTCTTTTAAGACGCCTCGCGGATCGCCGTTTTCCATGACAAGGTCTGCCAGAGTGGCCGCCATGTCATCGGATACGGAGAGATTGTTTGTGGTTACGTCCGTCACCGTCTGCCCATCCTTTGAAAGGGTGATGACCGCGGTGGGGACGAAGGGCGGCGGCGTATCGTCGGTCCGGCGTCCCGGTTCCACTTTGTTCGGTTTTCCATTGAAGCGGGCCGAATCCTGGGCCTGCATCAGGGCCATCTCGGTCTGGCGTTCCAGCCGCCAGAGATTGGCATGATAAAAATTCCCCAGCACGATGATGAGAATCGTGATGACCAGGGACATGTTGATGATAATGAATTTTCCGCGAAGCTTTTTCAGCATGACGGTTCCTCCAGACGGTACCCCACTTTCCGGACGGTTACGATTTCCACCTTGGAGCTTAAGAAGGAAAGCTTTTTCCGGAGAAAGGAAATGTAGGCTTCCACGTTGTTGTCCTCCGCGTCGGAATCATTTCCCCATACCCTGGAAATCAGCATATCCTTGGAAATGATTTTGCCCGCATTGTTCATGAGCAGTTTCAGTACCTCAAATTCCTTATATCCCAGATGGATGGACTTTCTGCCGCGCACCAGGTCGTTAGTTGAAAGATTCAGGGTCAGATCTCCAAAATGAAGTTCTTCCACGACCACCTCGCCCTGTCTGCGGGAGAGGGCGCGTATCCGTGCCAGCAGCTCTTCCGGGATAAACGGCTTCGTCATATAGTCGTCGGCGCCGCGGTCCAAACCGGTCACCTTGTCGCTTATGTCGTCTCTGGCGGTCAGCATCAGCACCGGCGTCTGGACATGGGCCTTTCGAAGCTTCTTCACCACATCGAATCCATTTTCCCCGGGAAGCATCACATCCAGGACGATGACATCGTATTCGCCCGACAGGCCGCAGTAGAGGCCGTCGGTACCGGTATACACGATGTCCGTGTGATAGTGCTGTTCCTCCATAATCTGTCCCAGCGCGTCGGCCAGTCTCACTTCATCTTCTACGATCAGTATATTCATGAATCATTTCCTTCCTTTTCCGGTATGGCCGAAGCGGCCGGTCCATATCCTTATCAATATTATAAAAGGGGTTTCCTCGTTTGGCAATCCCATTCCTTTTCCAGTATCCGCATTTTATAGATATTATTATAGAAGGAGAAGCTGAAAATAGCCTGAAACCGGCTTTCAGGTTAATTTCAGGTACCCGTGATAGAATGGGACGAATGAAAAAAGGCTGAAAAGGAGTTTCAGGTTAATTTCAGGTTGCTGACACAAAATGAACATAGGCACCTGATAAACTGAAGCAGAACAACAGACAGAGTGCAGAGAGGAGCAAATCGGATGAATGGAAGAAGAATAGCCGCTTCCATGGCGGTGGTTGTAGCGGCCACGGCTGTGATGCCCATAACGGCGGAGGCTTCGACAAATATCGACTTGAGAAAAAAGGTGATCGGAATATCGGGGATCATGAGTGTGACCAACATGGATTCTGCCATTACGAGAGGGGAGTTTGCCAGCATGCTGGTGAACGCGTCTTCCTACAGGAGTACGGTCAGCAGTGTGAGCAATACTTCTGTATTTGCCGATGTACCGCGTGACCATACGTATGCGGCGTCTATCAGGATTGCGGCGGAACAGGGATGGATGACGGGATACTTGGGCGGGAATTTTAAGCCGGATGAGTATGTGACGCTTCAGGAGGCCATCAAGGGAACGCTGGCGCTGCTGGGATATGAAAATACGGATTTTACCGGAGACCAGACCGGGGCCAGGCAGTCCAAATACCATTTCCTGGAGCTCGATGAAAATATGAATAAGAGCCCGGAGGAGGTCCTCATAAAGGAGGACTGCATCAATTTATTCTACAATCTTTTAAAGACCGATACGAAGGCGGGCACCATGTTCGGAAAGAGCCTGGGATGCGAGCTGACCTCCGACGGGGAGATCAATCCGCTTACCATGGTGGACAACAGCCTGAAGGGACCGAAGATCGTAAGGAGCAAGAGCCGCCTTTCCGATTATCTGCCGTTTAAGCTGAGCGCTGCCAGCGTATACCTCGATGGGTCGCCGATCTCCAACAGCAGCGAAGCCATCTCTGCGGCGCTGGAGAATGATAACGGCGTGCTGGTTTACTACCATCCGGTATCCAAAACAGTATGGTTGTATACAGTTGGAAGCGAAAATGAGAACGGGCGTTCCGCAGTATTCGGTGAGATCACAAATGTCATATATAATTCGGCCGATTTGATGACGCCGGACGCCATCATACTGGATGACGGCAATACGTATGAACTGGACAGCACCGAGATGAAGTTTGCATTTTCCACATACGGCGATATGCGGGTGGGAGATACGGTCACTCTGGTCTATTCCGTGACAACGGACAGCAACGGCGACGAGACGCGTACCGTTCTTGATTATATTGAAGACTGACAGGAGAGCCTGAGATGAAGAAAATAAGTTTTGGAAATAAGGCAAAGAATGGAAAAAAGGGCGGCAGGAAGGGGAAAAAGCTTCTTCTGATTCTGATTCTCCTGCTCGTCGTCATCTTGGGAGTTTATGCGGCGGTTCGGATGAAGGCGGAGAAAGCGGCCAGCGCGAACGCGAAAGAGGTCAGGACCGCGACGGTGGAGACGCGCGATATCACCTCGGAGCTGTCGTCATCGGGTACGATCTCTCCGAAGAATACATACGATATTACCTCTCTCGTGGAGGGCGAGGTGATCGCCGCCGATTTTGAAGAGGGAGATCAGGTGGAGGCGGGGCAGATCCTGTATCAGATCGATACCTCATCCATGGAATCCGAGCTGACCAGCGTCAACAATTCTCTGACGAGGGCGCAGGAAAATTACGAGGTCGCCCTGGATGACTATAACACGGCGCTCAGCGATTACAGCGGCAATACCTACAAATCAACAGAGGCGGGCTACATCAAGACTCTGTACATCAAAGAAGGCGATAAAGTGAGCTCCAATACGAAAATCGCCGACATTTACGACGACAAGGTCATGAAGATCAAACTGCCATTTTTGTCCGGGGAAGCGGCTTCCATCGGAGCGGGCAGCGGTGCAACGCTTACGCTGACGGATACGGGAGAGCAGCTGGCGGGAACGGTTACCGCGGTGAGCAACATGGATGTGACGCTGACAGGCGGCCGGATTGTCCGGTATGTCACCATCGAGGTGGCGAATCCAGGCGGCTTAACCACCGATATGGCTGCGACGGCGACGGTGGGAGACTTTATCTGCAGCGCGGAGAGCTCCTTTGAGCCGACGCTGGAGACTGTGATGAACGCTGACATTTCCTCCAGCGTGGAGGTGGGAAAGCTGCTGATCAGCGAGGGCGATTACGTGGGCAAGGGAACCCCTGTTTTCACCATGGAAGCGAAATCGGCGGAGAAACTTCTCCGAACATACAAGGACTCCGTGGAAAAAGCGGAGGAAACGCTGGAATCCGCCAAAAACAAGGTGGACAGTACACAGGATAATTACGATAATTACACGATCACAGCGCCGATCTCCGGTCAGGTGATCACGAAAAATGTAAAGGCAGGCGACAAGGTGGCGAAGAGCACCAGCGGAAGCACGACACTTGCCGTGATATACGATATGTCCGGCTATACCTTTGAGATGTCGGTTGATGAACTGGATGTAAAGGAAGTGGCCGTGGGGCAGAGTGTAGTGATTACCGCAGACGCGGTGAGCGGAAAGACGTTCTCCGGTACGGTGACCAATGTGAGCCTGCAAAGCTCCTACTCCAACGGCGTGACCAACTATCCTGTCACCGTAACCCTAAACGACGGCATGGATGAGCTGCTTCCGGGCATGAATGTGGATGGCGTCATCATCCTCGACCAGGCGTCGGATGTGCTTGCCGTACCGGCCGATGCACTGATGCGCGGCAACAAGGTCTATGTAAAGGACGATACGGTAACGGAGGCGCAGGGAACGGTTCCGGCGGGCTTCCGGGCGGTCGATGTAAAGACAGGGCTGATCAGCGACGATTACGTGGAAATCACGGAAGGCCTGTCCGAGGGTGATGTGGTCTATGTGGCCGAGTCCACGGTGAGCTCGTCATTTAATATGATGGGCGGCATGCAGGGAGGTCCCGGAGACATGGGCGGCGGAGGCGCGCCTGGAGGCGGTAATGGCGGCGGAAACGGCGGCGGAAGAAGCGGCGGAAATAACGGCGGCGGTCCCAGGTAATGGCTGGAGGTAGAGACTTGGAAGAAACATTAATTGAACTGAAGGATATCTATAAGATCTATGAGATGGGCGACGAAGAGGTGAGGGCCAACGACGGCATTTCCCTGACGATCAACCGCGGTGAATTTGTGGCGATCGTAGGGAAATCGGGAAGCGGGAAATCGACGCTGATGAATATCATCGGGGCTCTGGATGTACCCAGCTCCGGCGAATACTTGCTGGGCGGAAAAGACGTGGGGAGTATGACGGACAATCAGCTGGCGGACATCAGAAACCGGATGATCGGCTTCATATTCCAGCAGTACAATCTGCTTCCCAAGCTGAATCTCCTGGAAAATGTGGAGCTGCCGCTTCTCTACGCGGGGGCCAGCAATACGGCCCGCCGCATGCGGGCCATGGCTTCGCTGGAGCGTGTGGGCCTGGCGGAAAAATGGAGGAACCTTCCGAATCAGCTTTCCGGCGGGCAGCAGCAGAGAGTGTCCATCGCCAGGGCTCTGGCGGGAGACCCGTCCCTGATTCTGGCCGATGAGCCGACAGGCGCCCTTGATTCGAAGACGAGCCGCAGCGTTCTGGATTTCTTAAAACAGTTAAACGATGAAGGCAACACCATCGTCATGATTACCCATGACAGCTCCATCGCTATGGAGGCGCGGCGTGTGGTGAGAGTGCATGACGGAAAGATCAACTTTGATGGAGACGTAAATGAATATTCTGCAATCCTTTAAAATGGCAATGAAAAGTATCATGGGCAATAAGATGCGGTCCTTTTTAACCATGCTGGGCATCATCATCGGCGTGGCCTCCGTTATCATCCTGGTAAGCCTTGTCAACGGCCAGATGTCTTACATGACAGAGAGCTTCGCAAGCATGGGGACGAACCAGATTTCAGTCAATGTGACGAATCTTTCCACCCGATCGGTCTCTGTGGATGAGATGTATGAATTCTACGAGGACAACAGAGACTTATTTGCCCAGATGACACCGAATGTGACCGTATCCACGACTGTAAAAAACGGGACGGAGTCATCGACCTCGACAACGGTGTCCGGAGTCAGCGAGGAATACCTGGAGATGAAGGATATGGAGCTGGAGGCCGGCCGGTTTATCCAGTATTCCGATATTGTATCGCGCCAGAAGGTGTGTGTGGTGGGATATTATGTGGCGTGGGATCTGTATGGAGGCGTGGATAAAGCCCTCGATCAGACCATTAAGATCGGAGGAAATGCGTTCCGGATTATCGGCGTGGTGTCGAGACAGGATGACGATGAGCTGGAATCGGGCGGAAGCGATGATTTCGTCTGGATGCCGTACAGCTGTGCTGCGAAGATGACGAGAAACGCCAATATCAGCAGCTACACGTTTGCCACGGCCGATATGAATCATACGGATGAGGCAAAGACGGCGATCGATGATTTCCTCATGGAAATCTTTAAGGATGAGGATTTATACCGGATCACGGCGATGAGCGAGCTTCTGGATTCCCTGAATTCCATGATTGCCATGATGTCCATGCTTCTCGGCGGCATCGCCGGAATTTCCCTGCTGGTGGCGGGCGTGGGAGTTATGAATATCATGCTGGTGTCCGTAACCGAGCGGACCAGGGAGATCGGTATCCGCAAGGCGCTGGGGGCGAAGAAACGGACGATCATGCAGCAGTTCGTCATCGAGGCGGCCGTGACCAGCTCCATCGGCGGCGTGATCGGAATTGTGATCGGATCCGTGGCGACTACGGTCATCGGAACAGCCATGGGAATGAACGCGACGCCGACGCCCAGCGCCGTGGCAGTATCCTTCAGCGTCTCCGTGGGGATCGGGCTGCTGTTCGGATATATGCCGGCAAACCGGGCGGCGAATTTGAATCCGATTGATGCGCTTCGAAGTGAGTAGGAAGGGTTGCAAAATTGGAATAATAGTGATACTATTTGCATAGTTACAGAAGGAGTAGCTCGTTGGGAGTTGCTCCTTTTTGAGAATGAAGACATAGAGGAGTTTAAACAATATGAAGGTTGTGGATATGCACTGTGATACGATTTCGGAGCTATTTTACCGCATGGAGGACGGGAAGGAGCATTCGGTTTGGAAGAATGACTGCCATGTGGATTTGGAGAGGATGGAGAAGGGGGACTACTGTCTCCAGAATTTTGCGATGTTTACGTCGCTGGACAGGTATGAGAAGCCGTTTGAACACTGCATGAAGCTGGTGGATCTATTTTATCAGGAGCTGGAAGAGCATGGTGACCGGATTGGGATTGTGAAAACGTATGAAGATATTGAGGAGAACCGGAGACTGGGGAAAATGTCTGCGCTGCTGACGATCGAGGAAGGCGGCGTCTGCCAGGGAGAAATCGCTTTTTTGAGGAACTTTTACCGATTGGGAGTGCGGATGATGACGCTTACCTGGAATTTTCGGAATGAGCTGGGCTGGCCGAATATAATCCGGATTGAAGGGGACGAGGCGTATTTTGAACCGGATACGGAGCACGGACTGACGGAGACGGGGATCGAATTTGTCAGGGAGATGGAACGGCTGGGGATGATTATGGATGTGTCCCACCTGTCTGACGCGGGGATTATGGATGTATTCCGGTATACGAAGAAACCATTCGTGGCGAGCCACTCCAACGCGAGAACGGTTGCCTCCAATCCAAGAAACTTAACCGATGAGATGCTTAAGATGCTTTCGGAGCGCGGCGGAGTGGCCGGCATCAATTACTGCGCGGACTTTCTGCATGACTGGCAGAGAGGTGAACACGCGGTGAGCCGCGTCGATGACATGATTTTACATATGAAGCATATGAAGAAGATCGGCGGAATTCAGTGTATCGGGCTGGGATCGGATTTCGACGGAATCGGAGGGGAACTGGAGATAAAATCCCCGGAAGACTTGCCGGTGCTGGAGCAGGCCATGAGAAGGGCCGGCTTTACGGAGGAGGAGATCGAGGGCGTGTTCTATAAGAATGTGCTTCGTGTATACAAGGAAATTTTAAAATAAGACAAAATTTTACATAGATTTTACATTCCCGTGCATCATACTTTACATAGATTTGATATAGTGCTTACATAATCAATCAATTTATTTCATGAAAACCGGGAGGGGACTATGTCAATCACTGATTTACAGATGCTGTTTAAATTTATCGGGGGTCTGGGAATGTTTCTCTATGGCATGAATGCCATGGCGGATGGACTGCAGAAATCTGCGGGACACCGGATGCAGCAGCTGTTGGGAGCATTAACGAAGAACCGTCTGATGGGCGTGATTCTTGGAGCGGGTATTACCGCCATTATCCAGAGCAGTTCCGCCACCACGGTCATGGTCGTCGGCTTTGTAAACGCCGGGATTATGAACCTGGGGCAGGCGGTCGGCATCATTATGGGAGCCAATATCGGAACCACGGTGACCAGCTGGATCGTATCCATGAGCGAATGGGGCGAGATGCTGAAACCGGAGTTTTTTGCACCGGCCCTGGTGGGCGTGGGTGCGGTCATGACGCTGTTTTGCAAGAACAGCAAGAAGAAACAGGTGGGAGAAATCCTGGTGGGCTTCGGCGTGCTGTTTATCGGCCTGACCTTTATGTCGGCCTCCATCACTCCGTACCGCGACGCTCCGATATTTGCACAGGCATTTACGGTTCTGGGACGAAATCCGTTTCTCGGTATCCTTGCCGGTGCGGCGGTGACCGGAATTATCCAGAGCTCTTCCGCGTCGGTGGGTATCCTGCAGACGCTGGCGTTAAACGGAATCGTGAACTGGCAGTCCGCCATCTTCATCACGCTGGGCCAAAATATCGGCACTTGCGTGACGGCGCTGATCTCCAGCGTCGGAGCCAATAAGACGGCGAAGCAGGCGGCCGGAATCCACCTTCTGTTTAATACGGTGGGAGCCGTGCTCTTTGGAATCGTGATGTATCTCATCTTTAAACTGAATCCGGTGTTTGCGTCATCGACGATCAGCAGTGTGGAAATCTCGATCTTCCATACCGTATTCAATGTGAGCAATACGATACTCTTATTCCCCTTTGCGGGACTTCTGGTAAAGGCGTCAAGCTTCATGATCAGAGACAGCAAAAAGGGAAAGGAAGAGAAGAAAGGCTCCCAGATGGAGCGCCACCTGGACGAGAGAATTTTAGAGACGCCGTCCTTCGCCATTGAGAATGCGACACAGGAAGTAATCAATATGGGAAAAGCGGCGCTGGAGAATTTTGATATTGCAACCGCGGCCTTACTGGAGGGCAGCAGGGCAGAAGCGGAGCAGGTGGAGAAGCTGGAGGCAAAGATCAACCAGTACGAAAAGATTCTGACCTCCTATCTGGTCAAGATTAACAATCAGTCCCTGAATGAGGAACAGCATCTGCTGGTGAAGAATTTATTCTATACGGTCAGCAACTTTGAACGCGTCAGCGACCACTGTGAGAACCTGTCGGAGCTGGCGGTGGAGAAGGCGGACAAGAATATCGTATTTTCCGTGGAGGCGGCCGGCGAGATGAAGGAAATGATAAAGACGGTGCGTTCTGCACTGGAGCACGCCATCAACGCCAGGGGCGGCGCCGGAATGTCTGAGGTACGGGCCGTGGTGCAGAGCGAGGAGAGCGTGGACATGCTGGAGGAAGAACTGAGGGAACGCCATATTGAGCGTCTGTCCAGCCATAAGTGTACGCCGGAAAACGGCATCGTATTTTTGGAGGCCTTGAGCAACCTGGAACGTATTTCGGATCACGCCCATAACATAGCGGGATTTGTGAGAGATGAGATGTAGGAGGCGCGTATGGAAAGAATCTATGTGGTAGAAGACGACGACAATATCAGGGATTTAATCAGAATCGCCCTGGAGGGCTTTGGGTATAGTGTCTCCGCCTTTGAGATGGCGGAGGACGCCCTCAAAAGCATTGAGACAGACATGCCGGATCTGGCGGTGTTCGACCTGATGCTTCCGGGGATGGACGGCCTGAGTGCGATTAAGAGAATCCGGAAAAATGATGCCCTGGCAGACATGCCTATTATCATTCTGACCGCCAAGGACAGGGAGTTTGACAAGGTGGCGGGACTGGACGGCGGTGCCGATGACTATATGACGAAGCCCTTCGGCGTCATGGAGCTGGCGGCCAGAATCCGGAGTCTGCTCCGCCGCAGGGCGAGAAACCAGAATGAGGAAGAGATTTTAGAGA
The DNA here is from genome assembly GCF_014288035.1 of Hungatella sp. L36. Classification (NCBI taxonomy): domain Bacteria; kingdom Bacillati; phylum Bacillota; class Clostridia; order Lachnospirales; family Lachnospiraceae; genus Hungatella; species Hungatella sp. L36. Next base: position 134,609 of record NZ_JACOPC010000006.1, on the reverse strand, counting down.
AATACTGCATCAGTCTGAATAAAAAGACCAGAGAGGTTTTAAGCAGCGGGAAAAAGGTGGAGCTGACTTTAAAAGAATTCGAACTGCTTTTGTACCTTATGGAGAATCAAAGCAAGGTGGTCACCCGGGATGAACTCCTAAATCACATCTGGGGCTACGATTACGACGGAGAGACGAGGACGCTGGATATGCATATCCGAACGCTCCGCCAGAAGCTGGGCGAGGAAGGCGGCTTCTGCATCCGCACGGTGCGCGGCGTGGGCTACCGCTTTGTGAAGACGGAGGAAGGCTGATATGCGGAAGGCCATATTTGTAAAATTTATTCAGGTAATCCTGGCGGCGCTGATCTTAAGCAGCGCCATCTTTTATATAGCAGCCAGCAGCGCGCTCTTAAAGAGCTCCAGAAAGGACATGACCTACACTCTGCGGGCCATCGACAGCGTTCTCGACTATAGCGGGGATTTACAGGGCGAGGTGATGATGCTGGAGGAGACGGTGAATGACAACAGCAGCCGTTTTACGGTCATCAGAAAGGACGGAAGCGTCGCGGCCGATACGGGCGTGGTGGATACTTCTTCTATGGACAATCACCTGGACCGGGAGGAGATTAAGGAAGCACTGGAATCGGGGAGCGGCTCCTCCAGGAGATATTCCGATACGCTGAAGAAAAATATGCTGTACGTGGCTTATGAATCGGATCATTCTGACTATATACTGCGGATGGCGGTACCGTTTACCGGATTTAAGGAGTATTTGATCCTCCTTCTTCCGGCCGTCTGGCTCAGCTTTCTGGTGGCGCTCATCTATTCCGCCTGCTCGGCCGACAGCTTTGCGGCCTCCATCACGAAGCCGCTGAAGGAGATATCGCAGGAGATGCTGAAGGTCAACGGAGACTATACGGAGCTGACCTTTGAGACGTACCAGTATCCGGAAATCAACATTATCGCGGAGACGACGACGGAAATGTCAAAGAATGTCAAGGAGTATTTAAACCAGATCGAACTGGAGCGGCAGATCCGGCAGGAATTCTTCAGCAACGCCTCCCACGAGTTAAAGACGCCGATCACGTCGGTACAGGGCTACGCAGAGCTTCTGGAGAGCGGAATTATTCAGGATGAGGAACAGAAAAAGGACTTCATCCGGCGGATCAAGAAAGAAGCGGTCCACATGACCAGCTTGATCAACGATATCCTGATGATCTCCAGGCTGGAGACGAAGGAGGCCGAGATGGTGTGCCAGGACGTCCGGATGTCCATCGTCCTGGACGACGTGCTGGAATCGCTGAAGCCGCTGGCGGCCTTTCACGAAGTTCTGGTCCACGCGGACTGCAAGCCGCTGTGCATCTACGCCAACGCCCGCCAGATGACGGAGCTTTTAAGCAATCTGCTCAGCAACGCCATAAAATACAACAAACCGGGCGGAGAGGTCTGGGTGACCATCACTGAAGAAGACAAGGAAATGATCATACGGGTAAGGGACAACGGCATGGGAATTCCAAAGGAATCCCTGGGGCGTATCTTCGAGCGGTTCTACCGGGTGGACAAGGGACGAAGCCGCAAACAGGGCGGAACGGGCCTGGGATTATCCATTGTAAAGCACATTGCAGGTTATTATCACGGAACGATTACGGTACAGTCTGAACTGGAGGCAGGGACAGAATTTACGGTAAAGATTCCAATTTGACGAATTTTGTGATAGAATGTAAAAGGCTAATCACAAAAGGAGGTGTGCGGAGTATGAATCAATTTGTATTAACATGCTGTTCCACGGCAGATATGAAGAAAACGTATTTTGACGAACGTCAGATTCCCTATGTCTGCTTCCACTACTTAATGGACGGGGTGTCCTACCCGGATGATTTGGGACAGAGCATGCCGTTTGATGAGTTTTACAACAGGATTTCAAAAGGCGCCATGCCGACTACATCACAGGTCAACGTGGCTGAGTTCCATGATTTTTTTGGAGCTATATTAGAGGAGGGAAAGGATATTCTCCATATCAGCCTTTCCTCCGGCATTTCAGGAACCTATAATTCCGCCTGCAGCGCGGTGGAAGAGCTGAAGGAGGAGTATCCGGACCGGAAGATTCTGGTGGTGGACTCCCTGGGGGCTTCTTCCGGCTACGGACTGCTGGTGGACGCGGCCGCGGATTTACGCGACCAGGGCCTTTCTCTGGACGAGGCGTACCGGATCACGATGGAGCGGAGACTTCACGTGCATCACTGGTTCTTTTCCACGGATTTAACCAGCTTCAAGCGGGGCGGCCGTATTTCGGCGACCTCGGCCATGCTGGGGACCGTATTAAACATATGCCCGCTGATGAACATGGATCATGAGGGACATTTGATTCCCCGCCATAAGATCAGGACAAAGAAAAAGGCGATGCAGGAAGCGGTCCGGATGATGGAAGAGCACGCCGATGGAAAGAACGGGTACAATGGGAAGTGCTTCATTTCCTGTTCAGCCTGCGAAGACGACGCGAGGGCCGTGGCCGATCTGGTGGAGGCGCGTTTTCCGGAGCTGGACGGCAGAGTGCTGATCAACAGCATCGGAACCGTCATCGGAGCCCATACGGGGCCGGGAACCGTGGCTCTGTTTTTCTTCGGTGACGAAAGAAAGGATTGACAAAAAAAGCAGGCAGTGATAGACTGACATACAACAGGGAGCTCGTGCGGCGGGCTGAGAGGAAGTGCTCAAACTTCGACCTATTACCTGATTTGGATAATGCCAACGTAGGGAAATATGAGATGACAGGGATATTTGCCGCCCATACCAGACGTTTGGTATGGGCGCTTTTTTTGTTTCATGGGAAAGTTTGTCCTATGAAACAAAAAAAATCCGGGGGCCGCTGAAGCGGCCGCGCTCCGGCGCACGAGTCCGGCTTGCCGGACTCTTTGTATGTGACAAAAAAACACAGGAGGAACTGAAGATGAAATTCAATGTTAAGAAACTGGTAGTGAGCGGCATGCTGACCGCTCTGGCGGTGGCGCTGTCCACCTTTTCCGTGCCGATCGGGGCGTCGAAATGTTTCCCGATTCAGCACATGGTAAACGTCATGGCAGGCGTATTTCTGGGGCCGGTCTACGGTGTGGCCATCGCTTTCTGCACGTCGCTCATCAGAAACCTGATGGGTACGGGAAGCCTTCTTGCATTTCCGGGAAGCATGGTGGGGGCGCTGCTCTGCGGACTGGCCTACCGCTGGACCGGAAAACTGACCGCCGCCTATGCGGCCGAGATCATCGGCACCGGTATAATCGGAGCGACGCTCTGTTATCCGGTTGCGGCGATTCTTATGGGAAAAGAGGTCGCCCTGTTTTTCTATGTAGCGCCGTTTTTGATGAGCACGCTGTGCGGAACGGCCATCGCGGCGATTCTGATCGGCGTTCTCTGCCGTTCCGGCGCGTTTGGATACTTAAAACGCCAGGTTGCGGCAAAAGAATAGGCGGAGAAATTATTCTCCGCCGGTAATACGGGCGATCATGCGGTTGGGAAGGCAGATGATGGCTTCCCCGGTCCGCCGGATCGTCCCCTGGTTGACACAGACCTTATCCGGGCAGCTGGCCTCGGTGACGTGTACCGTTCCGTCTTTGATGACGACGTGGTTCGTCCCGTCGTTCCAGCCTTCGACGGTGAGCTCTGTGTCTTTATTTAAATCAAGGGTTTCAATCACAGTTCCATCCACCGATATTTCGACTCTCATAGGTGGTTTTGAAAAAATAATCCGCGTGCCCGCATAAAGAAGCGCGGAAACTGCTAAAATAACAAGGATCAGAACGAGTTCCTTCTTCTTTTTTCCGATATGTTTATTCTCTGCACTCATCATTTTCTTTCCTGTTCTTCGTACTTTCGAGCAATACTGTGTTGAATTAGCATAATAAAGTACCAAATTCCTACATATTTTTCCAATTCTCCAGCAATTACCCTTCATAGTATAACACAATTTCCAGAATTATACATGAAGTTATAAAAATTTTATAAAATAATCAAAATCATTAAAAAAAGCATTGCTTGAATCGTTAAGAATATGTTAAAATAAAAACAAAGTAGTAAATCGTACATTTCAGGAGGAAATCATGAATAAAGGCAGTATGGATACGAAGAAAAAGGGACTGATCGGGCTGGGTGCGCTGGTGGTTCTGGCGGGAGCAACAATACTCGGATCCGATCCGCTTTACAAAGCAATTGACGATATGGCACGTCCGGCGATCTACACGGCGGGAACGTACACGGCGTCTGCCCGCGGATACGGCGGACCCGTTACCGTAACGGTTAAGGTTTCCACAAAGGCGATCGAATCGATCGATGTAGTGGGAGAGAAAGAGACACTTCTGGATCAGGTAGTACCATCCCTTCCGGATGCAATTATTGGAAAACAGACGCTGGATATGGATGCGGTTTCAGGCGCCACACTCAGCAGCAACGCGATCATTAAAGCGGTGGAAAAGGCACTTGCCGAAGCCAGAGGCGAAGCCGTGGAAGAAGAGACAACAAAGGCAGAGGAAACAGCGACTGGCTGGAATGACGGTACATATTCCTATGAATCCCCTGAATTCGATGACAACGGATACAAGGATCAGGTGAATATGACCATCAAGGACGGCAAGATCACGGCGCTTTCCTGGGACTGTGTTGATAAAGACGGAAAACTGAAGAGCAATCTCTCCATGGATGGCCAGTACGTGATGACGGAAGACGGCCCGAAGTGGTATGAGCAGGCGGATGCAGTCGTGCAATACGTGCTGGATCATCAGTCTCTGGACGGTCTGATCAATGAAGAAGGCTATACCGACACGGTAGCTTCCGTGAGCATTAACTTATATGGATTTGTTAATGGTGTGAAGGACTGCCTGAAGCAGGCGGCCGGAGAAGCAGGAACAAAGGCCGGTTGGAACGACGGATCTTACTCTTATGAGGCGCCGGAGTTCGACAGCAACGGATACAAGGATCAGGTAGCCATGACTATCAAGGGCGGCAAGATCACCTCTCTTACGTGGGACTGTGTGGATAAGGACGGAAAGAAAAAGAGCAACTTATCCATGAACGGCGAGTATGTGATGACGGAGGATGGCCCGAAGTGGCACGAGCAGGCGGACGCGGTCGTGAAATACGTGCTGGATAACCAGTCTCTGGACGGTCTGATCAATGCAGATGGCTACACCGATACGGTAGCTTCCGTGAGCATTAACTTATACGGATTTGTAAACGGTGTGAAGGACTGTCTGAAGCAGGCAGCCGGAGAAGCCGGAACGAAGGCTGGATGGAACGACGGGTCTTACACGTATGAGGCGCCGGAATTTGACAGCAACGGATATAAAGACCAGGTAGCCATGACCATCAAGGGCGGTAAGATCACAGCTCTTACCTGGGACTGCGTGGATAAGGACGGAAAGCTGAAGAGCAACTTATCCATGAACGGCGAGTATGTGATGACGGAGGACGGCCCGAAGTGGCATGAGCAGGCGGATGCGGTCGTGAAATACGTGCTGGATAACCAGTCTCTCGATAACTTAATCGACGCGGATGGCTATACCGATACGGTGGCGTCTGTAAGCATCAACCTGTACGGATTTGTAAACGGAGTGAAGGACTGCCTGCGTCAGGCATCTTCGGAAAACGCGGCAAAGAGCAGCTGGAACGACGGATCCTTCTCCTATGAGGCGCCGGAGTTCGACAGCAACGGATACAAGGATCAGGTTTCCATGACCGTGAAGGATGGAAAGATCACGGCTCTCACCTGGGACTGCGTGGATAAAGACGGAAAGAAAAAGAGCAATCTCTCCATGGACGGCGAGTACGTCATGACGGAGGACGGCCCGAAGTGGCATGAGCAGGCGGATGCAGTCGTAAAATACGTGCTGGAGAACCAGTCGCTCGACGGCCTGATCAATGAGGACGGCTATACCGATACGGTGGCTTCCGTGAGCATCAACTTATACGGCTTTGCCGGTGGCGTGGAGGACTGTCTGCGCCAGTCCTCGGAAGGCGGTACAGCGGCGGCTTCCGTGAACGCGGTAAAGGATGGAAGCTACTCCTACGAATCTCCGGAATTTGATGGCAACGGCTATAAGGATCAGGTTGCCATGACGATACAGAACGGAAAGATCACGGCCCTCACCTGGGACTGTGTGGATAAGGACGGAAAGAAAAAGAGCAGCTTATCCATGAACGGCGAGTACGTGATGACAGAAGACGGCCCGAAGTGGCATGAACAGGCGGAATCGGTTGTGGCCTACGTGCTGGAGAACCAGTCTCTGGACGGTCTGATCAATGAAGATGGCTATACCGATACCATCGCCTCCGTAAGCATTAATTTATACGGATTTACAGGCGGTGTGGAAGACTGTTTGAAGCAGGCTTCCAAGTAAGCAGTGATGTGTGATTAGTATTTTAGTTACTGCTCACTCCGTGACCAGCAACACGCTGCGCGATGCACACAAACTGCAAAAACGCAGTTTGGCGCTGGCCCCCTCGGGTTTTCTGTGACTTCCGCTACGCTGCACTCACAAAAAACACCTCGCACTGGTTGGCCAGTGAACAGTAATGAATTTTAACAATTGCCGGACTTTTCGAAGTCTGGCAATTGTATTTTATACCGGAAATATGGTAAGATGGTAGGCGGAACAAAAAAGGAGGTAAGACTATGACAGGAAAGACGGAACAAAGCCCCGCCCATAAGACGGCGCTCTACGGCATGCTGATTGCGCTTGCCTTCGTGTTAAGCTTCGTAGAGACGCTGATCCCCATTTCCCTTGGGGTACCGGGTGTGAAGCTGGGGCTGGCCAATCTGGTGACGGTCGTGGGCCTCTATACGGTCGGGATCGGCGGAACCGTGGCCGTCTCCATGATTCGTATCGTGCTGGTGGCGTTTACCTTTGGTAATGTGTTCAGCATGATGTACAGCCTCGGCGGCTGGGCCTTAAGCATTCTGCTGATGATCCTGTGCAAAAAGCGGGAATGGTTCAGCTCTGTGGGAATCAGCGTCATCGGCGGCGTGGGCCATAACATCGGCCAGCTGTGTGTGGCGGCGCTGGTGGTAAAGCAGGCGGGAGTCTTCGTTTATCTGCCCGTGCTTCTGATTGCAGGTACGGCCGCCGGCCTCGTGATCGGCCTGGTCGGAGGGATGATCGTGGAACGGCTTCCCCGTTTTATAAAAAAATTATAGGAAAAACAAAGGATATCGTATTGTTTTACGCGTCCCCTCAAGTTATAATAGAGGGAACACAGTCATGAAGAAAACAGGAGGGATTGGGATGATTTATGAGGCAATAAAGAAACTGGTGCAGTACGGGTTGGATACAGGACTGATTACGGAGGTTGATAAGATCTATGCCACGAACCAGATTCTTGACGTGATGCGGATGGACGAGTATGAAGAACCGGAAGGTGAGTCAGGTGAGACCGATTTGGAATCCGTTTTAAAGGAATTGCTGGATTATGCCCATGAGACGGGAGTTATGCCGGAGGACAGCATTACATACCGGGATTTATTCGATACAAAACTGATGAACTGCCTGATGCCGAGACCGGGTGAGATCGAGAAGAAATTCTGGGAGATCTATGATGGAGAGTCACCGGAGGCAGCCACGGATTACTATTATAAACTGAGCCAGGATTCAGACTATATCAGACGGTACCGCATCAAAAAGGATATGAGATGGGTGACGCCCACGAAGTACGGCGATCTAGATATTACCGTCAACTTATCCAAGCCTGAGAAGGACCCGAAGGCCATTGCGGCCGCTAAGCTGGCAAAGCAGAGCGGTTATCCCAAATGCCAGCTCTGTATGGAGAACGAGGGATACGCAGGCAGAACGAATCATCCCGCCCGGAACAACCACCGGATCATTCGTTTAAAAATTAACGACAGCAGGTGGGGCTTTCAGTATTCCCCATACGTATATTATAACGAGCACTGTATCGTGTTTAACGGACAGCACATTCCCATGAAGATCGAGAAGAACACCTTTGTCAAGCTGTTCGATTTCGTCAGGCTGTTCCCCCACTACTTCCTGGGCTCCAACGCGGATCTGCCGATTGTGGGCGGTTCTATCCTGTCTCATGACCATTTCCAGGGCGGCAACTATACCTTCGCCATGGCGAAGGCGCCGATCGAGAAGTATTACCAGATGGAGGAGTTTCCGGGTGTGGAAGCCGGCATCGTGAAATGGCCGATGGCTGTTTTGAGAACCCGCAGCAAGAATCCGGACGACTTAATCCGGCTGGGAGACCGGGTATTGCAGGCGTGGAGAGGCTATACGGACGAGGAAGCGTTTATTTTCGCAGAGACTGACGGGGAACCGCATAATACAATTACTCCAATTGCCAGGAAAAAGGGAGAGATGTACGAGCTGGACCTGGTGCTCCGGAACAATATTACGACGGAGGAGTATCCCTTAGGCGTATACCATCCTCATCAGGAGCTTCATCACATCAAGAAGGAGAACATCGGCCTGATCGAGGTGATGGGACTGGCCGTCCTTCCTTCCAGACTGAAGGCCGAGCTAAGCCTTTTGGCCGAGTATATTCTGGAGAAAAAGGATATCCGCAGCAACGAGATGATCGAGAAGCACGCGGACTGGGTAGAAGAATTCCTGCCCCAGTATCCGGAGATCACGAAGGATACGATTGACGGGATTTTAAAGAAGGAAGTAGGCCTTGTATTCGAGCGCGTCCTTGAGGATGCGGGCGTCTACAAGTGCGACGGAGAGGGCAGGGAAGCGTTCGGACGTTTCCTCCACAGTACCGGCTTTCTGGAAGCATAAAGTGGTTTTTGCAGGCTGGCCCTGCCACAGACATATTGTTGTGGCAGGGTCAGCCTGTTTGGTGTTTGTAATTGTAATACGATTGCGCTATATTCTATTGGGAATAAGAGGCGTGCCTCTCATTTACTAGCAGGGAGCGCTCTCCGTTTTCGGGAGCACTCGCGTGATAAAAGGGGGACCGGCTGGAAGAAAAGGCCGGGGCTGACAGACGAAGTCATGAAACAGATTGAAAACAAAACACTCAGAACACTGGTGGAGTATGGGATCATAACGGGCAGTATCTGGATTATGGTCATCGGAATTTATTTTTTCAAATTCCCGAATAATTTTGCTTTCGGAGGTGTCACGGGTTTTGCCACGGTAGTGAGCGCGATGACCCACTGGTCGGCAAGTGAATTTACGACCATCGTCAACATGGCGCTTTTAGTGACAGGTTTTATTTTTTTAGGGCGTGGATTTGGCGTGAAGACGGTGTACGCCAGCATCCTGATGTCATTTACCCTTTCATTTTTAGAACGGACGTGTCCGATGGTCCGTCCGCTGACCAATGAGCCTCTTCTGGAATTGATCTTTGCGATATTTCTTCCGGGAGTCGGTTCGGCGATCCTGTTTCATATCGGCGCATCCAGCGGCGGAACCGATATTCTCGCGATGATTTTGAAAAAGTATACGAGCTACAACATCGGCACGGTGCTGCTTGTCGTGGACATGGCTGCGGTGATCATGGCGTTCTTTGTGTTCGGGCCGGAGACGGGACTGTTCTCTTCCCTCGGACTTATGGCGAAATCGCTGGTCATCGACGATGTGATCGAGAATATCAACCTATGCAAGTGCTTCAGCATCATCTGTGACGATCCGGGACCGATCTGCGACTATATTATCAACGGCCTGAACCGGAGCGCGACGGTGTACGAGGCGCAGGGAGCGTTTACCCATCACCGGAAGACGGTGGTTCTGACCACTATGAAGCGTTCCCAGGCGTTAAAACTCAGAAATTATATCCGGCGTGTGGAGCCGAGTGCATTTATCCTGATTTCCAATTCCAGTGAAATTATTGGAAATGGATTTTTAGCAGGGTAAAAAGTGATAAAACCATTTCTCTGTTTTCGGCATTTTTAACAAAAATCCACTTTAATGCTTTAAACACACATAATTTTAAAGCAATGAAATTGACGGGGTGGATTTTTTGTAGTATGATACCAATTAAGTTCAGATCGAACGAGATTTGTGAAGAAGAGGAGAGATTGGTTATGAAAAAAACAGCAAAAGTGGCATCACTCATCCTGGCAGGCGCTATGATGATGTCTTTAACGGCATGTGGGAGCAAGCCGGCGGAGACAACCGCGGCACCAGAGACAACGACAGCAGAGGCGGCTTCCTCCGCAGCTGACACGAAGGCAGAAGAGACGACAGCAGAAGCGGCCGGGACGGACGACGGCAAGCAGTTTAAGATCGGTGTTCTTCAGCTGGTGCAGCATTCCGCGCTGGACGCGGCAAACAAGGGATTTATCCAGGCGCTCGATGACGCCGGACTTAATTATACGGTAGACCAGCAGAACGCCTCCGGCGATCAGCCGACCTGCCAGACCATCGCCAGCAAGCTGGTGAATGACGGCGACGACTTAATCCTTGCGATCGCGACTCCGGCTGCACAGGCAGTGGCAGGTGCGACAACGGATATCCCGATTCTCCTTACGGCGGTTACTGACCCGGCCGAGTCTGATTTAGTAGAGAGCAACGATGTTCCGGGCGGTAATGTCAGCGGTACTTCCGATTTGACTCCCGTAAAGGAGCAGGTCGATTTATTAAAGCAGATTCTTCCGGATGCACAGACCATTGGCGTACTTTACTGCTCAGCAGAGTCCAATTCTGAGATTCAGGCGAAGATGGCGAGAGAAGCTATTGAGGCGAAGGGCATGAAGGCCGTTGATTATACGGTATCGAACTCCAATGAACTTCAGACTGTAGTTACCTCCATGGTAGGCAATGTGGATGCGATTTACGCGCCTACAGACAACACCATTGCTGCAGGGATGGCGACGGTTGCTATGGTTGCGAGTGACAACGGAATCCCGGTTATCTGCGGAGAAGAGGGCATGGTGAACGCAGGCGGCCTGGCTACATACGGAATCGACTACTTCCAGCTTGGTTACTTAACCGGCCAGCAGGCTGTCAGAATCCTGACAGAAGGCGCTGATATCTCTCAGATGCCCATCGAATACCTGCCGGCAGACAAGTGCAATCTGACTGTAAACGAAGATACGGCGGCAGCGCTTGGGATCGACGTTTCCGGGCTCAAATAAAAGAATATTTATGAACAGGCAGATGCCAGCGGCGGCAGGCATCTGTCTGTTTCTACATAAATGCTTTACATAAAGAATGCGGAAGTGTATTCTTTATGTAAGGCATTTATGAGCGTTATCACAGATGCTTAAGGTAATGCCAGAAAGATAAAGATGCGGAGGAATGGTTGAATGAACGGTTTACTGGTATCCCTTCAGGATGCGGTAGTACAGGGAGTCTTATGGGGAATTATGGTACTGGGTGTCTACATCACCTACAAGCTTTTGGACATTGCCGATTTGACGGTGGATGGAAGCTTTGCCTTGGGCGGCTGTGTCTGCGCCGTCATGGTATTGAACAGGGGGATGGACCCCTGGGCCGCACTGATTGTGGCGGCAGCAGCCGGCATGGTGGCAGGAGCGGTGACAGGATTCTTACATACAGTGTTTGAGATACCGGCGATTCTCGCGGGAATTTTGACGCAGATCGGACTGTGGTCCATCAATCTGCGGATCATGGGCGGCAAGAGCAATGTGCCTCTGTTAAAGACCGACACGATTTTCTCCAGGATCATCGGATGGACAGGGATTAATAAACAGGTCGCTTCCCTTCTCCTGGGAGTCGGAGTTGCGATCGTGATGATCGCCTTTCTGTACTGGTTCTTCGGTACGGAGATCGGGAGCGCCATGCGTGCGACCGGCAACAACGAGGCCATGATCCGGGCGCAGGGCGTGAATACGAACTGGACCAAGCTGCTGGCGCTGACTATCAGCAACGGGCTTGTAGGCTTATCCGGCGGACTCGTATGCCAGAGCCAGAAGTATGCGGACATCGGCATGGGAACCGGCGCCATCGTCATCGGCCTGGCGGCCATCGTCATCGGCGATGTGCTCATGGGACGCCTTCGATCCTTCGGCAGCAAGCTGACCTCGGCTGTGGTAGGCTCTGTCATTTACTTCGTCATCCGCGCGGTGGTACTGAGGATGGGTATGAATGCCAACGATATGAAGCTGCTTTCCGCGGTGATCGTGGCGGTTGCCCTCTGTGTCCCTGTCGTGGTGAGAAAATGGCGGCTTAAGAAGGCTTACACGGAAGGGGGAGAATAATTATGCTGGATATTCAGAATGTCAGAAAGACTTTTAATAAGAATACGATCAACGAGAAAAAAGCGTTAAACGGCATTAACCTTCATCTGGACGAAGGTGATTTTGTGACGGTTATCGGCGGCAACGGCGCGGGGAAATCCACGATGCTCAACATGATCGCGGGGGTATACCCTATCGACTCCGGCAAGATCGAGATCGACGGCGTCAATATTTCCAGGGAACCGGAGTATAAGCGCGCCCGCTACATCGGCAGAGTCTTCCAGGATCCCATGATGGGAACGGCGGCAGGCATGGAGATTCAGGAGAACATGGCTCTCGCATTCCGGCGGGGCAAGACGCGCGGCCTGGGCTGGGGAATCAAGGCCAACGAGAAGGATTTCTACCACGATGCCTTATTGAAGCTGGGACTGGGACTCCAGACCCGCATGACCAACAAGGTAGGTCTGTTGTCCGGTGGTCAGAGACAGGCGCTGACGCTTCTGATGGCGACGCTTCAGAAACCGAAGCTGCTTCTGCTTGACGAGCACACCGCGGCCCTGGATCCGAAGACGGCGAAAAAGGTGCTGGAGATCACGCAGGAGATCGTGGAAGAGCAGAATCTGACGACTCTGATGATCACCCACAACATGAAGGACGCCATCTCCATCGGCAACCGCCTCATCATGATGCATGAAGGCCGCATTATCTATGACATTTCAGGGGAAGAGAAGAGGAGCTTGGAGGTGGAAGACCTCTTAAAGAAATTCGAGGAAGCAAGCGGCGAAGAGTTTGCAAATGACCGCATGATCCTGGCGAAGTAGCATCGTATACATATTTGTGTCACAGAATCGTTACATAATCTTAATAATTATTTATTCTTTCTATATCGCAATTACCGACAAATTATGCTATACTAAGGCGGATAGGCTCGTAGTCTGACTTGACTGTTTCAAGCCAAAAACGATGATGGAGTGAATATTACACAATGGAAAACAAAAGCGATAAAAGTGACAAAAAAGATTACATCGTTCATCTGAACAAAGCCAGAAAGAAGCGTAATAAGAATGATTTTGAGAGATACATCATTCTGGCAGTGATAGCGGTTGTGGTGGTTGTAATCCTCCTGTTTGCCGGGAAGGCCATAGCAAAGCGTGTATCGGCAGGGGCGGAAAAGACGACCGCAGCGACAGAGACAGAGAGCCAGGCGGAAGACCCGGGGCAGCTGAAGATTGCCGCGAAGGAAGCTGAGGAGTCTGAGGCAGAAGCACAGGCAAAGAAGACGGAAGAGGAAAAAAAGGCGGTTGTCGATTCTTATCAGAATCTCGGAATTGTTTTAGTTTCCGGATATTTGAATGTGAGAAAAGAACCGAATACCTCGGCGGATATTGTCGGAAAGCTGATGGGAGACAGTGCCTGTGAGATATTAGACAGTACACAGGAAGGCTGGTATAAGATTTCTTCTGGCGGCATCGAGGGATATATTGATTCCCAGTACGTCCTGACAGGTGATGAGGCGAAGACGAAAGCCTATGAGCTTGTGACACTGCGGGCGATCGTGCAGGTTGACAACTTAAATATCAGAAAAGAGGCCAATACCACGTCGGATGTCGTGGGACAGGGCCTTATAAACGAGCGGTACGAGGTCATCGATCAGGTCGACGGCTGGGTTCAGATTCCGTCCGGTTATATGTCAGCTGATTACGTCAAGCTGGAGTATGCGTTAAACGAGGCCAGGAAGCTGGATCTGAAGGCCATGATCTTCAATATGTACAAGAACATCGGTATCTCGGATGTGGATAACTACTTAAACGTCAGGGAAGAGCCCAGCGAGGACGGCAAGGTGATCGCCAAGATGCCGAGCAAGGCGGCGGGCAACATTCTCGAGACGACGGACAACGGCTGGTACAAGATCCAGTCCGGTAAGATCACCGGCTACGTGAAATCCGATTATATTCTGACCGGACAGGCAGCCAAGGATGAGGCGCTTAAGGTGGCTGAGCTGATGGCCATCGTGAACACGGACATGCTGAACGCCCGGTCCGAACCATCCACCGATTCCAAGATCTGGACCCAGATCTCGAATAACGAGAAGTATCCGGTATTGAAACAGATTGACGGCTGGGTAGAGATCGAGCTGGAGGAGGACAGCAACGCTTATGTGGCATCGGATTACGTCGATGTAAGATACGCGCTGCCTGAGGCGATCAAGTTCTCACCGCTGGAGGAAAAGGCCAACGCGGCGGCTTCTCTCAGAACGCAGATTGTAAACTATGCACTGCAGTTCCTGGGTAATCCCTACGTATGGGGCGGCACCAGCCTGACCAAGGGTGCGGACTGTTCCGGCTTTACACTCTCCGTATTCGGTCATTTTGGCATCAGCCTTCCGCACTATTCCGGTGCGCAGGCGAATATGGGAAAAGCAGTGAAGTCCAGCGAGATGCGTCCGGGAGATCTCGTATTCTATGCGAACAGTAAAGGAACTATCAATCATGTGGGAATCTATATCGGCAACGGCCAGATCGTCAACGCGGCCAGCCGGAGAAGCGGTATTAAGATCTCGACATGGAACTACAGATCACCGGTGAGAATCAGGAATATACTGGGAGATTAATCCATATAAGAGAGCATGCGCAGAACCATAGACGGTTTTCTGCGCATGCTTTTTTCGTATGGAAGATTCGTATTATGAAAAAAATCAGAACGCTCTTTTCCATGATAAGCCGGAGAAATGACTCAGGAGAGTCTGCCTCCGTGGAAGAGACACGTATAGATTCTGACCTCCCGGCAGTAGATGGCCTCTTCCCCCTGAAACTGGCCGAGGGTACCCTGTGTCCGGCAGACATAGGTAAAATCCTCGTTCCGGAAGTATTCCGGGCCGCGGAGGGGAAGTTCGGCCGGAACCTGTGACAGAGCTTCCTTTAAGAAGGCACTGTAAAAGGTCTCGTCCAGCGATACGCCATAGTAATTGAGCGCCCAGACGGGAGTGTCACTGATCCACACGGCTTCCTCTCCCGTAAAATTCCGGCTTCCCAGATAGGTGTCGATGTAGAGATAATCCTGTTCGGAGTATCGAAAATCGTGAGACTGGGGGCGTGAAGGAGGCGCGGTGTTCTGACCGGAGGCGTAGGTGCGCTGTTTAGCCCGCATAAGAAAGCGGCGAAGCGCCTTTTCAGACGCAGGGTCCGGGTCTAAAAGGGCTGGGGCGCATTCCTCCTCCTGCCTGATGAGGCGGTCGATGGAAACGCCGAAGAGTTCACTGAGACGGACCAGGTTGGGAAAATCGGGAAATGCCTGGCCGTTTTCCCATTTGGTTACGGCCTGACGGGAGACGTCCAGGTGTCCGGCCAGCTCTTCCTGGGAAAGCTTTCGGCTGGCGCGCAGGTGCTGTAGTCTTTCGTTGAAATTCATGTGGTTCCTCCTTTCGCTGCTATGTATGATCATACAGGATTATGGGGAAGAATGCAAACACCCTGTGGTGGCAGGCCCTGCAACTGTGGGTTGCGGATTATTGAGAAACAGGGATTTGTGGCTGAAAGAAAAGGTATCTTGCATTCTATCACTTGTGTGTTAGAATGGTGATAGAACGTGATAGAAAGAGTGATAATATGGAATTGTATGAAAGCGAAATTATTGAGTTAAAAGAAATCTATACTACTGATTTGAAGAAAGAAATTGTTCCTTTTGCAAATACAAATGGCGGAACGATCTATATTGGTGTGCAGGACAATGGAACGATTGTTGGCGTTGATCATGCTGATTTTGTAATACAGCAAATTGCAAATTCAATAAGAGATAGTATCAGACCAGATATCTCTATGTTTACAAGCATTGAACTGTTAAAAGACGAAAACAAATCGTATATAAAAGTGACAGTGGATTCAGGCACGAAAAAACCATATTATCTTTCCGACAAAGGATTGAAACCGACCGGTGTATATGTCAGAAGCGGTACAACTTCCGCTCCGGCATCGGAAGATGCGATTCGCATGATGATAAAGATGACGGATGGCGATTCATTTGAAACAAACCGCTCATTAATTCAGGAGTTGACGTTCAACAGTTTAAGTAAGGAGATGGAGAGAAGAAAACTGGAGTTTACAGGGGTGCAGATGAAGAATCTGGGAATTCTTTCGTCTGATGGTATTTTCACAAATATGGGCCTGCTTGTTTCGGATCAGTGCAGGCATTCTATAAAATTTGCTGTTTTTCAGGGTACAGACAAATTGGTCTTTAAAGACAGGAAAGAATTTACGGGCTCGCTTTTTGAACAGTTGGCAGAGGTATACAAAACCATCGATTTTTATAATGGAACAATGGCCAGTTTCCATGATTTACTGCGTACGGACGAAAGAGATTATCCGGAAGATGCTGTTCGGGAAGCATTATTGAATGCAATTGTCCATAGAGATTATTCTTTTAGTGGAAGCACCTTTATTAATTTGTATTCTGACCGGCTGGAATTTATATCTTTAGGAGGCCTGGTGCCCGGTTTGTCATTGGAAGCGGCTATGCTCGGCGCCTCCCAGTCAAGAAATGAAAAGCTGGCAAATTTATTTTATAGAATGAAATTAATTGAAGCGTATGGTACGGGGATCAGCAAGATTATAAGCTGCTATAAGGGGAAGTCTGAACAACCTGTATTTGAAAGTGTGGAAGGTGCTTTTCAAGTGATTCTTCCCAATGTACATGCACGGAATTTAAGTATGGAAGATGCAAAGTATTTGCCAATCCTTCAGTTGTTTGAATATAAAAAAGAAATTACACGTTCTGATGTTGAAACAGTTTTAGGTAGTGGAACTACGCATGCAATTAACATAGTAAAAGAAATGCTTGATAAAAGCTTAATTGAAAAAGTTGGAAATGGCAGACTGACAAGATATGTAAGGAAATAAACTACGCAGATTATTGAGAAACAGGGATAAAAGAAAAGCTTTTATTAACAAGTTCCAGCCGGAAGCTGTGTTAATAAAAGCTTTTTTACAGGTCTGTTTAAGGAATCTAATTCTCGCTGTGGCGGTTGCGATTATAGTTAATCAGACAGCCGGCTTTTACGATCTCTTTTTCCTCGCTGGTCATCTCCGCAATATGGAGGTTGATCTCGTGAATCGGATTGCCCTCTTCATTCTTAATGACATAGGCCGGTATATGCTGCATATCGCCTTCTAAGGCGGCGCGGACACCCGGAACGTAGATGAAATCACCGATGTCGAAGGACGGCTCCTCATCCAGAAGGAATGGCAGCATGCCCCAGTTAATCACGTTGGAGCGGTAGCGCTTGGTAGCGTATTCGTTTGCGATATTGGCGAGGCCGCCGAGAACTCTCTGGCAGCTGGCCGCCTGCTCACGTGCGGAGCCGTCGCCAGGTTTTACTGCATAGATCATGCTTCCGATCTCGGTTTCTCTGGCTCTTAATTCCGGCTGATCCAAATAAATACGAAGGGCATTGAACGCTGCTTCCATCTCCGGATCCGGTTTTAACGGACAAGCGCCGGTCTTGCGAACCGCCTCCAGTTCATTGACCTTCTTGGAACGGCCGACATACTCCGGATCGCGTCTGGAGAGCGTGAACTCTGCCAGACCCAGCGGGTTAGAGCGGTAGGATGAGGTCTCTCCGGAAGGAATCAGTTCATCCGTCGTGGTGACAGGGTCCATGATCTTAGAGCAGACTCTCAGGATAATATTATCAGTCAGGGCGCTCATGGCTGGCCAGTCTTTGATATTTGGTCCGTAGATCAGTTCTGCCTCTGGATCTGCCTTTCCATAACCCTGATAAACTCTTCTTTCATAAGAGGTGCTGTCGAATTCATAAGCAGGTACTTCATAACCGTCAGCAATGGTTTCCGCCGAGGTTAAGTAGCCTCCGTTTGCCGCGGTGGCTGCGATCGAGCGGGCATCCATCAAGGCGACGCAGGAGATCTGGCCGTTACCCGGCTTGGAACCTTCACGGTTCGGGAAGTTTCTCGTGGTATGGCGGATGCTCAGTGTGTTGTTCGCCGGAGTGTCGCCTGCGCCGAAGCACGGTCCGCAGAACGCTGTACGGATGGTAGCGCCGGCAGCCATCAGCTCTGTAACGGCTCCCTTCTTTACCAGATCCATGTATACCGGCTGTGAGGACGGATAAACGGACAGGTTGAAGATATCGTTTCCGCAGTCCTTGCCGGACAGGATATGAGCGGCCGTCATGACGTTGGAATAGTTGCCGCCTGCACAGCCTGCGATGACGCCCTGCTGTACCAGGAGCTTCCCGTCCACGATCTTATCGGTCAGGGATAAATGAACATTCGGATTGCCGAGAATATGATCGGCTTCCTTTTCCACGGTTCTTAAAATATCGCCCAGGTTTGCATTCAGTTCGTCGATCTCGTAGGTGTTGCTCGGATGGAATGGAAGAGCGATCATCGGCTTAACGGTGCTTAAATCGATGGATACGACGCCGTCATAATAGGCGACATCCGCCGGGTTCAGCTCTTTATAAGCCTCCTCTCTGCCGTGCATCTTTAAGTAGTCCCTCGTGTCCTCGTCTGTTTTCCAGATGGAGGAGAGACAGGTGGTCTCCGTGGTCATGACATCGACTCCGTTCCGATAATCGGTATCCATGGAGGCGATACCCGGGCCTACGAATTCCATAACTTTGTTTTTTACGTAACCATTTTTAAATACGGCGCCTACGATGGCCAGTGCCACGTCGTGCGGACCGACGCCCGGACCCGGTTTTCCTGTCAGATATATCGCTACGACGCCCGGATAGGTGACGTCATATGTATCACGAAGCAGCTGCTTCACCAGCTCGCCGCCGCCTTCGCCTACCGCCATGGTACCCAGGGCTCCGTAACGGGTATGGCTGTCGGATCCGAGGATCATGCGTCCGCAGCCTGCCATCATTTCACGCATATACTGGTGAATGACTGCGATGTGAGGCGGTACGAAGATTCCGCCGTATTTCTTCGCGGCTGACAGTCCGAAAATGTGGTCGTCTTCATTGATGGTACCGCCTACCGCACACAGGGAGTTGTGGCAGTTTGTCATGACATAGGGAATCGGAAACTCGGAGAGGCCTGACGCCCTTGCGGTCTGAATAATTCCGACAAACGTAATGTCATGGGATGCCATGGAATCGAAGCGCAGCTTCAAATGTTCCATATTGTCCGCAGTGTTATGTTCCTTCAGGATCGAATAGGCAATCGTGCCCTTTTTCGCCTCTTCTTTTGTTACGTTCTTTCCTGTCAGAGCGACAAGCTTTTCGGCTTCCTGTTCCGGCACCAGTTCTGTACCGTTTACCAGGAAAGCACCTCCATCATACAATTTAACCATATGCTATCTTTCCTCTCTCTTTTTGTAAGGTGTTGCTTCACCAACGTATTTGAACGCCGGACGCATGATCTTTCCATCATACATCTTATTCTCGATATTGTGCGCCAGCCAGCCTGCCATACGTGCGCAGACGAAGAGCGGCGTGTACATATCTTCCGGTATCTGTAACATATTATAAGCGAATCCGCTGTAGAAGTCCACATTGTTTGAGAGAGTTTTTCCGTTTCCGGCGAGAGTTTCTTTGGCAACTTTTTCAAATCTTGTCAGGAATTCGTATTCATCCTCACGTTTTTTCTGCTTTGCCAGCTTCTCGCAGCAGGTTTTTAATAAGTCGGCACGCGGGTCGGAAACTGTATAGACGGCATGGCCGAGACCGTATACGAGGCCGGTATTATCATAAAATTCTTTATCAAGAATCCGCTTAATCACCTGCTTGATCTGTGCATCGGTGGCTTTTAAGCCGATTTCCTTTTCGATGGCGGAGATCATCTCGCTGCAGCGTATGTTGGCGCCGCCGTGCTTCGGTCCCTTTAAGGAGCCGATGGACGCGGAGATCGAGGAGTAGATGTCGGTTCCTGTGGAGGAGATGACGACATTTGTAAAGGTAGAGTTGTTTCCGCCGCCGTGATCGGCGTGAATCATCAGCATGATGTCGAGTAAGTCTGCCTCCTGCTCGGTGAAGGTGCCGTCGCGGCGCAGCATGTAGAGGATGTTCTCCGCAATGGAGTATTCCTCCTTCGGATAGTGGATGATCAGGCTTTCTCTGTCATAGTAGTGAATCTTGCTCTGATAGGCGTAGGCAGCCATGGAAGGAAGCTTAGCCAGAATGCTGATTCCTTTTAACAATGTCTGGTACGGGTCCACGTTGTCGGGGTCTTCATCATAATTATAGAGAGAAAGGATACTCTGCTGCAGGCTGTTCATTAAATTGCGGGAAGGGGAACGAAGCAGATTTTTCTCCAGAAACTCATCGGGAAGCGGATAAAAATGACGGAGAATTCCGGAAAACTCGTTCAGTTCCTTCTTGGAGGGAAGGTATCCGAATAACAGAAGAAATGTGGTTTCTTCAAAGCCGTACCGTGCATTTCCTTTTCCCTTTACCAGATCGCCGATTTCGATTCCGCGGTAGAAAAGCTTACCTGGTACATTGACCTTTTTCCCATCCTGAATCTCATAGCCGACAACATCGGATACACGCGTCAAGCCAACCCTGACTCCGGTGCCATCCTCGTTGCGGAGACCCTTTTTTACGTTGTGTTCCTTGAATAAATGATTTGGAATATCCGTATAGTTTGAGGATTTACCAAATGTCTGTGCGATGAAGAAGTTATTCATGCGATATTCTCTCCTTTTCCTTTAGATTCAGTCACGGCCTGCATAATTTTGCAGAAAAGCAGCGCGAAGTGATCTCCACGCTGCCCCATTGGCATTACTGAAGTGACCGTTTTTATATTGTTCAGTAGTTTACCATGGAAAAGTATCAAAGTC
Source organism: Hungatella sp. L36 (assembly GCF_014288035.1). Lineage (NCBI taxonomy): Bacteria > Bacillati > Bacillota > Clostridia > Lachnospirales > Lachnospiraceae > Hungatella > Hungatella sp. L36. The sequence continues at coordinate 113,681 of NZ_JACOPC010000006.1, read as the reverse complement.
AATACCTTGTTGTAATCACAATCAAAATATTGTGATGCGTACAAGATATGTTTGTATTAACCATACAAATGTGTGCGATAGACGGCCTTAATTTTTTGAAATAAAAATGAATCAATAATATTAAGGAAAAAGAAAGGAAAAGATTCTGACAACATACTATAATAGAAAGAAAAGAGTGGTAACAGCCACAGGGAAAAGGAGCGGCGCCATGTACAGTGATTTTGGCTTTTACGGAGGATTTACGCAGTTATTTCCGATTTTATTCGGAGTTATATTTTTGATCGTGGCAGTAATGATCGTAGTTACCCTGATTCGGGGGATTTCGCAGTGGAATTCCAATAACCACTCTCCGGTATTGACTGTGGAGGCGATGGTGACTTCCAAGCGTCAGGAGGTTTCACACCGGCACAGCAATCAGAACACGATGGATACTTATACAAATTTTACGTCTTATTATGCAACGTTTCAGGTCGAGAGCGGCGACCGCATGGAGCTGGGCGTATCGGGAACGGAGTATGGGATGCTGGCGGAAGGCGACATGGGCAGGCTGACCTTTCAGGGAACGAGGTATCTCAGTTTTGAGAGGGGACCTCTGGAGTCATAGAGAGGGATTTATTCCCGCGAGCAACGAGTCAAACGGACACGAGGATGAGAGATGGAAAAACGAAAAAGAACAATCAGAAAATTGATGCCGGTCAGTCCTTACGACAGCGCCGGTCTGGAGGCCTGGTTTTCGGAGCTGGCCGGACAGGGGCTGTTTGTCAGGAAGACCGGGTATTATTTTGCAAATTTTCAAAGGAAAGAGCCGAGAAGCCTGGTCTATAAGCTGGAGCCTTGTGACCAGTACCGGGATGAGCAGGAAAAGGAGCTGACGGGGCAGTACCGTCTGGCAGGCTGGGAGGCGGCCGGTGATGTGTGGCGAAAGTTTTTGATATTTTCGGCTGTCAGGGAGATGGCTGTAAGTCCGGAGATTTCCGTGGAAATACGAAGTGCAGGCGAGGCGTCCCTGAAGAAAACGGGGTATGGCTGCCTTCTGACGTGCGCTGCGGATGGCGTACTGACGGCGCTCTGGTGCTGGATGATCCTGGGCCGATTTGGTTTCTGGTATACGGCCACCATGGCGACGCCTTTCCTTCTCTGTGCCCTGATGGTCTTTCTGTTTGGAATCAATATCTTCTGGAGAATGTCCGATTACATACAGATCCGGAGATATTTAAAGGGGACCAAATGTGGCGTACATCTGCCAGAACGCAATTGTCAAACACGCCCTGGCAGAGGACGGGCCAGATCGATCTGTTCAGCAGCCGCGGTAACCTGCATCTGCCTCGTGTTTATATGGGCGGGAGAGCAGAAGTCCTGGCATAAGGAACTGAGTGAGGTTTATACCAGTCTTCCGGTTCCGCCCATTACGGCGGTTTCGCCGGAGAGCAGCCCCATAAGCGGAACGGTCACCTATCATTCTTCCATCGTTGCACCGGTACAGTTTCAGATCGTCCAGGATGGACCGGATGCCCAGATGCTCCGTATGGATTATATGGAACTCCGCTTTCCCAGGCTGGTGAAGCCGGTCTTCAAGAATATGATGAAGGATCAGCTGCAGTGGAGCAGCGCTGAGCCGGAGGCGGTATCTTCCGGGCTGTTTGACACCGCCTTTGTGGCCGTGATAAACGACAGTATGCATTATCTCTTCGTCTCCGACGGACAGAAGGTAGCAGCAGTGTGCTATATCGGCCCCGGTTATACAGACGAGTTTTTAAAGACGATTCACGACGCCATGGAGACATGGACGCAGCCGGAGCTGTTTAGGCGGTGATCAGCGGGTTTCCTTCATATTCCTGGAAGCCGTCCGTTTCATGGGACGGATCGAAAGGATACATATTAATATAGTAAGAACATCGGCCGCAGGCTGGGCAAAATAGATGCCGGTCACGCCCAGAAGCCTCGGCAGAATCAGGATAAAGGGCACGTAAAAGAGACCCTGGCGGATCATGGACAGGAAGAGGCCGAACCTTGAGGCGCCGATGGTCTGAAAGGTGATGGTCATCATATAGCAGAGCCCAAACGCCGGATATAAGGCAACCTGGGATATCAGCAGCCGGGAACCGTATTCGATCACGGCGGGATTGCTGTTAAATAACCGGATGAACGGCCGGGACAGCGCGATATAAACCGCGGCCACCACGATTGTCAGCAGCAGGGAGGCGGTGAGGGAGAAACGGACAGACTCATGAAAACGGTCTTCGTTCTTCGCACCGAAGGCGTAGGAAGCGACCGGCTGATATCCCTGCATAAATCCCATAATGACGTAGCAGCCGATGAGAATCAGACGCTGGACGACACCGTAGGCCGCAATGATTAAATCGGCGTCCGGCATGGGCTTTGCGGCGATATTGGTCAGCGATGTGGCCGCTGCGAGACAGATCTGAATAACCGCGGAGGGAATTCCGATCAGTGTGACCGTTTTTATCATGTGAAAGTCGGGCTTAAAATAGTGCGGCTTGATTTTAATGATGGAGCGTCCGCCTAAGTAGAACCACAGCAGGATGGAAAATGTGACAAACTGAGAGACCGTTGTGGCCAGGGAGGCTCCCTGCACGCCCATACCCAAGCCCCAGTCGAACATGAAAACAGGGTCCAGAACCACATTTAGGGCGGCGCCTGTGATGACGGCTATGGAAGAAATTTTGACGGAAGATTCCGCCCTGGCGGCACAGTTCAAGCTTTGGGCCGGCAGATTGGCCAGCGCGGCGATAAACATCCAGAACGCGTAGTCCTTAGCCTGGGGCAGAACCGCGTCCGAGGCGCCGAAGGAACGGAGCAGCGGCTCCATAAAGAAGAGTCCGCTGACACAGAGAATCATACCGATGACTACCGACAGGGCGACGATGGTCGTCACCGTAGTGTTGGCCCCCTCCTGGTCCTTCGCCCCCAGCTGACGGCCTGCCAGCACGGCGGCGCCGGCGGAAAAGATGTTCTCAACCGAAACCATGATCAGAAGCAGGGGCAGCGTCACGCCGACGGCGGCCAGAGCCGTGTCGGAATGCAGCATGCCGATGTAGGCGGTATCGACGATATTATAGACTGCCTTTGCTAAAAGGGCCAGAGTGGCGGGCACCGCCAGCTTGATGATGGCCTTCGAAGGCTTCATTTCTCCCAAAACAGATGCATTCGTTGTTTTTTGACTGTCCATTGGATTACTCCTTTCTCTCTACAACGCCGTACAGGAGGATGCGCAGCGCCCTGCGGCAGCTTTCCTCGTGGTCGCGTATATCGATTTTCTCCGATCCGGTCATCTGGTATCTGGCATTGATATAGTCCTGATACTGGCGGAAGGTGTCCACCACATCTTCCCTCGATAAGTCGGAGCGCAGAGATACCGGCTCCAGCATCCGGTTTAAGCTGTCGATATTGAAACGGTCTAACGGGGCTTTTTTCTCCTGAATGGAAGCCTCCAAATGAGCAGGCGGCATAATGACGGCATCACAGAAAATCCTCTGGTACTGGGGATTCTGTTCAAAAAAGTCCAGTCTTACACGAAAATACTGCTCCAGCCGCTCTTCGGCGGTTTGGCCTTCCATGTTAGTGTGGCTCTGTAAGTGGCCGGTCAGCATCTGGAAGCACTCTTCCACACAGGCTAAGTATAAATCGTCTTTTGTCGGAAAATAGTGGTAGATAATTCCCTTGGAAAGCCCCTCCCCGTTGCTGATGGTATTGACAGAGCTGGCTCCATAGCCCTGCTCTGAAAATTCTGCCAGCGCGCTTTCCAGAATGCGCCGTCTGGTCTGCTGATTTTTTTCTTCTCGTTTCATGATTCCGTTCTCCTGAAAACAAATATTGACCATATGGTCTATTATTACGATACCACAAATAGACTGAGTGGTCAATATTTATTTGCAACAACGGAAATTGCTTGAAAATGGGGGATGCAACGATTTGTTGCGTGACAGTGCGGCGCTGTCTGTGGTATGTTTTTTAGAGATGGAGAAGGAGGAGCGCGTATGAACGGGATCGGAAAAAACATAAAGAAGCTGAGGAAAGAGCGCGCGCTGTCACAGGAACAGCTGGCTGAGCGGCTGCATGTGACGAGGCAGGCTGTCTCCAGCTGGGAGACAGGTGTTTCCCAAACAAAAAGATATTAAGAAACAGCCCATGTTTACCTGCTTGCAAACAAAAGAATATTGCTACTAGACTAAGAGATACTACATAAGTGTGTTGGTATCTCTTTTTTGTTGCCGTGAAACAGCAGACTATTTCATTTCTGCTTGATTACCTTAAAACTTATTAGTCTATGGTTTGTCAAGGGCTTGTTGCGTGAGAAATGCTGAATATCACCCTTTACAAAACATAGGCTGATAAGTAACTTTTCAAAAGCAGAAAAGAAATGGCAATGCTTATAACAATATGATATAATGCAGATGAAGACAAAAAAGGAATTTGTCGAGCTGGTTAGTTCGAGATAATTTTGAGTTTGTTAAGATGTGGTGCACTTGATGGAATCACAGGTACGACATCATATTATGGAGGATGAAATAGATGATAGGTTTGATTGTTGCGAGGTCAAAGAATAATGTTATAGGCAAGAATGGTAATATACCATGGAAAATAAAGGGAGAACAAAAGCAATTTAGAGAGTTAACAACGGGTAATGTGGTTATTATGGGGCGAAAGTCTTATGAAGAAATCGGTCATCCGTTGCCTAATAGAATGAATATTGTTGTTTCCACCACAACAGAGTATCAAGGAGATAATTTAGTTTCAGTTAAATCATTAGAAGATGCATTATTATTGGCTAAAGGACGAGATGTATACATATCTGGTGGATATGGACTATTTAAGGAAGCTTTGCAAATAGTAGATAAAATGTATATCACAGAAGTAGATTTAAATATTGAAGATGGAGATACATTCTTTCCAGAATTTGATATCAATGATTTTGAAGTTTTGATAGGGGAAACACTTGGTGAGGAAGTGAAATATACGAGAACATTTTATGTAAGGAAAAAATGAATTGAGTAAATTTTGGATTTAGGGTGTTTTCATAAATATATTGCTTTTTATGCATATATAAATTGTTGTAAGACAAATTCCAGTTTGTATGGGGCGATAAAATCAGAATTTGAGAGAGGATTGAATATGAATAAGGAATGGTCTGAACTTAATAAAACAATGCAGGCACAAATAAAAAAGAAAGATACTTATAAGAGGGGTATTGATACTTTACTTACTTTACGAAGTCAGTTAATACAAACCTTAGTATCTTTCAAAGAAGAATTATGCAGAGAAGATTTTAACTCAATCCCCTTCATAAACGCTGATGGTTATCATAGTAAGACGATTGCTTATTCTATTTGGCATATTTTCCGCATTGAAGATATAGTTGTGCATACAGTGATAAATGAAGATGAACAAGTATTTTTTGCAGGCAATTATCAAGAGCGTATCAATTCACCTATCATTACAACAGGAAATGAACTCATGAAACAGCAGATTGCAGACTTTTCAAAACAGCTTAATCTGGAAGAATTATATTTATATATTTTCGAAGTATGGGAAAGCACTGAGAAAATGCTTGAACGGTTATCTTATGATGAATTGAAAAGAAAAATACCGAAAGAAAGAAAAGGATACTTAGAATCGTTGAATGTAGTAAACGACAATGAAAAAGCAATTTGGCTGATTGATTATTGGTGTAATAAAGATATTTGTGGACTAATTCAAATGCCGTTTTCAAGACATTGGATTATGCACACAGAAGCCTGTTTGCGTATAAAGAACAAGATACATTCATAGGCAAAAATTTCAGTTTGTAGAACTAAGGAAATTGGAATTTAAGGAGGAATAAAGTATGGTTAGTGATTTTATAAGAGCAGCATTTCCATGGATTTTAATGGGTTTATTTGTAGCAATCAGTTGTTCCCTTATGAGTAAAAAAGAGAAATAAATTCCTGTTTGTATTTATAAAAGAGAAAAAATGAGAAAAGTAGTTTTATTTATTGCCATGAGCCTTGACGGATATATTGCGGACGGTAATGGTGGAGTAGCTTGGCTAAATGGTCATGGAAATGACAATGAAAACATCGACACTTATACAGAATTTACCAAAGATATAGATACTGTCTTAATGGGGTGGAATACTTCTCATCAGGTTGTTACTGAACTTTCTCCGCAAGAATGGGTATATAATAAATTTACAACTTATGTATTAACACATAAAGAGTGCAATTCTTCCCAACAAATTCATTTTACAAGTGAAAATCCTGTTTTATTATTGGAACGGCTAAAACAAGAAGCAGGAAAGGATATTTGGATTTGTGGCGGAGCAAATCTTGTTCAGCAGTTGGTAAGCAAAAATATGATTGATAAATATTACATTTCTGTTATTCCTACTCTGTTAGGAAATGGGGTTCGTCTTTTGGGCAACATAGACAGGGAAATAAAGTTAAGGCTTTGTAAAACACAGACTTATAACGGAATAACCGATTTGATTTATATGCGTAGATAACTAGAGAGAAACAGAAAAGCTGTTAAACCGACGGAGCGATCCGACCACGTTGGCGGGAAAATCCTTAAGATTTTTCCGCCATGCTTGCAAGGGGGCGGTTCGCTTCGGCGGTTCGGCGAGCTTGCGAGCCGTTCAAAGCCCCCGTTATCTAACAAGGGGGGCACAAAAAACAAGAAACACTATACACTAACAAGCGGAAAACGCTGTATTTATAAGGCAAAACCCCATTTTTACAGTAGTGATATAAATTGTACCTATATCACTATGAAAATTGAATAGTAAATATGAGAAAGACAGTTGATTTCAAAAAATAAGAAATTGATTGTCGTTTTCTTTTGCAGAAATTTAAGTGCAGGCAATTATGGTAGTTGTCGTAATTGCTGTCAGCTCAGTGTTTATCACTGATGGTGTGAAAGATTTACGGTTGGAGATGTTCAATAAGATTATTGGTGCTTAATTATTTTTATTGTAGTGCTGATATGAGAATGTTATAATTGGGGTATAAAACATACAAATAAATTTGCTGAAAAATGAGGTATCAAAATATGGAAAATGAATTACTGGAAAACTTAGGAAGACTTCACACAACTGAACTTGGCGTTATTAGAATTAAAAAGAACTTATCTTTGAATGTAGAAAATGTAATTGAATGGTGCAAAGAAAAAATTAGCCTTTCTAATGCGGAAATCACAAGAAAAGGAAAAAACTGGTATATAACGATTGATAATTGTATTATAACGGTAAATGCGTACAGTTATACCGTTATCACTGCTCACAAGGTAAAATGATAAATTTTTCTATAAAGGAATTAAACGCATTTGCAGTTATTGGGCAGGAAGTAGAACTGACTAATTATCAAAAAAAGAATATTCAGATTAGTACACAGTTTTGGAGAAAGTTTAACAGTAGTTTGAAAAAAGCGTATCTTTCACAATCAGGAAATTGGGTAAAATATGCTTTTATGGAAAGAAGAAATGGAAAACTTTATTATTTCTGTTCTATTCCCCAAAGAACCATTACCCCAGAGGGCTTTCTGTATAAAGAAATACCGTCTTATAAATATTTGGTTGTGGAGCATATTGGTGCTATGGATAAAATATATGAAACTTATGGCAAGATTTATGAAGAAATTATTCCTAGTACATCGTATATTCCTATAAAAGATATTATCCTACACTTTGAAAAATACGATTATCGTTTTCATTGGAATAGTGATAATTCAGTTATTGAAATTTGGATACCTATTCAAGATTAGAAGCAATTTTATATCCATACACACAAAGCAGTTAGTCTTAGGATTGACTGCTTTTTCTATACAGATTTTTAATGACAGGCAATTATCAATTATGGTAGTTGCCTTTTTTGATTGGAGGAATTGAAGAATGAATGATAAAAACTTTATTGAAGAACTAAGACAAAAGCGTGAGGAATACGGAGTAACACAAACAAGGCTTGCTGTTGCCTGTGGTATCAGCCGTGAATATTACAACCGCATTGAAAAAGGAAAACAGCCATTGAATGACGAATTAAGAGAAATCATAGAAAAACAGATTGAGCGTTTCAATCCGCAAGAACCACTATTCTTATTGATTGATTACTTTCGTGTCCGCTTTCCTACTACGGACGCATTGGCGATTATCCGTGATGTATTACAACTGAAATCTAATTACATGCTTTATGAAGATTATGGAAAATACGGATATGAAAGCAAATATGTACTTGGCGACATCAATATCATGTGTTCCATGCAGGAGCATTTAGGTGTTTTATTGGAACTGAAAGGCAAAGGCTGTCGGCAAATGGAATGTTATCTGCTGGCACAGGAACGCTCATGGTATGACTTCATGCTGGATTGTATGACGGCTGGTGGTGTGATGAAACGGCTTGATTTGGCTATCAATGATAAAGCAGGAATATTGGATATTCCAAAGTTAAAGGAAAAATACAAGGCTGGCGAATGTATGTCCTACTTCCGTATGCAGAAAGATTACAGCGGTACAGAAAAATGCGGTAGCGATTTACCAAAGAATACAGGAGAAACCTTATATCTCGGTTCAACAAGTAGCGAATTATATATGTGTGCTTATCAGAAAAATTATGAGCAGTATGTCAAGAATGGCACAGAAATTGAAGATACGGAGATTAAGAACCGTTTTGAAATACGCATGAAGAACGAACGAGCCTATTATGCGGTTGTAGATTTACTGACCTATCGGGACGCTGAACGCACCGCTTTTTCTATCATCAATCATTATGTCCGCTTTGTTGACAGAGAGGACGACAAGCCAAAAAGTCAATGGATAACAAATGATGATTGGGCATGGTTTGTAGGGGAAAACAGAGAGCCGATACGCTTAACCACAAAGCCAGAGCCTTACACTTTACAAAAAGCGTTGCATTGGCTACAAAGACAAGTCGCACCAACCATAAAAATGGTACAGGCATTAGACAGAGAAAATCGTACAACGATACTGAAAGATATGATTGAGCAGGCAGAACTAAAAGACAAGCATAAACATTTATTACAATTAGAGAAATCAACCATAGAAGAACGTATAGATACCGCTGTTCCACAAGAGAATGACGGTATTTTTTAATGTAATTGAAAAATTTCAGATTTAGTCAGCAAAGAGCTGTTTTCATTCCCTATGTGAAGTGAAAGAAGAAAAATAAATTTTTTATTAAATCTGCAACAAAATGGCTACTTGCGTACAGATATGGTGCGAGAAAAGGAAATCTAAACTTTTTTTGAAAATAGGTCATTAAATCGGGGCTTGCTGTCCCTATATGAAGTGAAAGAAGAAAAAAGTTTTGAAAAAATGACGGAAATTCGTGATTAGTGGACAGTCTTCTGTGAAAAGAGGAAAAACATCATCATTTTGTATTCAAACAGGCATTAGCAGTTGAGTGTTGATGTGAAAAGATGAAAATACTTTGTTCTCAACTTAACAATTTAAGGTTTCCGTTCCCTATATGGTGCAAAGAAAATATTTCATTCTATTGTTGGCAGTAACGGTATGGTTTGGGTAGTTAGGGTGTGAAAAGGAAAATATTCTTTTTTCATCATCAACTTAGCAAAATGACATTTTCTATCCCTATATGGTGCATGAAAAGAAGTTAAAATTTTTCCATTTAAACTTAGCAAATGGACGTTTGCTGTACAGATAGTAGTGAAAAAGGAGAAAATCAACCGTTGATTGCCAAAATGAACCGTTCCATTTGTACTAATAATGGAAAAAGTTTTGGATTTTGGTTACGTTTCTCCTCTTTTCCAACGCGATATATAGGAAAGACGATTTTTTTCTTTCAATCGTTCTTTGACAACTGAATAAAGCTATTCAATACGTTTGACAGACAGCTAGCCGTTGAAACAAATACGCCACGACCTTTCCCCTGCAAGAGCGAGCGAAAACCTATTTGTGTTCTTGTAAAAGATTTGTCCTCTTTTATCGCCATGACCTGTACTGTCAGATAATGATACTCCCGTACAGCCACAGCTTGAGCATTAAGAGCGTCGCACGCAATGGGTACGGCTACATAAGAACTATGCAGAGGTGGAACTCCTGTGGGCTATGACAAAAGCCGTTGAATTGCTTAGAAAGATTTTACAGAAAGGGGGTATGTGTTATTGATAATGCTGTAAAAACAATTCAAAAGAAAAATGGCAAGTGTGGCATTGGCAACAGAGGAAAGACAAAGATTGTAGTAAAAGAGCATTTTTCCGAAAAGGGCAAAACAATGGAAGAACTTCTAACTGATGTCATGCTGGAAAAAGCAAAGCAGACAATCGCATAAAATCGGTGCAGTTGTAAGAAATAGATTGAATGACAAAAAGTACCCGTGTTATACTTTACTTGCAAGCAGGTATTGTAAACACGGGTTAGTTATAAAGGAGGATAACTGACAATGAAACAACAGATTTACAATACTGCACTTTATCTTAGGTTAAGCCGAGATGATGAATTACAGGGCGAAAGTTCCAGCATTACCACACAGAGAAGTATGTTGCGTTTATATGCAAAAGAACATCATTTGAATGTCATTGATGAATATATTGATGACGGCTGGTCGGGAACAAATTTTGACAGACCGAGTTTTCAAAGAATGATTGAGGATATAGAGGCAGGAAAAATCAACTGTGTTGTAACGAAAGACCTTTCCCGTCTTGGCAGAAATTATATTATGACAGGACAATATACAGAATTGTATTTCCCTAGTCATAATGTCCGCTACATAGCGATTGATGACGGTGTAGACAGCGAAAAAGGCGAAAGTGAGATTGCACCATTTAAGAACATCATCAATGAATGGGTGGCAAGAGATACAAGCCGTAAAGTCAAATCAGCATTTAAGACAAAGTTTGCGGAGGGGGCTCATTACGGTGCTTATGCTCCGTTAGGATATAAGAAACACCCTGACATCAAAGGAAAACTGTTGGTTGATGATGAAACAAAATGGATTATTGAAAAAATCTTTTCCCTAGCCTATCAAGGTTACGGAAGTGCAAAAATCACAAAGCAGTTAAGAGCAGAAAAAGTTCCGACAGCGTCATGGCTAAATTTTACAAGATACGGTACTTTTGCACATATCTTTGAGGGAAAACCCGAAAGTAAGCGTTATGAGTGGACGATTGCTCATGTCAAGGCGATATTGAAAAGTGAGGTTTATATCGGAAACAGTGTTCACAATATGCAGTCTACGGTATCGTTCAAGAGCAAAAAGAAAGTGCGTAAGCCCGAAAGTGAATGGTTTCGAGTAGAAAACACTCACGAGCCGATTATTGACAAGGAAGTGTTCTATCGTGTGCAGGAGCAGATAAAATCAAGACGCAGACAGACAAAGGAAAAGGCAACGCCGATTTTTGCAGGGCTTGTCAAGTGTGCGGATTGTGGTTGGTCTATGAGATTTGGAACGAATAAGACAAATAAAACGCCTTACAGTTATTATGCTTGCAGTTACTACGGGCAGTTTGGCAAAGGTAATTGTTCTATGCACTACATTCGTTATGATGTGCTGTATCAAGCCGTATTGGAACGCTTGCAGTATTGGGCTAAGGCAGTACAGCAGGACGAAGAAAAGGTATTGAACAAGATACAGAAAGCTGGCAATGCAGAGAGAATACGGGAAAAGAAGAAAAAGGCAAGTACATTGAAGAAAGCCGAGAACAGACAAAATGAGATTGACCGTTTATTTGCGAAAATGTATGAAGATAGAGCCTGTGAGAAGATAACAGAGCGAAATTTTGTGATGTTGTCCAGCAAGTACCAAAAAGAACAGATAGAACTGGAACAGCAGATAACAAGCCTAAGAGAAGAACTAAGTAAAATGGAACAGGATATGATAGGTGCTGAAAAGTGGATTGAGTTAATCAAGGAATATTCCGTACCAAAGGAACTGACAGCACCATTATTAAATGCCATGATAGAAAAAATCCTCATACATGAAGCAACAACGAATGAGGATAACGAAAGAATACAGGAAATTGAGATATATTACCGATTTATTGGAAGAGTTGAGTAATCAACAAGAGTAATATTTTTAACTAAGGGAAACCGGTAAGAATCAGCCGGATATTGAGACGCTGGAATCCATTGCCGCGGTATTTGACACGGATATTCTGATGGTCTTATACGGACGATCCAGACTGGAGGAAAGCGGGGAGGAGAAGGGGGCACAGAGAAAGCGCTGTGTGAGAAACTGTCTGATGTGGGGAGCCATAGCCCTCGCTGGGCTTGTGGTTCACCTGATGGTCAAAGATAAAATTATGGACTGGTATTACCGGTTCTGCTACACGGTCCCGGTTTATTTATTTGCGCTGCTTGTGAGACCCTTATGTGTTTTTGCTTCGGCTGTGGCATTTATGAACGGGCTCTGCCTCATCGGAGATATCCGGATCAGGCAGAACTGGATCAGGAGAACGGTTTTAGGGGGGGCCATGGCCTTCCTTTTCCTGTATCTGGCGGCAGCGTTTCTGTGTCTGGTACCCGTGGTGCAGAATCTGGTACCCGCATTTCTGCCTGACCCGGGAGCTGTGTCTGGGTGGATCCGCCGCCCGCCCTTTGTTTTTTCATTTATTGTTCGGCTCGTAACGGCGCCTGCGCTGTTTTTACTTCCCGGGATCGGAATGTTTCTTGGACTCCGCCGATAAAGACTCGGTTAGAAATATGGGACAGAAGAGAAGGAATGTGGTATACTGACAGCAGGGCAGGCGGCCTGTGGGAGCAGATCTGCCGCGCAGTACGAGTACTCACGGAAACTCCTTGTGCTCAATACCTGAAAGGGAGGGAAAACCATGGCACCAGTGATCAGAATGAATGCAGCGGCTCTGTGCAGAGTTTCATGACAGGCGAATCTGGCACAGAGCGTATAAAAGGAATTGTAAGCGGCAGAAATACCGCTTGATTTTATGAAACAGATGTCGCCTGAGTGGATTCTGCACTTATAAATGGAATGAGTTACTTTTATTTTAATTTATAAGGAGAGAATCTATGAAAGACAGACAATACCGTAACTTTATCATTTTCTGGTTCAGCCAGTCCGTATCACAGCTGGGGAGTTCCATGACTTCCTTTGCCTTAATCATCTGGTCTTACGGCAGAACCGGTTCCGCCACGTCCGTGTCGCTTATGACATTTTGTACATGGCTTCCCAATATTGCGGCCAGCATCGTTGCCGGGCCGGTAATCGACCGTTACCATAAGAAAACGATCATGCTTCTCGCGGACCTCCTTGCGGCGGTCTGCTCTCTGACCGTGGCGGCGCTTGCGGTCTCCGGGAATCTGGTGGTCTGGCACATTTTTATCGTCAATGGAATCACCGGCTTCATGAATGCATTTCAGTTTCCGGCGGAGACGGTGGCGGTGGGGATGCTGGTTCCGAAGGAAAAGTACAGCCAGGCCAGCGGCTTAAATTCCTTTACATCATCCTTACTCACGGTGGTAACCCCGGTGATGGCCGCATCCTTATCCTCATTTGCAGGGTTAAAGGGTGTCATCGTCTTTGATCTGGCGACCTTTTTGTTTGCTTTTTCTGTCCTGCTGTTTCGGATTAAGATACCGGAGAATGCGGGAGGGACGGAGACAGGGAAAAAGAAAGAGAAGATCTCACTTCAGGAATCGTGGAGGGAGGGGCTTCAATTTCTCCGCGGACACAAACAGCTTTGGTATCTGATGATCAGCATGGCGCTTATGAACTTTTTTTCACGGCTGACCTATGAAAATATTCTTTCTCCCATGATTCTGGCGCGGAGCGGCCAGAACCAGATCGCGCTCGGCATTGTCAGCGGGATTCTGGGGATCGGAGGCATGGCGGGCGGTCTGATCGTCTCCTTCGTAAAGCTTCCAAAGGACAGCGTCCGGGTAATCTTTATATCGGGAGGCATCTCCTTTCTGCTGGGCGATTTTCTGATGGGAGCAGGGCAGAATATTCTCGTATGGAGCATTGCCGGCATAGCGGCCAGCATCCCCATTCCTTTTATTATGGCGGGGCAGAATGTGATTCTCTACCGGACGATTCCGCAGAATATGCAGGGGCGCATCTTTGCCGTGCGAAATGCCATCCAGTACTGGACGATTCCGACCGGGATTCTCCTGGGCGGTTTTCTGGCGGACTACGTGTTTGAACCGTTTATGCGCGCGGACGGGGGCATTCAGACGGTTCTTCACCGGCTGACCGGGTATGGAGCCGGCTCCGGGATGGCGGTCATGTTTCTCTGTACCGGCATTCTCGGAAGCTTGAGCTGTTTCTTCTGTTATAAAAAAATGAAAAAGAATGGATAAATGAAGCACAGGAAGAAGAGCGCGGTGATGCGTTCCGCTTCCTGTGCTTCTTTTTGTGCCGGTACAAAGCATAAAATATTGGTTCCTTCCACATCATAAGAAAGCTACCAATATAATGATGCAGAAAATACAGCCATGCAGGAGGAAATCAGAATGAGAGAATATAAAAGAGACAGTGAAACAAACTGCGAAACGGATAACAGAGCAGAAAACCAGAACGGAAATGGCGGATCAGACGAGAAAAATACCTCTTCCGGAGATACGAGAAAAGACCGCCTCGATGAGAAGAAGACGGAAAAGGATATCGAGCAGAAAGAGGACGAAAAGCTGGAAGAGTACGGCCAGATGACCCTGGATGACAATTCCAAAAAGAGGAAAATTCATCTGCTCTCCATCATTGGGGAGGTGGAGGGCCACGAGAACCTGTCGGGAAACAGCAAAACGACGAAATACGATCATATCCTTCCAAAGCTGGCAGAAATCGAGGATGATGATTCTGTGGAAGGCCTCCTGGTGATACTCAATACCTCGGGCGGTGACGTGGACGCCGGTCTGGCAATTGCGGAGATGATCGCTTCCTTAAGTATTCCCACCGTGTCCCTCGTGCTGGGCGGCAGCCATTCCATCGGCGTACCTCTGGCCGTCTGCACGGATTACTCCTTTATCGTGCCGACCGGAACCATGATGGTTCATCCGGTTCGTATGACGGGCATGGTCATCGGTGCATCCCAGACGTATGAATATTTCGAGATGATTCAGGACCGAATCTTAAGCTTCGTCTCGGACCACGCGACGATCGCTTACGACCAGTTAAAGCGCCTGATGTTAAACACGGAGATGCTGACGAGGGACTTGGGAACCGTGCTTGTAGGCGAGGAAACGGTGAAAGAGGGGCTGATCGACGAGGTGGGCGGAATTAAGGACGCTCTCAGAAAATTGTATGAGATGATGGATGAAGTAGAAGGTTAGTCGTTGCAATTCTCCCGATTTTTTTGTATACTGTTACCAATGGATAAAAGGGGGAAGTATTGTGCCTGAGACAACAAAGAAGAAGACAACATCCAAGACGACAGCAAAAAAAGGTACTAACGGGAAGGTCGGAAGACCGAAAAATACGACAAGCAGGCGGAAAGCGGCGGAACCAGAACCAGAATTTATCCGGTCAGAAGTTATCATCATCATATCATTTGCGGCTGCGGCCATTCTTTTTTTGAGCAATTTCCATCTGTGCGGAGTGGTGGGAGATTTCCTTCGCAGTCTGCAATTGGGTATATTCGGAGGAATCGGATACGTGGCGCCGGTCCTGATGTTTGCCGGAACGTGCTTTTATATCTCCAACCGGGGAAATCCCAGAGCAACATTTAAACTGGCGGCGGTGATCCTGGCGCTTATTTCGCTCTGCGGACTCGGCGAGCTCCTGTTTGGGACAAGGCTGGGCGCCGGCGGAAAGATCATGGATATCTACGTGACAGCCGCGGCCAGCGGAAAGGGCGGCGGCCTGATCGGCGGCCTTCTGGCGGAAGGCCTGATCTCCATTATCGGAACCGTGGGCGCTTATCTGGTGATCCTGGTGCTGATTATCATCTCCGCGGTATGCATTACGGAGAAATCCTTTGTGAACCTCGTAAAGAGCGGCAGCGGCAAGGCATACCACCATGCCAAGGAAAACATGGATATTCAGAGAGAGATCCATGCGGAACGCAAG
The DNA here is from genome assembly GCF_014288035.1 of Hungatella sp. L36. NCBI lineage: Bacteria > Bacillati > Bacillota > Clostridia > Lachnospirales > Lachnospiraceae > Hungatella > Hungatella sp. L36. Next base: position 97,696 of record NZ_JACOPC010000006.1, on the reverse strand, counting down.
GAGGAACGGCGGAGAATCCGCGAGGAGCAGAAGCTGCGGGGCGTTAATTTAGATGCGACGAAGCTGGAGGCGCCGGACGAGTACGACTATGATATGGAAGACGAGGCCGCATACAGCGCGGAGGCGGAAGAGGACATCGATGTCCACGCAAGGCGGCTTGCCGCAGTGTCTGCCGTGGAAGTGACGGAGAACAGGAAGAATGCGGCTCCGGAGGTACGGCCGAATCCGGCGGATATTTTCCGCGGCAGCATTTTCCCGAAGCCGGGTGAGGCGGAAGCCGCAGCAGAGGAACGAAAGCGCGGCGAAAACATGGGAGCAGCCGGCGCGTTCCAGACGGCTGCTCAGGCAGTGGATGCGGATCTGCCGCACGTCTATTCTGCCAGTGAGGATTCCGTTCCGTTCGATGCCGATGACGCCGTTCCGTTTGTGACGGAAGACCTTTGGGAGAGTACCGCTCACCTGCGTTCAGCAGAAAGTGACGCCGGGGCATTTGACGAGTCTGACGATTACGGAACGTCGGAGACATTGTTTGTTAAAAAAGAAACGAAGACGCTGGAAGAGATGGAGGTCGCCCGGGAAGAGCTGTATCCCACCGACGAGGACGACAAGGGCGTTAATTACAGCGACACCTTCTCCATACCGGAGGAACCGAAACGCGTCGTTACCGCTTCCGGCAAGGTGATCGAGACCGATACGGAAGCGCTTCAGAAGAAGGTCGAAAAAAAGAAGGCCGAGAAGGCCGAGAAAGAGAAAGAGGAAGCAGGAGATCTCAGCGTGGTCCAGGAGATCAAGCAGAAGGAGGAAGTGGTGAAGAAGGAGTACGTCTTCCCGCCTGTCACACTTCTGAAAAAAGGAAAGAGCTCCGGCCCGTTCTCTGATAAGGAATACCGGGAAACCGCTATCAAGCTGCAGCAGACACTGCAGAATTTTGGTGTGGGCGTAACTGTGACCAATATCAGCTGCGGTCCCTCTGTCACGCGGTATGAGCTCCATCCGGAGCAGGGCGTGAAGGTGAGCCGGATCGTGGGACTGGCCGACGACATCAAGCTGAGTCTGGCGGCCGCGGATATCCGTATCGAGGCCCCGATTCCAGGGAAATCGGCGGTCGGCATCGAGGTGCCGAACAAAGAGAACAACATGGTATACTTGAGGGATATTCTGGAGGCGGAGGAGTTTAAGAATCATGCGTCCAGGATTGCCTTTGCAGTGGGCAAGGACATCGGCGGCCAGGTCGTGGTAACCGATATCGGAAAGATGCCCCATTTACTGATCGCAGGCGCTACCGGTTCCGGTAAGTCCGTCTGTATCAACACCCTGATCATGAGTATTATCTATAAGGCGGACCCCGAGGACGTCAAGCTGATCATGGTGGATCCGAAGGTGGTGGAGTTAAGCGTCTACAACGGTATTCCGCACCTCCTTCTCCCTGTGGTCACGGATCCGAAGAAGGCCTCAGGAGCGCTTAACTGGGCGGTGGCCGAGATGGATGACCGCTATAAGAAATTTGCCCAGTATAATGTCCGGGATTTAAAGGGATATAATGCGAAGGTCGAGAATATTAAAGATATAGAGGATGAAAACAAACCGAAGAAGATGCCGCAGATCATCATCATCATCGACGAGCTTGCGGATCTGATGATGGTTGCACCGGGCGAGGTGGAGGATTCCGTCTGCCGTCTGGCCCAGCTTGCGCGAGCCGCGGGGATACATCTGGTAATCGCGACCCAGCGTCCGTCGGTTAACGTCATCACCGGCCTGATCAAGGCCAACGTGCCATCCAGAATCGCATTTGCCGTTTCTTCCGGCGTGGATTCCAGGACGATCATCGACATGAACGGGGCGGAGAAGCTTCTTGGAAAGGGCGATATGCTGTTCTATCCATCCGGCTGTCCGAAGCCTGTGCGTGTGCAGGGCGCCTTTGTATCGGATACGGAGGTCTCTGCTGTCGTGGATTTCCTGACAGAACAGGGAATGACGGCGAATTACAACCCGGAAGTGGAGAATCAGATTGCATCAGCACCGGCGGCCGGCGACGCAAAGGGCGGCGGAAATGACCGGGATGAATATTTCGTTCAGGCAGGTAAATTTATTATTGAAAAGGATAAGGCATCCATCGGAATGCTTCAGAGGATGTTCAAGATTGGATTCAACCGGGCGGCCCGCATTATGGACCAGCTGGCGGAGGCCGGCGTGGTCGGTGAAGAGGAGGGCACGAAGCCCAGAAAAGTGCTGATGAGTGCAGAGGAATTTGAGGAATTGCTGGAACAGGGGTATTAATTACATAGAAGGAGGACATTCACAGATGAAAACAGATATTGAGATCGCACAGGAGGCAGCGATGATTCCGATTAAGGAGGTGGCGGCTTCCTACGGAATCAGTGAGGAGGATCTGGAACTTTACGGCAGGTATAAGGCAAAACTGACCGATGAGCTCTGGGAAGAGGTGAAGGACAGACCGGATGGAAAATTGGTTCTGGTTACAGCCATCAACCCGACTCCGGCCGGAGAGGGAAAGACCACGACCACGGTCGGACTGGGCGAAGCGTTTGGAAAGATGGACAAAAAGGCCATCATCGCGCTGCGTGAGCCGTCCTTAGGACCGTGCTTCGGCATCAAAGGCGGCGCTGCCGGCGGCGGATACGCCCAGGTTGTGCCGATGGAGGACTTAAACCTTCATTTTACCGGAGATTTCCACGCTATCACCTCGGCGAATAACTTATTAGCCGCGCTTCTGGACAATCACATCCATCAGGGCAATGCTCTGGGAATCGATACCCGTCAGATTCTGTGGAAACGCTGCCTCGACATGAACGACCGCGCCTTAAGAAATGTGGTAGTGGGTCTGGGCGCGAAAGCGGACGGATTCGTGAGGGAAGACCATTTTGTCATCACCGTCGCATCTGAGATCATGGCGATCTTATGTCTGGCCGATGATATGAACGACTTAAAAGAACGATTAGGAAGAATTATTGTCGCATATAATTATGCGGGAGAGCCGGTGACGGCCGCCCAGTTAAACGCGGTGGGCGCCATGGCCGCTCTGCTGAAGGACGCCTTAAAGCCGAATCTGATCCAGACTTTGGAGCACACGGGAGCGATCGTACACGGCGGCCCGTTTGCCAATATCGCTCACGGCTGCAACAGCGTGCGCGCCACGAAGACGGCCTTAAAGCTGGCCGATATTGTCGTGACGGAGGCGGGCTTCGGCGCGGATTTGGGCGCAGAGAAATTCCTGGATATCAAGTGCCGTATGGCGGGCTTAAAGCCGGATGCCATCGTGCTGGTGGCTACGGTCAGGGCTCTCAAGTATAACGGAGGCGTTCCGAAGGATCAGCTGAAGGAAGAGAATTTAGAGGCTCTTGCAAGAGGAATCGTGAACCTGGAGAAGCACATCGAAAACATGCAGAAGTACGATGTGCCGGTTATCGTGACCCTTAATTCCTTCATCACGGATACCGAAGCGGAATATCAGTTTGTGAAGAAATTCTGTGAGGACAGAGGCTGTGAGTTCGCACTTTCCGAGGTATGGGAAAAGGGCGGAGAGGGCGGTATCGCCCTTGCGGAGAAGGTGCTCTATACATTGGAAAACAAGGAGAGCCACTACAAACCGCTGTATCCGGACGAAGCCGGATTAAAGGAGAAGATCGCAGCCGTAGCGAAGGAAATCTACGGAGCAGACGGCGTGTCCTTTGCACCGGCGGCTTCGAAGGCATTAAAGAAAATAGAGGATATGGGATTTGGCGGACTTCCTGTCTGCATGGCGAAGACCCAGTATTCCTTATCGGATGACCAGACGAAATTAGGCCGTCCAAGCGGTTTCCTAATTAATGTGAGAGACGCCTATGTATCGGCAGGCGCCGGCTTCGTGGTAGTACTGACCGGAGCAATCATGACCATGCCGGGTCTTCCGAAGGTACCGGCGGCTAATAATATTGACGTAAATAACGACGGAGTAATCACCGGATTATTCTGATGGAGGATCTATGAAATTCAGAGAGTGGCTTGAAGAGCTGGAATATGACGTAATTTCTGGGGATTTGGACATCGAAGTGGAGGATGTCATCTATGATTCCAGGAAAGCCAGGGAGCATGTGGTGTTTGTGTGCACAAAGGGAACGAAGGTTGATTCCCACGAGTTTATTCCGGAGGTGGTGAAGGCGGGGGTAAGGGTTCTGGTGGTGGAACGCCAGGCCGAGATTCCCGCCGGTGTAACCGCGATCCGTGTACATAGTTCCAGGGAGGCGCTGGCGCTCTTGTCCGCCGCCCGGTTCGGCTATCCGCAGGAGAAGATGATCACCATCGGGGTGACGGGGACGAAAGGGAAGACGACAACGACCCATATGATAAAGGCGATTCTGGAAAGCTGTGGGAAGAAGGTGGGCATGATCGGCACGACCGGTATTGTGATCGGCAGTGAGGTGACGCCTACCATGAACACGACGCCGGAATCCTACCAGCTTTTTGAGAGCTTTGAACGCATGGCGCAGGCCGGATGTGAATATATGGTGATGGAGGTATCATCCCAGGCGTTCAAGATGCACCGTGTGGATGGCATCCGTTTTGATTACGGCTTGTTCACCAACATTTCTCCGGATCATATCGGACCGGATGAGCACGCAGATTTTAATGAATACTTATATTATAAATCACAGCTGCTGGACCGCTGCCGGATCGGCATTGTGAACCGGGATGACGAGCATTACCACGAGATTATCAAAGACGCCTCCTGCGAACTGACCTCCTTCAGCCTGGAGCAGGAAGCGGATTTCATGGCAAAGCAGATTCACTACGTGAGCGAGCCGGAATTTGTGGGGCTTGAATTCAATGTGGCGGGGCGGTATGCGCTGGAGGCCCGGGTGAATATACCCGGCAGATTCAATGTATATAATGCGCTGGCAGCCATCAGCGTATGCAGCTTTTTAGACCTTCCCAAGGAAAACGTGCGCCATGCGCTGGAGCATCTGAGCGTCAACGGGCGCATGGAGATCGTGTATGCGTCGAAGAAGTGCACGGTGATTGTGGACTATGCCCACAATGCGGTCAGCATGGAGAGCCTTTTGGAAACGCTGCGCGAGTATCACCCGGCAAGGCTTGTCTGCGTGTTCGGATGCGGGGGAAACCGCTCGAAGGACAGACGGTACTCCATGGGCGACAGCGCCGGAAGGCTGGCCGACTTCTCCATACTGACGGCCGATAATTCCAGATTTGAGAAGACCGAGGATATCATCGCGGATATCCGCTCCTCAATCGAAAAGACCGGCGGTGACTTTATTGAGATTCCGGACCGGCGTGAAGCGATCGCCTACAGCATGATCCACGCCAGACCGGGAGATATGATTGCGGTCATCGGCAAGGGTCATGAGGATTATCAGGAAGTGAACGGCGTCCGCCACCATTTTTCCGACCGGGAAGTGGTGCTGGAGATTGCGGCAGAATTGGAAAAAAGCGAATAGAGTGATGAAATAAAGTGAATAGAGTGATGGAATAAAGTGAATAGAGTGATGAAAAAAAGATGCCGGAAGTGGTGATCCCTTCCGGCATTTGCTGGAGTATGGCTGATTCAGGCACACTCTAAGTGAAGACAGGAAGGAAGACAGGAAGATGGAACATATCACGGTTAAGGAAATTCTGGAGGCCACAGGAGGAAGGCTGCTCTGCGGCAGTGCGGATACGCCGCTGGACCATTTAAGCATCGATTCCCGGACCATGAAAGGAAATGATTTATTCGTTCCCCTGGTGGGAGAAAAGGTGGATGCCCACCGCTTTATCGGGCAGGCGTTTGATAACGGCGCGGCGGCAACATTTACGAGTGAACACGACGTGATGGATGATAGCCGGCCATGGATCCGCGTGGCTGATACAAAGAGGGCATTACAGGCCCTGGGCGCCTGGTACAGACGCCGCCTGAATCTTCCTCTGGTGGGAATCACCGGCAGTGTGGGCAAGACGACGACGAGGGAGATGGTGGCCTGCGCCCTGTCTGCCAAATACCGCGTCTACAAGACCCCGGCGAATCACAACAGCCAGGTCGGCGTTCCGATCACCATGACGGAGATCTCCAGTCAGGACGAGATCGGCGTGATCGAGCTGGGGATGAGTGAACCTGGAGAACTGACGATCATTGCGAACATCGCCCAGATTCAGATGGCGGTTATCACCAATATCGGAATCACCCACATCGAACAGCTGGGATCCCAGGAAAATATCTACCGTGAGAAGCTGAGCATTCAGGATGGTCTGACGGAGCACGGAATTCTGTTCCTGAACGGAGACGACGATCTCTTAAAGAAGACGACGGCGAGAGACGGTTTTGAAACCATCTACTACGGAACTGGAGAAAACTGTCATTACCGCGCAGTCGATGTCCATCTGGAGAACGGCTATCCGGTATTTACGGCGGTATGCGGAGAAGAGCGTGTACCGGTCCGCTTAAAGGTGATGGGAAGCCATAACGTGGCAAACGCCATGGTGTCGCTGGCGGTGGCCTCTGTCTGCGGAATTCCGATGAGGGACGCTGCGGAGCGGCTGGCGGAATTTACCGGGTTTAAGAACCGGCAGCAGATATACCATGTGGGCGGCATGACAATCATTGATGATACCTATAATGCCAGCCCGGTATCCATGAAGGCCGGCCTGGAGGTATTAAATTCCATCGAAGGTTCGAGAGCCCGGGTGGCTGTCCTGGCGGATATGAAGGAGCTGGGGCCGGATTCCCCGCGGTTCCACTATGAAATCGGGACTTATATCGCCGAAAATCCCGTCGATAAGCTGGCTGTTCTCGGAGAACTGGCCAGGGAAATTGCGCGCGGCGTCAGGGAACAGGCGCCCGGGATCCGCGTCTACGAGTTTATGGACCGGGAGTCCTTGATTGAATGGCTGAAAACGGAACTCAGAGAAGGGGATACGGTGCTCTTTAAAGGCTCCAACAGCATGGAACTGGGAAAAGTGGCAGCTGTATTTTTGGAAAAACAGACAACGGAAAACGGAGTATAGATATGGACAGAGAGGCAGTGATCAGACAATTTTTTCAGGATGTGATCAAGCAGAATGAGGCCGGATTGAAGCGGTGGTTCCGGGAAGATGCCGTGATCCGGTGGCACTGCACCAACGAGCAGTTTACAGTTTCGGAATATATCCGGGCGAACTGTGAATATCCGGGCCGCTGGGAAGGAAACATAGAACGTATGGAGCAGAAGGAGGATACCGCGGTTACCGCTGCCAGAGTCTGGTGCACGGAAGACGGCACTTCCTTTCACGCAGTCTCCTTTTACCGGTTCGATGGGGAGAAAATCGCATCCCTGGAGGAATACTGGGGAGACGACGGTCCGGCTCCCGGATGGCGGCTTGAGAAAAAATTAGGCCGGCCGATTGATGAGAACCGGTGATGCACAGCCAGAACGGTAATACCGGAAACTGGAAGAGGAAAAATCTGATAAAAGGCGGCATGATATGAAACAGGTGGCATTTTATGAAAAGGCAGATGACGAGCTGCTTCAGTTTGCAGTAATCGCTGCGAAATATCAGGGCCGGTGGGTACTCTGCAAGCATAAAGAGCGCAGCACATGGGAGTTCCCCGGCGGGCACCGGGAAGCGGGAGAGACGATAGAAGCCGCAGCGGTGCGGGAGCTGTACGAGGAAACGGGAGCCGCGGAGTACCGGATGGTTCCGGTTTCTGTGTATTCTGTGACTGACCAGGCGCAGTCCGGAGAGAAGCAGGCGGAATCCTTGGGAATGCTGTTTTATGCGGAGATCAGCCGTTTTGACCAGCTTCCTCCCGCGTTTGAGATGGAAAAAATTGAGTGTTTCGAGAAACCGCCGGATAACTGGACCTATCCGGAGATTCAGCCATTGCTTTTTCAACATCTGCGTCAGGCCGCGGCAGCGGAGGAGCAGGGCGGAGAACAGGGCTGTGACAGCAGTGCGAAGGCGCCGGAGAAGCGGCTGATCTCCGGGAAAAAGATGATCTGTGCGGAAAAGACGGAAAGTCTTCTGTACAGAAGGGCGGGAAGCCATGACAGAGAGCTTCTGACCAGGCTGCGGCTGGAGGTGCTGCGTGCCGCTAACGGCCTTGAGGAAGACGTGGATCTGTCCCGGACAGAGCTGGAATCACGCCGCTATTACGAGACGTGTTTTCCGGAAGACAGTCACGCCGCATGGCTGGTCTTTGACGGGGAAGAGGTGGTTGGAACGGGAGCCGTCAGCTTTTACCAGGTGATGCCCACTTACCATAATCCTTCCGGGAAAAAGGCATATATTATGAACATGTACACCCGTCCGGACTACAGACGGCGGGGGATTGCGCGCAGGGTGCTGGAGCTGCTGACGGCGGAAGCAGAGATGAGACAGATTGATGCTGTCATGCTGGAAGCCACTGCTGCGGGACGGCCGCTTTATGAAGCCTTCGGATTCACTGCGATGCGGGATGAGATGGAGCTTCTGGGCGGAAATAAATTCTGAGATACAGGAAAGGAGAAAATAATATGGGGAAAATGGCCGTATTGATTGTTGATGTACAGAAAGCACTGGTGGAGGCACATCCATACAGGGAAGAGGAGTTTTTACAGGAACTGGAGAATCTGGCGGATAGCGCGCGGAAGGCCGGAACTGAAATTATCTATGTCAGACACGACGGCGGTGCAGGAGACGAGCTGGAGAGCGGAACGGAAGGCTGGAAGATTCATGAGGCGGTGGAACCGAAAACGGGAGAACGGATTTTTGATAAGAGCTTCAACAGTGCGTTCCTGGAGACTGATCTGGAGGAGTATTTAAAGGAAAAACAGATTACCGACCTGATTCTCATGGGTATGCAGACGGAATACTGCATCGATGCCACCTGTAAGGCCGCTTTCGAACTGGGGTACGGCGTGGTGATACCGACAGGCGCCACGACCACGTATGACAACGAGTTCATGTCCGGGGAAGCGACTGTGAGGTTTTATGAAGAGAAAATCTGGGCCGGCCGATTTGCCGATCTGATGCCTGCGGAAGCGGTGCTGGGTCTGCTGGGCTGCTGACCGCGGCAGCCGCCGGATGGACATGCCGGCATGCCCGCCCGGCTCACTGGCCGCGGAAATAATAATGACAGGATGGGAAGGAAGAGATGGAAGAACAGACACTTGCAGAACTGCTGTATGATTCTGCATTTTCCGTGAAAAAACAGAGGAAGGGGCGCTCGGAGGAGCAGAAGATCTGGGCCTCCTTCTTAGCGCTGCTGAACCAGGAACTGGACGCTTCCGGATGCGGGGCAAAGGCGGAGACTTACACTGAGTCTGAGCCGTACCGGCAGGCCTGCGGATACCACCGGGACTACGGATACTTTATGGTTTCCTGCGGCGACCGGGGCTCCAGCTCCATCACGATCCTGGAGGAAGAGGCGGAGGCGGCGAAAAACCGCTTTCTGGCTTTTATAATTGAAAAAAAGGCGTATGAATGGGTAGTGAAGGTCTCAGAGCAGGAAGAGGCCTTCTGGAAGTACCACTGCCGGTACGACTACCGCAGACTATGGTTCGGAAAGGCTCTGGAGTGGCTGGCGCCGGCTGTGGACTGGGCGTTTTTTGCACAGTGCGCCGAGCGGTACATCGAACTGCTGAACCGCTGGTTTGCGCGTCCTCACTGGGAGTACGACTACCAGATCAGCCGTATCATTGAGATCAGTGAATCGAGGGAGTATTCGGATTCCAAATACCTGTACCGCATCGAACCGGCAAAAGAGCCGGACCATTCCAGAATCCGGCTGGAGCCGCAGTTTCTGGAAGACGGGGACAGCAGCGGTGCTTTTTCGTTTGAAATCGAAGGGGAGGCGCTGGATATGCGGCGGCTGGAGGAGGAAGTCCTTGTCCTTATGGATCGGGAAGAAGACAACATAGATGCTTACTCGCTGGAAGGCAGATTTCTGTGGAATATCGGAGAAAAGCTGCCGGTTCACCGCCGCTATGATAACCTTTACGAGGATATCTGCGGCTAAGAAGGGAAACATGAAATTATGAAAATACTGGTTCTTGGCGGCACACGTTTTTTCGGAGTTCATCTGGTGAATACACTGCTTTTACAGGGGCATGAGGTTGCTGTGGCTACCCGGGGAAACGCAAAACCGCGCTTTATCGCCCCGGTGGAAGAAATCCGGGTGGACCGCATCCGGGAGGAATCCATGCGCGCCGCATTTTCCGGCAGAGAATTCGATGTGGTATATGATGATCTGGCCTACTGCTCCAATGACGTGAAAACTGCGCTTGAGACAGTCCGGTGCAGGCGGTATGTCATGGTTTCCTCCATCTCGGTTTATGAACTGAAGGAAAATACGAGAGAGACGGATTATGATCCGTACCGGGAAACGCTCATCTGGGGTGGGCGGAGTGCATTCGATTACGGAACGGGAAAGAGGCAGGCGGAAGCAGCTCTGGTGCAGGCATTTCCGGAACAGGAGTCCGTGATGGTGCGCTTCCCCGTGGTTCTTGGAAGGGATGATTACACGGAACGTCTCCGGTTTTACGCTGCCCATACGGCGAAGGGGATTGCCATGCAGGTGGAAAATGAAAACTGTCCCGTAAGCTTCATTTCCGCGGAGGAATGCGGCCGTTTCCTGGCGTTTCTGGCCGATTCAACCTTAGAAGGCCCTGTGAATGCGGCTGCGTCGGGGACGATCACCATCGGAGAGATCATCCGCTATACGGAAGAAAAGACGGGGAAGAAGGCAGTCCTGTCAACGGAGGGGGAAGAAGCTCCTTACAATGGATTTCCGGGATTTTCCATAAATACGGAGAAGGCGGAAGGCGCAGGGTATCATTTTTCCGGCCTTGACACCTGGATTTATCGGCTTCTGGACTTCTATGGGGAGATGGAAGGGTAATCCGGCGTTGACTTTTCTTCCTTAGAATCCTATAATTAGTAACATACAAACCCGACTTGCTTCGATATGATGCGCCTAAGTCGGGTCATTTCATTTCGAAACGGCAGCGTTTCGGAGGTGCAGACTGCCGCACGGCTGAATCATTACAAACGCGGCAGCCGTCTGAAGGGCTGCCAAAATTAAGAAGACAGGAAGTTGACGCAATGACAAAACGATTTGCCCAGATCATCATCGATATTTCTCATGAGAAAGTGGACCGCACCTTTGATTACAGAATCCCGCCCCAGCTTGAGGACCGGATTTCCGTAGGCGTTCTGGTGAAGATTCCGTTTGGAAAGGGAAATTCTCTGAGGAAGGGCTATGTGGTCGGCATCACGGACCACGCGGATTATGATGCGGATAAGATAAAAGAGATCGACAGTATCGTGGAAGGCAGTGTTTCCGCAGAGTCGCAGCTGATTATGCTGGCGTGGTGGCTGAAGGAACAGTACGGTTCCACCATGAACCAGGCATTAAAGACGGTGCTCCCGGTGAAACAGAAGGTGAAGCCGAAGGAGAAGAAGGTCCTGCGCCTCCTGATCCCGGAAGAACAGCTGGAGGCATTGACGGCGGAGGCGGAGAAAAAAAGCTATAAGGCGAGAGTGCGGCTCTTCAAGGCATTGAAGGAGAACCCTTTGATCCCGTATGAGGTGGCGTCAGGCCAGATGAACTTATCAGCGGCAACCTTAAAGCCGGTGATTGAAAAAGGCTATGTGGCACTGGAATCGGAGGAAATCTTCCGGAATCCCGTAAAGGACGCGGGCAGCAGAGTGAAGGCTGTGGACTTAAACGGGGAGCAGCAGGCGGCTGCAGACGCATTCTGTGAGGATTATGAAGCGGGAAAACGGGAGACGTATCTGATCCACGGCATTACCGGAAGCGGCAAGACCGAGGTCTATATGGAGATGATTTCCAGAGTCATAAGTGAGGGAATGCAGGTTATCGTCCTGATCCCCGAGATCGCGCTTACCTACCAGACGGTCATGCGTTTCTACGGCCGGTTCGGAAACCGGGTTTCCATCATCAATTCCAGATTGTCGGCGGGGGAACGGTACGATCAGTTTGAGCGGGCCAGAGGCGGCGATATCGATATTATGATTGGTCCGCGCTCCGCACTGTTTACTCCGTTTTCCAGGCTGGGACTGATTATCATAGACGAAGAGCATGAAGGCGCCTATAAGAGCGAGGTAGTGCCCCGGTACCATGCGAGGGATGTGGCGGTGAAACGGGCGCAGATGCAGAACGCTTCCGTAGTTCTGGGATCGGCGACGCCCTCCCTGGAGGCGTACACGAAGGCACTCCGCGGTGAATACCGGCTGTTCAGCCTGCATACCAGAGCCAAGGCGGACAGCAGGCTGGCCGATGTGGCTGTCGTGGATCTGCGGGAAGAGTTAAAGGATGGGAATAAGTCCATTTTCAGCAGACGGCTTCAGCAGATGATCGGTGACCGTCTGGAGAAGAAGGAACAGATCATGATGTTCATCAACAGGAGGGGCTATGCCAACTTTGTGTCCTGCCGTTCCTGCGGAGAGGCCATCAAGTGTCCCCACTGTGATGTGACGCTGACGCTTCATAAGGACAACCGTCTGGTGTGCCATTACTGCGGCTATTCGATTCCCATGCCGGATAAATGTCCCAGCTGCGGTTCCCCTTACATCGCCAATTTCGGAGTAGGGACCCAGAAAATTGAGATGATGGCAAAAAAGATGTTTCCGCAGGCCAGGGTCTTGCGCATGGATCTCGATACGACTTCAAAAAAGGGCGGCCATGAGGAGATCCTGTCGGCCTTTGCGGAGGGGGACGCCGATATTCTGATCGGAACCCAGATGATCGTAAAGGGCCACGACTTTCCCGATGTCACCCTGGTGGGAGTGCTGGCGGCTGATTTATCGCTGTACACACCGGATTACCGGGCTGCCGAGCGGACCTTTCAGCTGCTCACCCAGGCCGCAGGCCGTGCAGGGCGTGACGCGAGGCATGGTGATGTCATAATTCAGACATACAATCCGGAGCACTACAGCATTGTCACGGCCGCAGAGCAGGATTATGAAACCTTCTACCATCAGGAGATGGCCTATCGCCGTCTGATGAAGTATCCGCCGGTCAATGTGCTGTTCACCGTGCAGATGGCATCGAAATCAGAGGCAGCTTTGGTGGAGGCAGCGGATCGCCTCGCAGCCCATATAACGCCCCAGGCAGACGAGGAAAAAGTCCAGATGATAGGGCCTGTAGACGCCTCCGTTTACAAAATTAATGATATATATAGAAAAATTTTATATTTGAAACAAGAAAATTATGATATACTAATTAAAATCAGGGATAATATCGACTGCTTCCAACAGGAGAAATCAGAGATATTTAAAGGGGTTGTGGTACAGTATGATTTTTCATGAGCAGTGCAAAAAGTGGCATTAAGATATTTTCGTTGTGCTCGCACATAAGAAAATATCTTAGTGACACTTTTTATAGGGCGAAGCCCGTCACCGAACGGGAGCGCAGCGGACGTGAGGTGGTGCACTGCGGACTCCCGGGACGCACAATCAAACTTTAAAAAATGAGAGGATAAACAACAATGGCAATCAGAAAAATAAGAACAATCGGAGACGATATTTTAAGAAAACACTGCAAGCCGGTAAAAGAATTAACGCCGCGCCTCCAGGATTTAATTGAAGATATGTTCGAAACCATGTACGAAGCCTGTGGCGTAGGCCTTGCAGCCCCCCAGGTAGGCGTGCTGAAGCAGATCGTGGTGATCGACGTAGAGGACGGGAACCAGTACGTACTCATCAATCCGGTCATCATCGAGACGAGCGGAAGCCAGACAGGCAGCGAGGGCTGCTTAAGCGTACCGGGAAAATCCGGTGTCGTTACCCGTCCTGACCACGTTAAGGTAAAGGCGTTTGACTGTGAGATGAAGGAATTCGAACTGGTTGGAGAAGGTCTCCTGGCGCGTGCCATCTGCCACGAATGCGACCATTTAAGCGGCGATCTCTTCGTCGACAAGGTGGAAGGCGAGCTGACCGATGTGGACCAGGAAGAGGATGAGACAGAGGAAGGTGAAGAGTAAAATGCGGATCGTATTTATGGGAACGCCCGACTTTTCAGTGCCGGCCTTAACGGCGCTGGTGGAAGCGGGCCATGATGTGATTGCGGTGGTGACCCAGCCGGATAAGCCAAAAGGACGTGGAAAATTAGTCCAGATGACTCCCGTTAAAGAAAAGGCTTTAGAGTATGGAATTCCCGTTTACCAGCCGGTGAAGGCGAGGGATCCGGAATTCGTCAGTCTGCTAAAGGAGATGAAGCCTGACGCCATGGTTGTGGCGGCCTTCGGCCAGCTTCTTCCAAAGACCATCCTCGATATTCCCCCATATGGCTGTGTGAACATCCACGCCTCCCTGCTTCCCAAGTACCGCGGCGCAGCTCCGATTCAGTTCGCGGTGATCAACGGGGAATCCGTCAGCGGAATCACAACCATGATGATGGCGCCGACACTGGATACGGGAGATATCCTGGATCAGGAGTCTGTTGCTCTCGATGAAAAAGAGACGGGCGGAAGCCTCCATGATAAGCTGAGCGCGATCGGAGGACGTCTGATTATAAAAACGCTGAAGAAGCTGGAAGACGGAACCGCCGTGCGGACTGTGCAGGACGAAGAAAAGATGACTTACTTTGGAATGCTTAAGAAATCCATGGGAGATATCGACTGGAATCAGGATGCGGCTTCCATTGAGCGTCTGATCCGCGGATTAAACCCGTGGCCCAGTGCTTACACGAGCTGGGAAGAAAAGACGATCAAGCTCTGGGAGGCCGATGCACTGGAAGAAGAGTATGAGGGAGCCTGCGGTCAGGTTGTGAAAACAGGAAAAGACTGTCTGTATGTAAAGACAGGAAAAGGAACACTTGCGGTGAAGGAACTGCAGCTTCAGGGGAAGAAGCGTATGGATACCGGCGCGTTTCTGCGCGGATACCAGATTGCAGAAGGAACCGTTTTCGAAAGGAGCGTCTGATTCATGTATTATGGCGGCTTAATGGGATATTATTTTGATCCCACATGGATTCTTGTAATTATAGGTGCGGTGCTGTCTATGGCAGCATCCGCAAAGGTGAACAGCACATTCAACAAATATTCAAAGGTCAGGAGCATGACGGGAATGACAGGGGAGGACGCGGCAAAGCGCCTCTTAAACTCACAGGGCATCTACGATGTGACCGTCCGTCCCGTAAAGGGGCAGCTGACAGACCACTACGATCCGAGGACGAAGACCGTCAATTTATCGGAGTCGGTATTCCATTCCACCTCTGTGGCGGCAATCGGCGTGGCGGCTCACGAGTGCGGCCATGCCATGCAGGATAACGTGGGATACGTTCCCCTAAAGCTGCGCGGAGCGATCGTTCCGGTGGCCAATATCGGCTCGCAGGCGGCGTTTCCGCTTATTATTATCGGTGTGCTGATCGGCGGTATGGGATCGCCTCTCGTGAATATCGGCCTGATTCTCTTTTCACTGGCCGTTATTTTCCAGCTCATCACCCTTCCTGTGGAGCTCAATGCCTCCAGGAGAGCGATTACGCTGCTCGACCAGGTCGGTATACTTGGCGGCCAGGAAGTAAATCAGACGAGAAAGGTGCTGGGCGCTGCGGCGCTCACGTACGTGGCCGCGCTGGCTGCTTCCGTGCTCCAGCTGCTCCGTCTCGTGATTCTATTTGGAGGACGCAGAGACAATGACTAACGGAAACAGCAGCCGGGAAATCATCCTGGATATACTGCTCGAGATCCTGGAAAAGGGCGGTTACAGCCATATCGTGCTGGGCCAGGCGCTGAGCAAATACCAGTATCTTGACAAACAGGAGCGGGCCTTTATCTCCCGCACCGTGGAAGGTACTGTGGAATACACCCTTCAGCTGGATTACGTCATTAATTCTTACTCCAGCGTAAAAGTAAAAAAGATGAAACCGGTCATCCGCACACTGCTGCGGATGTCCGTTTATCAGATTCTCTATATGGACCGTGTGCCGGACTCCGCTGTCTGCAACGAGGCGGTAAAGCTGGCGCAGAAACGGAAATTCACCGGATTAAAGGGCTTTGTCAACGGCGTTCTGCGCAATATTTCCAGAAATAAAGAACAACTGAAATGGCCGGATGATTCTGTCCGATACTCCATGCCTTCCTGGATTCTGGATATGTGGAAGGGTACATACGGAGAGGAGACGGCGGTTTCCATGGTAAAAGCCTTCTTAAAGCCCAGCAGGACGGCGGTTCGCTGCAATTTGAACCGGGCTTCGAAGCAGGAGATTATGGAAAGCCTGAAAAATCAGGGCGTTACGGTGGAGGAGACGCCGCTGTCTGCAGCGGTTCTCTATTTATCGAAGTACGATTATTTAGAGAGCCTTGATGCGTTTGCCGAAGGCCTGATTTCAGTTCAGGATATGAGCTCCAGCTTTGTGGGCGAGATTGCGGACCCGAAGGAAGGCGATCTCTGCCTCGATGTCTGCGGCGCTCCCGGCGGAAAGAGCCTTCACGTCGCGGATAAACTGAAGGGAACCGGAATGGTAATCGTCCGTGATTTGACGGAGCAGAAGGTGGCCCTTATCGAAGATAATATTGTTCGGTCGGGCTTTACCAACATCCGTGCCGAGGTGCACGACGCCCTTGTGCCGGATCTGGCGTGGGAAGGCAGGGCAGACATTGTTCTGGCCGATCTGCCGTGCTCCGGGCTTGGGATCATAGGCAGGAAACCGGATATCAAGTACCGGATGACGATGGAACAGATGGAGGAGCTGGCAGCTCTGCAGCGAGAGATCCTCTCTGTGGTTCAGTCTTACGTGAAGCCAGGAGGAAAGCTGATTTACAGCACCTGTACCATTGACCGGAAAGAAAATGAAGAGAATGCGGCGTGGTTTTTGGAGAATTATCCGTTTGACGCCATGAATTTAGAAGGAAAGTTAGGAGAAACACTGAATGCGGCCTCGTTGAGGTCCGGGAATATCCAGCTCTTACCGGGAATCCACCCGTGTGACGGATTTTTCATCGCGGCATTTCAGAAAAAATAAGGATAATGGAAAAGACAGATATTAAATCTCTGAATTTAGAAGAACTTACGGCGTTTATCACAGCCTCCGGCGAGAAGGCGTTCCGGGCAAAACAGCTCTACGAGTGGATGCACAAAAAGCTGGCCCCCGGATACGAGGAGATGACGAATCTTCCGAAGTCCCTTAAGGAACGGCTGAAGGAGACGTGTGACTATACGTCGCTTCAGACTGTGGACGAGAAAATATCCGCCATTGACGGGACGAGAAAGTATTTATTCGGCCTTTCAGACGGCAATATTATCGAGAGTGTCTTAATGAGGTATAAACACGGCAATTCCGTATGTATTTCCTCCCAGGTCGGCTGCCGTATGGGCTGCCGGTTCTGCGCCTCCACTCTGGATGGCCTGGAACGGAATTTAAGGCCGGCGGAGATGCTGGACCAGATCTACCGGATTCAGTATCTCACAGGGGAGCGGATCTCCAATGTGGTGATCATGGGTTCGGGAGAGCCTATGGATAACTATGACAATGTGGTGAAGTTTATCCGCCTGCTGACGGATGAGCATGGGCTGAACATCAGCCAGCGAAACATTACACTGTCCACCTGCGGCATTGTTCCGGGAATCCTTAAGCTGGCTGATGAGGGGCTCGCCATCACCCTGGCCCTCTCGCTCCACGCGCCGGATGATGAGGTGAGAAAGACTCTGATGCCTGTGGCGAACCGCTATAAGCTGAACGATGTGCTGGAAGCCTGTCATACATATTTTGAGAAGACGGGAAGACGGCTGACCTTTGAGTACAGTCTCGTTTCCGGTGTCAATGATAATCTGGAGGAAGCGGCGGCGCTGGCGGCACTGATCAAGGACCAGCAGGGCCACGTGAACTTAATTCCGGTGAATCCCATCAAGGAACGGGATTACGTGCAGTCGGACAGGAAGGCCATAGAGGCATTTAAAAATCTGCTTGAAAAAAATGGAATTAATGTTACTATAAGAAGGGAAATGGGCCGGGACATCCATGGTGCCTGCGGCCAGCTTAGAAAGAGTTTTTTATGTCAGGAACAAAAAGGGAGTGAGAAGACGCTATGAAAGCTTGTGCATTGACGGATACGGGAAGAGTGCGTACGGCCAATCAGGATTACGTATATGCCAGCGTGGAGCCGGTCGGGAGCCTGCCGAACTTATTCGTGGTTGCGGATGGGATGGGCGGTCATCAGGCCGGAGACTATGCCTCCAGATATATTGTAGAGAATCTGGTGTCGTATCTTCAGTATACGGAAAATTCCCAGATTGTTCCGCTTCTGCGGGAGGGCATATTAAAGGTCAACACCATGTTGTACCAGGAGTCGAAGGAGAAACCGGAACTTTCCGGTATGGGAACGACTCTGGTGGCTGCGGTGGCCGATGAGAATACCCTTTATGTGGCCAATGTGGGAGACAGCCGCCTCTATCTAGTGAGAGACAGGATCAGACAGGTGACAAGAGACCATTCCTATGTGGAGGAACTGGTTTCCCTGGGGCGTCTGGAGCGCGGAAGCAAGGATTATAAGGATAAAAAGAATATCATTACGAGAGCAGTTGGGACAGAAGATAAGCTGTTGGTCGATTTCTTCGAGGTAGGACTGGAGCCGGGCGACTTTATTCTCATGTGTTCTGACGGACTCAGCAATATGCTGGAGGACGTGGAGATGGAGGAGATTGTCGGCTCTGATCTGGAGCTGGAGGAAAAAGCGGAGAAGTTGATCACGGTAGCCAATGACAATGGCGGTAAGGACAATATAGCAGTGGTACTCGTTGATCCGCAGATTGGCAGGGAGGTAAGCTTATGATTTTGAGACCAGGGACATTTTTACAGGACAGATATGAAATACTGGATAAGATCGGTTCCGGCGGGATGTCAGATGTGTACAAGGCCCTGTGCCATAAGCTGAAACGGCAGGTTGCCATTAAGGTACTGAAGGAGGAATTCAGTTCAGACAGCGGATTTGTGAGCAAGTTTAAGATGGAAGCCCAGGCTGCGGCCAGACTGTCCCATCCGAACATTGTAAACGTATATGATGTCGTGGATGAGGGAACTCTTCATTATATCGTTATGGAGCTGATCGAGGGCATCACTCTTAAGAATTACATCCTGAAAAAGGGCTGTCTCGACAGCAAGGAGGCCATCGGGATCGCAATCCAGGTGGCGCAGGGGATCGCAGCCGCCCATGAGCAGGGAATCGTTCACCGGGATATCAAACCGCAGAATATCATAATCGCGCGGGATGGAAAGGTGAAGGTTGCGGATTTCGGGATTGCCCGCGCCGCATCCACTCAGACGCTCAGTGCTACGGCTATGGGATCGGTTCATTACATTTCACCGGAACAGGCGAGAGGCGGATACAGCGACGCCCGCAGTGATATCTATTCACTGGGTATCACCATGTACGAGATGGCGGCCGGACGGGTGCCCTTTGAAGGGGAGAACACCGTCACGGTGGCTCTGGCGCACTTAGAAGACCCGATCACACCGCCCAGCTACTACAATCAGGAGATTCCGGTCGGTTTTGAGAACATCATTTTAAAATGTACGGAGAAGAAGCCGGAGTACCGGTACGGGAGCATGCAGGAGGTGATCGCCGACTTGCGGCGCGCCCTTGTGACGCCCGATGAGAATTTTGTGCAGGCGTCAGCTCCGTCCATGGATACATCCCAGACGGTGATCATCGGAGCGCCGGAGCTGGAGCAGATCCGTTCCGGCTCCGGCCGCAGGAATCAGCCGGAACCGCAGCAGAACCGGAACAGCCGCTATGGCAATGAACCGGTGCGGGAACGCCAGCCGGAGCACAGGAGCAGCCGGAATACCGGAAACGCCGGAGGCCCGTCGGGAAGAACGAAGCGGCGGGAACCGGATGAGGAGATCAATCCGGGAATCGAAAAGCTTCTGACGGCAGCGGGCATCGTGGTGGCGGTTCTTATCGTCATCGTCCTTATCTTCCTGGTTACCAGACTTGGCGGGCTGTTCCGTTCCGGAACACCCAAGGAGACGGAGACCACTGTGGAGACTACGATGCAGGAGGAGACGACTCTGGGTGAAAAACAGACCACCATGCCTGAGGTCGAGGGATTGGCAGAAGATATTGCGCGGCAGAAGCTTCGTGAGAACGGCGGTCTGGACATGAAGATCGGCGATTATGAGTTCTCTGATACCGTGAAAAAGGGAGATGTCATTACCCAGACTCCGAAAGCGGGAGAGATTGTAGATAAGTACTCGGCTGTATCCGTGGTCATCAGCAACGGACCGGAGCATCCGGAGATCGATTTAACCACCCTGGGCCTGGATTCCCTTACAGCGGAGGCGGCCAAATCGCTTCTGGAGGGCAAAGGCTTTGTCGTGAATGTGCAGAACCAGAGCAGCGATACGGTAGAGTCCGGCAAGATCATCAGCTACAGCCCGGATAAGGCAAAGGAAGGGGCTGTGATCAGCGTGATCGCCAGCACAGGCCCGGCACTGACCAATCCGGTAACGGTTCCTGATATTACAGGCAAAGGGGAAGAGGTCGGAGAGGAGATGCTGGCCGATCTGGGCCTGGTTTCCGGAACGGTAACGAAGGAAACCTCGGAAGAGGTGCCGGCAGGCACCATCATTCGTCAGACCATTGCGCCCAATACCCAGGTAGAGGGCGGAACGGCCATCGATTACGTGGTCAGCAGCGGATCGGCGGAACAGGCCAAATACAAGTACCTGGCATCCATCGAGAAATCGTATCCGCTCCAGAATTTAATAGGACCGGGATCCGCCAGCACCCAGCTGAATATAAAGATCCAGCTGAAGCAGACGGTAAACGGAAAAGACGAGGTCAGGGATCTGATGGGGCCGGTGACGATCACGGGAGACCAGCAGCTTCCGGTCGTCTTCAAGAACATTGAGGGCGCCTATGGCGTGACCAGCGGTGAAGTGCAGATTGTCAATGTGGACACGGGAGAAGTAATCAATTCCTATCCGGTTACGTTTGTCCCCATTCCACAGTCATAAGGGCTATTGTATGACAGGAAAAATTATAAAAGGAATTGCAGGTTTTTATTATGTGGATAACGGAACAGACGTCTATGAATGCAAGGCAAAGGGCGTGTTCCGCAATAAAAAGATTAAACCTCTGGTAGGGGATAATGTGGAATTTACCGTGTTGAGCGAGGCGGAGAAGGAAGGCAACATCGACAAGATCCTTCCACGCAAAAACGAGCTGGTCCGGCCTGCTGTGGCCAATGTCGATCAGGCGCTGGTGATCTTTTCCATCACCCATCCGGAGCCCAACTTAAACCTTCTGGACCGCTTCCTCGTGATGATGGAGGTACAGGATGTTCCCGTGAAGATCTGTTTTAATAAGACGGATTTAACGGGAGACGAGGAGAGGGACCGTCTGGGGAATATCTATTCCTCGGCGGGCTATCCCGTCTACTTTACAAGTACCTACGAAAACAGAGGGCTGGAAGCGGTTCGGGAGCTGACAGAGGGAAAGACAACGGTTCTGGCAGGCCCTTCGGGCGTCGGGAAATCTTCCATCACGAACCTCCTCTTTCCGGAGGCAGGCATGGAGACTGGAAAGATCAGCGAGAAGATCCAGAGAGGAAAGCATACGACGAGGCACAGCGAGCTGTTTGCCATCGGGAAGGACACGTACATGATGGACACCCCGGGCTTCAGCTCCATGTACTTAGAGGAACTGGAGTGCGGAAACTTAAAGGATTATTTTCCTGAATTTGCGGCTTACGAGGAAGACTGTAAGTTCTTAGGCTGCGTCCATGTGGGCGAGCCGGTCTGCGGAGTCAAGGAGGCCGTGCGCCAGGGGGGGATAAGCGAAAGCCGTTATGACAATTACAAGCTTTTGTACCAGGAATTAAAAGATAAAAGGAGATATTGATATGTTCCTATTAGCACCTTCCATCTTGGGAGCAGATTTTAAACATTTGGAGCAGCAGGTATGCGAGGCCGCGGACGCGGGAGCACAGTACATCCATCTTGATGTGATGGATGGCGACTTCGTTCCCAGCATATCCTTCGGCATGCCTGTGATAGCCAGCTTGAGAAGCTGTACAGATAAGGTATTTGATGTCCATATGATGGTCCGGGAGCCAGGCCGCTATATCGATGCCATGAAAGAAGCGGGAGCTGACATCATCAGCGTTCATGTGGAGGCGTGTACCCATTTGGACCGCACCGTGAACCAGATTAAGGAGGCCGGTTTGAAGGCCGGAGTCGTGCTGAATCCGGCTACGCCTGTCGACGTGCTGGACTGCATCCTCGACCAGGTGGACATGGTGCTGCTCATGACCGTGAATCCGGGATTCGGCGGACAGAAGTTCATTCCTTATACTCTGGAAAAGATTCGTGCTTTAAGGAAAAAATGCGACATGCGGGGGCTGTCCATGGATATTGAAGTGGATGGCGGCGTGACCTGCGATAATGTGCGGGAGTTGATGGCGGCGGGGGCCAACGTCTTTGTCGCCGGTTCCGCGATCTTTAAAGGGGATGTGACGGCGAACACGAAGGCATTTTTGAAGATATTTGAGGAACAGGAATGACGGGCCTTATTATCACCGGCGGAAGCATAGACTGTGCATTCGCCGGTGCTTTTTTAAAGGACAAGACATTTGACATGGTGATTGCCGTGGATGGCGGCCTGGCGGCTGTAAAACAGCTGGATATCAGGCCGGATGCCATTGTCGGTGATTTCGATACGGTGAAGGGCGAGCTTCTGGAGGAATACGGTCAGATAGAGGGCATAACCTTCGAACAGCACCAGCCGGAAAAGGATGAGACCGATACGGAGCTTGCTCTCCGCACCGCCATGGAGGCCGGCGTCAGCGATATGGTTATCCTGGGCGCCACCGGCGGCAGGCTGGACCACTCCATCGGCAATATCCATCTGCTGTACGCGTGCCTGCAAAAAGGCGTGAAGGCTTCCATCGTCGATGAGAAGAACCGGCTCTACATTTTGGATCAGGGAAAGACTTACCGTTCCTCTGAAACCTGGGGAAAATATATTTCCTTCCTCCCCCTTACCGAGGAGGTTCACGGGATCACGCTGAAAGGCTTCAAGTATCCCCTGACTAACTGGGATATCCGGATCGGTACCAGTCTCTGTATCAGCAACGAACTGGAGGCGGAGACGGGGACTATCACATTCCGGGATGGGGTGCTGATCTGCGTGGAGTCTCACGACTAAGTGTTGCAGTTCACGGTTCCACAGGCCTCCGCTTTCCGGTCTGCCCCGGCTGGCTCATGCGGCCTTTCCAGTTCCGGTTTCGGGCATAAGCCCTTCTAAACGTGCAGAATTTTTCTAAAAACCAGAGAAAATGCCCAAACTCGCTGCGCTCAGACAAGTGGGCATTTCCCCTGAACGAAAAATCCCGCGCGTTAAGAATTGCTAATACCCTGCAAAGTCACAGGAAAGGCCACATGAGCCAGCCGGGGCAGACCGGAAAGCGGAGGCCTGTGGTACCGTGAACTGTAATTACTAAACTGGTATGGCCTAAAAAAACAAAACTGGATATTTATATCACTCCACCCTCATGCTAAGATAGGGGACAAGAAAGCATTGGCATCAAGGGAGGAAAAAGAAATGAACAGAACAGACAGTAAAATCAGCAAAATTGCCATGACCGGATTATTCGCGGCCATGTCGTACGTGGTCTTCACGTTCCTGCAGTTTAAAATTACGCTTCCGGGAGGAGACGCGACTTCCATTCATTTGGGAAATGCGGTCTGTGTGCTGGGAGCGCTTTTACTGGGCGGCGTATACGGCGGCCTGGGCGGAGCCATCGGTATGACGATCGGCGACTTATTCGATCCGGTGTATGTGGTCTATGCGCCTAAGACTTTTATTTTGAAGCTGTGTATCGGCCTGATTACCGGTTTCCTTGCTCACAGAATAGGAAAGATCAATGAATCCCATGATCAGAAACACATTTTCAAATGGGTCCTGATCGCTTCTGTTGGCGGACTGCTTTTCAATGTTATTTTCGATCCGCTTGTGGGATACTACTACAAGCTGCTGATCCTGGGAAAACCGGCCGCGGAGCTGGCGCTCGTATGGAATGTGACCTCGACCACCATCAACGCGGTGACGTCGGCCATCGCTTCCGTCGTCATCTACATGCCGCTGCGGAACGCGCTTCTCCGGTCAGGAATGGGAGGAATTTTACGGATATGATATCAGAAAGACATCAGAAAAAAATTGCAGTAATTAATGATTTATCGGGATATGGCCGCTGTTCGCTGACAGTGGCTATTCCCATTTTGTCGGCGCTGAAGGTTCAGTGCTGTCCGGTTCCCACCTCCATTCTCTCTAATCACACCGGATTTCCGGTGTATTTCTTTGACGATTATACGGATAAGATGGGGCTTTATTTAGAAAAATGGACGGAACTGGGGCTGGAGTTCGACGGTATTTTCAGCGGCTTTCTCGGTTCGGAGGCACAGATCGGGATTGTCATGTCCATGATCCGGCAGTTTCAGGGAAAGGATACGCTGGTGGTGATCGATCCGATCATGGGAGACCACGGAAAGGCGTATCAGACCTACACGCCGGCCATGTGCAGCCGCATGAAGGAGCTGGTGTGCCTGGGTGATATCGTCACGCCGAATCTGACCGAGGCATGCATTCTGACAGGCCGGGAATACCGGGACGAAGGCTGGCACAGGACGGAGCTTTTAGCGATGGCGGAGGAGATCCGGGAGATGGGACCTTCCGGAGTCATCATAACGGGAGTGAAGGAAGGTGCGTATCTGACCAATGTCATCGCAGAGCGGGGGAAGGAAGGCGCGTTCTGCCGTTCGATGCGGGTCGGACGGGAACGGCCGGGCACAGGGGATGTGTTCTCGGCCATCGTGGCGGCGGAGGCGGTAAAAGGCGCTTCGCTGACCGATGCGGCGAAGAAGGCGGCACGGTTTGTAAAGCGCTGTATTCTAAAATCGGAGGAGTTAAATGTTCCGGTTCAGAACGGGGTATGCTTTGAGGAAGTGCTGTCGGAATTGATAAAATGGAAATAAGGGGCTTTTCTTTCACTGTAATTTGTAGTATAATCAACGGCAGATTATCATATTGAGGAGAAACCAGGAGGAATACCATGTTAGATTTAAAGTTTGTAAGAGAAAATCCTGAGGCTGTAAAACAGAATATCAGGAATAAATTTCAGGATAACAAGCTGCCGCTGGTGGATGAGGTTATTGAACTGGACGAGTTAAACCGCGCCGCAAAGCAGGAAGGCGATGCGCTCAGAGCGGAACGTAATAAACTTTCCAAGCAGATTGGCGGGCTGATGGGCCAGGGAAAGAGAGAAGAGGCCGAAGAGCTTAAGAAGCAGGTGACAGCGGCTTCCGACCATCTGGCAGAGCTGGAGGAAAAAGAACGGGAGCTGGACGAGAAGATCAAAAAGATCATGATGACCATCCCGAACATCATTGATCCCAGCGTACCGATTGGAAAAGACGACAGCGAGAACGTGGAAGTGCAGAGATATGGCGAACCGGTGGTACCGGATTTCGAGATACCGTATCACACCGACATCATGGAGCGCTTTGACGGAATCGATTTGGACAGTGCCAGAAAGGTAGCGGGCAACGGTTTCTACTATCTGATGGGTGATATTGCAAGGCTTCACTCCTCCGTAATCTCCTATGCACGTGACTTCATGATCGACCGCGGCTTTACGTACTGTGTACCGCCGTTCATGATCCGCAGCGAGGTAGTGACCGGCGTTATGAGCTTTGCTGAGATGGACGCCATGATGTATAAGATCGAGGGTGAGGATTTATACCTTATCGGTACCAGCGAGCATTCCATGATCGGAAAGTTTATTGATACCATTATTCCGGAGGAATCCCTTCCGAAGACACTTACCAGCTATTCTCCGTGCTTCCGCAAGGAGAAGGGCGCCCATGGCCTGGAGGAGCGCGGCGTCTACCGCATCCATCAGTTTGAGAAGCAGGAGATGATCGTTGTCTGCAAGCCGGAGGAGAGCATGGAATGGTACGATAAGTTATGGCAGAACACGGTGGATTTATTCCGTTCCCTGGATATTCCGGTCAGAACTTTAGAGTGCTGCTCCGGTGACCTCGCTGATTTAAAGGTGAAGTCCGTGGACGTGGAGGCATGGTCCCCGCGCCAGAAGAAGTACTTCGAGGTGGGAAGCTGTTCTAACTTGGGCGACGCCCAGGCCAGAAGGCTTAAGATCCGTGTCAATGGGGAGGACGGAAGAAAGTATTTCGCCCACACCTTAAACAACACGGTAGTGGCACCGCCGAGAATGCTGATCGCATTTTTAGAGAACAACTTACAGGCGGACGGAAGCGTAAGAATTCCGGAGCTTTTAAGACCGTATATGGGCGGAATGGAAGCGATTGTTCCGAAGGATAAAAAGTAAAGAGATCATGATATAACGCAGCAGATGTGGCCGGTTTTCGGAACCGCACACCAGCTGCGTTTCTTATAGTTACCCTAAAGGAAATGGCAGAGAAAAACGCTCTTGCTGTTTCCTTTTTCTTTTTGCACATATAATTCGTTGGGTTTTCACAGGATTACCATAAAAGTATGAAAAAAAATCATACTGTGAGGAAGAGAAGGCAGGTGGTATGCTTAAGACATGAAAAGAGAGGGGGAAAGCTTATGAAGCAATGGGAAGAGTATCGTATTCCGGCAGAAGAAGTGAGAAGGATTTCCAGAATACCGATCACCTGTCTGGAGGACCAGACATCCGTATTCAGCCGCATGGCACTGGAGATGGCGGAGAAGATTGAGGACAACAACCGTCAGGGAAAACGGACGGTGTTTATCATTCCGTTCGGACCGACCGGGCAGTATCCCGTTTTTGTGGACCTGGTCAACACCAGGAGAATCAGCTTAAAGAAGGTATGGCTGATTACCATGGATGACTGGCTGGACAGCGACGGCGGACTGGTGGGACTGGACAACATCCATTCGCTGAGGCGGAAGATGAATCAGGTCCTGTATTCGAAAATCGACAAGGGCCTGGTGATGCCGGAAGAACAGAGGATATACCCGGATCCCGGCTGGCTGGAGAGAATACCTGATTTGATTGAAGCTCTGGGGGGAGTGGATATCTGTTTTGCGGGATTCGGCATCAACGGTCATCTGGGCTTCAATGAGCCTGCGGATGTAAGCACGGAGGAATTTGCAAAACTGCCTACCAGAGTTGTGAGAATATCGGAAACCACCAGGACGATCAAGGCTTCCACCGGTGTGAACGGAGCGATGGAGGACATTCCGTTTTATGGAATCACGGTCGGTATGAGAGAGATGCTGTGTGCAGATAAGGTCAGCGTTTACTGCTTCAGGGACTGGCATTCCGGGGCAATCAGACGGGCTGGATGCGGCACCGTGTCATCCGGTTTTCCGGCTTCCCTGCTGCAGAATCATCCGAACGCCGCCATCGTCTGCTCTCCCAATGCCATAGCTCCGTGCTATTAAAGGAGGAGCGGCCATGAAATGGATCAAAATAAAAAACAAGAGGGTCTGGTCTCTCATTTCCCTGATTATGTGCCTGATGGTTTGGCAGCTGATCTCCGTGTCGGAGGCGGGAGCCGTGTTCGCCTCTCCGAAAAAGACGCTGATGGCATTTATCACCATGGCGAAAAGCGGGGCAATCTGGGTTCATATCGGTTACAGCCTGTTCCGGGTCATCACCGGTTTTTTACTGGGACTGGCCGCCGCTGTTCCCATTGCATTCCTGATGGGCTGGTATAAGACTGTGCAGTATCTGCTTGAGCCTGTGGTGCAGTTCATCCGGACGATTCCGCCGATTGCCTATATTCCGCTGGTTATCGTAGCGCTTGGTGTGGACGAGTCCTCCAAAATTATGGTGATTTTCATTGCTACATTTCTCGTCATGGTAATTACGATTTACCAGGGAGTTAAAAATGTCGATTCCACACTGGTAAAGGCGGCCAGAGTTCTGGGGGCTAACGACAGGGATATCTTCTTCCATGTCGTGGTACCGGCGTCGTTTCCGTTTGTGCTGACCGCTATACGCCTCGGTCTTTCTGCCGGGCTTACCACACTGATCGCTTCGGAACTGACGGGAGCCAGCAAGGGGCTGGGGACAATGATTCAGGAAGCCAGCATGTATTTCCGGATGGACGTTGTTATCATGGGAATCATGGTGATTGGAATCATCGGTCTGGTGCTTAACAAGATCGTACATATTCTGGAAAGGTGGCTGACAGGATGGCAGGAAACTCATCAGGCGACGTGATTGTAAAGATTGATCATGTGGAGAAAATCTATCAGGGCAGGAGCGGCGAGGTAGTGGCCCTAAACGGCGTGGACATGGAGATCAGAGAAAATGAATTCGTCTGCGTGGTAGGCCCCTCCGGCTGTGGAAAATCGACGCTTTTGAATATCATCGCGGGCCTGGAAAGACCGACGTCAGGCCGGGTCTGTGTGAAGGGAAAAGAGGTGGTAAATCCGGGGAGCGAGCGGGGCGTTATCTTCCAGCAGTACGCGCTGTTCCCGTGGCTGACCGTAAAAAAGAATGTCAAATTCGGATTGAAGTTAAGAGGTGTGAAGGAGCCGGAACTGTCTGAGATTGCTGATAAATATATCCGGCTGGTAGGCCTGGAGGAGTTTGGAGACAGCTATCCCAAGGAACTGTCAGGGGGGATGAAGCAGCGGGTGGCGATTGCCAGGGCCTACGCGGTGAATCCGGAGATCCTTTTAATGGACGAGCCGTTTGGAGCGCTTGACGCCCAGACCAGAACACAGCTCCAGACGGAACTGCTGGAGACGTGGGAGAAGGAGAAGAAGACCTGCTTTTTTATCACACACGATGTGGAGGAGGCGATTATACTGGCCCAGCGGGTGGTTATCATGAGCGCCCGTCCCGGACGGGTTAAGGAAATTGTGCCGGTAAATATTCCCTATCCAAGAACGCAGGAAACGAAGATGACGAAGGAATTTCTGGATTTAAAGGTTCATGTCTGGGGACAGGTGTACAGGGAATTTTTGGAAGTACGGAAATAAGGGTTTACAACAATTCACGAGAAAGCTAAGATGGAGAAGGAGGAAAGAATATGAAAAAATTACCAATCGGTCTTCTGACCGTGATGCTCTGCGGATTACTGGCGGGATGCTCCGGAAATGGCGGACCGCAGCAGAATGCGGAGACGAAGGCGCCGGAAGCAATGACAGAGGCAAAGCAGCAGGCAGAAGCGAATCCGACGACAGAAGCAGCCGCTGCAGAAGCGGCAAAAGGCCAGGAAACAGCAAAACCGGAGACGGTAAAGCTGAGAGTCGCGTACCATCCGAATTTTGGGGGAAACAACCTTTATATCACCGCGGAGAAGAACGGCTTTTTTGAAGAAGAAGGGCTCATAGTGGAGCCGGTTAAATTTACGGCTGGTCCGCAGGAGATTGCTGCCATGGTGGCCGGAGATGTGGATATCGGTTATATTGGCCACGGCGCCACGTTTTTGGCCGTACAGCGTCAGGTAAATGTCTTTTTGACGGAGTTTTTGGGAAATGGAGATGAACTTTTAACGTATAAGGAATCCGGCATCACATCGCTGGAGGATTTAAAGGGAAAAACCATTGCCACAGCGCCGGGGACATCGGGGGAAACGGTCTTAAAGCTGGCTTTGGAGAAAGCAGGCTTAAGCCGTGATGATGTCAGAATCGTCAATATGGACGCAGCTGGCATGGTGGCTGCAATTGTGGCCAAGAAGGTGGACGCCTGTACACTCTGGCCGCCGCAGACCAGTGAAGTTCGAAAGACCATGGGGGAAGAGAATGTTGTAAGACTGACCACGATCGGCGATTTCAGAGACCAGTTTGCATTCCCGGGCCACTGGGTGGTAACGCCTAAATATATGGACGCGCATCCGGATGTCATGGTACGATTTTCAAGGGCCATGCTGAAGGCGATGGACTACCGCAAGGAACACCCGGAGGAAACGGCGGAAAACGTAGCTGAGTTTATCGATGCGCCGCTCGATGGTGTTGTGGCGGAGATGAACGACATCGATCTGTTCGATGCGGATTACTGTTACCAGGTTATGACCGACAAAACGGCGGCAAAATGGTATGATGCGCTTCAGAATTTATATGTACAGGACGGCAAGGTGGAGAAAACCGTGCCGGTAGAGGAATGGTTCTGCCCTCAGTTTGCCAAAGAAGCGTACGAATCCCTGCATAAGTAAACGGAGAATAAACGATGCTAATCATTATGATGGCCTTAATTGGCGCGGTAGCACTGATTGTCGTAGGGCTGCGCCGGGATAAGATATCTCTTCTTATTCTGGCGCTGTGCGGAAGCTTTATCTCCATGCTCGCGGGAATCGTGATCTATACGGCCAAGATCGGCGGCTTCTCGCGGAACCAGCAGATTCTTTTGTTTCTGCTTCCGAATATTCAGCAGTATTTGCAGTACCTTCCCATTACCCTTGACGTGCAGGGCTATGCAGCAGCAGTGGGAAGGTGCTGCTTTCCCTGCGTTCTGCTCCTGATTGCCCTGAACTACTCCATGAGCACCCTGGTGCGCAGACACATCAGAAAATTAAGGGTTCTGGTTTACTTTGTGGTGATCTGGCTGGTCTATTATTATCCGGCAGTCTTTCGGATGGGAGTGAGGGGGCGGTGGAAGCTGCAGCGCTTCATGGGAGTGATGGCGATGGTGTGGATTATGGCCTGCCTTCTGCTGGCGCTCTGTCTGCTGCTTCATGAGTACCGCAGTATTTCCATTCCGTATTTTAAGAAGAACTTCCGGTATATCCTGCTTTCGTATATCAGTATGGCATTCCTGTATATTATCTATGGATTACAGGACCCCGCGCAGATTTACCAGTATTACAGCCTGGAGTTTTTGTGGATCTGGCGGGGAAGCTATACGGCGGGAATCATGTATTCCATCTCCTGGGCGGCTCTGATTCTCTGCTCTGTATTTTTTGTCATATTGGGTTCCGTCAATCTTTTGCGCTATACACAGATTACCTATCATCAGGATAAGGAAAGCTCTCCCCGTATCCGTTCTGCGGAGAACCGGGAAACCGTATCGCTGCAGAGCAGATTTGATCAGACGAGCCTTGGGGCCTCTGTGTTTGTGCACAGTATGAAGAACCAGCTGCTGGCAAACCGGATTCTGAATAAGAAACTGGGGCAGGCGCTTAAGGAGGATTCTCCGGATCTGGAAAAAATCAGGGGTGTTGCGGCCCAGCTGAATCAGCTCAATGAGTCGATGGTGACACGGATGGAAGATTTGTACCGCGCTATCCGCACAAACTCCATTCTGCTGACACCTGTCTCCGTGCGTGAGATTGCGGAGGCGGCCATGGGCCGTTTTCATCAAAAATATCCGGACAGGGCTGCCGCAGTAGCGCTCTGCGATGAGGGGCTGATACTGGCAGATAAGGAGCACCTGGCCGAGGCGGTCTATAATCTGCTCTGCAACGGGCAGGAGGCGATCGCGGAAGCCGGACGAGAGTCTGTGGCAGATCTGCGGCTGACAATCCGGAGACAGCGCCTTTATACCGTGCTGGAGGTTCATGATAACGGAAAGGGGATTTCCAGAACCGACCGGCTGAAGATCTATGAACCGTTTTATACCAGCAAAAATACGAGCTATAACTGGGGGATGGGCCTCTATTATGTACGGAATATTGTAAAGAGCCACTACGGCACCCTTAGGATCGAAAGCCATCCGGAGACGGGTACCAGTTTTTTTATCATGCTGCCAAGCTACGGAACGGAAGATACAGGAAAGAGAGGTGGAAGCCGTGGAAAGGAAAATAAGAATTCTGGTCGCAGAGGATTTTGACCTCCTTCGTGAAGACCTCTGTGAATTCCTTGATTCTCAGGAGGACATGGAGGCAGCAGGCAGTGCCGGCGGAAAAGAAGAGATTGTAAAGCTGGCGCGGAAGATGGAATTTGATCTGATTCTGATGGATATAGAGATGGAGTATTTGACTTCCGGAATTGAGGCGGCCGAACAGATACGGAATGAAAAGCCGGAGGCACAGATTATATTTTTGACGGCCCATGACACGAATCAGATGATCTACACGGCGATGGGGGCTGGAGCTGTGGATTATATCGTCAAGGGATGCCCGGATGAAGAACTGCTTTTCCACATACGCAGTGCCTTTTCCGGTAAGCCGGTGATGGAGGCCAAAATTCAGAAAATGCTGATGAGCGAGTATTCCAGGCTGAGGCGAAGCGAGCAGAGCCTGTTGTTTTTCATTACCAATGTAGGACAGCTGACTCCTGTCGAACGGGAACTGGTGCGCCTGCTGCTGCAGAATTACAAAGTGGGGCAGATTGCCGAACTTCGTGTTGTTGAACTGGTTACGGTAAAGACTCAGATCAAGAGCCTGCTGAGAAAATTCAACTGCACGAGAACAAAGGAAATTGTGAACCTGATACATGAACTGAAATTGGAGCATTTGTTTCTATAGCCGTCAGACGGACAGGGGTAAAAGCCTTCCGGGGACGGCTTTTGTTGTGCAGTCCAATCTGAAATCTGAAATAATGGGCGCAAATATATAGAGAATAATAGCTTCGTGTGATATACTGATTTTATCCCGCAGAGGCTTTTTCGCCGGAAGAATTGCGGGATTGGAAAAACATGCACAGGAAAGACAGAATCAATAGGATAAGGAGAAAAGAATATGACAGCATTTAACCATTTTAACTTCAACGTTCTCGATCTGGAAAAGAGTCTTGCATTCTATAAAGAGGCATTGGGCCTCATGCCGGTTCGTGAGAAGGAGGCCTCCGACGGTTCCTTTAAACTGGTTTACTTAGGAGACGGCAAAAGTGATTTCACACTGGAACTGACGTATTTGACGGACAGGAAGGAACCGTACGATTTAGGAGAATGTGAGTTCCACCTGGCGTTTGCCACGGATGAGTTCGACGCGCTCTATGAGAAACACAAAGCAATGGGCGTTATCTGCTTTGAAAATACGGGTATGGGAATCTATTTTATCAGCGATCCGGATGGATACTGGATTGAGATCGTTCCGGCCAGGGGATAAGCGGAGTATTTTTTCAGACATGCTATCATATAGAAAGAGGAGGGGATCAGATGGAACTACATGTCAATGGCGTCAAATTATATTACCGCGTTTCGGGCCATGGTCCGGCCGTGATCCTCGTTCACGGGAATGGGGAAGATCATTCCATTTTTGATGAGACAGCCGCGCTGCTAAGCTGCGATTATACCGTTTACGCCCTGGATTCGCGGGGGCACGGAAAGAGCTCGGCGGTGGAGACGCTGGGCTATCAGAACATGGCGGACGATGTGGCTTCGTTCATTCGGAAGCTGGACATCCGAAAACCGGTGTTCTGCGGCTTCAGCGACGGTGCGATCATCGGAATGCTGGTGGCTGAGCAGAATCCCGGCCTGCTGTCGAAGCTGATTCTCTGCGGCGGCAATGCCTATCCACAGGGAATAAAGGAAAAATGGTTTCAGCTGTTCCGCCTGATCAGCCATTTCGACAGGGATCCGAAGATCCGGATGATGTTGGTGGAGCCGCAGATCACAGAGGAAGAGTTAAAACGGATTGCAGAGCCGGTGCTTATTCTGGCCGGAGAGAACGATATGATCAAGGAAGAGCATACCCGCTATCTGGCTTCGAAGATACCGGACAGCCGACTCGTCATTCTTCCGGGGGAAAACCACGGCAGCTATGTGGTGCACAGCAGAAAACTGTACCATCTTATAAAGAAGTTTCTTGCAGAGAAGTTCCCGGCAGATCTGACGGGAAAATATGGACAGGGAGGAACTGCACATGCTGATTGATTTGACGGTGGAAGTCACGCCAAAGGCTGCGGCGGATGCCCAGGGCAATGAGAAGAAGGCGCTGACGGGTCATCTTGGGACTCATTTTGATGTGATGGACCGGGAGTTTCCGCTGGAATACGTGAAGCGAAAAGGACTGGTCTTCGATGTCAGCCAGATCTCCGGCCGTGATATCGAGTCCGGAGATATCTTCCTGGACCGGGTGGAGGCGGGAATGTTTGTGGCATTTTTCACAGGATTTCTGGAGCGGACCGGATATGGAACCCCGGTTTACTTTAAGGAGCATCCGCAGCTTTCGGATGAACTGATCGACCGGCTGCTGGACCGGGGCGTATCCATCATCGGTATCGACTGCGCAGGAATCCGGCGCGGTGCGGAACATACGCCGAAGGATCAGTACTGCGCGGACCGGAATACCTTTGTGGTGGAGAATTTATGCGGTTTATCCAGGCTCCTGGAGGGAGAAATGGCCGCGGAGGCCACCATTTATACGTTCCCTGTGCGTTTTAAGGGCATGACGGGGCTTCCGTGCCGCGTGGTAGGAGAGCGATGAGTATTTCATGCTCAGGAGAATAGAATGGACAGACGAAAGAAAATAATATGGATACTGACCGGCGCGGCCATTCTCGTCCTGGCTGCGGCAGCACTTCTGGTATGGAGGCACAGAGGCGGAGGCGGGGAAGGCACAACGATTCAGAGCACAAAGGTACATCCGCTGCCGGAGGCGGTCTATTATCTGCAAAAGGATGAGGAGTGGGCGGCTGACCCGCTGGGAGAATCCCGCTTTACCATGGGCAGCTCCGGCTGTCTCGTTACCTGTCTGGCCACACTTTTTGATCTGTATGGAGAGTCCGTGACACCGGGAGAGCTGAACCGGCTCTTTACGGAACAGGGCGTTTACAACGCATCCGGGGACGTAATCTGGGGAAATATCTCTTCCGTATATCCGGAAGCCACGGTAACGGTTTATAAAACGGTAGATGAACAGGCGATTGAGGCGGCTCTGGATCAACAGCAGTATCCGCTTGTCAGGGTTAAGAATCTGGGAGACGGATACTGGCACTGGGTGCTGCTGCTGGGAAGCGGTGACGATGGCTACTTATGCATGGATCCGCTCTACAGTGAAAAGGAGGCCAGACCCTTAAGCGCCCATGGAAATACCGTGTATTCCTGGCGGCTTGTGACGCTGCCGGTGAAGGAATAGAAGGAGGCGCACATGACGGCGAATACGGAAGTCACGACCATGCTGGGGGATATTACGAAGGTGGAAGGCCTGGATGCGATTGTCAATGCAGCCAATTCGTCTCTTCTGGGAGGCGGAGGCGTGGATGGAGCGATCCATCGGGCGGCCGGAAAGGATCTTTTGTTCGAGTGCAGGCTGCTGGGCGGCTGTAAGACGGGACAGGCGAAGCTTACGCGTGGATACCGCCTTTCCTGCGGCCATATTATTCACACGGTGGGACCGGTCTGGAACGGGGGATCGAAAGGGGAAGCCGAGCTTCTGGCATCCTGTTACAGAACCTCCCTGGAAGTGGCGAAACAGAACGGAATCAGAAGGATTGCATTTCCGTCCATCTCCACCGGAATTTACCGTTTCCCTGTGGATCTGGCGGCGGTGACGGCGGTGAGGGAAGTGAGACGCCGGATTGAAGAGTATCCGGATGCCTTCGATCTGATTTTATGGGTATTGTTTGACGAAAAGACGAAGAGGGCCTATGATGCGGCCCTGGCAGAATAAGGCGGGAGGCTCTGTGATGGCGAAGCAGGACCAGATACGGACGTTTCTGTCTGTGACAGTGGATTTAAAAAAACAGGTCCCCTATCAGGAGACGGTGAAGTGCCTTCTGGAATTCCTGGAGGAACAGGGGCTCGCTCCCGGGCGGATGATGTTTGCGTTTCAGGATGTGCCGGACACGGCTGCCCCTGTCTTTGCACGGACGGCCACAGGAAAGATGGGGAAAGCATTTCCGCAGACAGGTAAGTATTTAAGGCCGGGTGGTTTAGCAAAACCGCATATCACGACTACGTCTAATTTCCCGGCTGTAAAAGGACTGGCATACCGGATTCCGGAAACGGATGAAGAGCTGACTCCGGAGCTGTTTACTGCGGTGACGAAGAAGATTCCGAGGCCGTATTCGTTTTACAGCGCGGCTGTCATTCTGGATTCCATTCCGTGGTTCGGAAACACGAATCCTGTCCCGGCGCTTTCGGACCTGCTGGCAGATGCAGACTGTGCGCTGGATTCCGTTGGAAATAATTACAGTGCGGACTGTACGTATTACCAGTCCGACTGCATCGTTCTTGACCGGCGTTTCGACTGGGGAACCTCCTGCAATCCGGTTCATCTGCGGTTTGAGGTAACTCCGCCGTCCGGTATGGAGGGCATTTCCCCCAATGGCCTGTCCAGAGCGGATGAGATAGTCTGCCGATTTGTGAAACGGTACGGCGGACAGGCAGGGCTGCGGCAGATGGTCTGCTGTTTTTCTCCTGAGAGAATGGAGCGTATCTGTCAGGCGTCTATGGAAATGAACCGGTTTCTGGAGGAGCGGAGCAGGGAGTTTGGCCGGCTTTCCATGCCCAGCCGTATTCCTTATGGGATGGGCGCATACCTCTGTGCCTCCGAGGTAGAGGAAGCTGGTTTTAAAGTTCCGCCCTGCAGCCGGTTTTTCAAAAAAGTTCTGGAAAACATGGGATACATCTGGAGACATCCGGATATTGGCGGCCTCTGTGATTTTGGAAAGATTACAGAGCATGGGAATTTTGCACTTAACGTGCGGCCCTGGTTTCAGAAGAATCATCTCCAGGTGGCCCTGGACTGCGCAGGTTATAATTTTTCGATCAGCCAGATGCTTTTTCGAGACAGGATCTGCCGCTCCTTAACGGATCTGGAATTGTACGCAGAGGATTTAAAACGGATTCTCTGCTTATGGGAGGAAACCGTGATACCGGAAATCAGACGGTTGTTCGGAGACACTCCTAAATGGTATATCCACTCCGTTTCCAGTGATTGTTACGTGGGACGCGTGATCAGAAATCAGCCATAAAGGCTGTTGCGCGGGGCGTAAAGAAAAAAACAGGGTGTAAAGAAAAAATACTTGACACCCATAAAAAAGTAGTGTATGATAGCACAGGTGATGATATGGAAAAGATTGCAAGACAGGGCCTGCTGTATGATTTTTACGGCGCGCTTCTGACAGAACACCAGAGACAGGTTTACGAGGACGTGGTGCTGTATGACTTATCCTTAAGCGAGATCGCGGAGGAACAGGGCATCAGCCGTCAGGGAGTCCATGACCTGGTGAAGCGGTGTGACAGGATTCTGGAAGATTATGAAGAGAAACTTCATTTGATGGAAAAATTCGGAAATACGAAACGTCTGGCCAGAGAGATCCAGAGTCTGGCAGGAGAATTTTCCAGAACGGGCGACAGGAATCTGCTCCGGCGCATCGAAGAGATATCGGGCGAAATCATCGACCTGGAGGCTCATTAGAAAGGGTAGATCAGGAGGACATTAGATGGCTTTTGAGAGCTTATCCGATAAATTACAGAATGTATTTAAAAATTTAAGGGGCAAGGGACGCTTGACAGAAGCGGACGTAAAGGCAGCCTTAAAGGAAGTGAAGATGGCTCTGTTAGAGGCCGACGTAAGCTTCCGGGTAGTAAAACAGTTTATCAGCGCTGTACAGGAGCGGGCGGTTGGACAGGATGTCA
The DNA here is from genome assembly GCF_014288035.1 of Hungatella sp. L36. NCBI lineage: Bacteria > Bacillati > Bacillota > Clostridia > Lachnospirales > Lachnospiraceae > Hungatella > Hungatella sp. L36. The sequence goes on along the minus strand of NZ_JACOPC010000006.1, from coordinate 60,280 downwards.
TGAACAGCTTAACTCCGGGACAGATGGTAATAAAGATAGTGAACGAGGAGCTTGTCAAGCTGATGGGTTCCGAGACCACTGAGATTCACTTAAAACCGGCGAATGAGATCACGATCATCATGATGGCAGGTCTCCAGGGCGCGGGTAAAACCACGACCACAGCCAAGATAGCCGGCAAATTAAAGGCCAAGGGAAGAAAACCTCTTCTGGCGGCGTGTGACGTCTACCGGCCGGCTGCCATTAAGCAGCTGCAGATCAACGGTGAGAAGCAGGGCGTTCCGGTGTTCTCCATGGGAGAAAACCACAAGCCTGCGGACATCGCGAAGGCGGCGGTGGAACATGCGTCAAAGAACGATCAGAATGTAGTAATCCTGGATACGGCCGGACGTCTTCATATCGATGAAGACATGATGAACGAGCTGGTGGAGATTAAGGAAGCCGTGGAGGTTCATCAGACGATTCTTGTAGTCGATGCCATGACAGGTCAGGACGCGGTCAATGTGGCCGGTATGTTCAATGACAAGATCGGTATTGACGGAGTTATCTTAACCAAGCTGGATGGCGATACCAGAGGCGGCGCGGCACTTTCGATCCGGTCTGTAACCGGAAAGCCGATTCTGTACATCGGTATGGGAGAAAAGCTGTCCGATTTGGAGCAGTTTTATCCGGACCGTATGGCTTCGAGAATCCTCGGAATGGGCGATATCCTTTCTCTGATCGAGAAGGCGGAGAGCCAGGTGGATGAGGAGAAGGCGAAAGAGCTGTCTCAGAAGCTGCGGAAGGCCGAATTTGATTACAACGATTTCCTGGATCAGATGAACCAGATCAAAAAGATGGGCGGCATGTCGAGCATTATGAACATGATGCCTGGTATGGGACAGATGAAGGACGTGGAAGTGGACGAAAAGGCCATGGACCGCGTGGAAGCCATCATCCTGTCTATGACGGACAAGGAACGGACGAATCCGGACCTCATGAAGAACGCTTCCAGAAAACAGAGGGTCGCCAGAGGCGCCGGTGTTGATATCAGTGAAGTCAACCGGATCGTTAAGCAGTTCGACCAGATGAAGAAGATGATGAAGCAGCTTCCCGGCATGATGGGCGGCGGTAAGAAGAAGGGCGGATTATTCGGCAAGTTCAAGATGCCGTTTTAATTGGATCAGAGAAGTTAGCAAGGCAGTTTTACTGCATTGACTATAGATACGCAGTATGCGAAAACACAAATATTCAAGGAGGTGAATCACATGGCAGTAAAGATGAGATTAAAGAGAATGGGACAGAAGAAGGCTCCTTTCTATAGAATTGTAGTTGCAGATTCCAGATCCCCAAGAGATGGCAAGTTCATTGAAGAGGTTGGTTATTACGATCCGAACACAGATCCGAGCGTAATCAAGTTCAACGAAGAGTCCGCTAAGAAGTGGTTAGCAACAGGTGCTCAGCCAACTGAGAAGGTAAGCAAGCTTTTGAAAATCGCCGGCATCCAGTAGTTTAATAGGAAAGTCCCCCTTACAACCGTTTGGGGGAAAGTGGTGAAGCATATGAAAGAATTAGTAGAAGTAATTGCGAAAGCACTGGTTGATAATCCAGACGAGGTTGCTGTTACCGAGTCTGTGAAAGACGACGAAATCGTCCTTGAACTTACGGTAGCGCCTTCCGATATGGGTAAAGTCATCGGCAAGCAGGGCAGGATCGCTAAGGCTATCCGTTCTGTAGTAAAAGCAGCAGCTTCCAAAGAAGACAAGAAGGTTATTGTAGAAATTCAGTAGCCAATACGTAAACGAAGACCGCCGGCCTGTCAGGAAGACGGTCTTTTCTATATCATGGCAAAGTGTTATTTGCAAGGGAGAAAAATGATGGAACAGGTACTGAGAGTTGGCGTTATTTCCTCTACACACGGTGTCAAAGGGGAGGTCAAGGTTTTCCCAACGACAGATGACGCGGCACGTTTTAAAAAGCTGAAGCAAGTGATTCTGGATACGGGAAAAGAACAGCTGAAACTGGAAATTGAGGGTGTTAAATTCTTTAAAAATATGGTTATACTGAAGTTTAAGGGATATGACACAATTGAAGATATAGAGAAGTACAAGGGAAAAGACATTCTTGTCACGAGAGACCAGGCGGTGAAGCTGGGGCCGGATGAGAATTTTATTGTTGACCTGATCGGTTTAAAGGTGGTGACTGAGGACGGGGAACCGTTCGGCACCCTGACGGATGTCATTAAGACTGGCGCTAACGATGTGTACGAGGTGAAGACGGCGGAAGGGAAGGAAGTCCTTTTGCCCGCCATCCGGGAGTGCATCCGGAACGTGGATTTAGAGGCGGGAGTGATTACGGTCCATATTATGGACGGACTTCTGGACTTATAAGGAGGAAAACATGAACTTCCATATACTGACTTTATTTCCCGACATGGTGTTAGACGGCCTTCACACCAGCATCATCGGCAGAGCCGCGGAGAATGGCCTGATTTCGATTGAAGCCATAGATATCAGGGAATACTCGACGGACAAGCACCGGCATGTGGACGATTATCCGTACGGCGGCGGCGCGGGCATGGTGATGCAGCCGATGCCCATCTGTGATGCCTATGACGACCTGTGTGACAGAATCGGAAAGAAGCCCCGGGTGATTTATCTGACCCCGCAGGGCACTGTCTTCAGCCAGAAGATCGCAGAAGAGCTGGCAGCCGAGGAGGAACTGGTATTTCTGTGCGGCCATTACGAGGGCGTGGATGAGCGCGCCCTGGAGCTGGTGGCCACGGATTACCTGTCCATCGGTGACTACGTTCTGACCGGCGGAGAGCTGCCGGCCATGGTTATGATCGACTGCATTTCCCGCCTCGTTCCCGGCGTGCTGAATAACGATGTCTCAGCGGAGTTCGAGTCCTTTCACGACAATCTTCTGGAATATCCGCAGTACACCAGGCCGGAAGAGTATAAAGGCCTGCGGGTACCGGAGGTTCTGCTTTCCGGCCACCATAAGAATATCGACACCTGGCGGAGGGAACAGTCCATCAAACGGACGTATGAGAGGCGGCCTGATCTGTTAAAGGATGCGGTGCTGTCGAAAAAGGAACAGGAATATCTGGAGAGTCTGGCGAAGAAGCCGGAAAATCAGGATATTCAGGAAGAAAATTGCAAAAAGGGACTTGCAATCGACAATTCTTTATGATAAAATATTAGACGTTGTGACGCAAGGAGATGGTCCTCTGTTACGGATTACGTCAGTATGAAGTATTAAGAACATCAAATATAATCAAGGAGGTTCACACGATGAACGACATTATCAAGAATATTGAAGCAGCACAGTTAAAGCAGACAGTACCGGAGTTCCACGTTGGCGATACCGTTAAGGTATACAACAAGATCAAAGAGGGAACCCGCGAAAGAATCCAGATTTTCGAGGGAACTGTTATTAAGAGACAGAACGGCGGCGCAAGAGAGACTTTCACAGTAAGAAAGAACTCCAACGGCATCGGCGTTGAGAAGACATGGCCATTACATTCTCCTTCTGTAGATAACATCGAAGTGATCAGAAGAGGTAAAGTAAGAAGAGCGAAACTGAATTACTTAAGAGACAGAGTAGGTAAAGCTGCTAAGGTTAAAGAGTTAGTGAAATAATTTGTGCGTAAGCAATGAGCAGTGCAAAAAAGGATAAAACCAAATTTGTGTTGTGCTTGCACATAAGCAGATTTGGTTTTGTCCTTTTTTATAGGGCGAAGCCCGTGACCGAGATGGAGCGGCAGCGGAATCGAGGTGCACTGCGGACTAATGGGCAAATCAGGATTCTGGAAGATGTGAGGGGGACAATGAAAATTGTCCCTTTCTTAATAGATGGGATGTGCATAAAGAGTGGAGTTTTATAACAGTGAAGAGAACAACCGGATCCGCCATGTGGTTAACTGGATTGTAGACATTACCGTTGTGATCGCGTTTGCATGGTTTATTGTTTATGCATATGGGACCCAGATTCCGATTGCAGGACATTCCATGACTCCGCTTCTGCAGTCGGAGGATGTAGTACTGATGGACCGTCTGTCTTACGATTTCGGGAAGCCGGACCGTTTTGACGTGGTGGTGTTTGAACGGGAAGACCAGAAGATGAACGTAAAGCGCGTGATCGGTCTGCCCGGTGAGACCGTGCAGATTAAGGGCGGTCAGATTTATATCGATGATGAGTTAATTGAACAGCCGGAAGGAGCTGGCAGCATTTCGCTGGCAGGTATCGCGGAGAACCCGGTAAAGCTGGGGGAAGACGAGTATTTCCTTTTAGGCGATAACAGAGACAGCAGCGAAGACAGCCGTTTTTCCAATGTGGGCAACGTGAGCGGAAAGCAGATTCAGGGAAGAGTCTGGATCCGGATTGCACCATTGGCGAATCTGGAGCTGATTCGTTCGAAATAGAGGTAGATGATGAATATACAGTGGTATCCGGGTCATATGACCAAGGCCAAAAGGGCCATGAAGGAAGATATCAAATTAATCGATTTAATTATAGAGCTGGTAGACGCCAGAGTTCCGCTTTCCAGCCGGAACCCGGATATTGATGATCTTGGAGCGGGAAAGGCGCGGCTGATCCTGCTTAACAAGTCCGACCTTGCCGATGAGCGCTGTAACCTTAAGTGGGCCGCTTACTTCCAGGAGAAGGGGTACTTCGTGGTAAAGGTGAACTCCAAGAGCGGAGCCGGTCTAAAGGCGATTAACGGAGTCGTGCAGGAAGCGTGTAAGGAAAAGATCGAGCGCGACCGGAGACGGGGAATCTTAAACCGTCCGGTTCGTGCCATGGTGGTGGGAATCCCCAACGTGGGCAAGTCCACGTTTATCAATTCCTTTGCCGGCAAGGCATGCGCGAAGACCGGAAACAAGCCGGGCGTGACGAAGGGCAATCAGTGGATCCGGCTTAATAAGAGCCTGGAGCTTCTCGATACCCCTGGAATTTTATGGCCTAAGTTTGAGGATCAGGTGGTGGGAATCCGCCTTGCGCTGATCGGGTCGATTAACGACGAGATTTTAAATAAAGATGAACTGGCGCTGGAGCTGATCCGCTTCCTTCAGAAGAAGTATCCAAACGTGCTGGAAGACAAATACCAGACGGATGCTTCCGATGCAGTGGGAATTCTAAACCAGATCGCAAAGGCCAGAGCGTGCCTTTCAAAAGGCGGAGAGCTGGATCTTGCAAAGGCTTCCCGTCTTCTGATCGATGATTTCCGAAGTGGAAAGCTGGGGAAGATCACTCTGGAGCTGCCTCCGGAATTGCCGTAACAGTTCAGACGGCGGGAAGATGAGTCGTCTGAACTGCTGACAATTACCTTCAGAGATTACGAAAGCGGAGTGAACCTACGATGAGAAAGTTAAGCGAAGAAAAACTGGCTGCTGAGCGGGAACGCTTAGAGCTTATGAAAAGCTACGAAAGGCAGTATGAGGATAGTGTCCTCGTCTGTGGAATCGATGAGGCCGGCAGAGGACCTCTTGCAGGGCCGGTTGTGGCCGGCGCGGTGATCCTTCCGCGGGACTGTGAGATCCTGTTTTTGAATGATTCGAAGAAGCTGTCGGAGAAGCGGCGCGAGGAACTGTTTCTGGAGATCCAGGAGAAGGCGGTGAGCTTTGCCGTCGGAGTGGTCGGACCGGAGCGGATCGATGAGATCAATATTCTTCAGGCCACGTATGAGGCCATGCGGCTGGCAGTCAGCCAGCTTACCTCTGTCCCGCAGGTGCTTTTAAACGACGCGGTGACGATTCCGGGACTGGATATCCCGCAGGTCCCGATCATCAAGGGCGATGCGAAGAGCGTTTCCATCGCGGCGGGCAGCATCATGGCAAAGGTTACGAGGGACCATATGATGGCAGAGTACGACAAGCTGTTCCCGGAGTACGGCTTTGCAAAGCATAAAGGCTACGGAACGGCGGCGCACATCGCGGCGCTTAAGGAGATCGGTCCGTGTGCTATTCACCGGAGGAGTTTTATCAGGAATTTCGTGGACTGATGGGGAACTGAATGAATAAGCGTGAGATTGGCAGCGGCTATGAAGAGATGGCGGCTGCCTATTTGATAGAACAGGGCTATAAAATCGTTGTCCGGAATTTTTCGGGCCGGCGCGGGGAGATCGACATCATCGCGCGGGACGGGGAGTACCTGGTCTTCGTCGAGGTGAAATACCGGCGGGATGAGAGACAGGGCAGCCCCGCGGAGGCGGTGGACTACAGAAAACAGCAGCACATCCGCCGCGCAGCGGAATACTATTTATACAAAAACCGGGTCAGCGAGGCCATGCCGTGCCGCTTTGATGTGGTCGCCATCCTCGGAGACCGGATCACGCTGATCCGTGACGCATTTTGACGCCTCGCAGGATACTGGCTGTGAATAGCCGCTCTGACTATACAGGAGGTTTTATTTTATGAACAATATATGGAAGCGAAAACAGGAACTGCCGGTGCTTGAATGCCGGATGGCGGATGGCGTTCCCTATCTGTCTTTTCCGATGCTGGAGAAGACCGGCATCGTGCGCCACGGGTTTTCCACCCGCATGGGAGGCGTGAGCACCGGCGTGTATGCTACCATGAATTTCGCATTTTTAAAGGGGGACGATCCGGACCATGTGCGGGAGAATTACCGCAGGATGGCGAAGGCGATCGGCGTGGATGAGGAGAGAATGGTACTGTCCTGGCAGACTCACACGACCAACATCCGCAGGGTGACGGAAGACGATGCGGGCAAGGGGATCACCAGGGAACGGGACTATCAGGACATCGACGGCCTGATCACGGATGTGCCGGGTATGACGCTGGTGACGTTTTACGCGGACTGTGTGCCGCTTTACTTTCTCGATCCGGTCCATCGGGCCATAGGCTTAAGCCACTCCGGCTGGAGAGGAACGGTGGCCCGTATGGGCCAGGTGACGATGGAAGCCATGGGCCGGGAGTACGGCTCGAAGCCGGAGGACATTATCGCCTGCATCGGCCCCAGTATCTGTCAGGACTGCTACGAAGTGGGAGAGGAAGTGGCTGCAGAATTTCGCCGGGCATTTTCGGAAGAATACTGGCCGGAACTGCTTCGGGAGAAGCCAAACGGAAAGCTTCTGCTGAACCTCTGGCGTGCCAATGAGATTGTCCTTCTGGAAGCGGGAGTAAAGGCGGATAATATCCAGATTACCGATATCTGTACCCACTGCAATCCGGACTACTTATTTTCCCACAGGACGATGGGAAATGAGAGAGGAAATTTAGCGGCATTTCTTTCTATAAAAGAATCGTAAGGAGCATTTGCCGAAACAGAAGAAGGAGTTTGGCAAGCCGGACTCTCGCGCCGGAGGATTTTTATTTCACAGCCTGGACTCTTCTTTGAAATAAAAGAACCCCTCCGAAACGGTCGTGATACCGTCTGAGGGGTTCTTGCATATGCCGCCTGAGCAGCCTTTCGGGAGACTGCAGCTACAGGATCGTCTGATAGTAATCGTATCCGTCGCTGTGGCGTTTTTTGAGCAGATTCTGAATCTTTTCCGTAGGGGAAAGCGCAGTGCTGATCGATACGTCGTGGTTCAAGGAATTGATGATGGCGGCGATATACTTGCTGATATCGGCCTCCACATACCATTCGCGGCTCAGCAGCTCCTTCGGGCGGTAGCTTAAGTTGGTCGTCACGACCAGATCGATGTATTCCTTTGCATAGTATTCGTCGAACTTGTCCAGGCCGTTTGTAAAGAGTCCGAAGGTACAGCAGACGATAACCTTTTCCGCTTTGCGTTCCTTTAACTCCTTGGCAGTGTCCAGCATGCTCTCGCCGGAGGAGATCATGTCATCCACGATGAGAACGGTCTTGCCTTCCACGGAAGCGCCCAGGAACTCATGAGCTACGATGGGATTGCGTCCGCCTACGACTCTGGAGTAGTCCCTTCTCTTATAGAACATACCCATGTCCACGCTTAAGTTGTTGGCCAGATAGACGGCGCGGTCCATGGCACCCTCGTCCGGGCTGATGACCATGAGATGATCCTTGTCGATGGGCAGATTCGGATAATGGCGTAAAAATGCCTTTACAAACTGGTAGGTCGGCATAAAATTATCGAATCCGTGAAGCGGTATCGCATTCTGCACACGCGGATCATGAGCGTCAAAGGTGATGATGTTGCTGACACCCATGGCGGTCAGCTCTTCCAGCGCCATGGCGCAGTCGAGGGATTCACGCTTGCTTCTCTTGTGCTGGCGGCTCTCATAGAGAAACGGCATGATGACATTGACACGGTGTGCCGTAGCCGAGCAGGCGCCTATAATTCGCTTTAAATCCTGGAAATGGTCGTCCGGAGACATATGATTGGTATAACCATTGACGGTATAGGATATGCTGTAATTAGTGATGTCCACCATTGCAAAAATATCGGTACCTCTGACGGACTCTTTGATGATGCCTTTGGCTTCACCGCTTCCGAAACGGGGACAGTCGCAGCTAAGAAGATAAGAATCGACATCGTATCCACGGTAGTGGAGATCGGCCTCGCGCCGCTTTAATTCCTCGATATCGTTTCGACGGAAATCTACGATATGGTCGTTGACTTTTCCTGCCAGTACCCGGCAGCTCTCCAGTGCCGCGATCTTTAGCGGTGCAACCGGCAGCTGGTCATTAAATACATAATCATTTGCCATGATAATGAAATCCTCCATAAATTAATAACAGGCAGTCCCGTAAGACTGCCCAGTTCTAATCTTACATCCATTTATACCATTCTTCGACACAATGCGTCAATAGCAATTCTTACATTTCATGGAAAAAAACAAAAAAGGCTTTCTTTACAAAGATTGATAATATTGTTATGATAGAGAAGATAAAACAGAAGGGAAACAACAGAAAATATGAGCAGAAAAGGACATAAAATAGGGGCTGTGGATCCCGGGTCCATCGCGGAGGCGCTGGAACTGGAGCCTGGCGACTGCGTGTTGTCGATAGACGGCCATGAGCTGGAAGACATTTTCGATTATGAATATTATATTAACAGCGAAGCCATCGTCATGGAGGTCAGAAAGGCCGACGGCGAGGAGTGGGAGCTGGAGATAGAAAACGGATATGAGGACCTGGGAATCACCTTTGAGAACGGCCTGATGAGTGAGTACCGCTCCTGCCGGAATAAATGCGTGTTCTGCTTCATCGACCAGATGCCGCCGGGGATGCGTGAGACGCTGTATTTTAAGGACGACGATACCAGGCTGTCCTTCTTGCAGGGAAATTACGTGACGCTGACCAACTTAAGCGATTACGATGTGGAGCGCATCATTAAGTTCAAGCTGGCTCCCATCAACATCTCGGTGCAGACGACCAATCCCGAGCTTCGCTGTGAGATGCTTCACAACCGCTTTGCCGGACAGGCATTAAAGCGGATCGATGAGCTTTACGAAGCCGGAGTCCCCATGAACGGCCAGATCGTTTTATGCAAGGGCTTAAATGACGGGGAGGAGCTGGAACGGACCATAAGAGACTTATCGAAATATCTGCCTTATATGGAGAGCGTTTCCGTGGTTCCCGTCGGACTTTCCAAGTTCCGCGACGGACTCTACCCGCTAAAGCCCATCGAAAGGGAAGATGCTGCTAAAACCATCGACTTAATCGAGCGGTGGCAGAAGAAGCTCTATGAGGAACACGGAACCCATTTTATTCACGCCAGCGACGAGTTTTACATTCTGGCGGGACGTCCGCTGCCGGAGGAAGAACGGTATGACGGATACATTCAGCTGGAGAATGGCGTCGGGATGCTGAGGCTCCTGGAAGAGGAGGTTGAGTCCGCGCTTCAGGAACTGCAGGGAGACGGCTTGGAGGAGGAGATTTCCATCGCCACCGGACAGCTGGCGGCCCCGTTTATTGAGCGCCACGTGAATTCCGTCCGCAGGAAATACCCGAACTGCACGATTCACGTGTATCCGATCAGGAATTACTTCTTCGGGGAGCAGATCACAGTGGCCGGACTGGTCACCGGGCAGGACCTGATCGGCCAGCTTAAGGATAAGCGTCTGGGGTCGAGACTGCTGCTTCCGGAGTGCATGTTCCGCAGCGGCGAAGAGGTGTTTCTGGACGATATTACCCGCGGCGAATTACAAAAAGCTTTACAAGTAAAGGTAGATATTGTAAAATCAAGCGGTCAGGATTTTGTACAGGCCGTACTTCATCCTGTGGAAGAGGGAAGCCCTTCCTATGAAGGATATGAGTTAAAGGAGATTTCATATGAGTAAACCAGTTGTTGCCATCGTAGGCCGTCCCAACGTCGGGAAGTCTACGTTGTTTAATGTATTAGCCGGAGATACGATATCCATTGTTAAGGATACTCCCGGTGTCACAAGAGACAGAATCTATGCCGACTGTACGTGGCTGGATAAGAATTTCACCCTGATTGATACGGGCGGAATCGAGCCGGACAGCAGCGACATCATCCTGTCCCAGATGAGAGAACAGGCGGAGATCGCCATCGCGACTGCGGACGTCATCGTCTTCATCGTGGATGTGCGCCAGGGCCTGGTGGACGCGGATTCCAAGGTTGCCGACATGCTGCGCAAGTCCAAGAAGCCGGTCGTTCTGGCTGTCAATAAGGTGGACAGCTTCGAAAAGTTCGGCAACGATGTATACGAGTTTTATAATCTCGGCATCGGCGATCCGGTTCCGGTTTCGGCCGCTTCCAGACTCGGCCTGGGCGAGCTGCTCGATGAGGTGGTCAAATACTTTGGCGAGAGCACAGAAGAGGAAGAGGAGGATGACAGACCGAGAATTGCCATCGTCGGTAAGCCCAACGTCGGCAAATCCTCCATTATCAACCAGCTGGTGGGAGAAAACCGCGTGATCGTATCCGATATCGCTGGAACCACGAGGGATGCGGTGGATACGGAGATCGTGTATAACGGGACGGAGTACGTCTTTATCGACACGGCCGGACTTCGCCGGAAGAGCAGGATTAAGGAAGAACTGGAACGCTACAGCATCATCCGTACAGTAACCGCGGTAGAACGCGCAGATGTGGTGGTGGTGGTGATTGACGCCACAGAGGGTGTGACAGAACAGGATGCCAAGATCGCCGGCATCGCCCATGAGCGCGGAAAGGGAATCATCGTTGCCGTGAATAAATGGGATGCCATCGAAAAGAATGATAAGACTATTTACGAATACACCAATAAGATTAAGGATACGCTGGCCTTCATGCCGTATGCGGAATACGTGTTCATCTCGGCGAAGACGGGACAGAGGACGAACCGCCTGTTTGAGCTGATTGACATGGTGAGACAGAACCAGACGCTTCGCGTCGCCACGGGTGTGTTAAACGAGATCATGACGGAAGCGGTAGCCTTACAGCAGCCGCCGTCGGATAAGGGAAAACGCCTGAGACTCTACTATATTACACAGGTAGCGGTGAAGCCGCCGACGTTCGTCATCTTCGTCAATGACAAGAATCTGATGCATTTCTCCTACACGCGGTATATCGAGAATAAGATCAGGGAAGCCTTCGGGTTCAAGGGAACCTCTCTCAAGTTTATTGCCAGAGAGCGCAGCGGAAAGGAACAGTAGGGTATGGAAAGAATCATTTGTCTGGCAGCGGGCTATTTATTTGGCCTGCTTCAGACCGGCTATATTTACGGCAGACTGAATAAGATTGACATCCGTAATTACGGAAGCGGCAACTCAGGGACGACCAATGCGCTTCGCGTGCTGGGAAAGAAAGCGGGAGCGGTTGTCTTCTTCGGAGACTTTTTGAAGGCGTTTATCCCCTGTATTCTTGTCCGGATCCTTTTTAGGGACCGGCCGGAGATCGCCTGTCTGCTGGTACTCTATACCGGTCTTGGCGTCATTCTGGGACACAACTATCCGTTCTATCTGAATTTTAAGGGCGGAAAGGGAATCGCGGCCACCGCCGGTCTCATCGTAGCCCTGGACTTACGGCTGATGGTAGTGACTCTCCTGGCCTTTGTCCTGATTGTGGCTGTGACGAGGTTCGTCTCACTGGGATCGCTGGTGGTAGCCACGATTTTTCTCGTGTGGATGATTGTTATGGGAAGCAACGGCAGCTTTTCTGTACAGGCGGGATATCTCCCTGAGTTTTACATAGTTGCGGCTGTGATCAGCGCCCAGGCATTCTGGCGCCACAGGGCCAATATTGTAAGACTGGTTCATGGAAATGAAAACAAAATAAGTTTTGGTAAAAAATAAAAACGAGGTGAAGTATCATGGCAAAGATTGGGATTGTCGGTTCAGGAAGCTGGGGAATCGCTTTGGCTGTTCTCCTGTATAACAACGGTCATCACGTATCCGTATGGTCGGCGCTGCCGGAGGAAATTACGGAGATGAAGACGACTGGGCGCCATCACACTCTGCCGGATCTGGTTCTTCCGGATGGGATGATGTTTACGGAAAGCCTGGAGGAGGTCATGAAGGATAAGGACGTGCTGGTTACCGCCGTTCCTTCCGTCTATGTCCGCTCCACGGCACAGAAGATGAAGCCTTACTGCAGAGAAGGACAGATTATTGTAAATGTGGCAAAGGGAATTGAGGAATCGACGCTTAAAACGCTTTCCGAGATTCTGGAGGAGGAGCTTCCCATGGCGGATGTCGCGGTTCTGTCGGGACCCAGCCACGCGGAAGAGGTGAGCAAGGGGCTTCCCACCACCTGCGTCGCAGGCGCCCACAGCAAAAAGACTGCGGAGTACGTCCAGTCCGTCTTCATGAGTGAGGCGTTCCGCGTCTACACCAGCCCGGATATGCAGGGAATCGAACTGGGCGGATCGCTTAAGAATGTCATCGCCCTGGCCGCCGGTATTGCGGATGGACTGGGATACGGAGACAACACGAAGGCCGCGCTGATCACGAGGGGAATTGCCGAGATTGCCAGGCTGGGAACCGCTATGGGCGGTAAGTTCCAGACCTTTTGCGGACTGTCGGGAATCGGTGATCTGATCGTTACCTGCGCCAGCATGCACAGCCGGAACCGCCGCGCCGGAATCCTGATTGGTAAAGGGTATACCATGGAAGAGGCCATGAAGGAAGTAAAGATGGTGGTGGAAGGCGTCTACTCCGCGAAGGCGGCGCTGAAGCTTTCAGAAAAATATGAGATCGATATGCCGATCGTGGAACAGGTTAATGCAATATTATTCGATGATAAACCAGCCTCCGAGGCAGTAAAAGGCCTGATGCTGCGGGACAAAACCATCGAGAGCTCCGACCTTCCATGGTAAAATATGGATGGATGATTGAATTTTGAAAGAATATATGGAAATTAGTTGACATTTTAAAAAAGCCATCTTATTATAGAGACTATGTATATATAGTCATAGGAACTGTATATATGAATTTCAAAATTCAAGAGGAGGAATGAATTATGAAAAAAACAACAAAGAAGCTGGTAAGCCTTGGCCTGGCTGCTGTTATGGCTGCATCCTTAACGGCATGCGGCGGCAAGAGTGACAATGGCGCGACAACGGCAGCCACAGCGGAAACGACAGCTGCAGCGGATGCCGGAGCAGCTGACCAGACTGCAGGAGGTTCCTTTAAGATTGGCGGAATCGGACCGATTACCGGAGGAACTGCTATTTACGGACAGGCCGTTATGAACGGCGCTGAACTGGCAATCAATGAGATCAACGCGGCCGGCGGTATCGGCGGAGCACAGATCGAGTACAATTTCCAGGATGACGAGAGCGACACAGAAAAAGCGGTCAACGCTTACAACACATTAAAGGACTGGGGTATGCAGATGTTAGTCGGTACGGTTACTTCCGCACCGTGTATCGCTGTAGGCGCAGAGTCCAGCAATGACAACCTGTTCCAGCTGACACCGTCAGGTTCTGCTGTGGACTGTGCAAAGTTTGACAACCAGTTCCGTATCTGCTTCTCCGATCCGAACCAGGGTGCTGCTTCGGCCCAGTATATCGGCGAGAACAAGCTGGCTACCAAAGTGGCAATTATCTATGACAGCTCCGATGTTTATTCATCCGGTATTCATGACAAGTTCATCGCAGAAGCTGCTAACCAGGGCTTTGAAGTGGTAGCCGATGAAGCGTTTACCGCTGACAACAATACGAACTTCTCCGTACAGATTCAGAAGGCACAGGACGCCAGCGCAGAACTGGTATTCCTTCCGATCTACTATCAGCAGGCATCCTTAATTCTGGTGCAGGCAAAGCAGATGGGATACGAACCGGATTTCTTCGGCTGTGACGGCCTGGATGGTCTTTTAACCGTGGAGAACTTCGATACCTCCCTGGCAGAGGGCATTATGCTGCTGACACCATTCGCTGCCGATGCACAGGATGACTTGACAAAGAATTTCGTTACTACATATAAAGAGAAATACGGCGACATACCGAACCAGTTTGCTGCCGATGCCTATGATGCAGTATATGCGATCAAGGCTGCCGGAGAAAAAGCGGGCATTACTCCGGATATGGACGCTTCCACAATCTGTGACAAGTTAAAGACAGCCATGACAGAGGTTTCTGTTGACGGATTAACCGGCTTAGGCATGAAGTGGACTGCTGACGGCGAGCCGGAGAAGGCTCCGAAGGCTGTAAAGATCGTAGACGGCGTATACAATGCAATGTAAGTTTATCAAGTAAATACTGCTTGGTATATGACCCAATGGAGGGTCGTCCAGAGGACGACCCTCTTCTTTTCAAATCCAATACCCGCGGCAGCGGGGTTTTTGACCCCTGCGGCAGCCGTCAAATGGACGCGGCAGCGTATCCGTTTGGTTCGCTGCTCGCGGGAATAAACAACGAATGAGGTGCGATGATATGATGAGTTTCATATCCTATTTTATTAATGGTTTAAGCCTGGGCAGTGTGTATGCAATAATTGCTCTGGGATACACCATGGTATATGGTATCGCCAAGATGCTGAATTTCGCTCACGGCGATGTCATCATGATCGGAGGATACGTGGTATTCACCGTTGTCAGCACGATGGGGCTTCCACCGGCTGTTGGCATTCTTCTTGCTGTCATTATATGTACGGTTCTCGGCGTAACCATTGAAAAGGTCGCATACAGACCTCTCCGCATGGCTTCACCTCTGGCTGTCTTAATTACGGCAATCGGTGTCAGCTACTTACTTCAGAACATCGCGCTGCTCGTTTTTGGCTCCAATCCGAAATCCTTTACATCCGTTGTAACGATTCCGGCTTTGAAGCTTGCCGGCGGAAGACTGACGATCTCAGGAGAAACGCTGGTAACCATCGTCTCCTGTATCGTTATTATGATTGTACTGACCACGTTTATCAAGAAGACGAGGGCGGGACAGGCCATGCTGGCTGTCTCCGAAGATAAAGGGGCCGCTCAGCTGATGGGAATCAACGTGGACGGAACGATCGCGCTGACGTTTGCCATCGGTTCCGCATTAGCCGCCATCGCGGGTACCTTACTCTGTTCCGCATATCCGACCCTGACGCCTTACACCGGTTCCATGCCGGGAATCAAGGCCTTCGTCGCCGCCGTATTCGGCGGAATCGGCTCCATTCCGGGCGCTTTTATCGGCGGCCTGCTTCTGGGCGTGATCGAGAACCTGAGCAAGGCATATATCTCGTCCCAGCTTTCCGACGCCATCGTTTTCGCAGTCCTGATCATTGTACTTCTTGTAAAGCCTACCGGTATTCTGGGCAAGAAGATTAACGAGAAAGTGTAGGTGGGGGCCATGGGAAAAAGTGGAAAGACGAAGAGTCTGCAGATAAATAAAACAACAAGAAATAATTTAGTGACCTATGGGATTGTGATAGCAGCCTATATTATTGTAGAGATCCTGATAAATGGGGGGCACTTAAGCAGCCTGATGAAGGGCCTTCTGGTGCCGCTCTGTATCTATACGATTATGGCGATTTCTTTAAACCTGACGGTAGGCATACTGGGGGAGCTGAGCCTGGGACACGCCGGTTTCATGTGCGTGGGCGCATTTTCCAGTTCTCTGTTTTCCATCTGTATGCTGGATGCGATTCCCAGTGTGGGAGTCCGCTTTACACTGGCGATTCTGGTGGGCGCTGCGGCCGCGGCTGTAGCCGGCATCATCGTGGGAATCCCGGTATTAAGGCTGAGAGGCGACTATCTGGCCATTGTTACGCTGGCATTCGGTGAGATTATCAAGAATGTGGTCAATGTCATCTATCTGGGAAAGGATGCGAATGGCATCCATGTCTCCATCAAGAACGCCATGGCGCTTAATATGGCGGAAGACGGCCAGATTATCATGAACGGCGCCCAGGGTATCAACGGAACGCCGAAGAACGCCACGTTTACGGTGGGAATTATCCTGATCCTGATCACGCTGTTTATCGTCCTGAATCTGATTCATTCCAGATCGGGCCGCGCCATCATGTCGGTGCGCGACAACCGGATTGCGGCGGAATCCATCGGAATCAACATCACGAAGTACAAGCTGATGGCGTTTACGATATCGGCTTCTCTGGCCGGTGTTGCGGGAGTCCTTTATTCCCACAACTTATCGGCACTGACGGCGACACAGAAGAACTTCGGATACAACCAGTCCATCATGATTCTTGTATTCGTTGTGCTGGGCGGAATCGGCAATATACGCGGTTCCATGATTGCGGCGGTGATCCTGACGCTGCTTCCGGAGCTGCTCCGCGGACTCAATACGTACCGTATGCTGATCTACGCCATCGTCCTGATCGTCATGATGATTTTCAACTGGAGTCCGAAATTCATCGATTTCAGAAAACGTCATTCCCTGAGACGGTATTTCCATAAAAACACGGCAGATAAGGAGGTTTCATAAGCATGGCATTACTTGAAATTAAAAACCTCGGCATCTCTTTCGGCGGACTGCGCGCCGTGGATGATTTCAGCATAACCATCGAGAAAGGCCAGCTCTATGGCCTGATCGGCCCCAACGGCGCCGGTAAGACGACGATATTCAACTTGCTGACCGGTGTGTATAAGCCCAATATGGGAACGATCCAGCTGGACGGCATGAACATCACGGGAAAGAAGACCATGGAGATCAACCGCGCGGGTGTGGCCAGAACCTTCCAGAATATCCGTCTGTTTAAGGAACTGACCGTTCTCGACAACGTAAAAGCAGGCCTTCACAACCAGTACTCCTACTCAACTGTAGCCGGAATTCTGCGCCTTCCCAAGTATTTTAAGGTGGAGAAGACCATGGATGAGAAAGCGGTGGAGCTGCTGAAGGTGTTTGATCTGGATAAGGAAAAGGATTACCTGGCTTCCAATCTGCCCTACGGCAAACAGCGGAAGCTGGAGATAGCCCGTGCGCTGGCGACGAACCCGAAGCTTCTGCTTCTCGACGAGCCGGCGGCCGGCATGAACCCTAACGAGACGAAGGAACTGATGGATACCATCCGGTTTGTCCGCGATAATTTTGACATGACCATCCTTCTGATCGAACACGATATGAAGCTTGTCTCCGGTATCTGCGAGAAGCTGACGGTGTTAAATTTTGGTCAGGTGCTCGCCCAGGGCAATACGGCGGATGTGTTAAATGACCCGGAGGTCATCAAGGCATATCTCGGAGAATAGGAGGAGACAGGCATGGCAATACTGGAAGTTAAAAATCTGGAAGTATATTACGGCGTCATCAAGGCGTTAAAAGGTATATCCTTTGAAGTAAATGAAGGGGAGATCGTGGCCTTGATCGGAGCCAACGGCGCGGGAAAGACGACGACGCTGCACACGATCACTGGTCTTTTGAAAGCGGCAGGCGGCTCGATCGGCTTTGACGGACGCGATATAACGAAGGTCCGCGGGGACAAAATCGTCGGCATGGGAATGGCTCACGTTCCCGAGGGCAGACGCGTATTCGCGGATCTGACCGTGTTCGAGAATCTGAAGCTGGGCGCTTATACGAGAAAAGACAAGACGGAGATCGAAGAGACGCTGCAGATGATCTACAAGCGCTTTCCGAGACTGCTGGAGCGTAAGAACCAGCCGTCCGGTACCTTAAGCGGCGGTGAACAGCAGATGCTGGCCATGGGGCGCGCGCTGATGTCTCACCCGAAGCTGATCGTCATGGATGAACCGTCCATGGGTCTGTCTCCGATCTATGTAAACGAGATTTTCGACATTATTCAGGAGATCAACAAGTCCGGAACCACGGTGCTATTGGTGGAGCAGAACGCGAAGAAGGCGCTCTCCATCGCTAACAGGGCCTACGTTTTAGAGACGGGTGACATCGTTTTAAGCGGCGATGCGAAGGAACTGATGAATGATGATTCCGTGAAGAAGGCATATTTAAGTGAATAGGATGAAGGAGCGGCTATTGAGCCGATTATGGGACAACAGACTGGTAAAAAACAGATTCGGACAGGTCCGGTCCGGGTGGATTATCCTGATCGCAATGGCGGCTTACTATCTTCTGTCTTTTGTCTCCAACATTGTGATCATAGAGGTACTGAGAAAGATTTTGATTGCCACAGGCGATATCAATCCGGCAACCGGAGAGGTTTCCAGCCTGGTGGACTGGTTCAATGACGTCTCACTGCCTGTTGCGTTTCAGATATTTACAGAGGTTCTTATGCTGGCAGTACCGATCGTCATATGGCACCTGGTGATGAAGCATTCGGTCCGGGAGATGGGACTGGATTCCTTACACTGTAAGCAGAGGAGAAAAGACGGAGCTGCAGGTATGCTGCTGGGAATTGTAAACTGCTCTGTCATCTTTCTTTTGGTTCTTACAATAGGAAAGGGCCGTATCGTATCAGACGGAATTACGGTCTCGGGGCTGACCTTCTGGTGGCTGGTCACTTTTGTTTTGGTGGGGATCGCGGAGGAAGCGCTGAACCGAGGATTTTTAATGGCTGTTCTTCGGAGGTGCCGCAATGTACCTGTTATTATGTTCGTCCCCTCCGTGATTTTTGGACTGATTCATCTGAGTAATCCGGGAGTAACGTTTTTTTCCTTTTCAAATATCGTGCTTGCCGGGATACTCTTTTCCTATATGTTTTTTAGGTCGGGTTCCATATGGATGTGTATCGGATATCACATTACCTGGAATGTCTTTGAGGGGCTGGTCTACGGAATGCCTGTCAGCGGCCTCCAGACCCCCGGCATCATCACAACACAGTATATGGAAAGCAATCTTCTGAATGGAGGAGCCTTTGGGATCGAGGGAGGCATACTGACCACCATAATGACCCTGCTCAGCTTTCTGTTTGTCTGGTATTATTACCGGAATTCAAACTATGATTTCTTAAGCGATAAAGAAAAGCCGGAAACGCTTCGCTGATTCATGAGAAGTAAGCCCCAGGGACGAAAGAACCTGGGGCTTTCCTCATGGAGGGAAGAACGAAACATCAAAAAATCTTAAAAAGACTTGCTGGAATATTAAGTGATCCCCCGCATATATTATAACAGCACAGAAGGGGGTATCTTTATGGACAATTTTGATGTATACAGTGATATTAAAGCCCGGACCAATGGAGAGATTTATATAGGCGTTGTAGGACCGGTGCGGACGGGAAAATCCACCTTTATTAAACGGTTTATGGAACTGATGGTGCTGCCGGAAATGGTGGATGAGCATCAGAAAACACAGACGAGAGATGAACTTCCGCAGAGTGCGGCCGGGAAGACGATCATGACGACGGAACCCAAATTCATACCGAAGGAAGCGGCTGAGATCCGGCTGGGCGATGAGATTGAGGCAAAGGTGCGGCTTATCGACTGCGTTGGATTTATGGTCGAGGGAGCTGCCGGACACATCGAAAACGATGAGGAGCGCCTGGTAAAGACTCCGTGGTTTGAATACGAGATTCCCTTTACGAAGGCCGCGGAGATCGGAACGAGAAAGGTCATCAACGACCATTCCACCATCGGTGTCGTGATCACGACGGATGGCACCATCGGGGAACTGAAACGCCCCAACTACATAGCCGCAGAAGAGCGGACCATTACCGAATTAAAGGAGCTTGGAAAACCGTTTATCGTCCTTTTAAACTCCGTAAGGCCGTATTCCGATGAGACCACGGCCCTGGCCAAGGATATGAGGGAGAAATACGGCGTGACCGTTATGCCGGTGAACTGTGAACAGCTGAAAAAGGATGACGTCTATCATATCCTGGAACGCGTGCTGAAGGAATTCCCGGTTACGGAGATGGATTTCTATATCCCCAAATGGCTGGAGATCCTGCCTGCAAGCCACTGGCTGAAATCCCAGATTATTCAGGCCGCCAAGGACATGGTGAAAAAGGTTACCCACATGAAGGATATCACGTCGGATCTGTTTGACGGTGCGGCCGAGAGTATCCGGGCCGTAAAGGTACAGAATATGAATATGGCGGACGGAAGCGTTTCCATGGGCATGGACGTGGATGACAGCTATTATTACCAGATCTTAAGCGACTACGTGGGAATCCCCATTGAAGGCGAATACCAGCTGATGCAGACCTTAAGCGATCTTGCAAAGATGCGGGCGGAGTACGAAAAGGTGAACCAGGCCATGAGCCAGGTGCGCTTAAAAGGGTATGGCGTCGTGACGCCGGAACGCTCGGAAATTATCCTGGATGAGCCGGAAGTGATCAAGCACGGCAACAAATACGGCGTTAAGATGCGGGCGGAGGCGCCTTCCATCAATTTGATCAAGGCCCATATCCAGACGGAGATCGCCCCGATTGTCGGCAGCGAACAGCAGGCGGAGGATCTGATCGCCTACATCAAGGAAAATGCCAGAGAGAGCGAGGAAGGCATCTGGAACACCAATATTTTTGGAAAGTCCATCGAACAGATCGTGGAGGACGGAATCTCCGCAAAAGTCTCCCAGCTTACAGAGGACTGTCAGTTAAAGCTTCAGGATACGCTTCAGAAGATTATCAACGACAGCAACGGAGGAATGATCTGCATTATCATATAAAATGAGCATGAATGGCAGAAGAGGAGGATGAGGTCTTTCACGAGGTTTCAATTTATGCTATAATAGAAAAATGACCGACAGAAGAAAAATAAGGAGGGCTTTCAATGAAATTAATGTTCATCGGTGCGGACCATGAGGTTACCGGCAGCTGCCACTATTTAGAAGCCGCAGGACTTAAGATTCTGGTGGACTGCGGTATGAAGCAGGGTGTGGACTATTTTGAGAATGCAGAGCTTCCGGTGAGCTATTCGGAGATCAATTACGTGCTCCTGACTCATGCCCATATCGACCATGCCGGGATGCTTCCGTTTATCTATGCGAGAGGGTTCCGCGGAGAAATCATCACCACCGAAGCCACAGCGGATTTGTGCAACATCATGCTGAAGGACAGCGCGCATATCCAGGAATCAGAGGCAGAGTGGAAGAACAGGAAGGCCAGACGAGCCGGGCGGCAGGAAGAAGTGCCGCTGTATGAAATGAATGATGCGGTAGGGGTGTTAAAGCAGTTTAGCCCCTGTAATTATGATGAAATAATAAAACTGGAGGAGGGCCTTACCATTCGGTTTACCGATGTCGGACATTTACTGGGGTCTGCCTCCATTGAGGTGTGGATCACAGAGAATGATATCTCAAAGAAGATCGTATTTTCCGGTGATATCGGCAACAAGAACAAGCCGCTGATCCGGGATCCGCAGTATATCCAAAACGCGGATTACGTGGTAATGGAATGTACCTATGGCGACCGGCTTCACGGCCGGATACCGGACCACGTTTCCATTCTCGCGGATATTGTCCAGAGGACGCTGGACCGGGGCGGCAATGTGGTGATTCCCGCATTTGCTGTGGGCAGGACGCAGGAGCTTCTCTACATGTTCCGCATCATCAAGGCGGAGCACATGGTGAAGGGCCACGACGGATTCGAGGTCTATGTCGACAGTCCGCTTGCCGTCGAGGCGACCAATGTATTTAAGGATAATCTGGCGGACTGTTACGACGAGGAGACGAAGGCGCTCGTCACGCAGGGGATCAACCCGATCTCATTTGCGGGACTGAAGCTCTCCATTACCAGCGCAGAATCGAGAGATATCAATTTCGACACAAAACCGAAGGTCATCATCTCCGCGGCGGGCATGTGCGACGCGGGCCGGATCAGGCACCATCTAAAGCATAATTTATGGCGGCCTGAGTGTACCATCGTCTTTACGGGATATCAGTCTATCGGGACGTTGGGCAGAAGCCTGCTGGAAGGCGGCCGGGAGGTGAGACTGTTCGGTGAAACCATTCATGTGGAGGCCCACATTGAAAAGATGGATGGAATGAGCGCCCACGCAGATATGGAAGGGCTGATTCAGTGGCTGAATGCATTTGAGGAGAAGCCAGGGGAAGTATTTCTGGTACACGGGAATGACGACGTGTGCGATTCTTTCAGGCAGGTGTTAAAGGAAGAGTATGGATATCAGGCGGAGGCGCCGTTTTCCGGCTCCGTTTACGACCTGGCCTCCGGCAGATGGCTGGAGCAGAGGGCCGGAGTCGTCGTGACGAAGACGGTGGAGACGGCGAAGCGGGCGGTAGGCGTCTATGCGCGTCTGCTGGCTGCCGGAGAGCGCCTGCTGTCGGTGATCCGTCACAACGAGGGCGGAGCCAACAAGGATCTGGCAAAATTCGCAGACCAGATCAATTCATTATGCGATAAATGGGACAGATAGCTAGGAGAGTGACATAAGATGGGAAAAGTACTATTGTTTACAGATGGAGCTGCAAGAGGAAATCCGGACGGACCCGGTGGTTACGGAGCTGTGCTTCAGTTCACGGATTCCAAAGGGCAGCTCCATGAGAAGACGCTGTCGGCCGGATATGTGAGGACGACCAACAACCGTATGGAGCTGATGGCTGCGATCGCGGGACTGGAGGCGTTAAACCGGCCCTGCGAGGTGGAGCTGTATTCGGATTCCAAGTATCTGACGGATGCATTTAACCAGCACTGGATCGATAACTGGGTGAAGAACAACTGGAAGCGCGGCAAGAGCGGCCCGGTCAAGAATATCGACCTGTGGGAGAGGCTTTTAAAAGCCATCGAACCCCACCGCGTCACCTTCTGCTGGGTAAAGGGACATGCCGGCCATCCGGAAAATGAGCGGTGTGATACACTGGCGACCACTGCCGCGGATGGGGACAACTTAATGGTGGATGAAGGCCTGTAAAACTTACGTATCTCTTACAATCTCTTACTAATTAACGTACCCTATTTCCTTTCTTTTTTATTTATGATATGGTAATTTTATCAAAGTATGTTAGGATGATAATCATGAATAAAAATAGAGGAATCTGGCTTGTAATCGCTGCCATCCTGATCATCGGAATCGCGGTGACGTTTGCGACCAGCAGATTTATCCGGCAGAACGGCGGCTCTCTGGATACCGTCGCGGTGACGCAGATGCCCGGGACGACAGCGGGCGGCGGCATGCCGCAGGCCTATACGGAGGGAGCGGGCACGGAGCTTCCCGCCGCAGCCAGGAAGCGTATGGAAGAAACAGTCCCCGCCGGGGAAGAAGGAGCAGTATCCGGGAACACGGATGAAGCGGCCGCCGGGGCGGCGGTACCGGAACCTGCTTCCTCCCGGATGATGGCGGCAGAGGGAGCGGCGGTGCCTGCTCCGGAATCCATTCTGATGGATGAGGATAAGGAGGCCGCGGATGAAGCGGTCCCGGAATCAGCGGCAGCAGGAGCGGGAAACAAGGCGGATGCGGCAGCGGCGGCAGCCCCATCCATATCACCGTTAGGTCCGGGCGGAAGCGCAGTGCTTCAGAGCGACGAGGAGGAAAAGCTGGCCTACTACGAAAAGCGTCTGGCAGAGCTGGATGCCCAGGTACAGAAGATGCGCAGCGAATCCTCTGATTCCACTACGTATTCCATGAAGACGCTGGCCGAGAAGGAGTTTAAGCTCTGGAACATCGAGATGAACACCATTTACGCGGAAATCATGAATGGACTGGACGAGGATGCGAAGGGAAAGCTGGAAAGTGAGCAGCAGACCTGGATGAAGAGCCGGGATACAAAGGCGGAGGAAGCGGCGAGAAAGTACAGCGGCGGTTCTCTGGAAGGCGTCGAATACACGGCCTCCCAGGCCGAGACCACGAGAACAAGGACGTACGATCTCGTGGAAACGTATATTAACTCGCTGCCTGCGGAGAATGAAGGTTAGAAGAAAAAGAATCCCCATACAGAACAGGAGTACCGGTTCTGTATGGGGACTTCGATTTTTTGGGAAAATAACCGCCGGCGATACAAAGGAAAAGGGAGGAAGGATGACGTGGGAAACTGGTTTACAATCGATACGATTGGTGAAGATACCTTTATGATCAGTGAGTACAGGCACTGGGAGGAGACACACGCCTACCTGCTGAACGGCAGTGAACGGAGTCTGCTCATCGACACAGGTCTTGGAATTGAAAATATTTATGAGGAAGTGATCAGGCTGACGGATAAGCCTGTCACGGCCGTGGCCACCCACATTCACTGGGATCATATCGGCGGCCACCGGTATTTTCCGGATTTTTACGTGCAGGAGGAGGAAGTGAGCTGGCTTTCCGGAGGATTTCCCCTGCCGGTTGAACAGGTAAGAAAATCCGTTGCAGAGCGGTGTGATTTGCCGGAGGGATTCTCGGCCGATGCGTATGAAATCTTTCAGGGAAGGCCAGCGAGAGTACTTAAGGATGATGAAATTATTGACATCGGAGGAAGATCAGTGAATGTGCTGCACACGCCGGGCCATTCGCCGGGCCATATGTGTTTTTTCGAGAAGGAGAGAGGCTGGCTTTTTGCGGGCGACCTCGTATATAAGGGCACGTTGTTCGCATACTATCCATCAACCGATCCTCAGGCGTATCGAACCTCCCTGGAACGCGTATCGGCGCTTCCGGTAACACGGGTGTTTCCGGGCCACCACGATCCCGATTTGCGGCCGGAGTTTCTGGAAGAGGTAAAAAATGCATTTTTGACGCTTCATGCGGAAGGAAAACTGCACCATGGCGGAGGCATGCACCAGTATGACGGCTTTGCCGTGTGGATTTAGGAAATATCACAGAAAATCGGCGGCAACATCTTGATAAATAAAATTCGATATGATAGGATAGTACAATGAGTTTGGCTAATGTATTAAGAACGGAGGTTGAATCTATGACAGCAATTTTAGCAAGTTTTCTGCAGACAGCAATCAAGTTTCTGTTTTTCCTTGCAGTGGCAGGAGGGGGAATCGTGTGCGGCAAGAAGTACAGAGACTACAAGGATGCGAAGAATGCAGGCAGTGTGACAGAAGAAAGTAAATAACTAACGGAGGACAGTAACGTGAACAAGACAGGTGTGAATGAACTGAGGAGAATGTTCCTTGAATTTTTTGAGAGTAAGGGACATCTGGCGATGAAAAGCTTCTCCCTGGTTCCGCATAATGATAACAGCTTATTGTTAATCAACTCAGGTATGGCGCCTTTAAAGCCATATTTTACAGGACAGGAGATACCGCCGAGAAAGCGTGTGACCACCTGCCAGAAGTGTATCAGAACCGGAGATATCGAGAATGTGGGAAAGACTGCCCGTCACGGCACCTTCTTTGAGATGCTGGGCAATTTCTCCTTTGGAGATTATTTTAAGACGGAAGCGATCCGTTGGTCCTGGGAGTTTTTGACAGAGGTTGTAGGACTGGATCCGGACAGGTTATATCCATCCGTCTACTTAGACGACGACGAGGCTTTCGATATCTGGAATAAGGAAATCGGCATTGCCCCGGAACGTATCTTCCGCTTCGGCAAGGAAGACAACTTCTGGGAGCATGGAGCAGGCCCCTGCGGACCGTGTTCTGAAATCTATTATGACCGCGGGGAGAAGTACGGCTGCGGAAAGCCGGGCTGCACCGTGGGCTGTGAATGTGACCGTTACATGGAAGTATGGAACAACGTATTTACCCAGTTCGAGAATGACGGACACGGCAATTACGAGGAACTGGACCAGAAGAATATCGATACCGGCATGGGTCTCGAGCGTCTGGCCGTGGTGGTTCAGGATGTGGATTCCATCTTTGATGTGGACACCATCAAGGCTCTGTTAAACAAGGTTGCAGAGCTTGCCCACACGGAGTATCAGAAGGATGCATCGGTTGACGTTTCCCTTCGTCTGATCACAGACCACGTCCGTTCCTGCACCTTTATGATTTCCGACGGCATCATGCCATCCAACGAAGGACGCGGATACGTGCTGCGCCGTCTGCTTCGGAGAGCGGCCCGCCACGGAAGGCTGCTCGGCATCGAGGGAAGATTCCTCGCGGAGCTTTCCAAGACCGTAATCGAGCTTTCCAGAGACGGATATCCGGAGCTGGAAGAGAAGAGAGCCATGATCTTAAAGGTTCTGACTGAGGAAGAGGATAAGTTTAACCGGACTATCGACCAGGGACTTGCCATTCTCGGCGAGATGGAAGAGAAGATGTCCGCCTCAGGCAAGACGGTGCTGGACGGTGAGGATGCATTTAAGCTCTATGATACTTACGGATTCCCGCTGGATTTAACGAGAGAAATTCTGGAAGAGAAGCATTTTGAGATCGATGAGGATGGCTTTAAGAAGGCCATGCAGGAACAGCGTGAGAAGGCCAGAGCGGCCAGAAAGACCACGAACTACATGGGCGCTGATGTGACGGTGTACCAGTCCATCGATCCTGCGCTCACCACGGAATTTGTCGGATACGACAAGCTTGCCTGCGATTCTAAGATTACCGCTCTGACGACAGAGACGGATCTGGTGGAAGCACTGACGGATGGCGAGACCGGTACGATTGTGACGGAAGAGACTACGTTCTATGGCACCATGGGCGGCCAGCAGGGCGATAAGGGTGTGATTGTCAGCGTAAACGGCGAGTTTGCGGTGGAAGACACCATTCATTTACAGGGCGGCAAAGTCGGCCATGTGGGCAGGATGAAGAAGGGCATGTTCCAGATCGGCGATGTAGTCACCTTAAAGGTCTGTGAAGAGAGCCGTATGAGCACCGGCAAGAACCACAGCGCGACCCATCTGCTTCAGAAGGCGCTCCGCACCGTTTTGGGCGAGCACGTGGAGCAGGCAGGTTCCTATGTGGATGAAGACCGTCTTCGTTTCGACTTCACTCATTTCTCCGCCATGACACCGGATGAGATTAAAAAGGTGGAATGCCTTGTCAATGAGAAGATCAAAGAAGCGCTGCATGTAAAGACAGAGGTTATGAGCCTTGATGAGGCGAAGAAGTCAGGCGCCATGGCTCTGTTTGGCGAGAAGTACGGGGATAATGTCCGCGTGGTGAAGATGGGGGATTTCTCCACGGAGCTGTGCGGCGGTACCCATATTTCCAATACAGGCGTGATCGGCTCCTTTAAGATCTTATCTGAGACGGGAATCGCAGCCGGCGTGCGCAGAATCGAAGCCCTGACGGGCGACGGCCTGATGAAGTATTATCAGGATGCGGAGACCGAGCTTCACGAGGCGGCGAAGGCGGCGAAGGCCACGCCTCAGACACTGACAGCCAAGATTGAAGCCATGCTTGAGGAGATCAAAGCGCTCCATTCTGAAAATGAGAAGCTAAAGAGCAGACTGGCCAAGGACTCCCTGGGAGATGTTATGGACCAGGTGAAGGAGATCGGCGGTGTCAAGGTTCTGGCTACGAAGGTTGCCGATGTAGACATGAACGGCTTAAGAAACCTGGGAGACCAGTTAAAGGATAAGCTGGGTGAAGGCGTGATCGTACTGGCTTCCGTCATGGACGGAAAAGTGAACTTAATGGCAACCGCTACGGAGGAAGCGCAGAAGAAGGGTGCCCATGCAGGCAACTTAATCAAGGCTGTCGCAGGACTTGTTGGCGGCGGCGGCGGTGGAAGGCCAAATATGGCCCAGGCCGGCGGCAAGAATCCTGCCGGAGTTGACGCATGCCTGGAAGAGGTTTATAAAGTAGTGGAAGGCCAGATGAAATAAGTAAGAATTTTCCCGGAAAAAAATGAAATTTTCCTTGACGAATGGGAAAATTATGCTATAATCATATCAGTGCTATAAAATACCCAAACAGTTGTATTATGCACAAGTACACAACTGGAGGGAGGTTAGGTGTGAGCTATGTCAAATGTAATCGTTAAAGACAACGAGAGCTTAGATAGCGCTTTACGCAGATTCAAAAGAAACTGTGCGAAAGCAGGTATCCAGCAGGAAATTCGTAAGAGAGAGCATTACGAAAAGCCAAGCGTAAGACGTAAGAAAAAGTCTGAAGCTGCAAGAAAACGTAAATATAACTAATAATTGATTAGTCAAACAAGGTTAGTCCCTGGTCATTTTATGATCAGGGATTTCTTTGTTTCATGTTTACTTTCACGTTACCCTGCATAATCGGACGCCGTTTTTGCATATAGTATAATATCATTGGCTGAAAGGCAGAAACGATATGTTCGAAGAGATGAAGTTTAGTGCAGCTGAGAACTTAAAGCTTCCGAAGGATGTGGTCCTGGGCGAAGTGCTGGTATCTTTTCTGGGGCGCCACAGTGTTGTGATTGAAAATTACCGCGGCATCATTCTCTATACAGATACCCTGATCAAGCTCCAGGCAAAGACGTGCCGCGTGGCGGTATCGGGAAGCCGCCTTGTGATTGAATATTATACGAATGAGGAGATGAAGATTAACGGACTCATCAAATCCATGGAGTTTGAATAAGGATAGAAAAACAAGGAGGTACCAGCGTGATTGTAACATGGCTTAACCACCGGATGTCCGGTTATCTGTTTGTGGAGATGACGGGATTTTCTCCGGAACGGTTCTTTAATATGTGCAGCGTTCATGAGATAGAAATCTGGGGAGTGTCCGATACAGGCCATTCCTATCGCTTTTATATGACCGTGAAAGGGTTTAGGAAGATAAAACCCATTGTCCGGAAATCGAAGGTCAGACTTAAGGTACTGGGAAAGTTTGGACTTCCTTTTTTTTTATACAGAAACAGGAAGCGAAAGCTCTACGCGGCCGGGATGGTGTCCTTTTTTGCCCTGCTTTACATACTCTCCATCTTTATCTGGGATATCGAGTTTGACGGAAATCACATGTATACGTATGACACCCTTTTGAAATACTGTGAAACAGAGGATATCCGCTATGGCATGATAAAATCGAAGATCGACTGCGACGCCCTGGAAGAATCGCTGCGAAGCGCATTTCCGGAAATTACCTGGGTGTCGGCCAGGGTATCGGGAACACGTCTTCTGGTTAAGATAAAGGAGAACGAGGTCCTCTCTGAAATACCCGCAAAGGATGAGTCACCCTGCGACATCGTGGCGTCAAAGGACGGCGTGATTACCTCCATGATCGTGCGCCAGGGCGTTCCGGCGGTTTCCGTGGGCGATGAGGTAAAGAAGGGCGATGTGCTTGTGAGCGGCACGCTCCACGTCATCGGCGACGGCGAGGAGATCATGAACACGCACTATGTCCATTCCGACGCGGATATCACGGCGCGGACGGAATACCATATCACGAGGCAGATGCCGCTGTTTAAGCGTGTGGACGTGGAAACCGGGAGAATACGCCGCGGGAAGTATGCGAAGGTATTTCAGTATTCCCTGATGCTGATACGCCCGAAGCAGGAGGGAACCACCTGGAAGGTGACCATGGAAGAGGATCAGCTTCACCTGTTTCAGAATTTTTATCTGCCCGTCTATCTCGGCGATATCACGGCCAAAGAGTACATTTCCTACGAGCGCCCCTACACGGAGGAGGAGAAAAATCAGGCGGCTGAAACCATCAACGAGAATTTGAAAAAAAATTTATTGGAAAAAGGGGTACAAATTCTGGAAAATCATGTTAAAATACTAGATAATGAATCTTTATGCCAAATTGCCATCGATATTGTGGCGGAGGAACCCGTGGTGGAACGGACGAGCGTAGAGATACCAATTAATCAGGAACAAGAGGAGACGAAAGAGTCCAATGAGCGTAATTGAGACAATCATAGATATACCGGCTGAACACGAGAAGAATGTCTGCGGACAATTTGACAGCTATTTGAAGAAAATAGAGAGGACTCTTCATGTTACCATGATCGAACGCGACGGCGCGCTGAAGATTATCGGCCCGGAACAGATGGTGCAGAAGGCGAAGAGCGTCTTTAATAATCTGATCGAGCTGTCGAAGCGTGGAAATGCGATCACGGAGCAGAATGTGGATTATGCCCTGTCCCTGTCCTTCTCGGAGAGCGACGGACAGATTCTGGAGATTGACAAGGACATCATCTGCAGGACCATTACAGGCAAGCCGGTGAAGCCGAAGACCATGGGGCAGAAGCAGTATGTGGACCAGATCCGGAAAAAGATGATCGTATTCGGAATCGGCCCGGCCGGTACCGGCAAGACGTACCTTGCCATGGCCATGGCGATTCAGGCCTTTAAAAACGGCGAGGTAAGCCGGATTATCCTGACACGTCCGGCCATTGAGGCGGGAGAGAAGCTGGGCTTTCTGCCCGGCGATTTACAGAGCAAGATCGATCCGTATTTACGGCCGCTCTACGATGCGCTGTATCAGATCATGGGTGCGGAGAGCTACTTACACAATGCGGAGAAAGGGCTGATCGAGGTGGCGCCCCTCGCTTACATGCGGGGCCGTACACTCGACAACGCCTATATAATTCTGGATGAGGCGCAGAACACCACGCCGGCGCAGATGAAGATGTTCCTGACGAGAATCGGATTCGGTTCCAAGGTCATCGTCACCGGTGACCAGACGCAGAAGGATCTGCCGGCCGGAGCTGTATCCGGTCTGGATACCGCGGTCCGCGTGCTGAAACGCATCGATGACATCGGCTTCTGTTACTTAAACAGCAGCGACGTGGTGCGCCATCCGCTGGTTCAGAAAATAGTACAGGCTTACGACGAATACGAGACGAAGAAAAAACCTGCAGAGAAAGAACGAAAGACAACAAAAGCCCCCGGAGGCAGAAAGGCACGTTATGACGATTCATATTGAGTATGAGACGGAAGAGGAGTTAAAGCTTCCGTACGAGGAGATCATCACCGCTGTGGTGAACGAGGCACTGGATTATGAGAACTGCCCTTATGAGGCGGAGGTGAATGTGCTCCTTACGGATGACGAGGACATCCGTCAGATCAATAAAGAATACCGGGAGATCGATCGTGCGACCGATGTGCTGTCGTTTCCAATGGCCGACTACGACAGCCCGTCGGATTTTGACCGTCTGGAAGACATGGCAAGCGATTACTTCAATCCGGAGACAGGGGAGCTGCTGCTGGGAGACATCGTCATTTCCGTGGACAAGGTGAAAGAACAGGCGGAAA
This sequence comes from Hungatella sp. L36, assembly GCF_014288035.1. Classification (NCBI taxonomy): domain Bacteria; kingdom Bacillati; phylum Bacillota; class Clostridia; order Lachnospirales; family Lachnospiraceae; genus Hungatella; species Hungatella sp. L36. Next base: position 29,120 of record NZ_JACOPC010000006.1, on the reverse strand, counting down.
AATACGGCCATTCCGAGACGCGGGAGCTGGCCTTCTTAGTGGCGCACAGCATGCTGCATCTGTGCGGCTACGATCACATGGTGGATGAGGAACGTCTCGTCATGGAGAAAAAGCAGGAAGAGATTCTGAAACGAGGGGGATACGAACGATGAAGAAACGGGCATGGTTCTGTGCGGCCGGACTGCTCCTTTTGATGGGAGCGGTGACCGGATGCCAGGGAAAATATCAGGAGGTGGCTGTGACGGACGCCTCGGCAGAGACGGACACCACGCCCGCCCCTACGAAAGAGATTAAGATTGAGACTACCACGGAGGCGCCTGCGGAGGAGGCTGTGGAATCCGGCGACTGGTATACCTTCGAGGAGCGCACCGAGCAGGATGGAAAGATCCGCAGCTACTTAACCGGCGAGATGGTCGATGCGGCTATCGGAAACCGCAGGCCCATCGCCATCATGATGAGCAACGACAAGGCGTCGCTGCCGCAGTACGGCATCAACCGTGCGGATATTGTGTATGAGGCCCCTGTGGAGGGCGGCATGAACCGTTACATGGCCATTATCGAGAATTACGACGATCTGGACAGAATCGGTTCCGTGAGAAGCTGCCGGACGTATTATACATACTTTGCCCGCGAGTTTGACGCCATTTACGCTCACTACGGGCAGAGCACCTTTGCCAAGCCGTATCTGGCCAATGTGGACAACATCAACGGGCTGGATGGAATCGGCACCGTGGCGTATTACAGGACGAAGGACCGTAAATCACCTCACAACGCGTATTCCAGCGGAGAACGGCTGAACAAGGCGATCGCCCAGCTGGGATACTCAGAGAGCTACAGCGCGGATTACAAGGGCCATTACCGCTTTGCGAAAACGGGCCATGAGGTGACGCTGGACGGAGCGCCCAGTGTGATGGAAGCAGCCAGGGTCTATCCGGGCTACGTGATGAATAAGCCGTGGTTTGAATATAACGAGAGCGACGGCTTATACTACCGGTATCAGTACGGAGCGGCCCATAAGGGCAATGAAGGCCCGATCGCCGTGAAGAATATTCTTTTCCAGTACTGCCCGTCAGGGCACTACGCCACCACGGATTATCTGGATATCAACGTCCACGACGACTCCTACGGGCTCTATGCCACGGAGGGGAAGGCGATTCCGGTGAAGTGGACGAAGGACGGGGAGTTCGGCCTGACACATTATTACGACATGGAGAATAACGAGGTGATTCTGAATCAGGGAAAGACGTGGATATGCGTTATTTCCGCACAGGATTCCTCAAATGTAGAGGTTTATGGAAAATAACAGGACAAGCAGAAGCAGAAAAAAGCCTGAGAAAAAGGGCGCGTCAAATTTTATCATACAGGGAACGATTCTTGCGGCGGCGGGAATCATTGTGCGTCTGATCGGGATGCTGTACCGGATTCCCCTTGCCAACATTCTGGGGGATGAGGGAAACGGATACTACAGTTCGGCTTTTACCATCTATTCTATCTTGCTGATCGTCTCCTCCTACAGCCTTCCAACGGCTGTTTCGAAGATGATCGCGACGAAGAATGCCAGGAAAGAGTATAAGAATTCGGTCCGTATTTTAAAGGCAGCTCTGTTTTATGGCACGGTAGTCGGAGGGATCGGAGCCGCGGTTTTATGGTTCGGCGCTGATTTCTTTGCTACCCGTTTCTTAAACATGCCGTATACCAGATACGCGCTTAAGACGCTGGCTCCTACCATATGGGTCATCGCGTATCTCGGCGTGTTCCGCGGATATTTTCAGGGCTTGGGGACGATGATTCCCACGGCCCTTTCGCAGATTTTTGAGCAGATTATCAATGCCGTTATCAGTATTGTGGCGGCGGAACGGCTGTTCAATGCAGGATTAAAGGCAAACCTGGTGCATGAAACCACGGAATTTTCCTTTGCCTTCGGAGCTGCCGGCGGCACCATCGGTACAGGCGCGGGCGCGGTGGCAGGGCTTCTGTTCCTGCTTTTTCTGATGGCCAGTTACCGGCCTGTCATGATGAGGCAGGCAAAGCGTGACCGGACCAGACGGAGAGACAGCTACGGAGAGATCTCTTCCGTTCTGCTGATGACCGTTCTTCCCATTGTGATGAGCAGCGTGGCTTACAACATCAGTACGGTCATCGATAACAGCATCTATGGGAAAGGAATGGCGTTTCTCGGAATGGGAGCGTCGGAGGCCGTCTCAACCTGGGGCGTCTATGCCGGAAAGTACCACCTGCTGTTTAATATTCCGGTGGCGATAGCCAATTCGCTGGCCTCCTCCCTGATTCCGTCCCTGTCGCGGGCGGTGGCAGGCAAAAACCGCGGACAGATCGTGAGCAAGGTATCCATGGTCATTCGCTTTTCCATGGTGATCGCGATTCCGGCCACGGTAGGACTTACCGTGCTCGCAGGCCCCGTGTGTAATCTGCTGTTCAGCCGTTACGATAACACCAACCTGATCCGCATGATGATGTACGGTTCGCTGGCTGTCGTATTCTTCTCCCTGTCTACGGTTACCAACGCCGTTCTGCAGGGAATCAACCATATGCAGACACCGCTTAAGAACGCAGTGATCTCGCTTGTGCTCCATATCCTTGTGCTCTGCGTTATGCTGTTCGGATTTAAGATGGGGATCTACAGTGTGGTATATTCCAACATTCTGTTTGCGCTCTTCATGTGCATCCTGAATGGAATTTCCATCAGACGGTTCTTAAATTACAGGCAGGAGATGAAGAAGACGTTCATTCTTCCGACCATCGCCTCCGGTATCATGGGCGGGGCGGCTTACGGCGTTTACAAGCTGGTTCATATGACGGTCAAGAGCAACACCATCGGCGTGCTTCTGGCGATTGTGGTGGCGGTTATGGTCTACGGCGTCCTGCTTTTGAAGCTGCGCTGCGTGGACGAGACAGAGCTTGCCGGTATGCCCGGCGGTACGAAACTGGTAAGAATCGCACAGAAATGCCATTTGATGTGATTAAAATGAGAGAAGAAAGCAGATACTATACTTCGAAGGAGGTATTATCCTATGAAGAAGTATATGTTCTGCTTTCTTTTATTTGCAGCCACTTCGCTTCTCTGCCTCGGAATTGGTTTTGTCATTACCAAGGACAGCGTGCAGCCGGAGGAGGCCATACCCGGAGCGACTCTGGAGACGGAGACCGTGACGGAGGACCAGATCGTCATCAATCAGGAGAAGGTGTCGCCTGCGCCGGAGAAGGAAAAGGAGAAATTTTATCTCGTATCGGAAGACGGTTATCTGCTTGTCCTGTATCAGGATAAGACGACGATCTGCCTGTATACCCATATGCCGGTCACCGATTTCCCGGAGGAGGAGCGGGGCCGTCTTATGGATGGCATCTGGTTCTCCTCCATGATTGAGGTGTTTAACTATCTGGAGTCGTATACGAGCTAGAGTGTGTCTGACCGAATGGACCAAAACACAGGACTCGTCAGGAAAAATAATGCTTGAATTGAATGGAGGAACCGGATACAATAGGGCTGGTGACAGTACGGTCGCCAAGTGCTTACAGCAAGGAGGAATCCATGAAGAGAAGAGTGATGATCATAGGCGGAGGCGCCTCCGGTATGACGGCTGCGATTGCGGCTGCCAGGGAGGGAGCCGATGCCGTGATTCTGGAACATACAAAGAGACCCGGGAAGAAGATCCTGTCTACCGGGAATGGGAAATGCAATTTAACAAACCTGGATATGAGAAAGGAAGCCTTCCGCGGGGAGAATCCAGGATTCGCATGGAAGGTGGTCGGGGAGGTGCCGGTAAAAGAGACACTTTCCTTTTTTGAGGATCTGGGTCTGGTGCTGACAGACCGGAACGGATACGTTTACCCCGCCACGGGGCAGGCGTCTTCTGTGCTGGATGCGCTGCGCTTCGAGCTGGAACGCTTAAACATTCCGGTTCTCTGTGAATGTGAGGTCTTAAGCGTGTCAAAGAAGCTGGAACTCGCCACATCCCAGGGAGCCATGAAGGCGGATTCGGTCATACTCGCGGCAGGGTCCAAAGCGGCGCCCGGAACGGGATCGGATGGCAGCGGCTATAAGCTGGCGGAGAGTCTGGGACACAGCGTGATAGAACCGCTTCCAGCCCTGGTGCAGTTAAAATGCAGGGAGACGTGGTATAAACAGTTTGCAGGCGTAAGGACAGAGGCTTCTGTGACACTGTATTCCGATGGAAAAGCGGTCGCTTCCGACCGGGGAGAACTGCAGTTTACGGATTATGGAATCTCCGGAATTCCTGTTTTTCAGATCAGTCGGTTTGCAGCGCGCGCCTTAAGGGATGGGAAGAAGGTGACTGCCCGGCTGGATCTTCTGCCGGTTATGGAAAAGCAGGAGCTCTTTCAATTCTTAACGAAACGGGTAAAACGGCTGGGATACCGGCCGGGGGAAGAATTTTTAAACGGCGTCCTGAATAAGAAGCTGCATCAGGTGCTTCTTAAGGAATCCGGGATACCGGCTGGCCGCCGGACCCGGGAGATCACGGAAAAGCAGCTGGGGGTTCTGACAGACCGGATCAAAGGGCTCGAAACCACCGTGGCAGCGGTGAATCCCTTTGAGCAGGCGCAGATCTGCTGCGGCGGTGTCGATACGAGAGAGGTAAATCCGTGTACTATGGAATCAAAATTAGTCAGTCAGCTGTTTCTGGCGGGAGAAATTCTGGATGTAGACGGCATCTGCGGAGGTTATAACCTGCAGTGGGCGTGGTCATCGGGAATTCTGGCGGGCAGAAACGCAGGAAGAGGTCCTATATGATAAGAATCAGCCAGTTAAAGCTGTCTGTAAACCACAGCGAGGAAGATTTAAAGAAGAAGGCGGCAAAGACGCTGAAGCTTCAGCCGGCGGACATTCGCCGCGTAACGGTTGTGAAGCAGTCCGTGGATGCGAGAAAAAAGAGCAGTGAAGTGCTGTTTATCTATACGGTCGACGTCGAGGTGGCGAAGGAGGACAAGGTATTACATAGAGTGAACAGTCCAAACATTGCGAAGGCCGAGAAGAAGGAATATCAATTTCCGGAACCGGGAACGGAGCGTTTAGAGCACCGCCCCGTCATCATAGGAAGCGGACCGGCCGGCCTTTTCTGTGCACTGATGCTGGCAAGAGCCGGCTTTGGCCCCATCGTATTCGAGCGGGGAGAGCGGGTGGAAGAGAGAAAACGGTCGGTGCTTCAGTTCTGGCAGGGCGGAGAGCTGAAGAGCAACTCCAACGTACAGTTTGGAGAAGGCGGCGCGGGAACATTTTCCGATGGGAAACTCAACACGCTGGTGAAAGACCCGCTGATGCGGAACCGAAAAGTGCTGGAGGTGTTCGTGGAGTTCGGAGCGGATCCATCCATTCTTTATAAGAATAAGCCCCATATCGGAACCGATGTGCTCAGTGTCATCGTGAAAAATATGAGGGAAGAGATCATCCGTCTGGGAGGAACCTTTTACTTCCAGAGCTGCGTCACCGATTTTCGGATTAAGGACGGAGCGCTGAAGGCCATCACGGTAAACGGGTCGGAAGAATTTGAGACGGATGTCACCGTTCTGGCCGTGGGACACAGCGCGCGTGATACCTTTGAGCGGCTGCTGGAGAGAAGCGTGCCCATAGAGAAGAAAGCGTTCGCCGTCGGACTGCGCATTCAGCATCCGCAGAGAGACATCAATGCCGCACAGTACGGCGCTGCAGAGATCGAAGCGCTGGGGGCGGCCGATTATAAGGTGACCCATCAGTGTGCCAATGGAAGGGGCGTATACTCCTTCTGCATGTGCCCGGGCGGCTACGTCGTCGATGCGTCCTCTGAACCGGGGCGTCTGGCTGTCAATGGCATGAGCTATCATGCGAGGGACGGTGTGAATGCGAACAGCGCACTGATCGTCACCGTCACGCCGCAGGATTTCCCGGAAGACAGCCCTCTTGCGGGCATCGCCTACCAGCGGCGCCTGGAGGAAGCGGCCTACCGGTGCGGCGGAGGGAAAATTCCGGTGCAGCTGTACCGTGATTTTAAGAAGAAAAGGGCGACAACGGCCTTTGGAGATGTGGCGCCGGCCTTTGAAGGGCGGTACGCCATGGCAAATCTGCGGGATTTCTTTCCGGATACGCTGTCGGAATCGCTGATCGAGGGCGTAGAGGCGTTTAACGGGCGGATCGCAGGATTTTCCAGAGGCGACGCCATCCTGGCAGGCGTGGAGAGCAGAACCTCGTCCCCGGTGCGCATACCGAGAGATGAACGGTTTGAGAGCAGCATCAAAGGTATCTATCCCTGTGGGGAAGGCGCCGGCTACGCGGGCGGTATCACGTCCGCGGCCATGGATGGGATCAAGACGGCGGAGGCAGTCGCGGCACGCTTCTCAGTCCCAACGTAACAGTTTGGCACTCGCTTCCAACCGCTGCTCATTTGACGAATGGATAAAAATGTTGTAAGATATGAGACAAAAAGACTGAAAGAACATGATTGGAGACACCATGAGAACTGAAGTGCGGGAAAAGCTGAAGGATAAACAGAGGATTGTCATAAAAATCGGTTCGTCTTCCCTGACCCATACGTATACGGGGGACTTGAACCTGATGAAGATCGAGAAGCTGGTGCGTGTCATCAGCGATTTGAAGGGAGAAGGGAAATCCGTGGTTCTGGTTTCGTCCGGGGCCATCGCGGTGGGACGCCAGGCGCTTGGCCACCACACGAGGCCGGTTACCATCTCGGAGAAACAGGCGTTTGCAGCGGTAGGCCAGGCGCGCCTGATGATGGTGTATCAGAAACTGTTTGCGGAGTATAATCAGGTGGCGGCGCAGGTTCTGCTGACGAAGGATACCATGATCAATGAAAGCTCCCGCTATAACGCGCAGAATACCTTCGACGAGCTGCTGAAGCTGGGCGCCATACCGATTGTGAATGAGAACGATACGGTATCCACCTCAGAGATCCCTTACGTCGATAATTTCGGTGACAACGACCGGCTGTCCGCCATTGTAGCGGCTCTGATCGGAGCCGACTTACTGATTCTTTTGTCGGATATCGACGGCCTGTACTCTGACGATCCGAGACAGAATCCAAAGGCGCGTTTTATCAGCCAGGTGGATGAGATTACGCCGGAGCTGATGGAGATGGGAAAGGCCACCTCGGGCAGCGACGTGGGCACCGGAGGCATGGCGGCGAAGCTGGCGGCGGCCAGGATCGCCACAGACAGCGGTTCCGATATGGTCATTGCCAACGGGGATGACGTGGAGGTCGTCTCACAGATCATGATGGGTGACAGTAAGGGGACGCTTTTCCTGGCCCATCCCAACTTTGATTTCGATCTGATGCACTACATAAATAATGAATATTAGGAGGCACATCGATGCAGCAGGAAAAAATAGACAGAATCAACACGCTCTACCACAAGGCGCAGGCGGTAGGACTTTCTGATGAGGAAAAGGCAGAACAGGCCGCCCTGAGAAAGGAATACATTGAAGCGATCCGCATGAGCTTAAGAGGAAACTTAAACAGCATTTCGGTTAAGGAAGAGGACGGAACCATTACGGATCTGGGGAAAAAGTATGGAAATGTCAAGCAAGAATGAAATCAGGGAATGGGTGAAGGAGAACCGGCAGGCTCTCACACAGAAACAGGAGATGGAGTGGAATGACGCCATCTGCAGGAAGATTTTAAGCCTCCGGTCCATCCGGCAGGCGTTCTGTGTCTACTGCTACGTATCCTTTCGTCATGAAGCGGGGACTGAGAAGCTGATTCAGGGGCTGCTGGAGATGGGAAAATACGTGGCAGTACCGAAGGTAGAAGGAAAAAAACTGGTATTCTATGCAATTCAGGGAAAAAAGGATTTAGAGAGCGGCGTCATGGGGATCATGGAACCGAAAGCCAGCTGTCTGCGCATCCGCGACGAATTCGCACCAGTCATCGTGCCGGGAATCGCATTTGACAGGGAAGGACACCGGATCGGCTACGGCGGCGGCTATTACGACCGCTTCTTCGACGAAGAGCCGGAACATCCCAGATTCGGAATCGCCTATCCTTTCCAGCTTTTCGATTCTCTGCCGGCAGAGGCCCATGACAAGGGAATGGATATGGTAATCACTCCATAATTCAAACTCAAAATGTGGAGTGAAATAGCAGGATAACAGGGAGGAACGCGATATGACACTAACTGAGACAGGAAAAAGAGCGAAAGAGACGGCCGGTGTTCTGGGGATTCTCGGCTCTGATAAGAAGAACGAAGGTTTAAGGGCGGCGGCCGCCGCTTTGCTTGAGGGCGAGGAAGATATTTTGACGGCCAATCAGGACGATGTGATTCAGGCGACGATAAATGGCATGAGCGCCGGGATGATCGACCGCCTGGAGCTGACACCTTCCAGGATCGAGGCCATGGCCGACGGACTGATCAGCGTGGCCAGGTTAGACGACCCGGTGGGAGAGGTGATCTCCATGAAGGCCCGGCCAAACGGACTCACCATCGGACAGAAACGCGTTCCCATGGGCGTGATCGGCATCATTTATGAAGCCAGACCCAATGTGACCGCGGACGCCTTCGGACTCTGCTTCAAATCCGGCAACTGCGTGATCTTGAAAGGCGGAAGCGACGCCTTAGAGTCCAACAAGGCTATCGTCAAATGCCTCCGTGCAGGACTTAAGAACGCGGGACTTCCGGAGAACAGTGTACAGCTCATCACCGATACCGACAGGGAGGTGACGAAGGAATTCATGCGCCTGCACGACTACGTGGATGTGCTGATTCCGCGCGGCGGAGCCGGACTGATCCGTTCCGTGGTGGAGAACAGTACGGTGCCTGTCATCGAGACGGGAACCGGGAACTGCCATATCTTCGTGGATGAGACTGCGGATTTCACGATGGCTCTGGACATCATATTCAATGCCAAGACCCAGCGGATCGGCGTCTGCAACGCCTGTGAATCGCTGGTTATACATAGAAAAATCGCGGAAGAGTTCCTGCCGCTGTTAAAGGCCAGGCTCGACGAAAAGCAGGTTGAGGTGCGGGCGGATGAAGAAGCCTGCCGTATCGTGCCTGCGTTTGTCCTGGCTGCTGCGGAGGATTGGGGAACGGAGTATTTAGACTATATTCTGTCCCTGAAGCTGGTGGACTCCATAGACGAGGCCATCGCCCATATTAACCGCTATAATACGAAGCACTCCGAGGCCATCATCACATCGGATTACGCAAACGCTCAGAAGTTCTTAAATGAGATCGATGCCGCCGCCGTCTACGTCAACGCGTCCACCAGATTCACGGATGGATTCGAGTTCGGTTTTGGCGCAGAGATCGGCATCAGCACCCAAAAGCTTCACGCGAGAGGCCCTATGGGGCTAAAGGAGCTTACCACGACAAAGTACATTATCTATGGAAACGGACAGTGCAGGCCGCCGGCTTTGTAAAATAGCTGTTTCCATATCAAAGTCCGCCTTGCCACAGGGCGGACTTGATTCTTTTGTTACAATTCGCGGCCCCACGCACCGGAACGCCCGGCGGAGTTTTTCCGTGGGGCCGCTAATTGTAACTTTTTTTCAGGTGGACGGCCGTTGTATTTTTGGTGTTTGCAATAGAATGTATTTATGCTATAATATTCAAAGTCATTCCGGGTTTACAGATTATGACGGAATGCGGAGTGAGATAAATGGAGGAAACAGCTGGATGGATCATTTACATATGACACATGAGGAAGCTTTAAAGGCCGCGCCGGCGGAGGAACCGGGCAGACAGCAGTTCTTTATGGAACGCTGCCGCCAGTTGATCGATGAGAAGAAGAGAAGGGACGAAACGTACCGCGGAACCTTTCACATCGAGACGTTCGGGTGCCAGATGAACGCCAGGGATTCGGAGAAACTGACCGGAATTTTAGAGGCTTCCGGATTTACGGAGACGGACACGGAGGAGGCGGATTTCGTCCTCTATAATACCTGTACGGTCAGGGACAACGCCAATCAGCGCGTTTACGGCAGACTCGGCTACTTAAACCGCATCAAACAGAAGAATCCCAATATGATGATCGCTCTCTGCGGATGTATGATGCAGGAGGAAACCGTGGTGACCAAGATTAAGAAGAGCTACCGCTTTGTCGACATTATATTCGGAACCCATAATATTTTCAAACTGGCAGAACTGATTTCTGAACGCATGGATGAGAAAAAGATGGTAGTTGACATCTGGAAGGGGACTGACCGGATCGTGGAAGAACTTCCCACCGACCGGAAGTACCCGTTCAAGTCCGGCGTTAATATTATGTTTGGCTGCAATAATTTCTGCAGCTACTGTATCGTTCCTTACGTGCGCGGCCGCGAGAGAAGCCGGAATCCACAGGATATCGTGGGAGAGATCAGACGCCTCGTCGCAGACGGTGTGGTGGAGGTCATGCTCCTGGGACAGAATGTCAACTCCTATGGAAAGAATCTGGAAGAGCCGATGACCTTTGCACAGCTGTTAAAAGAGGTGGAGGCCATCGATGGTCTTCGGCGGATCCGTTTTATGACCTCCCATCCGAAGGACTTATCGGATGACTTAATCGAGGTCATGAAGAATTCCGGGAAGATCTGCCATCATCTCCATCTGCCGCTCCAGTCCGGAAGCAGCAGGGTCTTAAAGGCCATGAACCGGAGATACACGAAGGAACAGTATTTGGAACTGGTGGAGAAGATCAGGGCCGCGGTTCCCGATATCTCTCTGACCACGGATATCATCGTCGGCTTCCCGGGAGAGACGGAGGAGGACTTCCTGGAGACCATGGATGTAGTGAGAAAGGTCCGTTTTGACAGCGCATTTACGTTCATTTATTCGAAGCGCACGGGCACTCCGGCGGCGGCCATGGAAGAGCAGATTCCGGAGGCTGTGGTGAAGGACCGGTTTGACCGCCTGCTCTCAGAGGTGCAGAGGATATCGGCCGAGGTATGCGGACGTGACGCCCACACCGTTAAGGATGTACTGGTGGAGGACTTGGATGACCATGTGGAAGGCTTCGTTACGGGCCGGCTCGATAACAACACCACCGTTCATTTCAAGGGAGATGCGTCCCTGATCGGTCAGATCGTGGATGTGTATCTGGATGAGTCGAAAGGCTTTTATTATATGGGAACATTAAAATAGTACGACAGAAGAAAAGAGGAAAAAACGTGGCCGGAATGTCACCAATGATGGTCCATTATTTGGAAACCAAGAAACAGTACCCGGACTGTATCCTGTTTTACAGGCTGGGAGATTTTTATGAGATGTTTTTTGAAGACGCGCTGACCGTCTCCAAGGAACTGGAGATTACCCTGACGGGAAAAGAATGCGGGCTGGAGGAACGGGCGCCAATGTGCGGCATTCCTTACCATGCGCTTGAAAATTATCTGTACAGGCTGGTCCAGAAGGGCTATAAAGTAGCGATCGCAGAGCAGATGGAGGACCCGAAGCTGGCCAAGGGGCTGGTTAAGAGAGAGGTCATCCGTGTCGTTACCCCCGGAACCATTACCAGCGCCCAGGCACTGGATGAGACGAAGAACAACTACCTGATGGGCATCGTCTATATCGACGAGCGGTTCGGCATTGCCGTTTCCGATATCAGCACAGGCGATTTTTTGGTGACCGAGGTGGAGACGGAGCGGGAGCTGGCGGATGAGATCAACAAGTTCAGCCCCTCCGAGATTATCTGCAACGATGCGTTCTTTGTGTCCGGTGTGGACACGGAGGAGGTCAAGAACCGCTACCAGACCGTGATCGCCGCACTTGACAACCATTTCTTTTCCGACGAGGGCTGCAGGAGAATTTTAAAAGAACACTTTAAAGTGGGCTCTCTGGACGGTCTGGGCCTGCAGGATTACGATACGGGAGTGATCGCGGCGGGGGCTGTCATGGAGTACATGTACGAGACCCAGAAGAGCACACTGTCCCATATTACGACCATCGTTCCCTATTCCACAGGGCAGTTCATGATCATTGACACCTCGACAAGAAGGAATCTGGAGCTCCTGGAGACCATGCGGGAGAAGCAGAAGAGGGGAACCCTTCTGTGGGTGCTGGATAAGACGAAGACGGCCATGGGCGCCAGGCTTTTGAGAACCTATATCGAACAGCCGCTGATCCACAAGGATGATATCATTGCCCGCCAGAATGCCATCGAAGAGCTGAATATGAATTACATTTCCAGGGAGGAAATCTGTGAATACTTGAATCCCATCTACGATCTGGAACGTCTCATCGGCCGCATCAGCTATAAGACGGCGAATCCCAGGGATTTAATCTCCTTCAGGAATTCTCTGGAAATGCTTCCTTACATAAAAGATCTCATGGGAGAATTCACGACTCCTCTGCTGAAAGAGCTCTGGGAAGAGCTGGATGCCTTAGAGGATGTCCACGATCTTGTCTCCCGCGCCATCGTGGAGGACCCGCCCATATCCCTGCGTGACGGCGGCATCATAAAGGACGGCTATCACGAGGAGACGGATAAGCTGCGCCACGCGAAGACGGAAGGAAAGACGTGGCTCGCCGAACTGGAATCGAGAGAGCGCGACAAGACCGGAATCAAGAACCTGAAAGTCAAGTACAACAAGGTATTTGGATATTACTTCGAAGTGACAAACTCCTTTAAAGGGATGGTTCCCGATTACTTTGTCCGCAAGCAGACGCTGGCCAACGCCGAGCGGTACACAACGGATGAACTGAAGGAGCTGGAGGACATGATCCTGGGAGCGGAGGACAAGCTCTATACCCTGGAATACGGTCTGTTCTGCGAGGTGAGAGACGCCATCGCCGCCGAGGTCCTGCGGATCCAGCAGACGGCCCGGGCGATCGCGGGTATCGACGTGATGACTTCCCTTTCCGTTGTGGCTACGAAGAATAATTATGTGAAGCCGCGCATCAATGAAAAAGGTGTGATCGATATCAAAAACGGCCGCCATCCGGTGGTGGAAAAGATGATGCGGGACGATTTATTCGTCGCCAACGATACGTATCTGGACAATTCGAAGAACAGGCTCTCCATCATCACCGGCCCCAACATGGCCGGTAAATCGACGTATATGCGCCAGACGGCCTTAATCGTACTGATGGCTCAGCTGGGAAGCTTTGTGCCCGCGGATGACGCCAATATCGGCATCTGCGACAGAATCTTTACCCGTGTGGGCGCTTCCGATGATCTGGCATCCGGCCAGAGTACCTTCATGGTAGAGATGACCGAGGTTGCCAACATCCTGAGAAACGCTACGAAAAACAGCCTGATCGTTCTCGACGAGATCGGCCGGGGCACCAGCACCTTCGACGGCTTATCCATCGCCTGGGCGGTGGTGGAGCACATCAGCAACCCGAAGCTTTTAGGAGCCAAGACGCTGTTTGCCACCCATTACCATGAGCTGACAGAGCTGGAAGGAACCATAAACGGCGTCAACAACTACTGCATCGCCGTAAAGGAACAGGGCGATGATATCGTATTTCTTCGAAAGATTGTGAAGGGCGGAGCGGATAAGAGCTACGGCGTTCAGGTCGCCAAGCTTGCCGGTGTTCCCGATTCCGTGATTGTACGGGCAAAGGAGCTTCTGGTGGAGTTAAGCGACGCGGATATCACGGCGAGGGCAAAGGAGATCGCGGAAGCGGGCGCAGGTGCGCCGAAGCATGCCAGCATCCCCAGGCCGGATGAGGTGGATTTGCAGCAGATGTCCCTGTTTGACACGGTGAAGGACGACGACATCGTCCGGGAGCTGGGAGAACTGGAGCTGGGAAATATGACGCCGATCGACGCCTTGAACACGCTGTACCGCCTTCAGACGAAACTTAAGAACCGCTGGCAGTAAAGAGATAAAGGAGCGATAGCCATATGCCAAACATTACGCTACTGGATCAAAATACCATAAATAAGATTGCAGCGGGCGAGGTGATCGAGAGGCCGGCCTCTGTTGTGAAGGAGCTTTTAGAGAACGCCATCGACGCCAGGGCTACGGCTGTGACGGTTGAAATAAAGGAGGGGGGCACCACCTTCATCCGCGTGACCGACAACGGCTGCGGAATTCCGAGGGAAGAGGTTCCGCTGGCGTTTCTGCGCCACTCCACCAGCAAGATCAAGTCCGTGGAAGATCTCTTTACGATCTCATCTCTGGGCTTTCGCGGTGAGGCCCTCGCAAGTATCGCTTCCGTCTGCCAGGTGGAGCTGATCACGAAGACCAGCGAAGCCCTGACGGGAAGCCGCTACAGCATCGAAGGCGGCATTGAACGGCCGCTGGAGGAGATCGGCGCCCCGGAGGGCACCACATTTATCGCCAGAAACTTATTCTTTAACACGCCGGCCAGAAGGAAATTTTTAAAGACTCCCATGACAGAGGGCTCCCATGTGGCCGAGCTGGTGGAAAAGATCGCGCTCTCCCATCCGGAGATTTCGATCCGTTTTATCCAGAATAACCAGAACAAGCTGCATACCTCCGGCAACCACAACTTAAAGGACATCATCTATACGGTCTTCGGCAGGGAGATTGCGGCGAATCTGCTGGCAGTTGAGGCGAAGAAGCAGGATATCGCCATCAGCGGCTTTATCGGGAAGCCTGTGATCGCCAGGGGCAACAGAAACTACGAAAATTATTTCATCAATGGGCGGTATATCAGAAGCAGCATCATATCGAAGGCCATAGAAGAGGCCTACAAGCCGTTTATGATGCAGCACAAGTATCCGTTTACCATGCTCCATTTCACCATTGAGCCGGAGCTTCTGGATGTCAACGTCCATCCCACCAAGATGGAGCTTCGCTTCCGCGACGGGGAGATGGTGTACCGTATGGTCTACGACGCCGTATCGGGGGCACTCGCTCACAAGGAGCTGATTCCGGAGGTGGAACTGAATAAGGAAAAGGCGGAGCAGGAGGCAAAAGAGGCGAGGAAGCACGAGCCGTCACCGGAGCCCTTTGAGCTTCGCAGGCTGGAGGCCATGAGCCGGCAGCAGGCCGCCTGCGCGCCTGGCTCCAAACGGCTTAAGCCGGCAGAACCGTCTCTCATGAGAGATCCTGATTTTCTGGCTGAAAACTGGCTGAAGAAGCCGGCTGGCGCAGACTTTTTACACGGGTTACCGGAATCGGCTGCGAAAAATGAAGAAACGGTACAAAATCAGGCAGATGGTGCAAGGGAACATGGACAATTAAACGGAATGACGGACCGTGGAGTGCAGCCCGGAGAGGGAGAGGCAGCAGCGAGAGATGCGGCAGCGGAAGAGGCAGCAGCGAGAGATGCAGCAGTGGAAGAGGCAGCAGCGAGAGATGCGGCAGCGGAAGAGGCAGCAGCGAGAGATGCAGCAGCAAGAGAGGCTGCAGCGGGTGAAGCTCAGGCAGGTGCAGCCGCATTTTCCGGGAAGCCGGAACAGCTGGATCTCTTTGACGGAAAGCTGCTGGAACCGAAATCAAGGCTGATGCATAAGCTGATCGGCCAGGTGTTCGACACCTACTGGCTGGTGGAGTTTAACGAACAGCTTTACATTATTGACCAGCATGCGGCCCATGAAAAGGTTTTATATGAGAAAACTATGGCAACACTTAAAAACAGGGAATACTCATCGCAGATGCTTAATCCGCCGATCATTCTGACCCTGAACATGAACGAGGAGGTGCTGTTAAAAGAGCACATGAAGTATTTCTCGGACATGGGCTTCGAGATCGAACCGTTTGGCGGCAGGGAGTATGCGGTGAGAGGCGTACCGGCTAACTTGCTGTCTATCGCCAAGAAGGATTTGCTGATCGAGATGATCGACGGGCTTTCCGACGATGTTTCGACTCATAATCCGGATATCATCTATGAGCGGGTAGCGACCATGTCCTGCAAGGCTGCGGTCAAAGGCGGCAGCCGGCTGTCGACGGAAGAGGCCAACGAACTGATAGACCAGCTCCTGAATCTGGAGAATCCGTATGCGTGTCCCCATGGACGGCCGACGATCATCTCCATGAGCAGGTACGAGCTGGAGAAAAAATTCAAGAGGATAGTATGATGAAACCACTGATTATCTTGACGGGTCCCACGGCTGTGGGAAAGACGGCCCTGTCTGTCCGGCTGGCGAAGGCCGTGGGCGGAGAGATCATAAGCGCCGATTCCATGCAGGTTTACCGCCACATGGATATCGGTTCTGCCAAGGTGACCCGGGAGGAGATGGATGGGGTACCTCATTATCTTATTGATATTCTGGAGCCTGCCGGGGAGTTTAACGTTGCCGCGTTTAAAAAACTGGCGTCGGAGGCGGTAGAGGAGATATACGCTCACGGACATCTCCCCATCGTTGTGGGGGGAACCGGTTTTTACATTCAGGCCCTACTGTATGACATCGATTTTACAGAGCAGGGAGAGGAACGGGAGATCAGGGAGGAGCTGGAACGGCTGGGAGAGGAACGCGGCG
The DNA here is from genome assembly GCF_014288035.1 of Hungatella sp. L36. NCBI lineage: Bacteria > Bacillati > Bacillota > Clostridia > Lachnospirales > Lachnospiraceae > Hungatella > Hungatella sp. L36. The sequence goes on along the minus strand of NZ_JACOPC010000006.1, from coordinate 12,784 downwards.
CCGTTTTTCTGCATGATATGCTGGCGGAGATCGATCCGGAGGCTGCCATGGAAATCCATGCCAACAACCGGAAACGCGTGATCCGCGCCATCGAGTTTTACCGGCAGACGGGAGAAAGAATCTCCGAGCACAACAAACGGGAGCGGCAGAAGCGCTCTCCCTATGACTTCCTGTATTACGTCCTTACGGATGACAGAAAGACGCTCTATGAGCGGATCGACCAGCGGGTAGACGCCATGGTAGAGGCCGGTCTGGTCGGTGAAGTGGAAAAATTAATGGAAATGGGCTGCACGAAGGAAATGGTCTCCATGCAGGGACTGGGATACAAGGAAATCCTGGATTACCTTCAGGGGAACACCTCCCTTGACGAGGCGGTTACCATTTTAAAGAGAGATACGAGACATTTCGCGAAGCGCCAGATCACCTGGTTTAAGCGGGAGCGGGATGTGCGGTGGCTGAATCTGGAAGACTTCGGCCGCGACAGAGAAAAGGTCCTGGAGAAAATGCTTCAGGATATCAGAGAAACGTATGGATTGGAGACAGAAAATCATGGAAATGGATGCGATGTATGAGCAGCTGGGAATCGAAAGAAAGGTTCTGGAGTTCGGAAAGGAGATAGAAGGGCTGCTTTCTGAGCGCTTCGCGGCGATCGATGAGACGGCGGAGTATAATCAGCTGAAGGTTATAAAAGCCATGCAGGACAACCGCGTCAGCGACATTCATTTTGCCGCAACCACCGGATACGGTTACAACGACCTGGGACGGGATACACTGGAAGATGTATACGCCAGCGTGTTCCACACGGAAAGTGCCCTGGTGAGGCCGAACTTAATCAGCGGAACCCACGCGCTTCACGTGGCGCTGTCGGGCAATCTGCGGCCGGGAGACGAGCTTCTTTCACCGGTGGGGAAACCGTATGACACACTGGAGGAGGTAATCGGAATCCGGGAGAGCGCAGGCTCTTTAAAAGAGTACGGGGTCATCTACCGCCAGGTGGATCTGCTTCCGGATGGAAGCTTTGATTTTGATGGAATTGCAGCGGCAGTCAATGAGAAGACGAAACTGGTGACAATCCAGCGTTCCAAGGGGTACGCCACCCGGCCGACCCTGTCGGTAGAGCGGATCGGTCAGCTGATCGCCTTTATCAAGGAACGGAAGCCGGATGTCATCTGTATGGTGGATAACTGCTACGGCGAGTTTGTGGAGAGGATGGAGCCGGCCGACGTGGGAGCGGATATGATGGTGGGGTCTCTCATCAAGAATCCGGGCGGCGGACTGGCGCCGATCGGCGGATATATCGCCGGAAGAAAGGACTGCATCGACCGCGCCTCCTACCGCCTGACCGCCCCTGGTCTGGGACGTGAGGTAGGAGCCAGCCTGGGGCTTAACCAGTCCTTCTATCAGGGACTGTTCCTCGCGCCAACGGTGGTGGCAGGGGCCTTGAAGGGAGCCGTATTCGCAGCCAATGTCTATGAAAAACTGGGATTTTCCGTGGTTCCGAACAGCACGGAGTCGCGCCACGATATCATTCAGGCAGTGACCTTCGGAAAGCCGGAGGGGGTTATCGCGTTCTGCCAGGGAATTCAGGCGGCCGCGCCGGTGGACAGTTTTGTCACTCCGGAGCCGTGGGCGATGCCGGGCTACGACGCGCCGGTTATCATGGCCGCAGGAGCCTTCGTACAGGGTGCATCCATCGAGCTTTCCGCCGACGGACCGATCAAACCTCCGTACGCCGTTTATTTCCAGGGAGGGCTTACCTGGTACCATGCGAAGCTTGGAATTCTCATGTCCATGCAGAAATTAAAGGACGCGGGACTGATCACGTTATAGAGCCAAACGGCAAAAAAAGTGTATACACGACTGCGTTTCTATGATAGAATAACAAAGCAGGCATGGATTTTCCTGCCAAAAACGAATGAGGGGTAGTAACAGATGAAACGTAAAAACTGCTGGGTACTGCTTCTTCTGGTGCTGACGGGGATTGTGCTGGGCGGATTTATCGGGACGATGGCTCAGGATGTATCCTGGCTGTCCTGGCTGAATTTCGGACAGTCCTTCGGATTCGATTCACCGCTCATTATTAACTTCGGTATTCTGGTCATTACCTTTGGCCTGAGTATCAAGATCACCATGGCAAGCATCATCGGAGTGGCATTGGCTCTCATTACCTATCGGTTCATTTAAATACATATGTCTTTGACACGTACCTGGAGAGTAACGGACAGGAGACATATGAACAGAATTACGATGAAAGACATACCGGCGGATGACCGGCCTTATGAGAAGTGCCTTCGGACAGGCCCTGAGGGGTTAAGCGACGGAGAACTTCTCTCCATTATCATCCGGACGGGATCCAGGGAAGACAGTTCCCTGGCACTTGCACAAAAGATACTGGCCTTAAATTACCCCAGCGAGGGTATTTTAGGGCTTTTGCATCTTTCACTCCCCGAACTGACTCAGATTAAAGGAATAGGAAGAGTGAAGGGGGCGCAGCTCCTCTGTATTGGAGAGCTGTCGAAGCGGATCTGGAAGAAGGCCGTGCTGGAAGACGTGGCCACCTTTTCCAACCCGGAAGACATCGTGAACTACTATGTGGAAGACATGCGGCACATGGAGCAGGAGCAGATCCGCATCATGCTGCTGAACACAAAGGGCGTGCTCATAAGAGATGTGCTGATTTCCCAGGGGACGGTGAACGCTTCCGTCGTTTCACCCAGGGAGATTTTTATTGAGGCGCTGAAGTACCACGCCGTGAATGTCATTGTGGTTCACAACCATCCCAGCGGCGATCCGGCACCCAGCCGGGAAGATATCACATTAACCAGAAGAATCATGGAAGCCGGAGAATTGATCGGAATCCGTATGTTGGATCATATTATCATAGGAGACAATTCCTATACCAGTTTTAAAGAACGGGGAATCATATAGATGGAATCGAAACGCAGTAAATACGTCCTGATTGCCTTAACGGTGATCTGTGTGCTTTTAATCGGCCTTACATCAATCCATGACGAGTGGCTGACGCCTTTGAGGACCGGAGTCGGGTACTTTCTGATCCCGGTGCAGTCAGGAGTCAATAAGGTGGGCTCCGCCATTTACGATGAAATCGTGGATTATACAAAACTGAAAGACGCTCTGGAAGATAACAAGGAGATGAAGGACATCATCACCCAGCTGACGGAGGAAAATACCAGGCTTCAGGCGGAGGAATTCGAACTGAAGCGGCTGAGACAGCTGTATGAGCTGGACCAGGAATACGGCCAGTACAATAAGGTCGGGGCCAGAGTCATCGCCAACGACTCCAGCAACTGGTTCCAGGTGTTCCGGATCGACAAGGGATCAAAGGACGGAATCGCCGTGGATATGAACGTGGTTGCAGGCGGAGGTCTGGTGGGAATCGTCACGGACGTTGGCGCCAATTACGCCACGGTCCGGTCCATCATCGATGATTCCAGCCGTGTCAGCGCCATGGCCATCCAGTCCGGAGACGGCTGTATCGTGGGCGGTGACTTGACGCTGTTTAAAGAGGGGCGGCTCCGCATCACCAACGTGCTGAAGGACAGCGACTTAAAGGATGGCGACAAGATCGTCACCTCCAACACCAGCTCCGTCTTTGTGCCGGGAATACTGGTGGGCTATGCCGCGGAGATTACCAATGACACAAACAATGTGACCAAATCGGGTTACTTAATTCCTGCAGCTGAATTTGACAGCCTGCAGGAGGTTCTGGTCATCACCGATCTCAAAGTGAAGATGACAGAGGAGACAGCCGCGGAAGACGGCGCCTCTGCCGAGACGCAGGCGGGAGAGAGTGAGACGAACGAGGCCGGGGAGACGGCGGCTTCTTCGGAAGAAGAGACTGCTGCGGCACAGTAGAAGCCATGAAGAATCGAAAAAACGATAACGAAAGGAGCGGCGGCGATGAAACGAATCATCTTTAATATTCTTATGATTATTCTGGCGTTTACGGTTCAGAACTGTATCTTCCCGCTGCTCCCGTTTCTCTCTGCATCTCCGAATCTGCTGCTGATTCTGACCTTTTCCTTCGGATTTATCCACGGAAAGGAGGCCGGTATGTACTACGGCCTTCTTTCCGGTCTTCTGATGGATTTATTCTACAGCGGCCCGTTCGGTTTTTACACGCTTATTTTCATCTACGTGGGATATGTAAACGGCATCTGCACCAAATACTACTATGAGGATTACATTACGCTGCCGCTTATTTTAAGCGTGCTCAATGACCTGGCGTACAATCTTTATATTTATGTGTTCCGGTTCCTGATCCGGAAACGTCTCGGAATCGGATACTACTTCATGAACTTAATGCTGCCGGAGATCATTTTCACGGTGGTGACAACACTGCTTATTTACCGTATTTTCCTGATGTTCAACCGTCATCTGGAAGAGATAGAAAAAAGAGGAGATTCATCGATTGTTTAGAGATTTATTAGACATCTTAAAAGACTTTTTGAAGAAAATCGCATCGTCAAGACTCCTTGTACTGGGAGTCATCTGTATAGCCATGTACGCAGGACTCGTCCATAAGCTGTTTAATTTACAGATCGTAAACGGAGAACAGGCGTTAAACGATTACATGCAGCTGACGGAGCAGACCCTTACCACAGCGGGAACACGCGGCAACATCTATGACAGGAACGGCAAGGTGCTGGCTTACAACAAGCTGGCTTATTCCGTGACCGTTCAGGACACCGGGGAATATAAGACCACGGCAGATCAGAACGCCATGTATCTAAGGCTGGTCCGAATCCTGGAGAAGCATGGGGAGACGGTACAGGGAAAGTTTGAGGTAGCCATCGACAGCAACGGAGATATGATCTATACTTCTTCCTCAGAGGCCGGCAGGAAACGCTTCCTGCGGGATTATTACGGCTTGAAGAGTGTAGATGAGCTGGATGATGAAGAGAATAAGTACCCTTCCGCGATCACGGCGAGAGAATTGTTTGAAAAGGCGTGTGCCACCGGCAAATTAACTGAGATGAAGGATTCCGACGGCAATCCGGTCACCATGACGGATCAGGAGGCACTGGATATCATCAATATCAAATACGCACTCCGTCTCATGTCGTTCCGTAAATACGAGGCAACGACGGTAGCGACACAGGTATCGGATGAGACTGTCGCGGATGTGCTGGAGCATACCGCAGATCTGGCAGGCGTCAACGTGGAGGAAACCACCATCCGGGCCTACAACGACAGTATCGCATTTGCCCCGATTATCGGCTATACCGGCAAGGTGCAGGAAGACCAGCTGGAGGAACTGAAAAAGAACCGTCCCGACTACGATGTGAATGACATCGTGGGAACCACGGGAATCGAGTATACGATGGAGCAGGAGCTCCAGGGGACGAAGGGCAGCAAGACCATCTATAAGGACAGCCGGGGCCGGGTCAGAGAGACGCTCGACGAGACCGAGTCGAGAGCCGGCAACGACATTTACCTTACGCAGATCGCAGGGCTGCAGACCGGTATTTACCATCTGGTCGAACAGTCCTTGGCCGGTGTTCTGTTAAAGAAAATTGAGCCCGGCGATGTGGAGATTACCAGCAGCACAGATGGATCGAACATGACGATCCCTGTTAAGGATGCGTATTTCCAGCTGATTAACAATAATATTCTTTCTCTGAAGCATCTCGAATCCGAGGAGGCCTCAGATGTGGAAAAGAATATTAACAGCAAATTCTTATCATCCAGGGAACAGATTTTTTCAGAACTGCAGAATGAACTTATGAGCAGCCATCCGGCTTCATTGAAGGATCTGGATCAGGATCTTGCTGCCTATATGTACTATATTTACACGTATCTGGCGAGTCCGACCGTGGGCATCATAAAGGAAGATTTAATCGACAAGACGAGCGCTGAGTATCTGGCATGGAAAGCGGATGAGATCAGTCTGCGTGACTACCTGTATTATGGAATCGCAAACGGCTGGGTGGATACCACAAAGCTGGAGACGGATTCCAAGTATTCCAATGCCGATGATACCTTTAAAGTGCTGGTGGATTATGTGTTTGCCCAACTGAAGGAAGACCGGAATTTTACGAAGAAAATCTACCGCTATCTGATCAATGACGATGTCATCACCGGACAGGAGCTCTGTCTGGCCCTGTTCGATCAGGGAATTCTGGAATATAACGAGGAAGATATCAACCAGTTAAAGGCGACAGGCGACGCCTATGCGTTCCTGATGAAAAAGATATCGACGCTGGAGATCACACCGGCCCAGCTGGCGCTGGCTCCGTGCAATGCAGGTGTGGTGGTAACGGATATCAAGACCGGAGAGGTTCTGGCCCTCGTGTCGTATCCTGGTTACGATAATAACCGGATCGGCGACAGCGCCTATTTCAGCCAGCTTCAGAATGATTTGTCACTGCCGTTGTATAACAATGCGACACAGGCCAAGAAGGCGCCCGGATCTACTTTTAAACCGCTTACAGCCGTTGCCGCACTGGAGGAAAATGCAATCGGAATCGAGGATACGATCGACTGTACCGGACGATATGAAGAGATCGACACACCGATCAAGTGCTGGATCTATCCGGGCCGTCACGGTCCGCTTAACATGGTTGGCGGTCTTCAGAATTCCTGCAACTTCTTCTTTGCGGACCTTGGACACAGGCTGTCCATGGATGCCGACGGCAACTACGTTCCGTCTCTCGGACTGGATAAGCTGCATAAATACGCAGCCCTGTTCGGACTGGATCATAAATCCGGCGTGGAAATCGACGAGCTGGAGCCTCAGATTTCAGACATCGACCCGGAGCGTTCCGCCATGGGACAGGGTAACCACGCCTATACCAATGTACAGTTATCGAGATATGTGGCGGCGATCGCCAGCAGGGGTAATGTATTCGAACTCAGCTTACTGGATAAGACAACCGATTCTGAAGGTAATCTGATTAAAGATTATACCCCTGAGATTTCTTCTCATATTGACGCGGCGGATTCAACGTGGGATACTGTACAGCAGGGAATGAGGGAAGTTATCGCCAGTGGTACGGCGAAGAAGCTGTTTGCCGATTTGGAGGTTCCGATCGCCGGCAAGACCGGTACGGCCCAGGAGGCAAAAAATAAGCCTAACCACGCGTTCTTTATTTCCTATGCGCCATATAACAATCCGGAGATCTGTGTTACCGTGAACATTCCGTTCGGATATTCGGCTTCCAATGCCGCGAATATAGCAAAGAGCGTGTATCAGTACTATTATGGAGAGATTGATTTGGAATCGATCCTGAGTGCCGGTGCGCGTGATGCGGCGAATGTCACGATTCGCGATTAAGAAGGGTGAGAGAAAAGGTCAGGTGGATATGATGCATAATACCGTAGTGATTAAAAGCAACAAGGCGGGTATGACCGTATATCTGGAACCGGAGGTCCCGTTTCAGACGCTTCTTGCCGATATCGGCAGGAAGTTCGGGGACAACACGAAGTTCTGGGGCTCGGCCCAGATGACGCTGACGCTGGAGGGAAGAAAACTGACGGCGGAAGAGGAATTTGCGGTTGTAAACCAGATTATGGAGAACTCCAATTTAGAGATCGTCTGCCTCGTTGATACGGACGCTAACCGCATCGAACGCTGCGAAAAAGCACTGAATGAGAAACTGATGGAACTGTCCTGCCAGACGGGACAATTCTTTAAAGGAAATTTACAGGACGGAGAGACGCTGGAATCGGAAGCCAGCATCATTATCATCGGAGATGTGGAACGAGGCTCCAAGGTTATGGCGAAGGGGAACGTGATCGTTCTCGGCGCGCTGTACGGCACCGTATGCGCGGGTGTTGCGGGCAATGAGGGCGCTGTGATTGTGGCGTTGACCATGGCGCCGACGCAGCTTCGCATCGCAGACTGCACCTCACGGCTTGACGGCCGTGGGAAGAAGCTGGGCCGCGGACCGATGACCGCTTCACTGGATGGAAATAAAGTCTCTATCAAACCAATGAAAAAAAGTGTGGAAATATTCCGAAAATTAATGTAGAATAGAATATGGATTGAATCAGGAGGATATGAGATGAGTGAAATCATTGTCATTACTTCCGGAAAAGGCGGGGTAGGCAAGACAACAACCTCTGCCAATGTTGGTACCGGCCTGGCCATTCTGGGGAAAAAGGTAGTTCTTATCGATACAGATATAGGACTCAGGAACTTAGATGTGGTCATGGGACTGGAAAACCGCATTGTCTACAATCTTGTAGATGTGGTAGAAGGCAACTGCCGTATGAAGCAGGCCCTGATAAAAGACAAAAGATATCCAAATCTGTTTTTGCTTCCATCGGCTCAGACCAGGGACAAGACCTCGGTGAATCCGGGCCAGATGGTGAAACTTGTTGATGATCTGCGGGAAGAGTTCGACTATGTACTTCTGGACTGCCCGGCTGGCATCGAACAGGGGTTTCAGAACGCCATCGCCGGCGCCGACAGGGCGCTTGTGGTAACGACACCCGAAGTATCGGCGATCCGTGATGCGGACCGCATTATCGGGCTCCTGGAAGCCTCCGGCATGAAAACCATCGATCTGGTGGTGAACCGGATCCGTATGGATATGGTGAGACGCGGGGATATGATGTCCCTCGATGACGTGATGGACATTCTGGCCATTGATATCATCGGTGCAGTCCCGGATGACGAGGACATCGTCATATCCACCAATCAGGGAGAGCCTCTGGTTGGCATAGGAACACCGGCCGGACAGGCTTATATGGACATTTGCAAACGTATAACCGGCGAAACGGTGCCGCTTTTGAATATGGCGGCGCGTGGAGGGTTTTTCTTTAAGCTTTCCAACCTCTTGAAGAGAGCGTAGGAGGGATGAGATGAGCCTGTTTCCTGTATTCCGTAAGAAGAATTCAGGAGAGATTGCAAGAAATCGTCTGAAACTTTTGCTGGTTGCGGACAAGGCGGACTGTTCTCCTGAAGTGATGCAGATGATAAAAGACGACATGATCCATGTGATATCGAGATACATGGATGTTGATTCCGACAGAATAGAGATACAGATGACGAAGATGAAGCAGCCGGACTGTGACAGCTATATGCCGGTGCTTTATGCGAACATCCCTATTCGCGATATACCTGACAAGGGGATATACTGACTATGTTTTTTGACTACAATTTTAAATACTATAATTACCGTTTGGTTCTTTACATGGTGGCGTTATCCGTCATTGGGATTCTCGTGGTTGCAAGTGCATCCGGACAGGATTCCTCGACGGTTACAAAACAGATAATCGGTATCCTGGTGGGATTTGCCCTGGCCATAGGGCTTTCCATCATCGATTATCATAGAATTATTAATTTATATGCGCTGGATTACGCAGTATGCATCCTTCTTTTAGGTGCGGTGCTGGTGATGGGTCACACGGCAGGCGGAGCCACAAGGTGGATCGACGTTCCGGGTATCGGCCGGATACAGCCTTCCGAATTCGTGAAGATTGGGCTTATTGTATTCTTTTCCTGGTATTGGAATAAATATCAGGAAAAGATGAATATGCCTGTTATGGTGGGGATCGCGGCCATACTGGCCGTAATACCCATCGGTCTTATTTTCGCGGAGCCGAACTTATCCACCAGTCTGGTTGTCATTGTCATCATACTCTGTATGGTGTATACAGCTGGCATCAGTTACCGCTGGATCGGCGGCGTGCTTGCGGTTGCCATACCTGCAGGCGCATTATTTATCTATCTGCTGACGCAGGGGTTGATCCCCTTTATCCACGATTACCAGGCGAGACGTATTCTGGCGTGGATCTATCCGCATGCGGAACAGTACGCGGAGAATATGTATCAGCAGAAGAATTCTATCATGGCAATCAGTTCCGGACAGCTTCAGGGGAAGGGACTTTTTAATACGACTATCGCATCCGTAAAGGATGGAAACTGGCTGGGCACCACCGGAGAGACAGATTTCATCTTTGCAATTATCGGAGAGGAGCTGGGCTTTATCGGCGGGGTAACCGTCATTGTGCTCTTCGGTCTCATCGTATTTGAATGTCTGCGCTTGGCGTACAAATCCAGAGACATGGCGGGGCGGCTGATCTGCACCGGCATGGCGGCGCTTATCGGATTTCAGGCTTTTGCCAACATCGCCGTAGCGACACAGATTTTCCCCAATACCGGCCTGCCGCTTCCGTTTATCAGCTCGGGAGTCAGTTCCCTGATCAGCATCTTTATCGGGATGGGCCTTGTTCTGAATGTTGGATTGCAACGCAAAATTGGTAATTATTAAGGAGGTATATCGTTATGAATATAGGATTAGTTGCACATGATTCAAAGAAAAAACTGATGCAGAACTTCTGCATCGCCTACCGGGGGATTTTAAGCAAGCACACCCTGTACGCGACAGGGACCACTGGCCGTCTGATTGAAGAGGTCACGAATTTAAATATCCACAAGTACCTGGCTGGTCATTTAGGCGGTGAGCAGCAGCTGGGAGCCCAGATTGAGCACAACGAGATCGATCTGGTGATCTTTTTGAGAGACCCGCTCTCATCAAAGGCTCATGAGCCGGACCTCGTTAATATCATGAAAACCTGCGACATGCACAATATCCCGCTGGCAACAAACCTGGCGACCGCAGAACTCTTAATCAAGTCTCTGGACCGCGGTGACTTAGAGTGGCGTGAGATGTATAAGTAGGAGTCTGTAAGTGAAAAAGAAAATTACGATGAAAGCCGGCTGCGCGTTTTTATGCGTGACCATGCTGTCGGGCTGCTCCAGCTTAAAAAAACTGGATAATCCCTATGACTTCGCGCAAAGGACGGCTCTATATGAAGGAACTGCGCTATCGGACAGGGCAGAGAGTTTTGCACATAATCTCTGTGTCGTCACGGCGGACACTCCATCCACAGATCAGGCGGTTACCGCGGAAGCGGCGGCGGTCTTTGACCTGTCGGATAAAACGGTGATTTTCGGAAAGAATCCCTTTGAAAAGCTGTATCCGGCCAGCATCACCAAGACGATGACGGCTCTGCTGGCGATCAAATACGGGAATCTGTCCGACGAGGTAACGGTACCGGAGGAAGCGGTGATTACGGAGAGCGGTGCGACCTTATGCGGCATCAAACCGGGCGATAAACTGACTATGGAGCAGTTGCTCTACGGTCTTATGCTGCCTTCCGGCAATGACGCCGGCGCTGCGATTGCAGTCCACATGGATGGCAGTATTGAGAAGTTTGCCGACCGTATGAATGAAGAGGCGAGAAAGCTGGGAGCGACAGGGACACATTTCGTCAATCCCCATGGCTTAAACGATGAAAACCACTATACGACCGCATACGATCTGTATCTGATTTTCAATGAGGCCATGAAATATCCTGATTTCAGGAAGGTGATCGGTACGTCATCCTATGACGCTGTCTACGCGACGGCCTCGGGAGATACGCTGACAAAGACCTGGAAGCAGAGCAACTGGTATATGACCGGTGAACGGGATATGCCGGAAGGACTGACTGCGCTGGGCGGCAAAACAGGCACGACAAAGGCTGCGGGAAGCTGTCTGATCATGGGCAGCAGCGGCTCTTCAGGGATGGAATATATTTCCGTTGTCTTAAAAGCCCCTGATAGAACGGGCCTTTACGATAATATGTCAAATATATTGAATAAAATTGTAGATTAGTCGTTGCGTTTTATGGGGATTTGTACTATAATTACTTTAATATTAATAGACTTTTTATACAAATCATATAACTCAAGGAGGAGATCGCTATGGTGCAGATAATAGCAGGAAAAAAGGGTAAGGGGAAGACAAAACATCTGTTGGATAGGGCCAATTCCGCCATCAGGGATTCCAAGGGATCCATCGTCTATTTAGACAAGAGTTCCAAACACATGTATGAGTTAAGCAACAAGATTCGTCTCATTAATGTCAAAGAGTACCCGATTGAATCGAGCGAAGGATTTATTGGTTTTATCTGTGGAATCATTTCACAGGATCACGATTTGGAAATGATGTTTTTAGACAGCTTTTTAAAACTGTCCTGTTTAGAAGGTGAAGATATTACAGACACCATCACGACTTTGGAAAGAATCGGTGAAAAGTATCACGTGACCTTCGTTCTCAGCGTATCCATGGACGCAGAGAATCTGCCTGAGAACGCGCAGGCCGATGTGATTGTTTCATTATAATCATACATAAAGGAATTGTGGGCGTATCTGACAAATGCTGAACTGAATGGCATTTGCGGGTACGTCCCTTTTTTGTGGAGGAAGGGATGCGGACTTTTGCATAGGGGATCGGGGAAAAGGGAGAGCGGGCGGCAGGGAGGGAAAGGTTCAGGGATTCCGAGGGGGTGGGACTAAGGGCGAACAGCCCCCTCCGCAGGGGTCCCGGGCAATTCGACCGAACGCCTGATGCGTTCGCTCTCAGTGCCCGCAAAATCGCGTCCTGAAAACGTGATTTTGCCCCTGCTCCGGCGGCTGTTCGCCCTAAGTCCCACCGACCTCTCCATCATTCACCTTTCCCTCCCTGCCGCCCGCTCTCCCTTTTCCGGTCAGGCTGTGAAAAAGTCCGCTGTGTACTGGCTCCACAAGGAGTGAAAAGACATCATTGGACACCCATTATGGAACTGGCTGTAAAAAACAGATTTCTCCTGCACGTTGTACGTTTAACTCACCTTTTGCGAGAAAACACAGGTTCTTACTGATTTTGGGGTAACTTTTTTTCACCTTGTGGAGCCAGTAATCAGCGGACTTTTTCACAGCCTAGCCGGAAACGGAAGCGGGGGCGACAGGGAGGGAATCCCTGAGCGGTTCCCTCCCTAGATCGGAAGA